>JBGPKU010000006.1:0-86428 GCA_041486085.1 Candidatus Limnocylindria bacterium | reverse complement strand
CCGGCGTACTTCGGCGCCGAGCCGTGGATCGCCTCGAACACCGCGACGCCGTTCTCGCCGATGTTCGCCCCCGGAGCGACGCCGAGACCCCCGGCGAGGCCGGCGACGAGGTCGCTCACGATGTCGCCGTACAGGTTCGGGAGCACGAGGACGTCGTACAGCTCGGGCTTCTGCACGAGCTGCATGCACATGTTGTCGACGATGCGGTCCTCGAACTCGATGTCGGGATACTGCGTCGCGACCTCGCCGGCGACTCGAAGGAACAGGCCGTCGGCGAACTTCATGATGTTCGCCTTGTGCACGGCCGTGACCTTGTGCCGATCGTTGGCGCGCGCGTACTCGAACGCGAACTTCACGATCCGGCGCGAGCCGAACTCGCTGATGTACTTGATCGCGATCGCGGCGTCGGTGCGGATCTTCTGCTTCGACGCCTTCTCGATCACCGCGCGGACCTCGGCGAGCTCCGGAGTGTTGATGTCGAACTCGATCCCGGCGTACAGATCCTCGATGTTCTCGCGGACGACGACCAGGTCGATCTTGCCCATTGGCGCCTGGACTCCCTCGTAGGTCCTGGCCGGACGCAGGTTCGCGTAGAGGTCGAACTCCTTGCGCAGCGCGACGTTCACCGACCGCATACCGGTGCCAAGCTCCGTCGTGAGGGGGCCCTTGAGGCCCACCTTGTTCCGGCGGATGGAGTCGAGCGTGGACTTCGGGAATGGATCGCCCAGCTTCTGCAGCGCGGGCACGCCGATATCGTGGACGTCCCACTCGATGGCGACGCCGGTGGCCTCGATGGCGCGGCTCGTGGCCTCGACGATCTCGGGGCCAGTGCCATCACCTGGGATCAGCGTGATGCGATGTGTCAATCGAACCGTCCCCCACATGCGTTGGGTCTCCGCCGCATCGTACGCTCGGAGTGCCATCATAGAACAGGCCTTTGGCACCAGGTCCACCATAGAATGTGTCTATACTAGATGGGTGGAGCTGGGGCAGCTCGCGGCGTTCGTCGAAGCGCAGCGGCGGGGAAGCATCACGCGGGCCGCCGAGGCGCTCGACCTCACGCAGCCGACCGTGACCGCCCGCCTCCGGGGTCTCGAACGTGAGCTCGGCACGCCACTGTTGGTGCGCGGACGCCGCGGCGTCACGCTCACCGCGGCCGGACGCCGATTTTTGCCGCGCGCGATGGCCGCCCTGGAAGCGGTGCGGCGTGGCGTTGCGGACACTCGCTCGGCTCGCGACGCGCATGGCGGATTTCTGACGCTGGGACTGGCGTCCGATCTGGCGCTGTACCTCGCACCCGCCGCTTTGGCGAAGTTCGCGCGCACGCATCCCGACGTGGAGGTCACCGTCCGCAGCGGTCGCTCGCGCGCGGTCGCGGAGGCGCTGCGCGCCGACGAGATCGAGATCGCGCTGGTCTCGCAGCTGGTCGTGCTGCCCGAGCTGGCCGCGCGTCCGCTCTTCACCGAGGATGTTCCCGTGGTCGTGGGAAGGAGTCATGCATTCGCGCGCCGAAGCCGAGTGGGGATACAGGATCTCGCGCTCTCTGGTCTGGTGGTGCGCGATCCCGCCGCCTATCTCCACGCGCTCACGCTGGCGTATTTCGCGCAGGCCGGCACCGCGCCGCGGATCCTGATGGAGCTCGACAACACGGAGGCGTGCAAGCGCGTGGTCCTGGCGGGATTCGGCGCGGCCCTGCTTCCCGAGATGGCGATCCGCGACGAGCTGCGGCGGGGGGAGCTCGTGACGGTACGGGTCGAAGGCGCATCGACCCCGACCCGCACGATCCACGCTCTGTGGCGCGCCGGCGCGGAGCCATCGGCCACCGTGAACGCGCTTCTCCGGACGTTGCCGCGCGCCTCATGATGCACGGATGAGCGTGGCGACAGCCATCCCCACGACGAGCGCGCAATCGGCCGTGCAGCGCGCCTACGTCTACGTCGTCGCGCTGGTGGCCGTGCACATGATCGTGCTGGGCGTCGCGAACATCCTGCGAGTCGCCGCCGAGATCGCGCTCGGCGCGCCGAGTGGAGGCTTCACCGGCCTGCCATTCGTCTTCGCCGACTTCAATCGCCCGAGCGACCTGTACCGCGAGCAGGCGAGCCTCGCGATCGCGCTGCTGATCGTTGGCACCCCGGCCTGGTGGTTCCACTTCCGGCTTGCGCAGCGCGCCGCCGCGCGCGCGGTCGAAGAGCGCGCGTCCGCGCTGCGCAGCCTGTACATGCATGGCGTCGTTTTCGTCACCGCGCTCCTGGTGTTCGGCTATGGCCAACGGGCGCTGCGCCTCGTGCTGCAGGGAACGACCTTCGGATCGGGCGACATCTCGCCGACGTTCTTCGGGCTCGAACCCGAATGGCAGGCGCGCGCCGCGGGTGCGGCGGCGATGGCCATCGCCGCGTCGATCGCCTTCGTGTTCCACCTGCGGCTGTCGATGGCCGATCGGCGCGCGACCACGATCGGTGGTCGGGCGGCCGAGATCAGGCACTTGGCGCTGTACTCGCTGGTCGTGATCGGTATCTTCTTCGCCACCTTCAGCGCATCGAGCACGCTCGCCGGCATCCTTCAGCGCGTGGCCGACGCGCTCGCGCCGCTCCCCGGGCTTGATCAGAACTTCATCCCCTCGCCTCCGCCGGGCGTCGTCGTGCCGCCACTGCCGACGCGAGACGAGATGCTTCGTTTCCAGCTGATCGGCGCGATCCCTGCGATCGTCGCCGGCATCGCCCTGTGGCTGGGAACGTGGCTTCCCCTGCAGCTCGGCCTCTCTCACGCGCCCGACGCCCAGATCGAGCGACGCAGCATCATCCGGAAGCTCGCGATCTATCTCATCGTCCTTGTGTCCGCCGTGACCGTGCTCGTGTCGTCGACGCTGGTGCTTTCGTCGATGGGTCGTCGGCTTCTTGGCGATCCCGCCGCCGAGCAGTTCACGAGCGTGTGGCAGGAGCTCGCTGGCTCCACGCCGTTCGTGTTCGTGTTCGGCGCGGTGTGGCTATTCCATCGACGTGTTGTGGAGAGCGAAGCGGCGCGAGAGTCCGAGATCGCACGCGCCGCCACGATCCGCCGCCTCTACATCTACCTCATCAGCGCGATCGGCCTTGCCATGGCGGCGATCGGCGCCGCCGGCGCGATCGGCGTGCTCGGCAGTCAGGTCTTGGGCATGAACACGCACCAGAACGCGGAGACGGCGACCTACGTCGCGCTCGTGCTCGTCGGCGGCGCGGCCTGGGCGTCCCACTGGCGCACGGCCGTCGCTCGTCTCGATGAGGACGAGCGCCGATCGCTCCCACGGCGGGCGTACCTCTACCTTGCGGTGCTCGGCGGCGTCCTGGGTCTGCTCGTCTTCGGCTCGGCCGCGCTGTACCGCCTGCTCAACGCCGCACTCGCGCTGTCTTTTCCGCTCGAGACCTGGCACGACGTCTGGCACTTCGCCGTCGACAGCACCGTCGCGGGCGCCGTCGCGCTGTGGAGCTTCCGCATGCTGCGGGCGGACCGCGCCGCGCTCGGGGCCGCGGCCGAGGAGATCTACAGCGTGACGGTGCTGGTGCGAGCGCCGGATCACGCCACGGCGCGCGCTCGTGTCGCGCGTGTTCTCACGGGCGATCCCGACGTCAGCTTGAAGTAGGCGCCAGCTTCGGTCTACGCCTGCGGAGACGGGGGCTGATCGTCGGACAGCGGTGCCTGTCCGCCGAGCGTGGCGATCACGTGATGCCGGATCTTCTCGAGCGGAGCGCCCTGGTCGCGCAAGATCTGGCACGCGACGCTCGTGTCGTCGCGCACCAGTCCGAGCAGCAGGTGCTCTGTCCCAACGTCGTTGTGGCCGAGCTTGCGCGACTCGTCGATCGCCAGCTCGATCACCTTCTTCGCGCGTGGCGTCAGCGTGCTCTCGGTCGGCGAGCTGGCCGAGTCGCCTCGGCCGATCACCTGCTCGACGGCCTGCCGCGTCTTCGACAGCTCGATCCCGAGCCGGTTGAGCACACGTCCCGCGACACCTTCGCCCTCACGCACGAGCCCGAGCAGCAGGTGCTCTGGTCCGATGTAGCTGTGGTTGAGGCGGACCGCCTCGTCCTGCGCGAGCGCGAGCGTTCGCTTGGCTCGGTCGTTGAAGCGATCGAACGGGCCGCGGTACGTGTGGGTCTGCCTCTGGATGACCCCCTGCGGCCCCGAAGCGGGACGTGGCGGCACGCCCGCCATCTCCTCGAGCACCGCCTGACGCATCGCGTCCAGGGTGGCGCCGAGCGACTCGATGATCCCTGACGCGATCCCCTGGCCTTCACGCAGCAAGCCGAGAAGGATCTCCTCCGCTCCGATGTGCGCTCGACCGAGGGTCCGCGCCTCGTCCTGCGCGAGCTCCAAGACCCTCTTCGCGCGTGGCGACATCGTGATCTCCTGAGGGGTCGTCGGCGTTTCGCCGCGGCCGATGATGAAGTCGAGCGCGGTTCGTGCTTTGTCGAGCGACACGCCGAGACGAGCGAGCGCGCGCCCGGCCGGACCGCCAGAATCTCCGCGGATCAGCCCCAGGAGGAGGTGCTCGGTCCCGATGTAGTTGTGGTTCATGCGGAGCGCCTCGTCCTGCGCGACCGCCAGAACGCGCTTCGCGCTCTCGTCGAAGAGCTGGAAGTCGAGAGCGCTGTACCGCTGCGGCGCGTGCGGGTACGTCGTCGCCATCTGTGGTGCGGATGCGCGCTCCGACGACACAAATGAGCGCCATCGGCCCGCCCGCGTACGCGTGAAGAAGCCGACAGCGAGCGCGACGATCGCGCCGGCGATCGCTCCGGCGACGGCTCCCGCGACGATCGCCTCCGTCACCGCAGCAATCTACGCGCGACCGGAAGCGGTGGGGCTAGGTGGTCGCTTTCAGCGAGGAGAGAAGCAGGCGGCGCTGCAGCCGCAGCGCCTCGGGCACCGTGCCGCCGAGCTTCTCGAACCAGTCGGCGTGCGCCTCGAGCTCCTTCTCCCACTCGGTCCTGTCCACGCGCAGCGCCTGCGCGACCGCCTCGTTCGACGCGTCGAGTCCGCGCAGATCGAGGTCGCTGAGGCGCGGCGTGTAGCCGATCGGCGTCTCCATCGCGTCCGCGCGACCGGCAGCGCGATCGATGATCCACTTCAACACGCGCATGTTCTGGCCGTAGCCCGGCCAGAGGTAGCGGCCATCGTCGCTCTTCCGGAACCAATTCACGAGGAAGATCTTCGGCGGGCGCTTCATCCGCCCGAACATCGAGAGCCAGTGAGAGAAATAGGTGCCAGCGTCGTAGCCGATGAACGCGAGCATGGCCATCGGATCGCGGCGGATGCGGCCCACCGCGCCGGTGATGGCGGCGGTCGTCTCGGCGCCGGCGGTGGCCCCGAGGTACACGCCGTGGGTCCAGTTGAAGGACTCGACGACGAGCGGGACGGTCGTGGTGCGACGGCCGCCGAACAGGATCGCCGAGATAGGCACGCCCTTCGGGTCCGTCGCGTACCGCGAGAGCTTCGGATTGTTCTTCATCGGCGCGGTGAAGCGGCTGTTGGGCTGCGCCGCCGGCTCCTTGGACCCGCGTTTCCAGGGCTTGCCGCGCCAGTCGATGAGGTCGGTCGTCGGCGGGTCCATGCCCTCCCACCACACGTCCATGTCCGGGGTCAGCGCCACGTTGGTGAAGATGCAGTCGTGCTCGAGCATCTTCATGGCGGTGGCGTTGGTGTGCTGGTTCGTGCCCGGCGCGACGCCGAAGAAGCCCGCCTCGGGGTTCACCGCGTAGAGGCGGCCGTCGTCACCGACGCGCATCCACGCGATGTCGTCGCCAATGGTGCGGATCTTCCAGCCGTCGAACTCCGGCGGGGGAAGGAGCATCGCGAGGTTCGTCTTTCCCGATGCGCTCGGAAATGCGCCGGCGAGGAAGTGCGTCTCGCCTTCGGGGCTCTCCGCTTCGAGAAGCATCATGTGCTCCGCGAGCCACCCCTGCTTGCGCGCGTGATAGCTCGCGATGCGCAGCGACAAGCATTTCTTGCCGAGCAGCGCGTTGCCTCCGTAACCCGAGCCCACCGACCAGATCGTGTCGTCCTGCGGGAAGTGGCAGATGTAGCGGCGCTCCGGATCGCAGTCGGCGACGGAGTGGAGGCCACGATTGAAGCTGTTCGACTCGCCGAGCCGGTCGAGCGCGACCTTCCCGACGCGCGCCATGATCCGCATGTTGATCACGACATAGATGGAGTCGGTGATCTCGACGCCGATCATCGCGAAGGGGGAGTCGGACGTTCCCATGATGTACGGGATCACGTACATCGTCCGCCCCTTCATCGCGCCGTCGAAGATCGCCGCGAGCTTCTTGTATGCCTCGTCCGGGGGCATCCAGTTGTTCGTCGGGCCGGCCTCCTCCTTCGTCGGCGTGCACACGAAGGTGAGCTCCTCGGTCCGTGCGACATCGTTCGGGTTGGAGCGGCTGTAGAAGGAGTTCGGACGCTTGTCGGCATTGAGTGAGATCAGTACGCCGCTGGCGACGGCCTCGTCGGTGAGCGCCTTGGCCTCTTGCTCGGATCCATCCACCCAATAGACCTGGTCGGGCTTGCACATCTTCGCAATGTCGTCGACCCATGAGAGCAGGTGCGTATTCGTGGTCGGACGATCCTTCGCGACGAGCATTCAGACTCCAAACAACCTCAAGATTTGTGAAAAATAAGCCTAGCGCTAACGGGCCGTCATCGTCGTCCTGCGAAGGATGCGCGCGACGATGACCGCGACCGTTGCAGTGATGGGAAGCGCGAGCGCGATCTGCACGAGGAGCGGCAGTATCGGATCGGCGTCATAGAGGATCCCGGAGAGGAGTCCTCCAGTGCCGAAGCCGAGAGCGAAGACGAGCTGGAACCCCGCGTAGCCGACCGCGGCGCGTGCCGCCGGTAGAACGCGCTCGAGCGCCGCTGCCATCACCGGATTCGCCGCGCTCTGGGCACCGAGGAGTAGCGACCCAAGTCCAAGGGCGACCTCGCTGTGCCCGGCGAGCGCGATGAGCGCCGCCCCGAGAGTGAGCAAGGCGCCGGCGCCGACGAGCGCGGGCACGGCGCCGAAACGGTCGGCGATGCGGCCGTCGATCGCCGACGAGAGCGCCGCCCCGAGGGCGACGAGACCGACATAGATGCCGACGCGATCCAGCGGCACGCCGGCGATGTCGCGCACGTACACCGGGAAGAGCGGGTTCACGATCGTCGAGATGAGCGCAGCGAGCGGCACGATCGCGACCAACGTCCAGAACGACCGCGGCAGCGGCGGTCCCGGAATGTGAGGGATCACAGGCGTCTCAGCGATGGCGAGGGCGATGGCCGACGACAGCACGAACGCGACGGCCGCGACGGCGATCCCGCCGCGGAGCCCGATGGCGGCGCCGACCGAGCCCGCGATCGGTGAGGCCAGCACCGTCCCGAAGAAGAACGCGCCATAGACGACGCCGAGCTCGCCCGCCAGCCGCACGCGTGGCGTCGTGGCAGCGAGATGCGCGCTGATGAGCGGCAGCGCGGCGCTGCCGACCCAGAAGAGCACTGAGCCGACGAACGCCGCGCGCCAATCGGTCAGCGGAAGGAACGCCGCAACGCCGACCGTCGAGGCGATCCACACCGCGATGAGCACGCGCCGGCGGTCCCAGCGATCCGCCAGGAGGCCGAGCGGAATGAATGTGATCGCAGCGAGGATGTTGCCGACGGCGAAGACCAGTCCGATGTCCGTCGCGCTCGCGCCCAGCTCGCGCAGGAAGAGCGGCAGCAGCGTCGCGAGGAAGCCGAAACCGATGCCCCAGAACAGCTGTGCGGCTGTCAGGATGCGGGCCTCGCGACTCAGGCCGATGGCGTGCGCCCCTTCACGATGCCCGCAGCCTGCCGCTCCGCGAACTCGGTGCGTGCCTTCCTCAGCACGTTCGGGTCCGCGAGCACGTCGATGGCCGTGAGCGCGAGCGCCTTGGCCGCGACGAGCGCGCGCTCGAGCGCCTCGGGCGTCGCGGCGTGGTCGCGGAACGCGGTCGAGTGTCCGGGGATGGTCTGATCGGATATGGCGATGTACGGATGGATCGCTGGCAGCACCTGCATCACGTTGCCCATGTCGGTGGAGCCGACCCGTTCGTCGTCGCGCGTGTCGAAGACGGGCGTGCCGAGGGATCGCATGTTCGCCGCCCAGCTCTCAGCCATAGGCGTCGAGAAGACCATGTTCTCGTAGCCCGCGTTCTCGAGCACCGTCACCTTGACGGTCGCGCCGGTCGCGGTCGCCGCGCCCTCGGCGCAAGCCACGAAGCGGCGCAGGACCTCCTGTTGATAGCGGCGATCGAGCGCGCGCACGCTGAACCGGCCCAGCGTGTACTCGGGGATGACGTTGGCCGCGCTGCCACCCTTCTCGATGATGCCGTGCACGCGGGCATCGGGACGAAGCTGCTGGCGCATGGCGTTCACGCCGTTGAAGAGCTGGATCATCGCGTCGAGCGCGTTGATCCCCTGGTCCGGCTGCGACGCCGCGTGCGCGGACTTGCCGAAGTACTCGACGTTGACGCGGTTGTTCGCGAGTGAGTGCCGGCCCGCGAGGCTCCGGCCGGTGGTCGGGTGGATCATCATCGCCGCGTCGACGTCGTCGAATCCGCCCGCGCGCAGCAGCGCGACCTTGCCGCCGCCGCCCTCCTCCGCGGGCGTTCCGATCGCGGCGACGCTGCCCGGCAGCTCGTCGATGACCTCGCGCACTCCGACCGCCGCCGCGGTGCCGATCATCGCGATGAGGTTGTGCCCGCAGCCGTGGCCGAGATCGGCGAGCGCGTCGTACTCGGCGAGGATCGCGACGCGTGGACCGGGACCCCTGCCCGGCGCGTCACCGCGGTACGACGTCTCGATCCCGCGATACGAGTGCGTGACCTTGAAGCCGTCACCCTCGAGGAACTGCGTGAGGCGCAGCGCGGCCTCGCGCTCCTGGTACCCGAGCTCGGGCTTCGCGTGAATGGCCAGGGACAGCTCGAAGAGCGACTCGCGCCGCTTGTCGATGGCGTCGATCGCGCGCTTCCGTATCCGCGCCGGATCGGTCATGCCTGATGTCCCGCGATGAGCGAGAGGATGACCCGATCGAGCGCGCGATCGGCCTCGGCGAACAGCGCCGCGGCCTGTGCGGTCTCGACCGCACGCCGCCGCGCGACATGCGCGATCTCTGCCATGAACCGGGCGCGGAAGAACAGGAACGCCTGGGTCGCTTCGCCGAGCGACAGGCCCGCACGCTTGGCTTCGACGCCGTACTCGCGTCCGAGCTGCTCGGCCTGCGCGAGGAGCTGCTCGCGTCCGGCTCGCCGCGCGGTGTCGAGCGATCCCAGCAGCAGGTCGCTCATGCGCATGCCGCGTTCGCGGAACCAGCGGAGCGATCCTTCGTCGAAGCGCGTCCGCCAGTCCTGGTCGCTGAGCTCGGTGCGCACGCGCCTGCGGAACTCGGCCGCAATGCGATCCGGAGGTTCGCCCATCGACGAGAGGCTCGGCCGCCGGCCGACCTTCGCGCGCGGCAGAAGGCCGTCGATCGACGCTTTGAGGAAGCGGCGATGGCCGCCGGGAGTCGTGAAGACCTCGATCTTGCCGTTGTCCGCCCAGCGGCGGAGGGTGTCCGGGTCCACGCCGAGCACTCGGCTCGCTTCGCCCAGCGTCAGCCAGTCGTCACGTTTGGTGGGTGTGGTCGTGTTGGGAATGCCGTAAATCTAGGCGAATCTGACCGACATTGCAGGTGGTAGTGGTCCAGTTTGGGTGTCTGACCAAGGCCACTTCGCGGTGGTGCATGTTGTGCAGGAGCATGGGCGTGATCCGCTCGGTCCTCACCGCCCTCCTCGTCGCTGTCCTCGCAGCGTGCTCCACGCCAGCATCAACGGCGACGGGCAGCCCGTCAGCCACCGCTAGCGGCCTCGCGCTCCCTGCGAATTGCAAGATCGTCACCGGACCAATCGTGCAGCCGGATTCCACTGTTTGGTCATTCGACTGCGGGTCGGCCAATGCCGACGCGAAGGCGACGGTGAGACCGACGTTGGTGGGGCAGGGCTGGACGTTCTGCGGCGGCGCACTTGGGCGGGACGTGTATACGAAGGGGAATCAGACTCTGTACGTCGAGGCCCCCGGCTCCGCTCCCGGGGCGCTGCCAAACATCGTGATCACGAACACGCGCGTGGGTAACTGCCCCTAGCCATCTAGGCTGCCTCGCGAGTACCACAGGACTGAGCGGCGCGATCACTTCCTCGATAGACGAGATGTGATCCGCAACGCCTGCCACCGTCGCTGGAGTCTTTCCCTTCAGCGTGATGTGCGGGTCGGCAGAAGTTGTAGTGCATGTAGTGAAAGGCGACGGCGTTCTCCAGCGGATTAGCTTCTTTGAGAACCCGTTGGTCCGGCGGGTTCGCGCTGCGGGTCAGTTACGGCGCGTCTCCGATCGGCCCATGGAAACGTCCGTCGGAGCGGCGGGTTCGGCCTGATGGGCTTGCTCGCGGCTGTCATCCTTCTCGTGGTGATCGCGTACGGGCTGCTGTACGCGTACCGGGCGCTCTTCCCGCCGTTGCACTAGCCCCGGCCCGGTTTGGTCGCCCTCCACGGGACGATCGACGATTCCGAGGCCATTGACCGCGGCGCCGGCGAACAGCAGCGCGGCCGCGATGTACATGGCCAGGTGGAACGCCTCCGTCGATGCCTCTCGCTCCGCCAGCATGCGCGCCGCGATGTCGGGGGTCGGGCTCGCCGGCCGCTCCACGTTCAGCGGTGAGATCGCGCGCCTTGTCTGCGGATCGTTCACGTCGACGCCCGGGAGTCGCGTCGCGAGGGCGGCGTAGAAGCTCGCGGTGATCGCGACGAAGATCAGCGCACCGGCGAGCTGCGGCCCGACGCGCGAGATGGCGTTGTTCACCGCCGACGCGACCCCGGCGTTGTGGACGGGAACGCTTGACATGAGCGCCGTCGTGAGCGGTGCCACCATCATCGCGAGGCCGAGCCCGAAGAGCAGGCTCCCCGGCAGGACATCAGTGGCGTACGAGAGTGGCGGCAGGTATGTCTGCGGGTCGCCGAAGGTGAAGCTCCATGGCGTGCTCGTCGCGGGGATGCGCGAGTACCACAGCACCGCGAGGCCCATGAGCGCCGGACCGACGGTCATGAGCATTCGCGGACCGCGCTTTCCGGCGAGCGCTCCGAAACGCGACGAGAAGAAGACGAGGAAAAGGCCGGACGGGATGAACGTGAGACCCGCCGCACCCGCCGTGTAGCCGAGCGTCCCCTGCATGAACAGCGTGAAGAAGTAACCGATCACGTAGAGGGCTCCGTAGATCAGGAAGGTCGAGGTGTTGGTCACGGTGAAGTTCCTCGACCGGAAGAGCGATGGCGGGATGAGCGGATCGCGCCGCCGCGTCATCAGGAAGGGCAACAGGAAGGTGGCGATCGCTCCGACCGCGATGGCCCCCCGCCCGAGTGGGTCGCGCCACTCCCGCTGCTGGCTGTAGATCGTGCCGAAGGACAGGCCGCCGACCGCCAGCGCCACGACGGCCGCGCCGAGCCAATCGAAGGAGCCGCTCGCGGACTCGTCGCGGCTCTCGTCGACATACGCCATCGTCGCCCAGAGCGCGATCAGGCAGAGCGGGACGTTCATCAGGAACGCGACGCGCCACGAGAGCGCGTCGACGAGGACGCCACCGACGAAGGGTCCGAGGATCGTCGTCGCGGCGGACGCGCCCGACCAGATGCCGAACGCGCGACCCTGAGCTTCGCCCGAGAAGGTCGCGGTGATCAGCGCGAGCGATCCGGGCACGAGGAGCGCGCCTGCCGCGCCCTGGAGGATCCGGGCCACGATGAGCAGCTCCATCGTCGGCGCGACGCCGCAGAGGAGGCTCGTGACGAGGAACCCCGCGAGCCCGACCGCGAACATGCGCTTCCGGCCGAAGTAGTCGTTCAGCGCGCCGGCGAGGACGAGCAGCGCCGATAGCGTGAGGAGATAGGCGTTGTAGACGTACGACTGACCCTCGAGCACACCGAACACGCTCGACGGCAGCTCGCGCCCGATGCGCGGGAGAGCCACGTTCACGACGGTGGAATCGAGGAAGACGATCCCCGAGCCGAGGATCGCGGCGGTCAGCGTCCAGCGCTGCGCGCCCGTCATAACGAGACGCTCACGCGATCCCGCGCGCCGACGCGCCGGGGTCGGTCATCTCGCCCGCTTCGATGGCGGCGTCGAGCCGGTTCGACAGCGGTGCCAGCGGGCAGACCCATTGCGGGTCGTAGACACACGACGGGTGGTAGGAAAAGTTGAAGTCGAGCACGAGCGCGTCGCCGGCAGAACCCAGATCCGCGCCCTTTGCGGTGTCGAGGAGGTACCGCCCGCCGCCGTAGCTCGTCTTCCCGGACGTCGCGTCACGGAACGGCAGGAAGACGCCGCCGCTGTATTCATCGAGCCACATCACCTCGAGCGTGCCGATCGGCAGATCGACGGCGCCGAAGCGCACGAACGGGATGACACCCCCGGTGCTCGTGCCGACGTCGTAGCGTTCCTCCGGCAGCGCTCGCACCGTCGCCGTGAACGAGAAGCGCGGGTCGTATGCGCGATACGCGAGGCCGGTGAACTTCGCGCGCTCGTCCGGCGGCAGGGCCGACTGCGGATGTGAGCGGAAGAGCTCGTCACGCACCGCTCGCCAGCGCCGATGCGCCGCTACGGCGTCGCGTTCGCGGAGCGCGCGCACCTCGTCGTACAGGTCCGAGACCCGCCGGCGGTAATCGAGGAGCTCGAGCTGCGCGCTCACCGTCCGACGGTCGGTGCGGCGAGCGCAAAGGCGACGGCTTCGTCCGTCTTCATCGCGCGGCCGCGATCGAAAGCCGCCTGGTGCGCCGGCACGATGTCCTTCGCGAGGGTGCGCCCTTCGCTGGGGCCCCACAGGCTCGCCAGCCCGACGCCGGTCCGCTCACCCAGAGCGGTCCACGCACCGACGAGCGTCGCTTCACGCTCGAGATCGCCAAGGGCGCGAGCGTGCTCTCCGTAGTTGCTGAGGAGCAGCACGATGCCGCTCGAGTCCGCGGCGTCGACGAACATCTGCAGCGACTCACGCCATTCGGCGATGGCGGCATCCATCTCACCGAGCCGCAATGCGGAGATCCCGGTCAGATACAGATCCCAGGCGATGTCGAACCGGTTCCCGAGCGTGCGATGCTGCGCCAGTGCCTCGCGCGCGAGCTCCTTGGCCCTCAGGCGATCGCCGCGGTCGCGATCGAAGCCCTGGCCGTACAGCGAGCCGAGCGCGAACGCGGTCCGGCCGCTCGCCGCGCCGTCGCCGAGGCCGCGCTGGAGCGCGAGCGCCTCTTTGAGCAGCGCTTCTGCTTGCGGGAGGTCGGTCCGCGTAAGGAGGAATGTGAAAGAGAGGTTGTAGGCCGCTTTGGCTCGCTCGGCGACGTCACCCAGCGCGCCAGCTTGATCGTACGCCTGCCGGTAGTAGCCCTGTGTCGTCGGCATGTCACCCATCCAGTAGATGAGGCCACCTGCCGCCTCGAGCGCTCGCAGGCGAACCCTCGCATCGCCGGGCGGGAGCGCCAGCACGCGCTCTGACCACACGACGCCCTCGCGCAGGTAGCCGCGAACCTGCCAGAAACGCCAGAGCGCAAAGACAAGACGCGTCGCGTCGTCGACGCGGCCGGCGGATAGCGCGTGCTCGAGCGCCGCGCGAATGTTGTCGTGCTCGCGCTCGACGAGATCGAGCCAGCGGCGCTGGTCGTTGCCCTGCAGCTGCGGCGCGGCGCGCTCGGCCAGCGCGAGATACGCGGCGAAGTGACGCTGACGGATCTCGGGCGCCTCACCGCTCGCCTCGAGCTTCTCCGTCGCGAACTCGCGGATCGTGACGAGCATGCGATACCGGCTCCCGCCGTCAGCGTCGATCCTCCGCGTCAGGCTGTTGTCAACGAGCTCCGACAAGCGTTCGAACACTTCACCACCGATGTCCGACGCCGGCCCGCACACTGCTTCAAGCTCTTCGAGCGTCGAACCTGCCACGAAGACCGAGGACCGCGCGAAGAATCGCCTGAGGCCGTCGTCGAGCAGCTCGTAGCTCCAGGCGATCGCGCCGCGGAGCGTGCGCTGGCGATCGGTGCGATCTGGCGAGCCGCTCGCGAGGAGATCGAGTCCCTTTCGAAGCCGCGGCAACATCGCCTGTGGCGTGAGCACCTTCACGCGTGCCGCGGCCAGCTCGATCGCCAGAGGCAGGCCGTCAAGCCGTGCACAGATCTCGGCGACGGCCATCGCGTTCTCGGCCGTCACCGTGAAGTCTGGCTTCACCGCGCGCGCGCGCTCGATGAACAGGCGGACGGCGTCGGACTGCGCGAGCACGTCGAGCGATCGCAATCGTTCCGGGTCCGGCAGGTCGAGCGGGGCGACGGGGAACTCCTGCTCGCCGGCGATCCGCAGCGGTGCGCGGCTCGACGCGATCACCTTCAGGTCGGAGCCAGCGTCGAGGATCGCCGACACGTCGGTCGCCGCGGGAAGGATCTGCTCGAAGTTGTCGAGCACCAGAAGCAGTCGTTTGCCGCGCACGTGATCCACAACGCGCTGGAGGGGATCTTCCTTCCCGGCGACCTGCACCCCGAGCGCGCGCGCGATGGTCGAGGGCACGAGGGTCGGGTCGGTGATCGGCGCCAGCGGTACCCAGAACGCACCGTCGGGAAAGACCGACAGCGCTTCCGCCGCGAGCTGAAGGGACAGTCTCGTCTTTCCGGTCCCGCCGGGGCCGATGAGCGTGAGCAAGCGCGTCGTGTCGAGCAGCCGCAGTCCCTCGGCGATGTCCGCCTCGCGGCCGATGAACGTGGTCGGCTGCGTGGGGAGGTTGTTCGGCACGTTGTCGAGGCTGCGGAGCGGCGGGAAGTCGCTCGGGAGCCCCTCTATCACGAGCTGCCGGATCTGCTCCGGCGACGAGAGGTCCTTGAGGCGGTGCGCACCCAGGTCGCGCAGGGTCGTTCCCTCGCCGAGGTCGCTCGCCGCGAGCATTGCCGTGGCCGCCGAGAGCAGGATCTGGCCGCCGTGCGCGACGCCGGCGATGCGGGCCGCACGGTGCACATCAATGCCGACGTAGTCCGCACCTGCTGCGCGGCTCGCCGGCGTGCCCTCGCCGGTGTGCATTCCCATGCGCACGCGCACGACCGCGCCGTGCGGGAATCGCGCGGCAGCGAGAGCGCGCTGCGCCGCCGCTGCCGCATGCACCGCCTTTGACGCGCTCGGGAACACGACGAAGAGCGCGTCACCTTCGATCCGGATCTCGGTGCCGCCGTCGGCGAACGCCCGGCGGAGCGCCTGCGTATGGACTTCGAGGACCTCGTGATAGCGATCCGTCCCGAGGCCGGTCAAGAGCTTGGTCGAGCCCTCGATATCGGTGAAGAGAAAGGTGATCGTGCCGCTGGGGAGAGGTACGGAGCTCACGAGGCGATTGTCGTCCTGCGTCCCTTGAGTTGCCAAGCGACCGCGGGCGACCTAGACATATGCCGTGGCTACGACGTCGAACGAGCTGACCGAAGCCCTCGCGAGCCTCACGCTCTTCTCCGACCTCGCCCCATCCGAGCTCGAGACGGTCGTACACACGCTCGACGAGCGCCGCTTCGCCGAGGGTGAACGCATCCTGCGGCAGGGCTTCTCCGGCTCGGGCTGCTACATCATCCTGTCCGGCGAAGCGATCATCCGGGTCGACGGGAAGGACCTCGGCACGCTCGGCCGGGGCGACGTCTTCGGCGAGATATCCGCGCTCCTCGGTGACTCGCCGGTCGCGGACATCGTCGCCGCACGCAGCCTTCACTGCGCGATCATCCCCGGCCCGACGCTCGAGGCGTTCCTGTCGGCGCACCCGCGCGTGATGTTCCGGATGCTCCAAGGCGAGGCGCGAAAGCTCCGCGCGGCGACCCGTTGGCGCAGCTAGCCGAGACTCCGTTCCCGCCCGGCGACTACCCGGTCCTCGTCATCGGCAGCGGACCGGGCGGCCTGCAGCTTTCGTACTCCCTCGGTCGCCTCGGCGTGCCACATGCGGTGATCTCGGCCGACCCCGCGCCCGGTGGCATGTTCCGCCGTTGGCCGTTCTTCCAGCGGCTCCTCTCCTGGACCAAGCCCTTCGCGCCGTACGAGCGCGGCACGCGCTACTACGAGCGCTACGACTGGAATTCGCTGATCCCCGATGGCGATCGGTACCGTGCGATCCAACCCGGCCTCATGGATGGGACGTCGTACTTCCCGGCGCGCGCGGAGATGGAGCAGAACCTCGCGACGTTCGCGCGCGAGACGGGCGTGCGCGTCCGCTACGACTGCCGCTGGACCGCGACCTCCCGCGATGGCGACGGCTTCAAGATCCAGACGACGCACGGAGACTATCGCGCGCGGATCCTCGTGTTCGCCTTCGGCATCGCGGAGCCGTACAAGCCGGACATCCCCGGCATGCAGGACGTCGCGCATTACGCGAGCACGAGGCCGGCGGAGACATATGCCGGGAAACGCATCTTCATCATCGGCAAGGAGGTCTCGGCCTTCGAGCTCGCGAACGGGCTACTCCCGTGGGCCAGGCAGATCGTGCTCGCCTCGCCGCGCCCGACCCAGCTCTCCGTCGTGACGAACTCGCTCGTCGGCGTGCGCGCGCGCTACGTGCAACCGTACGAGGACCACATCCTGGGTGGCGGCGTCATCATCATGAACGCGTCGATCGACGAGATCGCGCGCGCTCCTCAGGGCTGGCGCATTCGCACGACGCGCAGCGACGGCGGAGGCGCCGTCGTCTTCGATGCGGACGACGTCATCGCGACGACCGGCTTTCAGACGCCACTCGGCGATCTCGCGCAGCTCGGCGTCGTGACGTCGGGACGAGAACGGATCCCGTCGCAGACGCCGCTGTTCGAGAGCATCAGCGTCCCGAACATCTACTTCGCCGGGACGGCCACCCGCGGCGCGCCGGGTCTCAAGAAGCACGGCCTGCCGAGCAGCTCGGGAGCGGTGCACGGGCACCGCTACAACGCCCGCATCCTCGCCCGCCACATCGCGACGACGCATTTCGGGGTCGACCTCGAGCGACCGACCGTCAAGCGCGACGACGTGCTCGGCTACGTTCTGTCAGAGGCCAGCCACGCGCCGGAGCTCTGGCACCAGAAGTCGTACCTCGCGCGGTCGCTGCTGTTCGACGGCGACCGCGGCATCGTCGACGACGGCATCATCCCGCTGCAGCTCTTCGTCGACGGCCAGGGTCGGGATGGGCTGGCCGTCGCGGTCGAGGCGGACGCGAAGGGCTCGATCTACCCGACCGTTTACGTGCGACGAGACAACGTCGTCACCGAGCACATGCTCGCGCCCGATCCGCTGCTCGATTTCGAGGGTGCGCAGCATCGCGCCCAGCTCGCGTCCGCGCTCGCGCCGTTGCTCTAGGCCGAGCGGAGCTTCAGGGCTGCGGCGGTGTAGAGGCCGCCGAGCACGCGCGACGTGGTCGGAAACGCGTTGACGGTCTGCGCGAGCGTGTCGATCGGCGTCCGCAGCTTCACCGCGAGCACGGCCTGGTGGATGGCCTCGCCCGCACCGACGCCCGCGATGAACGCACCGACGACGATCCCCTTCGCGCGGTCGACGACGATCGTGGCGTGTCCGAGGTCGGTCTCGGCGATGTAGCCCTTCGAGCTCTTCGGCAGCCCCGCGTACTCCTCGAACGCGTCGACGCCCTTCTCCTGTGCCTGCTCGAGGCGCAGGCCGACGGCGGCGCTCTCCGGATCGGTGTACACGACGCGCGGGATCGCGCTGAAGTCCGGTCTCACGTCGTCGCCGAGCGCGATGCGCACGGCGATCTCCCCCTCGTAGTGCCCGAGGTGCGTGGAGAGCTCGTGCCCGATCACGTCGCCCACCGCGTACACGCCCTCGCTCACGCGCATGCGGTCATCGACCGCGAGCGTGTCGGCGCCGTCGTACGTGACGCCGATCGTGTCCAGGCCGAGCTCCGACAGCGCGGGCTTCGCGGTGCGGCCAACGGACAGCTGGATGACCTCGGCGCTCACGCTCGTCCCATCGGAGAGCTCGATGACGTGCTCGCCATTCTCCCCGCCCTTCGGACGCACGCGCAGCGCCCGCACGCCGGTGCGCACGTCGACCCCGGACCGCCGCAGCGTCTCCGCGATCATCGTCGAGCTACGTGGGTGATCCGTCGGGTTTACCTGGCGGGGCGCGACGATGGCGGTGCGGACCTCGAAGCGCGCGAAGTACTGCGCGATCTCGACGCCGGACGGCCCAGCGCCAAGGACGACGAGGCTTCGTGGCAGCTCACGTGTCGTCGTCGCCTCGCGATTCGTCCAGTAGCCAGCCGCCTCGAGACCATCGATCGGAGGGACCTTGCCGACCGAGCCCACGGCGATGATCACGTTGCCCCCGGCGAGCTCGTGCGCGCGACCGTCGTGCTCGACGATCACTTTGCCCGGCCCGGCCAGCCGCGCGAGGCCACGCAGGACGGTCGCGCCGGACTTCTCGAGCGCGTGCACGTGACTGCCGTCGTTCGGGTAGTCCGTCGCGATGCGATTGATCATGTAGTCGCGGCGGTCCGATGCCGCCTTCCACGGGTAGTGACCGCCGTGGGCGCGGACCTCGGCAGCGTGCAGCAGCGTCTTCGACGGCATGCACGCCCAGTACGGACAAGAGCCGCCGAAAAGATCGGGGTCGGCGATCGCGACGCTGGAGCCGCGGGCCCTGGCGTAGTGGGCTGCGGCCTCACCGGAAGCGCCGGCGCCGATGATGACGAAGTCGTACGTGCCGTCGGTCATGCCAGATCCCGGTACCAGAGCGGCCCGCCGAACTGCGCCACGAAGACGTCCAGGCGCCCGCCGCTCCACGTGCAGCTCACCGCGTCACCGGTCGGTGCGTCCTTCACGACCTCCCACGGTACCCAGAGCGCGCCGTCCCACCAGCGATGGCGCAGCTGACCGTCGAGGCCGAACGCGAGCACATCGATGCGGTCCGCGCCGCGCGCCGCCGCCGCGGGCTGTCCGGTGAATCCGCCGCCGAGCGATTCCCACTCGTGCCAGCGGGCCCCATCCCAGTACCGGTCGCGAAGCTGTCCGTCGTCGTGGATGACGAAGAGCTCGCACTCTCCGTCACCCCACGACGCCACAGCGGCGCTCGAAGCGAGCACGCCGCCCAATGATCGCCAGTCGTCTATTTGACGATGCCTTGCTTCTTGAGCCAATCCTTCGCGACCACCTTGGGGTCTTGTTTGTCGACCTCGACCAGCTTGTTCATGTTCGTGAGCTCCGCGGTGGTCAGCTTCGGCGCGATGGAGTTGATGAGCGTCTTGAAGCTGTCGCCTCCCTTTGATAGAAGGTCGTTGCGCACGACCGGGGCCACGTTGTCCGAGAGCTGAAGGTGCTTGTCATCGTCCAGCAGGACGAACCCCTTCACCGCGATGATCGCGCTGGTCGTGAACAGCAGGCTGACGTCGATCTGACCGCCTTCGAGCGCGGCAACCGTCAGCGGTCCGCCCGTGTCGAGGGGTTTGAAGTCCTTGAATGTGATGCCGTAGGTGTTCTTCAGACCAAGCGCGCAGAACGGCCGCGTTGGGCACTCCGCTGGACCGCCGAGGACCAGCTGGCTGGCAACGGGCGCCAGATCGGACAGCTTGCTGAGCTTGTACTTGTCGGCAGTCGCCCTGGTGACGGCGAAGCCGTTCTGGTCGACCGCCGGCGCGTAGTCCAGCGCGGTCAGGCTCTTCGGGTCAAGCGCCTTCTGCAGGGTGGCGGTCGTCGCCTTCGGATCCGTCGATCCCTGCGCCGTCTTGTCCAGGAACGCAAGAAGTGTCGCCAGGTAATCGGCTTCCATGTCGATCTGCCCGCTCTGTAGGGCGGGGAAGACGATCTCCCGGTTCCCGAGGTTGAACTTCCGGGTCACCGTGTATCCGTTCGCTTCGAGCGTCTGCGCGTACAGCTCGCCCAGGACCAGCTGTTCGCTGAAGTTGGTGGACCCGATGATCACCGTGGGTTTCGCACCACCGCTGCTCGCCCCGCCGCAGGCGCTCGCGACGAGGAGTGCAACCGCGAAGATGATGGTCGCGCGCGTGATGGGACGCATGAACTCGGACTCCTTCCGGGCCGCAGCGCTGAACTCTCGGCCCAACCGGCAGTATCGCCTCCGCTAGAACGCGGCGCTCTCTCGCTGTATGCCCGGTGAGACGGCAATACGTTCAAGTTTTCCGAATGCGATCTCCACAACAATGGCGAGAAGCGCGACGAGCATCGCGCCCGCGAACAACCGGTCGTACTCCTGGAGTGCCAGGCCGTCGACGATGTAACGACCGAGACCACCGCCGGCCACGAGCGCGCCGAGCGTCGCCGTCGCCACGACGTTGACCGCGGCCGTGCGGGTGCCGGACAGGATGATCGGGAGGGCCAGCGGCAGCTCCACGCGCCCGAGGAGCCCGAGCTCGGAGAAGCCCATGCCTCGCGCCGCTTCGACGCTGTCCCGCGAAACGCCGCGGACGGCGACGTACGTGTTCGTGAGGATCGGCGGTATCGCGAGCGGGACGAGCGCGAAGAGGGTCGGCCAGAACCCCAGCCCCAGCTGCAGCGCGAAGGCCACCGGCAGCCCGAGCGCGATCAGCGCGAGCGACGGGATGGCGCGGCCGATATTCGCGACGTTCACCGCGAGGAACGCGAAGCGGCCGGTATGTCCCAGCGCCAGGCCGATCGGCACCGCGATGAGCGCACCCGCGATCAGGGCCGCGCCCGAGAGCTCCAGATGCTCGACAACCCGTGTCTGGACAGCGTCGGCCCCCTGGTAGTGCGCCGGATCGAAGAACCACTTGACGACGTCTACGAACAGAGTCATACGACGTGCGCCCACGGCGTGAGGCGCCGCTGCACCAGGACCAGCAGCCCGTCGGCCGCGATCGCGAGCGCGACCGACAGGAACGCACCGGCGATGAGCTCGGTGCTGAAGAACCGCTGGATCCCGATGAGGATCAGGTAGCCGAATCCACCCTGACCGATCAGCGCGGTCACCGTCACGAGGCCGATCGTGCTGATCGTCGCGATGCGCACGCCGGCGATGATCACCGCGAGGGCCAGGGGCAGCTCGATGTGCCGGAGCATCTGCCGCGGCGTGTAGCCCATGCCGATCGCGGCCTCCCGCACGTCCGCGGGTACGCTCCTTATGCCATGCACGATGTTGCGGATGAGGATGAGCAGCGTGTACGAGACCAGACCGATCTCGGCGGTGACGATCGTGAGACCGGTGTAGGGAATGAGCAGCGCGAAGAGCGCGAGGCTGGGGATCGTGTACAGGGTGCCCGTCACCCAGGTGACCGGCGCCTCGAGTCGCGGCAGCCGGAGGATGAGGAGCGACAGCGCGAACGCGACGATCAGTCCAACACTCACGGCGATGACGGTCAGCTCGACGTGTTCGACCAGGCGCAGCGCGAGCTCGTCGGTATGGCTGGCGATCCAGTCCCAGCGGATGAGCGGCTCGCCCGGGATCACACCTCGCCTCGCACGATCTGTCCGATCTTCCGCAGCGTGAGCACGCCCCGGTAGCGGCCCGCTTCCTCGACGATGACCTGCGGCGCGTCGCTCGCGAGCATCGCGATCAGCGCTTCGCGCAATGTCGCACTGGGCGGCAGCACCGGCGTGCGCCGGTCGACGCTGGCGCCCTCGAGGTTCGTATCGAGCTCGGTCCCGCCGAGCGTCAGGACGCCCAGACCCTTGAGGCCGCGGTCCGGGCCGAGGAACTCGGCGACGAAGTCGTTCGCCGGGTGCGCGAGCAGCTCCGCCGGCGGCGCGTACTGGACCAGCTGCCCGCCGCGCATGATCGCGATGCGGTCTCCGAGACGGATGGCCTCATCGATGTCGTGCGTCACGAAGAGCACCGTGGTCCCCTGGTCGCGTTGTATTCGCAGGAACTCCTGTTGCAGGCGGTCGCGCACGATCGGGTCGACGGCGCCGAAAGGCTCGTCCATGAGCATCACCGGAGGTTCGGCCGCGAGCGCCCGCGCCACTCCGACGCGCTGTCGCTCGCCGCCCGAGAGCTGCGCGGGGTAGCGGCGGGCGTAGCGGGCCGGATCGAGCCCGACGAGGGTGAGCAGCTCGGCCGTGCGCTTTGCGATGCGGTCGGCGGGCCAGCCGAGCAGGCGCGGGACGGTGGCGACGTTCTCGGCGACCACCTGGTGCGGGAACAGCCCGACCTGCTGGATGACGTAGCCGATGCGGCGGCGCAGCAGCGTCGCATCCTCGTCGAGGACGTTGCGCCCGTCGATGAGGATCGCCCCGCCGCTGGGCTCGATCAGCCGGTTGACCATCTTGAGCGTCGTCGTCTTGCCCGAGCCGCTGGGCCCGAGCAGGACGCAGATCCGGCCGGCGGGGACCGCGAACGACAGTCGGTCCACGGCGAGCTGATCGGGGTAGCGCTTGCTGACCTCGCGGAGCTCGACGGTCGCTCCGCGCTCGGTGGGCATGGCGCGCATGTTGGGCAGGATAGGTGCGACCGTGGCGTATCGTCGGTGAGGTGACGCAGGAAGTCGCGCTGTGCGCGCACCTCGCCGCGGCGCGCGACCACAAGCCCAATACGCCACGGGGCTGCGAAGAGTGCCTCGCCTCCGGCGACCGGTGGGTCCACCTGCGCCTCTGCCTTGCGTGCGGACACGTCGGCTGCTGCGACGACTCACCCAACCGGCACGCGAGCAAGCACTATCGCAGCACGAAGCATCCGGTCATCCGCTCGTTCGAGCCCGGCGAGACGTGGCGCTACTGCTTTCCGGACGATCTGGGTGTCGACTGAGTCGACCGGAACGAGCTAGCGAGTGACCGTCTCCTCCGGCGCCACCTCGCGCAGCGCGTAGTCCCGCAGCGGCGTGAACGCCGCGACCGTGGCGGCCGCCAGCGCGAGCGCACCGGCGGTCGCGAATGCGGCGGCGCTCGACGCGAACACGACGATCGCGGAGAGCACGGCCGGCGAGGCCGAATTCGAAACGAGGACGATCGTCCGGAACGCGCCGTTCGCGCGGCCGCGCAGGTGTGCCGGTACGCGCTGCCGCGGTATGAACGCGTAGATGATGAAGAGCTGCCACGCGATCTCTCGCGCCGTGAAGCCGGCGGTGATGAGGCGCCAATCGTGAGTCAGCGCGCTCGCGAGCGCCGCCAGACCGGATACCGCGGCGCTCGCGATCATCGATTGACCCATGGGCCGCCCGCTGGCGATCCGTGGGGCGATGACCGAGCCCGCGACCATGGCCAGGCCTGACACCGAGAGCGCCACGCCGATGGTGATCTCATCGAGGTGCTGCTCCTCGCGGAGCACGTAAAGGATGAGCGTCCGCAGGCCCACGCCTCCGAGATTCGCGAGAGACATCACCACCAGCAGCCATCGGAGGATCGGGTGATGCCACACGTAGGCGAAGCCCTCGCCGATCTCACGTGCGACGTTGCCCACGGTGAGGGGACGTTCCGCGGCGACCGTGTTGAAGACCGGCGGCATGAGCCAGAAGATCGCGAGCGTCGGGACGAACGCCAACGCGGCGATCCACATCGCGCTCACGGTGCCGAACGCGGCGATCGCGAGACCACCGAGCGTCGGTCCGATCACGCGCGAGATACGATCGGCGGTGAAGAAGACCGCGTTGGCGTCGGTCAGCTCATCCTCCTCGACCAGCGCCGGTACGACGCTGAAATCCGTCGTCACGCCCCAGAGCACTTCCACGGTGCCGAGGAGAAAGCCGATGACGAAGACGAACTCGACGGAGAAGAAGCCGAGGATCGCGGAGAGCGGGATCGTCACTGTCAGGAGCGCGCTCGCGGCGTCGCAGACGATCAGCAGCCTACGCTTGTCCGCGCGGTCGATGATCGCGCCGGCGGGTGCTCCGAAGATGATGTACGGGATCGATTGCACGACGCGCAGGGTCGCCGCCGCGGCGATGCTGTGGGTCAGGTCGAGGATGAGCAGGGGTAACGCCAGGCGCGCGACCTCGTCAGCGATGGCGCCGAGGCCGTACGCGCCGATGAAGCCGGCGAACCAGGGGTGACGGAGCGGACCACGGCGCACGCCCGGCGAGCATACGAGCGAGCGCCGCCAGGTGGCGGGGACGGCACGCTGCTTGCGAGTGTGACCACCGAGTTACCGAGAGGAGGTATCCAACTCCAACATGGGCCAAATCAACGTCAACCCTGGTTCGTCAGACGGTGGGTTCGGCGCGGGCATGATCGTCGGGATCATCCTGCTCATCCTCATCGTCCTCGTTCTCATCTTCTACGTCGGCCCCCAGTTCCTCAATCCCGGGACGGCACCGCGCTCATTGCTCGACGCGCTCTCCATCGCGTAGCGACGCACCGTTGCGTGGGGCGGCGCCGGTCGCGGCCGGCGCCGCCCCACGCTCCCGCCGCATCATGAGGACGTGAAGAAGCGCGTCCTCTTTCTGTGCTCGCACAACTCGGCGCGCTCGCAGATGGCCGAAGGGTTCCTGCGGGCGCTCGCGCCCGATCGCTTCGACATCGCCAGCGCCGGGACCCGCGCCACCGCGGTCCATCCGCTCGCGGTCAGAGCGATGGCCGAGCTCGGCATCGACATCGGCGCGCAGCGCTCCAAGAGCGTCGACGAGGTGGGTGAAGGCTGGGACGTCGTCGTCACCGTCTGTGACTCGCACTGCCCCGTGCCGCCGCGCTCCGGGATGAAGCTGTCCTGGCGCTTCGCGGATCCCTCGGCCGCTACGGGATCGGAGGAGGCCCGGCTCGCGGCCTTTCGGAAGGTGCGCGATGGGATCCGCGAACGCGTTCGCCTTCTGGCAGCGCGAATTTAGCGATCGCGCATCGTCACAAGGTCGTTACCCGGATCGGCGAGGCATGGCTCCTGCTCGGAAACTCGGTGCGCTTCCAGCGGGGGGCGACGACCGACGTGGAGGTCCTCATGCAGAACACGAACGTCCCCGGCGAGAAGCAGCCGGGCGAGTGGCCCGAGGCGGGCAAGCAGGGTGGCCAGGGCGACATCGGCACCAAGGGCGGCAAGATGCCGGGCGACTACGGCGAGGACAGCCCCGCTCCTGGCGATCAGGGCAAGCAGGGACGCGAGTAAGTGTCCGATCGCGGACTCCCTCCCCGTCCAGGCGAGCCCGTTCCGGGTGATGTCGGAAAGAATGGCGGCGAGGTGCCCGGCGATGGTCCCATCGACGAGGGGCCGACCGGACTTCCCGGCACGAAGCCGGACATAAGAAGACCGCTCCAGCAGCCGACGATCTAGTTCCCGGCGATCCCGCTCTCCAGGAGCGACGCGAACAACACGAGGATCGCGTACCCGGCGATGACGGCAGTGGCGGCGAGCGCGGCGAGGATCGCCAGGCTCAGAAGCCCCGTCTCGCGGGTCGCGGTCCTCGTGTCCATTTGTTTCTCGAGCACGCGATAGGCGACGCTCGCGAGCTGCACGGCGATGCGAGCGATGAGGAACACGCCCGCCGCGATGCCGATCCCGATGCCGAGCCAGATGAGGATCGCGACCTCGACCGACACCTAGCCCTTCTTGTCCGTGCCCACGAGCCAGCGCTGGAACGTCGCGAGATCGAGCGTCGACGGATCGATGCGCCAATCCGGCGGACGCGAGAGGTCGTAGGGCAGGGGTGAGCCGTCGATGAGCGGCGCGAAATGCGTGCGGATGGGCGGTGGCAGCTGGTCGGTGTCGCGGAAATTGGTGGGGACGTCGGCGAAGTACTCCACCGGATTGGCATGGTCGCCCTGACGAAGAAAGGAGCCGGTCACCCAGCCCCTGTACCTCGGATACCGGTCCAGAAGGGTCCGGCTGTCGCTCACGGCGCGGCGGAGATAGGGGAAGCCCTGATCCTCATCGCTCCGGTAGCGGTGGTCGTTCCAGCAGATGAAGTGTAACAGCTCGTGGCAGGCGGAGAGCTCTACCTGTCGCAGCCCCTCGTACGTCTCCACGCCGGCGGCGAGCTCGACTTCGTTGCGGTCTGGGTAGAAACCCCCGCCGTAGCGCGCGTCGGTCCGCACGATCCGGCACTTCCGTCCGAGTGCGCGGACGTCGTCCGGGAATCCGGCGAGAGCGCGCTCCACCAGCGTTTCGCCGGGCGTCACGTAGACGTACATGTGCCGCGCCCACCAGGCCTCACGCAGCGCGCGCAGACGATCCGGGCCGAGCTTCTCCGCGAGCGCGAGCATCCGTCTGCGATACGGGAGCACCACGCGAGAGTAAGGCGCGAGGGACGAGGACAACCATGGACCTTGGTCCCGAAGAGTGCGTCGAGACTGAGACGGCCCGGCCCGGCCAGGATCAGCGCGAAGGCCACCGCCGGGAGCATCGCCGTCGCCATCGGTCCGAGCACCAGCGCCCTTGCTGCAGCACTGCTGCCACCGCGACACGCGCCCAGGCGTCACGCGACAAAGGGAAATGCGTTGCCAGAATCAGAACAGGAAGGGCGGAGCGATGCAGGCGATCCTCGAGCAGCTGAGCGACTTCGGTCAGATGGCCGTCATCCTCGCCGAGTTCGCGTTCGTCGCCGCGGTCTGGGTGGCGATGCTGTGGCGCCCGCGTCATCGAACGCACCAACGGGGACACGATTGCCGTGCCGCCGGGTGCCCATGGCTGTCCGAACGGCCGAAATAGACCGCTAGTTCAGTGGCCGCGCCGCAACGGAAGCCCTCGCCGGCGCCTGTCAGACTCGGCTTCGTCCATGGCCGCGAATCACGCCGAGCGCATCTTCACCGGCATCGCACGGACGTACGACCGCGTCGCCGCAATCCTGTCGTTCGGCCAGGATCCGCGCTGGCGTCGCGCGCTCGTCGACTCGGTCGCCGCGGCGCCGGGCGATCGCGTGCTCGACGTGGCGACCGGCACCGGCATGGTCGCCGCGGCGCTGGTGCGCGCATACGGCTGTCGCGTCGTGGGACTCGACCAGAGCGCGGACATGCTCGCCGTCGCGCGGACGCGACGCGGCGTGTTCGACGAGCTCGTGCAGGGCCGCGCCGAGCACCTGCCCTTCCCTGACGCCTCGTTCGACCACCTGACGTTCACGTATCTGCTGCGATACGTGGAAGATCCCGCCGCGACCATGCGCGAGCTCGCACGCGTCGTGAAGCCCGGTGGACGCGTCGCGTCGCTGGAGTTCGCTGTGCCGACCGGGCTCTGGCGGCCGCTGTGGTGGCTCTACACGCGCGTCGGGCTTCCGCTCGCAGGCCGGCTCGTATCGCGGAAGTGGTCGGCGGTCGGCGCGTTCCTCGGACCGAGCATCGAGCGCTTCTACGCGTCGCATCCCCAGGCCGCCATCGAGCGGTACTGGCGCAACGCCGGGCTCGTGAACGTTCGCGCGCGCCGGATGAGCGCCGGCGGGGGCGTGGTGATGAGCGCGACCCGCGCGCACACGCCGCGGCCGATCGCGGCCGTGCCACCTCGCAACGTCGCGTCGACGCTCGCTCCCGCGTTCTACGCGGCCGGATCCGGCGGATGGCGCGATTACTGGACGCTGCTGCATCCGCCGTACACGGTGTGGCACCTCTCGTACGTGCTCCTCGGCGCCGCGCTCGCGCCCGCGCCGGACCCGCGCGTCGTCGCCGGTGCGCTCGTGGCATTCGGCCTCGCGGTCGGGGTCGGCGCGCACGCGTTCGACGAGCTGCGCGGCCGGCCACTCCGTACCCGCATCCCATCGCCCGTGCTGGTCGCGCTCGGCGCGTCCTCGCTCGCGATCGCGGTCGCGCTCGGCGTCTTCGCCGCGTCCCGGCTCGGTCTGGAACTGCTGGCGTTCGTGGCCGTCGGCGTCGCCCTTGTCCTTCTCTACGCATTCGAGGTCCCGATCGTGCACTCCGACGCCGGCTTCGCGCTGGGCTGGGGAGCCTTCCCGCTGCTGACTGCCGCATACGCGACCGGCGCGCAGCCGGCGCCAGCGCTCGTCGCGGCATCGGCCGCGGCGCTCCTCAGCCTCGCGCAGCGCCGGCTTTCGACGCGCGCGCGCTCCATCCGCCGCCGCGCCTCGACCGTGAGCGGAGAGGTCGTCTACGCCGATGGATCCCGGGAGACGCTCGATCGCGACTCGCTCATCGCCGCGCCGGAAGGCGCGCTCGGCGTCCTCTGGATCGCGATCTTCGCGCTCGCCCTGAGCGCGCTGCTCGCTCGCTGGCTCTGACCCGGGTCAGCGCACCTCGAGCGGCACGTGCGCGTACGGTCGAGGGAAGGACAGGTCGAGCAGCTCGATATCGCGCTGCGTGAGCTTGACCTCCAGGGCGCCGCGATCCTCACGAACGTGCGCCGCCTTGGCGGCTTTCGGGATCGCGATCACGCCGTCCTCGCGGATGACCCAGGCGAGCGCGACCTGCGCCGCCGTCGCGCCGTGACGCCTCGCTATCTCACCGAGCACCAGATGAGCGTCGTTCGTCAAAAGACCCTCCTCGATGGGTGAGTAGGCGATGATCGGCCGGTGCCGCTTGCGCATCCACGGGACGAGGTCGTACTCGACGCCGCGGCGCACGAGGTTGTAGAGCACCTCATTTGTGACGATCCGCTCGGATCCCTTCAGGCGGAAGAGCTCCTCCAGGTCGTTCACGTCGAGGTTGCTCACACCCGCGTGGCGGATCTTCCCCTCGCCCTGGAGCCGATCGAGACCGTCCAACGTCTTGCGCAGCGGCACGTCGCCCCGCCAGTGCAAGAGGTACAGGTCGATGCGATCGGTGCCCAGCCGCCGCAGGCTCCGCTCGCAGGCCGCACGCATGCGCTCGGGCGTCGCGTTCTGCGGATAGAACTTCGAGACGATGAAGACAGCGTCACGCCGGCCCTTCACCGCCTCACCGACGACCTCCTCCGCTCCGCCGTCGCCGTACATCTCCGCGGTGTCGATGAGCGTCATATCGAGGTCGATGCCGGTGCGTAGCGCCTCGATCTCGCTGCGCCGCTTTCCGGGGTCCTCGCCCATGCGCCAGGTGCCCAGGCCGAGGGCAGGAACCGTCTCGCCGCCCGGAAGAGCGGTCGTCCGCATCTTCTTCATCGTCCCCATCGCCCCCTGATGCGAAGGATTGGAGCACGCGCGGTGCCGGCGCGCGACCCGAGGTCGGCCCTCTAGGCTTACCAGCCGTGATCTTCCGCTCACCCGAGGTCGCTGCGCCGGAGTTCGAACGCGTCACCGGATGGCGGCTCAAACCCGAAGGCCTCTGCCGCGAGGATCGCTGCGTGCCCTTCGTCCCATCACACCCGCCTTCCGTCGACGTGGCGCTCGCCGCGAAGGCCCTGGGGATGCCCCTGGTGCACGACGCCGGTCACGACCTGTGGGCGCTCGGCGCGGAGGCCGGCGGCCGCGCGCTCGCGAGCGCGACCGCGCCCGACTTCGAGCTTCCGGATCATCGTGGATCGACGCTCCGGCTGTCATCGCTCCGCGGGCAGAAGGTCCTGCTCGTCGCGTGGGCGTCGTGGTGAGGCTGCCGACTGGACCTGCCCGTGTGGCAGGACCTCTGGAGCGAGCTTCACCCGCAGGGCCTAGAGATCGTCACCGTCGCGGTCGACGCGGCCGGTATGGATGCGGCCGGTCCCTGGATCGCGAAGGCGTCGCCGCGGCATCCATCGGTGATCGACCGATCGCACCTGGTCGACGCGCTGTTCGGCATCGTCAACGTGCCAAGCGGCGTGTGGATCGACGAGGCAGGCACGATCGTCCGCCCGCCCGAGACCGCATACCCGCGCCGGCCTTCGTTCCTCGATCGCGCCATCCCGCCCGATGCGTCGGAGGCCGACCGCGAGCGGATCGGGCTGGTCAAAGCGCTGACGGTCGACGCCGAGGCGTACGTCGGCGCGCTGCGGGACTGGGTTCGCAACGGAGCCGAAAGCCATTACGCCCTGCCGCCCGACGAGGTGCTCCATCGGAGCCGTCCGCGTCCGTTGGGCGAGGCCGGCGCCCCGGCGCACTTCGCCATCGCTCAGGCGCTGCACGCCGAAGGCGCCACCCGCGACGCGGTCGCGCACTTCCGCGAAGCGCACCGCCTGCATCCGACGAATTGGACCTATCGCCGTGACGCCTGGAGCCTCGCCGGCCCGGCCCGCGAAGAGATCTACCGGACGGGGTGGGTCGAAGAGGTGAAGAAGGAGGGCGTGGAGAGCTACTACCCCAGGCTCCGTCTCTGACCGGAAGCCGAGAGGCGCAGGTCATCCGCTCCGCCCTTCTCTTCGTAGATACGGGTCCCCTCGAGGCGCAGAGCCTTTCGCCAACGCGCTGAAGCGTCGGCCCGAGGGCCCGATCGCTCCTCGAACTCGTCGAAAGAACCGTTCTCCCCGCGGCACACGTAGTGGGTGTCAGCAACGTCGACGTTTCGCGACCCACAAGCAGAGGGAAAGGACTTTCGATGCGCACCTCAAGACGCGTCCGCGTCGTGGGCCTCGTGGCCACCGCGGCGCTTCTCGCGGCCGCGCTCGTACCGCCGTTCGTCGGCGCGTCGAGCCACCGCGAAGCGCCGATGATCTCGCAGGACCCCACCGCCGACGCCACCGACTTCTACATGTTCAAGAGCCCGGACAAGCCGGACACGATCACGCTCATCGCCAACTACTACCCGTTCCAGGAGCCCGCCGGCGGACCGAACTTTTACAAGTTCGGCGACGACGTGCTCTACCGGATCTCCATCGACGACAACGGCGACACCGTCCCGGACCAGTGGTTCGACTTCGCGTTCGCGACCGCGACCCGGAGCGGCAACACCTTCCTGTACAACACCGGTCCGGTGAACTCGCTCACCGACGCGAACCTCAACGTGTACCAGACGTACTCGGTCACGCGGACGTATTCGAATGGGAAGGGCACATCGATCTGCGCGGGTATCGTCCCGCCGAACAACATCGGCCCCAAGTCGACCCCGAACTACGACACGCTCGCGGCCTCGGCGGTCACCAGCTGCAGCGACGGCATCAAAGCCTTCGCCGGTCAGCGCGATGACCCCTTCTACGTCGACCTCGGCGCGACCTTCGACCTCCTGACGATCCGTCCCGGCGCGCCCGGCAACAAGGGCGGCGGCAAGGACGATCTGTCCGGATACAACGTCCTCTCGATCGCGCTCCAGGTCCCGATCAACAAGCTCACCAACAACGCCACCGCTCCGACGGACCCGAACGCGCCGTTCGCGGTCATCGGTGGGTGGACCACCGCCTATCGCCAGAAGGTCAGAGTGTTGAACGGCGATGGCACCGCGAACAACAACGGCCCCTGGGTCCAGATCTCTCGCCTCGGCGCTCCCCTCGTGAACGAGGTGGTCGTGCCCCTCGCGGCGAAGGATCTCTGGAACTCGTCGGAGCCGAGCGGTGACGGCCAGTTCCTCGGCGGGGTCACGGACCCCGAGGCCGCGCGGCTGCTCCACGCGATCTACGGCATCAGCGTCCCTGCGACGCCACGCAACGACCTCGTGGCGATCTTCCTCACCGGCATCGCCGGGCTCAACAAGCCCGCGAACGTGAAGGCGTCGGAAGAGCTGCGGCTCAACGTGGCGACGCCGGTGACCGCGACACCGAACCGCATGGGCGTGCTCGGTGGTGACAACCAGGGCTTCCCGAACGGCCGGCGCCTCATCGACGACGTCGTCGACATCGCGCTCCAGGCCGTGGCGGGCGGCACGCCGTTCACCCCGGCGCAGTACGTCGCTCCGAATAACCAGCTCGGCGACGGCGTGAACGTCAACGACGTCTCCTTCATGACCGCTTTCCCGTATCTCGGCTCACCCTCGAGCGGCTTCACACACATCTACCCGGGTCACCGGTCCGAGCCGGTCCTCCCGTAGCCACATGACGCGCGAGCGAATGGCCATCTCGTCATTCAGCGCCGGGGAGCGCAGGCTCCCCGGCGTTCGCGCGGCACTCGCGCTCTCCCTTGTTCTCATCGTCGGCTGCGGCGCGGCGACATCTGCGCCGGCTGCGGCGGCGCCCTCGGCGACGGCGGAGTCGAACGGCGTGCCGATGCTCGGCACGCGACCTCCGGCCGGCCTCGTGCTCCGCAGCTACTTCGTCGCGGTCACCGCGTCGACTGACGGATCGCTGACGGTGCTCACGACGCCGGCGTCGCGCTGCTCGCTGGTCGTGCGGCGTCCGTCCGGCACGACCGTGGCCGTCGGCGACAGCGTCGCGGGGACCGACGGCTTCGCGACTTTCAGCTACGCCTCGCTCGCCGACCGCGGCGAGTCCCTCCTGACGGCGACGTGCACGCTCGACGGTCACGTCGAGATGGCGGGCGCGAAGCTCGTGCTCCCGTGAGGCGCGTCGGTCTCGCGTTTGCCGCGTTCGTCGCGTGCGTCCTCATGTTCAGCGGGTTCCTCGCCGTCACCCGCACGGACGTGACCGAGATGCCCGCCGCGCTCGAGCGATTTCTCGATCCGCGGACCGACGGTGAGAAGGCCGTCGCGGTCGCCGAGGCTCGCCTGGCCGGCCGACCGAGCGATCCGAAAGCCATGGCCGCGCTGGCGTCGGCCCTGCTCGCGCGCGTCCGCGAGACGTACGACTCCACACTGTACGTACGCGCCGGCGAGCTGCTCGACCGCGCCGCCGCGCTCGCCCCCCGCGACGCGGACGTCGCGGTGACCGCCGGCAACCTCGCGCTGTCGCGGCACGACTTCGCCGCGGCGCTGCGCTGGGGCGAGGTCGCGCAGACCGCGGCGCCGGCGCGGCCCGCCGTGTATGGCGTGCTCGCCGACGCGTACGTCGAGCTGGGCCGCTATGACGAGGCCATCGCCGCGGCGCAGCGCATGGTCGATCTTCGACCCGACCTCTCGTCCTATTCGCGCGTCGCGTACCTGCGCGAGCTCCACGGTGACATCGACGGCGCGATCGACGCGATGCGTCGCGCGATCCAGGCCGGAGCGCCGCGCACCGAAGGCACCGCCTGGTCTCTCGTACAGCTCGGCAACCTCTATCTCGCGAAGGATGACCTCGGCGCGGCCGACGGCGCCTACACCGACGCGCTGAGTCGCGTCGACGGTTATGTGTTCGCGGTTGCGGGCCAGGCGCGTGTCCGCGCGGCCCGCGGCGATCTCGTCGGCGCGGTGCGGCTGGACGAAGCCGCGGCGCAGCGGCTACCGGTCCCGGATCTCGTCATCGCACTCGCGGATCTCCACGCTCAGCTCGGCGACGCGACCCGCGCGGCGCAGGACGCCGATCTCGTTTCGGCGATGGAGCAGCTGCTCAAGGCCAACGGCGTGCGCACCGACGTCGACCTCGCCCTGTTCGACGCGGACCACGACCTCCGGCTTGCGGACGCCCTGATCGCCGCTCGCGCGGAGTACCGCGTCCGGCCGAGCGTCACCGTGGCAATGACCTTGGCGTGGGTCGAATACAAGAACGGCGATCTCGCGCAGGCAGCGCGTCGCGCGGGCGAAGCCCTACGGCTCGGCTGGCGTGACCCCGCCGCGCTGCGCCGGGCGGAACAGATCGCGCGCGCCTCCGGCGATGTCGATCTGCTTCGTCGAGTGGCGGAGCTGGGGTCGCGATGAGGCGGTCGCTCGTCGCCGCCCTGTTCACGCTCCTCGTGCTGCCGTTCGGCGGGTTCCCGGCCTCGGCCCATCCGCTCGGCAATTTCACCGTGAACCACCTGAGCCGCATCACGGTCGCGACCGACGCGATCCGTGTGCGCTACGTGCTCGATCTTGCGGAGATCCCGACGCTCCAGGAGGCGCAGGCGGGCCGCGTCGAGGGCATCGCGCCCCGACTCGCCTCCGGCCTCGCGCTCTTCGTGGACGGCGTATCGGTGCCGCTGACGCTGGAATCCTCGACGGTCGAGATGCTGCCCGGCCAGGCCGGTCTCTCGACTCTCCGAGTGACGATCGATCTCGCGGCCGGTCCGGCGCATGACCGCGCGCGACTCGAATATCGCGACCAGACGTACGCCGGCCGGATCGGCTGGCACGCGGTGCTGTTCGACGGGAGCCTCCGCGACGCGAGCGTCGCCGCCGACGACCCGACCAACGAGCTCCGCACGTATCCGAGCGATCCGACGGTCACACCGGCCGACGTGACGCAGGCGGCCGCGACCGTCGATCTGTCGGTCGTCGCGGCACGGACACCCGGCGGGCTTGGGGCCGGACCACGCTTCGGCATCGACGCGGGCGCGGATGCGCTCGCCGCGTTCCTGCGCGCGGGCGACGCCGATCTCGGAACGCTCGCCGCCGCATTGGCGGTCGCGATGATGCTCGGCGGCCTTCATGCGCTCGGGCCCGGACACGGGAAGGCGATGGTGGCGGCGTATCTGGTCGGATCGCGCGGGACGCCGGCGCAGGCGATCGTCCTGGGGACGACCGTGACGGTCACGCACACCGCGGGGGTGTACGCGCTTGGCGCGATCACGCTCGTCGCGGCCCAGTACGTGCTGCCGGAACGGCTCTATCCGATCCTCGGCGTGGTCTCCGGGATGCTGGTCGTCGTCATCGGTCTCGGTCTCCTGCGGGTTCGGCTTGCGAGGCTGCGCGGGGCGTTGCGCGCGCAGGCGCCCGAACACCATCACGACCACGCTCACGGCGAGGGGCCGGGCCAGCACCGCCACACCGAGGCCGTCGGGCTGCGCTCGCTGCTCGCGCTGGGCGTCTCCGGCGGACTCCTGCCGTGTCCGACCGCGCTCGTCGTGCTCCTCGCGGCCGTCTCGCTGCACAACGTCGCGCTCGGAATGGTCCTGGTGGCGGCGTTCAGCGTCGGACTCGCGGCGGTGCTCACCGGCGTCGGCCTGGCGTTCGTCTTCGGACAGCGGGCGCTCGCGCGTCGCGGCGTCCTCGCGCGCATAGCGGGCAGTCCCCTCGCGCGGGCGCTGCCGCTCGTCTCCGCGGCTGCGGTCACGGTCGCCGGCATCCTGATCGCGATCGGTGCCGCGCGTGGCTTCGCGTAGCACCCGCGCGGCTTACAGTCCTGCCTGTGGGAGCGGCCTCGCGTTGACATCCCTGACGACGTCCGGCGTCGGCACCGCCGACACGATGAACGAGTACCGGCGGTGCCTCACGCGGATCGCAGGGGGCGATCCGGACGCGCTCGGCGACCTTTACGACCGGTATGGCCGCGTCGTCTTCGGGCTCCTGTATCGGATGCTCGGAAGCCCCGAGGCTGCCGAGGAGGTCACTCAGGACGCCTTCCATTCGGTGTGGCGGCGAGCGCGGACCTACCACGCCGAACGCGGATCGGTGCGCGCATGGCTGCTGGCCATCGCGCGCAACGCCGCGATCGATTGGCGGCGGACAAAGGGGAAACGGCTCGAGCGCGAGGCCGCCATCGATGAGGCCGTCACCCTCGCCGACGAGATCCGCGTCGAGGATCGCGTCATCACGGCGCTCGGCGCCGAGCGCGTCCGCGCCGCGGTCGCCACGCTTCCTCCGGAGCAACGTGAAGCGTTGAGCCTCGCGTTCTGGTCGGGTCTCACGCAGACGGAGATCGCCGCGCGCACCGCGGCGCCGCTCGGCACCGTGAAGTCCCGCCTGCGCCTGGGCATGGCAAAGCTTCGCGAGCGCCTTGTCGGAATGGGGACCGCATGAGATCTCATCCGACCGACGACCTCGCCGGATTCGCGCTTGGCGCCCTCGAGGCCGAAGAGGCCGTGACGATCGGCGCGCACGTGGCGTCCTGCCCGACGTGCCGGGCGGAGGTCCGCGTGTTGAGCGAGACCGCGTGGACGATCGCGGAGAGCGCGGCGCGCGACACGCCGCCCAACATGCGCGCCGCGATCCTCGAGCGCGCGCGGAGCGAGTCCCGCGATGCACGTCGCTCGAGTCCGTTCGGCGCGATCGCCGTGCTGTTCAGCCGGACCGTGCCGGTGGCGGTGCCGTTGGCGCTCGCGGTCGCGCTCGCTGTGACCGCGGCGGGCTACGCGATCGCGCAGCGCGATGCGCAGAGCTATGCCGCGGCTCTCGCCGGAGTCGCGGGCGGACGCGTCGTGGCGCTCGCGCCGACCGGCGAGATCTCCGGCGTACGCGGATCGCTCGTCGTCCCGGAGAGCGGCGACGCGTACCTGATCCTCGAGCTGCCCGCGCCACCGGCGGGAAAGACCTGGGAGGCCTGGGTCATTCGCGGGCAGACACCCGTGGCCGCCGGCATCACCGATGCGCGCGGCGTCACCACACTCGTGTTGCGCGCGGCGCCCGGCGCCGGCGACACGGTCGCGTTGACCGCGGAGCCGAGCAGAGGAGTCGATCAACCGACCGGTAAGGTGGTCCTCGCGGGACGACTCTGATCGTGACCGGGCGCGCGAGGGGCCGCGGTGGCCAGGTTGCACCGGCCGATCGGTGATCGACATCCGTAGGCAGCACTTCGACGTATCGCCTGAAACACCCATCTGGAGGATCACATGCGCATAGCGAGCATCGCCTTGACCGCGATCGTCGTCTTAGCGGCCTGCGGTGGCGCGGCCTCAGCGCCGACCGCGGCGCCCGCGGTAAAGGCGACGCCGACGCCGGAGCCCACCGTCGCCGTCGCCGAGAGTGCGACCCTCGGCAAGGTCATGATCGCCGCCACGAACAAGATGACTCTCTACACCTACGCGAAGGACACCGCGGACACCAGCAACTGCTACGACGCATGCGCCACGGCGTGGCCGGCGTTCACGATCACGGGCGCGCCGGTCGCCGCAGCGGGGATGACCGGAAAGCTCGCGACCAGCGCGCGTAAGGACGGCAGCCTGCAGCTCACGCACAACGGCAAACCGCTCTACTTCTACAACAAGGATCTCAAGCCCGGAGACACTCTCGGGCAGAACGTCGGCACCGTCTGGTTCGTCGTCTCGAACCCCTAGTCGGATGAATGCCGCCGCGGCGCGAGAGCGCCGCGGCGGCTGGCGTCCACCGGTCGCGGGTATCGTTCCCGAGCGTGACGAGGCTCGTCGATCGTCTCTTGGCCGGCTCGCACGGCGCCCCGGTGGCGAAGCTCATCGGTTTCTTGCCGACCTCGATCGAGCCGGGGAAGGCGGTCTTCGCGCTCGAGGCGGGCCCGCAGCACGCCAATCCGATGGGCACGCTCCACGGCGGCATCCTCTGCGATGTCGCCGACGCGGCGATGGGCGTCGCGTACGCATCGCTCCTCGGCGACGGCGAGAGCTTCACGACCCTCGAGCTCAAGATCAACTTCCTGCGGCCGTTCTGGACGGGCACATTGATCGCGACCGGCCGCGTGGTGAAGTCGGGGCGGACGATCGGGCTTGCCGAGTGCGATATAAACGACACCGAGGGACGTCTCGTCGCGAGGGCGATGTGCACATGCATGACCCTCCGTGGCGAGTCGGGCGAGGGGCGCTAAGCCATGACGAGCACGTTCGCGTACCAGCCAACCAATCTTGACGAGCGGCTGCGCATGTCCGCGCGCGAGGTCGGAGCGAAACCGGCGATCGTCCACGGCGATCGCTCGCTGACGTTCTCCGGGCTCGACGCGCAAGCCGAGCGGCTCGCCGGCGCGCTGATCCGGCGTGGCATCGGCAAGGGCGATCGGGTGACGCTCTTCATGCCGAACTCGATCGAGTTCGTCGTCGCGTTCTACGCGGCACTCCGCGCCGGCGCGGTCGTCAATCCCATCAACGCCCAATCAAAGGAGCGCGAGGTCCGTTACCAGGTCGAAGACTCCGAGGCCAAGGCCGTCCTCTATCACGAGGCCCTCGCCCCCGTCGTCGACGCCGTGCGCGGCGAGCTCTCCGGGCGCGTCTTCAGCGTCACGGGCGCGAGCGCTCCCGGGGGCGTCGAGCGCTTCGACGATCTCGTAGCCGAGACGGGGACGGCGGCCCTGCCCACGGTGTCCCTGTCCGATCTCGCCGCGCTCCCATACACGAGCGGCACCACCGGTTTCCCCAAGGGCGTCATGCTCACGCACCGCAACCTGACGGCGAACCAGCAGCAGTTCTTCGCCGCGGTGCCCGTCCGGCGCGACGACGTCTTCCTCAACGTCCTGCCGTTCTTCCACATCTATGCGATGAACCTGCTCATGGCTGGCGCCGTCAGTCTCGGCGCGACCCAGATCGCCATGGCGCGCTTCGATATGGTCGAGTACCTGACGCTGATCGAGCGCCACCACGCCACGGTCTGCTTCATCGTGCCCCCGATCGTGCTCGGTCTCGCGATGCACCCCGAGGTCGACAAGCACGATCTGGGGTCGGTCCGGTTCTTCTTCTCCGGAGCCGCGCCGCTCGCGCCCGATCCGGCGCGTCGGCTCGTCGCCCGCCTGGGCAAGCCGATCATCCAGGGCTACGGTCTGACGGAGACCTCGCCGGTCACGCACGCGAATCCCTTCGACGCGGCGGTCATCGAATCGATCGGCCCGGTCGTCCCGGGGACCGAGGACAAGATCGTCGATCTCGAGACCGGTACGCGCACGCTCGCGACCGGTGAGGTCGGCGAGATCGCCGTGCGCGGTCCCCAGGTCATGCGCGGCTACTGGAAGAAGCCTCAGGACACCGACGACGTCATCCGCGACGGCTGGTTCCATACCGGCGACGTCGGAAAGAAGGACGAGCGCGGCTACGTCTTCATCGTCGACCGCAAGAAGGAGTTCATCAAGGTCAAGGGCTTCGGCGTCGGGCCGGCCGAGGTCGAGGCCGTGCTGTGCGAGCACCCGGCAGTGGCGGACGCCGGCGTCATCGGCAAGCCCGATCTCGAGGCGGGGGAGATCCCGAAGGCCTTCGTGCAGCTTCGCCCGAATACGTCCGCCACGGCGGCCGAGCTCATGGACTTCGTCAGGGCGCGCATCGCCGACTACAAGCGCGTGCGCGAGGTCGAGTTCATCGACAAGGTCCCGCGCACGGCGTCGGGCAAGATCCTCCGGCGCGAGCTCGCGGAGCGCGAGCGGGCGAAGACCGCCGTCGAGTCTCCGGTCACCTGATCCAGCCGCAAAGGATGCGGCCCCGGCGTGGCCTGCGACCCGATCTATGGGCCGGACCGCGGCCCTTCGGTATCGGCGAGACGAAGCCGCATCACTACCTCGAGATGGCGCGCACGGTCTGGGACAACCGCCGCGCGCTGCCGTACGCGTGGCGCATCCTCAGTCAGGGCGTGTGCGACGGCTGCGCGCTGGGTGTCGCGGGATTCCGCGATTGGACCATCGACGGCGTCCACCTCTGCACGACGCGCCTCAACCTGCTGAAGCTCAACACGATGCGCGCGATCGACGATCGCGTTCTCGGCGACGCGACGGCGCTCGCGGGAAAGACGCCGGCCGAGCTCCGAGACCTTGGTCGCCTCGCGCACCCGATGGTCCGCCGTCGCGGCGAACCGGGCTTCCGTCGCGTGACCTGGGACGAGGCGCTCGACCTCGTCGCCGCCATGATCCGCCGCGCCGATCCGCGCCGGGTCGGCTTCTACCTCACCGCCCGCGGCATCACGAACGAGGTCTATTACGTCGCGCAGAAGCTGGCGCGCTTCGTCGGCACGAACAACGTCGACAACGCCGCACGCATCTGCCACGCGCCGTCGACAGGCGCCCTGAAGCGCGTGCTGGGCGTCTCCGCGACCACCTGTTCGTACCGCGATGTGCTCGGGGCCGATCTGGTCGTGCTGCTCGGATCCGACGTCGCGAACGCCCAGCCGGTCTTCATGAAGTACCTGTACCTCGCGCGCAGGGGCGGGACGAAGGTCGCGGTCGTGAACCCGTTCCGCGAGCCGGGCCTCGAGCGGTACTGGGTGCCGTCGAATCCGGAGTCCGCGGTGTTCGGGACGAAGATGACCGACGCGTTCTTCGAGGTGCACACCGGCGGCGACACGGCGTTCCTGAGCGGCGTTCTGAAGCTGCTGATCGAGGCGGGTGGCGTCGACGAGCGCTTCGTCCGCGAGCACACGACCGGTTTCGCCGAGCTCGCCGCATCGCTGGAGCAGCTGTCGATCGACGATCTGGCGCGCTGGTCCGGCGCGAGCGTCGCCGACATGCGGCGGTTCGCCACGATGTATCAAGCCGCGCGCAGCGCGGTCTTCGTGTGGTCGATGGGTGTGACGCAGCACGTCTGTGGCACGGACAACGTGCTCGCGATCATCGACCTCGCGCTCGCGCGCGGGAACGTGGGCCGAGAGGGCGCCGGGCTCATGCCGATCCGCGGGCACTCGGGTGTTCAAGGTGGCGCCGAGATGGGCGCGTACGCGACGGTGCTGCCCGGCGGGGTCCCGATCACCTCCGCATCGGCGCGGGCACTCGCAGACACGTATGGCTTCCCCGTGCCGGACGAGCGAGGGCTCTCGGCCGCGGAGATGATCGAGGCCGCGGAGCGCGGCGAGATCGACGTCCTCTACTCGAGCGGTGGGAACTTCCTCGAGACGCTACCCGACCCGCCGTACGCGCGCCGCGCGCTGGAGCGCGTCCCGCTGCGGGTCTTCCAGGACATCGTGGTCAACACGCAGATGCTTCTGGAGCCGGCCGAGGCTGTCGTGTTGCTGCCCGCGGCGACGCGCTACGAGCAGCGCGGCGGCGGGACCGAGACGACGACCGAGCGTCGGATCGTCTTCAGCCCGGAGATCCCCGGCCCGCGCGTCGGCGAGGCGCGCGCCGAGTGGGAGATCTACGTCGATCTGGCCGCGCGCATCGCGCCCGAACGCGCGAGCGCGATGCAATTCGACGACGCCGCCGCCATCCGGCGCGAGATCGCGCGGGTGATCCCGTTCTACGCGGGCATCGAGCGCCTGGTGAAGACCGGTGACCAGGTCCAATGGGGCGGCGAGCGCCTCTGCGACGCCTGGACATTCCCGACCGACGACGGAAAAGCGCACTTCGCCGCGGTCACGCCGCGTGAGGTCGACCTGCCGGACGGCCGGTTTCTCCTTTCCACGCGGCGAGGCAAACAATTCAACTCGATGGTGTTCAAGTCCTCCGACCCTTTGACCGGCGCGCACCGCGACGCGCTCTTCATCTCGGCCGAGGACGCGGCGCAGCTTGGCGTCACCGACGGCGCGGCCGTGGTGGTCCGCTCCGAGACCGGCGTCTTGAATGCGCGCGTGCGCATCTCGCGCATCCGACCGCGCAACGTGCAGATGTTCTTCCCTGAGGCGAACCCACTGATCGCACCCGGGAGGCGCGATCCGGTCGCGCTCGTCCCCGACTACAACGCGCTCGTCGAGGTGACCCGGGCCGCGCCGCAGGGACCTGACATGTCGCGGACCGGATGAGCCAGCCGTGACGTACCTCACGGTCCCCGAGCTGCTCTCGCGCGCCGTCGAGCGGTTCGGCGACGCCGACGCGCTGATCACGCGCGATGGTGTCGAGAGCTTCCGCGAGGTGGCCTCACGCGTCGCGGGCGTCGCGCAGGAGTTGCGCCGCATGGGTCTCCGGCCAGGCGACCGGCTCCTTCTGGTTGCCCCGAACACCGACGCCACGGTCCACGCGTGGCTCGGCGCGATCGCGGCGAGCGTCCTACCGGCCGCGGTCAGTCCGGAGCTCACGGTCCCCGAGCTCCGGTATGTGGCAGACGATCTCGACGCAGCCGCGATCTGCGCCGAAGGCGCGCAGGCGCAGCACCTCGGCGCTGAGCTCGGTCGTCCTTCGATCGAGCTGCGCGGGCTCGGCCGCGAGCGCATCTCGTCGGACGAGACCGCGGTCGTGTCGCCGCTCGATCCCGCGGCGATCGTGTACACGTCAGGCACGACAAGCCGGCCGAAGGGCGTGCTCGTCCGCCACGCCGCATACACCGAGACCGGCTTCTCGTTCCCCGGATGGATCGGCCTGGGCGAAGACGAGCGTGTTTGGGCGTGCCTGCCGCTGTTCCACATCAACGCGCAGGCCTACACGCTCATGACCTCGCTGGCGCACGGCTGCCCGATGGTCCTCACCGACCGGTTCCACGCCTCGACGTTCTGGGCCGACGCGCAGAGGCTGGGCGCGACTTCCGTGAATGTCATTGGCGCGATGGTCGCGATGCTCGCGCGCCAGCCGCGGGAGTCCTGGGTCCCGTCGGCTCTGCGGACGATGTATGCGGCTCCCGCGCCCGCAGCGGCGGAGCGCGACGGCCTCGAAGAGCGGTTCGGCGTGCGGATCGTCGGTGGCTATGGCATGAGCGAGAACACCTTCGGCTGTATCGAGAACGCCGGATCTCGACGCAAGGCGCAGAGCATCGGCCGGCCGCGGCAACCCGCGTCGCGCGCGTTCACGAACGCGCTGCGCATCGTCACGCCGGCGGGGAGCGAGGCCCGCTCGGGCGAGACCGGTGAGCTCCAATTCCGCAATCCGGTGATGACGCCGGGTTACTGGAACGCGCCCGAGCTCACCGCATCGCTGCTGGCGGGTGGCTGGCTGCGCACGGGCGACGCCGGACACGCGGATGCATCAGGAGAAGTGTTCCTCGATGGCCGCTACAAGGAGATGATCCGGCGGCGCGGCGAGAACATCTCACCGGCCGAGGTCGAGCAGGCGCTCCTGTCGCACCCAGCCGTCACCGCGGTCGCCGTGTTCGGCGTGCCTTCGGAGCTGAGCGAGGAGGACGTCGCGGCGGTCGTGGTGCTGGGCGCCGCCGCGCAGGTCACCGCGGATGAGCTGAAGCGATGGGCCGCGCGGAGCCTCGCGCCGTACAAGGTACCCGCCACGATCGCGTTTCGCGGATCGCTGCCGATGACCCCTACGATGCGTGTCGCGAAAGACGCACTGAGGGCGGAGTACCTGAAGGAGCGGACGTGAGGACGGAAGCCGCGGCGCTGGAGTTCGAGCCGCCGTATCTCCATCCGGCATACCGGGCGACCGTCTTGCGCGCACCGAGAGCGCCGCTGATCCGGCTGCCCGAGGAGTGGTTCCACCGCACGCCGGGTCCGGCGTTCGGCCGCATCCCGGTTCGCGAGTCGGATGCCGATCTCACGCGGCAGCATCGGGGCGAGCCCCTGGGCGAGCGGATCATCGTCAGCGGTCGCGTGCTCGACTCGGATGGTCGGCCGGTGCGCGAAACGCTGGTCGAGGTCTGGCAGGCCAACGCGGCCGGCCGGTACATCGATCCGGTGGATCAGCATCCGGCGCCGCTCGATCCGAACTTCACGGGCGCGGGCCGCTGCGTCACCGACGCGCAGGGCGAGTTCCGCTTCGTCACGGTCAAGCCCGGCGCCTATCCCTGGCGCAACACCGAGAACGGCTGGCGCCCCGCGCACATCCACTTCTCGGTCTTCGGCTCACAGCTCGACAGCCGCCTCATCACCCAGATGTATTTCCCGGGCGATCCCCTGATCCCGCTGGACCCCATCCTCGGATCCGTCGGCGAACGCGGCCGGGGCCTACTGACCTGCCGCTTCGATCTCGGGACGACCCGACCCGAGTGGGCCCTCGGCTACCGCTGGGACATCGTGCTGCGTGGACGCGCGTCGACGCCGCGGGACGTGTGAGACGGTGGCAGAACGAAGTGCGCCCACGCCGTCGCAGACCGTCGGCCCGTTCTTCGGCTTCGCGTTGCCGTTCCCTGGGGATGCCGACGCAGGCGGCGTCGCGCCGCTGCGGATAGAAGGACGGGTGTTCGACGGCGCGGGAGCCGCCGTCCCCGACGCGATCCTCGAGATCTGGCACGGCGACGCGTTCGCGCGGAGCGCCACCGACGCGACGGGCCGCTATCGCGTTTCGATCTCCAAGCCGCGAGCGACGCCCGGACCGAACGGCATTACGGCGGCGCCGCATCTCGACGTGAGCGTGTTCGCGCGCGGGCTGCTGCGTCACCTGGCGACGCGCATCTATTTTCCCGACGAGGGACAGGCGAACGCGGCCGATCCGGCGCTCGCCCGCGTGGATCCGGCGCGCCAAGCCACGCTCGTCGCCCGTCCCGAAGGCGAGGCGCTGCGCTTCGACATCCACCTGCAGGGCGCGTCCGAGACGGTCTTCTTTGCCCTCTGACCGACTGTTCGGGCCGAGCCTCACGACGCCCGAGATGGCGGCGGCGGTCGGAGACGAGGCGTGGCTCGCGGCGATGCTGCGCTTCGAGGCCGCTCTCGCGGGCGCCCAGGCCGAGACCGGAGCGATCCCGCTCGCGGCCGCGAACGCGATCCGCGTCGCGTGCGAGCCCGCGCGGTTCGACGTCGCGGCGATCGGACGCGATGCGGTCGCGTCGGCAACGCCGGTCGTTCCGCTGGTGGACGCGCTGCGGCGCGCGGTCGGGCCCGCGGCGGCGGGATTCGTGCATCGGGGAGCGACGAGCCAGGACGTGATCGACACGGCGATGATGCAGGTCGCGCGCGATGGCCTCGACCTCGTTATCGCCGATCTCGGGGCTCTCGCGTCGCGCTGCGCGACGCTCGCGAGGCGACATCGCGATACGCCGATGGCCGGGCGGACCTTGATGACTCAGGCGCGTCCGATCACCTTCGGCGTCAAGGCGTCGATTTGGCTCGCCGGCGTGATCGACGCGCGCGACCGCCTGCTCGGGATCCGCCGCGGCCGGCTCGCGCTGCAGCTCGGTGGGGCCGTGGGGACGGGCGAGGACTTCGGCGACCGATACGCCCAGGTCCAGGCGCTGATGGCACGCGAGCTCGGGCTGGAGGCCGAGCCGCTGCCGTGGCACGCGAACCGCGGGCGCGTCGCCCAGATCGGCTCGGCGCTGGCGATCGCTGCGGGTGCGGCGGCGAAGATCGCGCTCGACGTGATCCTCCTCTCGCAGACCGAGGTCGGCGAGGTCGCCGAGGCATCGGCGGGGCGGTCGTCGGCCATGCCGGAGAAGCGCAATCCGGCCCACCCCGTCCTGGCGCGCGCCGCGTTCGCGGGCGCGGTCGCCCAGGCGGGCGTGCTTCTCGCGGCGATGTCGGGCGAGCACGAGCGATCAGCCGGCGCGTGGCAGTCGGAGTGGCCGGCGCTGAGTGAGACGTTCCGACTCGCTGCGGGCGCGGTCGCGCGCGTCAGTGAGGCGCTCACCGACCTCGTGGTGGACGAGACGCGGATGCTCGCGAATCTGGGATCCGCGGAGCGGGGCGACCTCGCGTCCGCGGGCAGGCTGGTGGACCGCACGCTGGAGCTCTACGAGAAGGACTAGCCCCAGACCTCGCGGGCGGTCTCGACGATGAGCTGCAGCTTGCGCTTCTGGTCGTCGGCCGTGAGCACGTTCCCCTCCACCGTCGAGGAGAAGCCGCATTGCCCGCTGAGACAGAGCTGCTCGAGTGGCACGTACTTCGCGGCCTGAACGATCCGCCGTTTGAGGTCGTCCTTCTTCTCCAGCACGCCGGTCTTTGTGGTGACCAGGCCGAGCACGACGACCTTTCCCTTCGGCACGAACCGCAGCGGCTCGAACGTCCCGGAGCGCGCGTCGTCGTACTCGAGGAAGAAGCCGTCGACGTTGAGCCTTCCGAACACGGCCTCCGCGACGTAGTCGTAGCCGCCGGATGCGGCCCACGAGGACTGGAAGTTGCCGCGGCAGGAGTGCGTGCAGATGGTCATGCCCGCGGGCTTGTTCGCGATCGCCTCGTTGATCAGGCGGAGGTAGATCTCGTGCTGGTGTTCGGCGTCGCCGCCCATCGACGCGATGTACTCGCGCTGCGACGGATCGTTCAGATACGCCAGGCTCGTGTCGTCGAGCTGGAGGTACGTGCACCCGAGCTTCGCCAGCTCGGCGATCTCTCGCGCGTAGACGGCAGCCAGATCGTGATAGAAGGACTCGAGGTCGGGGTAGACCTTCTCGTCGATGGCCGCGCGCCCGCCGCGGTAGTGCACCATGCTCGGGCTCGGGATCGTGAGCTTGGGCGTGCTCTTCGTGCGCGATTTCAGGAACGCGAAGTCGTCGCCGAAGATCGTCCGGTCCAGACGGAGCTTCTCGGCGACGTGCAGTGCCGCCGGTGTGAACTCGATCACACCCTTCTCGTTGCGGAACTGGACCGCCATGTTGCCGGCGGTCTTCTCGATGCCCCCGATCTGGTAGATGAAGTCCATGTGCCACGACGCCCGGCGGAACTCACCGTCGGTCGCGGAGCGCAGACCGACCTCCTCCTGCATCTTGACGACCGTGCCGATCGCCTCATCCTCGACGGCGCGCAGGTCGGCGGCGCTGATGCGGCCCTTCGCGCGGTCCTCCCGCGCGCGCAGGAGCGCGGGAGGGCGCAGCAGGCTTCCGACATGGTCGGCGCGGAACGGCGGCGCGGTCCGTACGGTCACTCGTACACCTTTTCGGAATGTGAATTATGGGCGTTGACGGTGTCCGCGGGTCTAGACTCCCGCCCATCCACGCGTGGGAGGGGCAGCCATGAAGCGTCGAGAGCTGATCAAGCGGGCAGCCGTCATCGGCGGAGCCGCGGCGGGAGGCTCGCTCATCGCCGCCTGCGCCCCGGCGGCCACGACACCAAGCGCCGCGCCGACGACCGCGGCGACCGCCGCGCCGACCGCGTCGCCGACACCGAAGCCGATCCGCACGCTCAAGGTCGGCTATCTCCCGCTCACGGACTTCCTCGGCATGTACGCCGCGATCGAGCAGGGCTACATGACCGAAGAGGGCCTCAAGCTGGAGCTCACGGCCATGGCCGGCGGTGCCACGATCATCCCGGCCATCGTCGGCGGATCGCTCGACTTCGGCATCTCGAACTACGTGTCGGTCATCCTCGCGAACGGCCAGGGCATCAAGATCAAGGCGTTCAGCGACAGCTCCTACGGCACCAGGGCCAGCCCGCCGTTCGCGATGATGGTGAAGAACGGCAGCGCGATCAAGACCGGCAAGGATCTCAACGGCAAGAAGATCGCCGTCAACACGCGCAACGGCATCGTCCACGTCGGCGTGATGGAGTGGCTCTCGCGCAACGGTGGCGATGCGGCGAGCGCCCAGTACGTCGAGCTTCCGTTCCCGCAGATGGCGGCCGCGCTCACGCAGGGCTCGGTCGATGCGATAGCCCCCACGGAGCCGTTCGTCACCGCCGCGACCGATGCCACCGTGCTGTCCTATTACCTGACCGACCTGCGCGACGACTGCGCCATCGCCGGATTCGTCTCGACGGACGACTGGATCAACAAGAACAAGGACGTCGCGGCGGCGTTCCACCGGGCGAACACGAAGGGCATGGACTTCGTCGCGAAGAACGACAAGACCGCCCGCGAGTACGCCGCGAAGTACGGGAACATCGACCCGGCCCTGGCTGCCAAGATCAAGCTCGCCGCTCTGCACAGCACGCCGATCGTCGAGGCGGTGCAGTTCTGGGTGGACATGGCCAAGAAGTGGGCGCTCCTCGACAAGAATTCGACGCTGAAGGCCGAAGACCTCTTCGTGAAGCTCTAGCGCACGCGTGAGCGTGCTCCTCGACGTTCAAGCGGTCGGGAAGGCGTTCCCGACCCCGGATGGGTCCTCGTTGCGCGTGCTCGACTCGATCTCGTTCGGCGTCGGCGAGGGCGAGTTCGTCTGCGTGGTCGGGCCCTCGGGCTGCGGAAAGACCACACTGCTCCAGATCATCGGCGGCCTTCTGCCGCCGACCGACGGCCGCATCGTGATCGAGGGGAAGGCGATCACCTCGCCGCAGAAGCAGATGGTCGTCGTCTTCCAGCAGTACACGAAGTCGCTCCTTCCCTGGCGGACGGTGGAGGGGAACGTCGGCTTCGCGCTCGAGAACCTTCCTCTCGATGCCGGCGAGCGCGCGCGAAGAGTGTCGAAGAATCTCGAGGCGGTCGGGCTCATCGGCTTCGAGCGCTACCACCCATATCAGATCTCCGGAGGGATGCAGCAGCGCGTCGCCATCGCGCGCGCCCTCGCGCGCGAGCCCCAGATCATGCTCATGGACGAGCCCTTCTCTAGCGTTGACGCGATGACCCGGCAGGGGCTCCAGGATCTGCTCCTGAGCCTGTGGCGCGAGTTCGGAAAGACCATCGTCTTCGTCACGCACGACATCGACGAGGCGATCTACCTCTCCTCGAGCATCGTGCTTCTGCGCGGGCGGCCAAGCCACGCCGTCGAGCGCTTTTCGAACGAGCTGCCGTATCCGCGCGAAAAGCTCGCGACGCGCGAGGATCCACGCTTCGTGGGCTACCGGCGGCATCTGTCCGAACAGATCGGATCGGCACCCGCCGGTGGGTAGGACGGCGCGTCTGCGGCTGGGCGGGTTCGCCGTCCTGGTCGTTCTGCTGCTGCTGTGGGAAGGTGCCTCTCGAGCGGCGCTCGTGAACCAGATCTTCGTCCCGCCGGTCACGAAGATCGGATCGGAGCTGTGGCGTCTCCTGCTGAACGGCGAGATCCTGCGTCATCTGGGGGCAAGTGCGGTGCGGTTCGGGCTCGGCTACATCATTGCGGTCTTGCTTGGCCTCGGCACCGGTCTCTTGATGGGCTACTTCCGCGCCGGCTACCTCTTGCTCGAGCCGCTCATCGAGGCGCTCCGCCCGCTGCCGCCGCCCGCGATCATCCCGATGGCGATCCTGTTCCTTGGGATCGAGAACCAGATGAAGATCTTCGTGATCGCGTTCGCCTGCTTCTTCCCGGTCGTCGTGAACACGATCCAGGGAGTGGCAGGCGTCGACCGCGTTCTCCTGGACACCGCGCGGACCTTCGGCCTCACGACGCGCGAGATCCTTTGGAAGATCGTGCTGCCCTCCGCGTCGCCAAACATCGTCGCGGGCATGCGCATCGCGCTGGCCATCGCGCTCATCCTCACCGTGATCTCCGAGCTCGTGGCGAGCAACGACGGGGTGGGTTTCATGATCCTCGACATGGAGCGCGCGTTCCGCATCCCCGAGATGTACGCCTACATCTTCACGCTCATGGTCGTCGGCTACCTGTTGAACAGGCTCTTCGTGGTGTTCGAGTCGCGCACGCTCTCCTGGTACTTCGGCCAGTCACGCCGCGCGCAGGAGTAGCGCGGAGGCAGCCGTGGGCGTGACGATCGTCGATCCGACCGCCACGCCCACGGCTGAGCGAGAGTGCTAGTTGCCGCCGGCGGTGACGTTCACCGTCGCCTTCTTGAAGGACGCGCCAACGACGTCCGCGCCGCTGGACTTGAGCGCGTCGGCGGCCTTCTTCGCGAGATCGTTGCGGAAGGCGGAGTCGCTCGGCTTGCTCTTGAGCACCTCGTAGGTCGTCGAGATCGTCGCCGTCTGGTCCCAGGAGGCTTTGTCGACCTGACCGATGCCGCTCGGCGACGGCCAGATCAGCGCGTTGATCTCGTTCAGCTGCCACGTCATGTGGCCCTTCCCGAGGGTCGTGCCCGCCTTGAGGACGATGTCGACACAGGCCGCCTGGTTGTCGCGGCAGAACACCCAGCCCTTGAACGAGGCCTGGAGGAACTTCGCCGCGATGTCCTCGTTCCCTGACTTCTTCAGCCACGAGTCCCGAACGAAGATGTGATCCTGGAGCATGGCCGTCCCGACCTGGTTGAAGTCGATCACATTCAGCTCGCTGGGCTGATAGAGCTGACCGGTCGCCGGGTTCTTCTGCTCGAGGACCTGCGCGTACTCGTTGTAGATCATGGCCTGCGCGGCGTCGACCTGATTGTTGAGCAGGAGCGACATGTCGAACGGCTGCTTGACGATCGTCACGTCGCTCGTTTTGTTCGGATCGATCCCGACCTTGCGCATGGCCGCGTAGAGCTCGGGCTCGTTGCCAAAGCCCCACGTGCCGACCTTCTTGCCCTTCCAGTCCTCGGGCTTGGTGATGTTCTTCGCCTTGAACGAGACCTCCAGCGTGCCCGAGCGCTGGAAGACCTGCGCGATGTTCACGAGGTCCGCGCCGGCCTCGCGCGACGCGAGCATCTTCGGGACCCACGCGATGCCGAACTCCGCGCCGTCGGACGCGACGACCTGCTGCGGCACGATGTCCGGCCCGCCCTGCTTGATCTCGACGTCGAGGCCGACCTCCTTGTAATACCCCTTGTCGGCCGCTGCGTAGTAGCCCGCGAACTGGGATTGCGCGACCCACTGCAGCTGAAGCCGGACCTTCGTGGTACCGCCCGGCGCGGATGCACCGGCGCACGCACCGACCAGCAGCGCGACGATGGCACCGAGTGCGAGGAATCGAGTCGCTCGCATGACGCACCTCCCTCAGGAGCTGCCTGTCCCTCCCGGGACCGCGATTCAGGCGTCCGGCGTACGCACGGACGCGTGCCACGGGATCGCCAGGCGCTCGAGCGCGAGGATGATAACGAAGAACGCGATACTCGAGGCCGACGCGACGACGACGGCCGCCCATGCGTTCGCGAACCGGAAGAACGCGGCCTCCGTGATGATGTACTGGCCGAGCACCGATTGGGCGCCGCCGAAGTACTCCGCCACGATCGCACCGATGATCGCCAGCGTCGCGCTCACCTTCAGCGCGGTGAGGACGAACGGCAGCGCGTTCGGGATGCGCAAACGCAGCAGAATGCCGGCCTCGCTCGCCGCGTAGGAGCGCATGAGCTCGAGCGACCCTGGGTCCACGAGGGTCAGGCCGCGAACGGTGTTGATCATGATCGGAAAGAACACCAGAACGGCGACCACCATCATCTTAGAGAGGGGATTGAGGATCCCGAACCAGTTGTTCATGATCGGCGCGAACGCGATGATCGGGACCGAGTTCGCGGCGATCGCGAACGGCATCAGCGCGGTGCGCGCCGCGGTCCACCGGGCCGTGGCGAGCGCGACGGCGACCGCGGCCACGCCCCCGATCGCGAACCCGCCCACGGCCTCGTAGAGCGTGCTCGTCGCGGCGGCCGCGAGCTCGTCGCGATGCTCGGCGATCGCGCCGGCGATGGCGCTCGGCGCCGGTAGGAGGAACTGCTTGACCTCGAACGCGCGAACGACGAGCTCCCACCCGGCAAGGACGAAGATGAAGATGGCGACGGTCGGCAGGTAGCGGCGCATCCGCACGCTCACGATGCGTCGCTCGGGGCGCTCGTGTCGTGGCGGCGCAGGCTCTCGCGGACCCGTGTGACGAGCCCGAAGTAGCGTGGATCCTCCCGCATCAGATCGTTGCGCGGCTGCGGCAGGTCCACGGCGATGCTGTCCACGATCCGGCCCGGCCGGCGTGACATCACGACGACGTGCGTGGAGAGGAACACCGCCTCGGGGATGCTGTGCGTCACGAAGACCACCGTCGTGCCAGTCTTCTGCCAGACGCGCAGCAGCTCCAGGTTGAGGCGCTCGCGCGACATCTCGTCGAGCGCGCCGAACGGCTCGTCCATGAGCAGGAGTGCGGGCTCGAAGCTGAGGGCGCGGGCGATGGCCACGCGCTGCTGCATGCCGCCGGACAGCTGCCAGGGGTAATGGCGCTCGAACCCCCCGAGCTCGACCAGGGCGAGCATCTCGCTCGCGCGACGCTCGCGCTCGGCTGGCGACATCCCCTCGAGCTCCAGTGGCAGCTCGACGTTCCGCTGCACGGTGCGCCAGTCGAAGAGCACCGGCGCCTGGAAGACGATGCCGTAATCGCGGGCCAGCCTCGCCAGGTGCGCGGTCTTACCGTTCACGGTGATCGCGCCGGACGTCGCCTGCGTCAGGTCGCCGATCAGGCGCAGGAGCGTGGACTTCCCGCAACCCGATGGCCCGATGAGCGAGACGAACGCTCCGCGCGCGATGTCGAGGTCGATCCCTTCGAGCGCGACGGTGCGCTTGCTGCCGTCAGCGAACACCTTATGGACCGCGCGCACCGATACGACGCTCGCTGGAGCGATCTGGTCCGACGGAGCGCTCATGCGTCGGCGGCCCGCGAGCGTCCGCGAAGCCACGCGGCCTCGGCGGCGGTCACGATCAGGAAGAAGCCGATGCCGACGACCGACGCGACGAGGATCGCCGCCCACAGCTTCGGCGGCCCCGAGATGTAGTACTGATTGAAGTTCAGGATCGCGCCGCCGAGTCCGTCGCGGATGCCGGAGGGCAGCTCGCCGATGATCGCGCCGACGACGCTCGCCGTCGCGGCGACCTTCAGTGCCGCGAACAGGTAGGGCGCCGCCGCGGGGAGGCGCACCTTGAGGAGCGTGTCGCGCGGTGAGGCCGCGTATGAGGACATGAGCTCGAGGGCGCGCGGGTCGGGAGAGCGAAGGCCCCTGATGCCGGCGATCGTGACCGGGAAGAACGTGAGATACGCCGAGATGACCGCGACCGACAGCCATCCGGCCTGCAGCCAGATCACCACCATCGGCGCGATGGCGATGATCGGCACGGTCTGCGAAGCGACGACGTACGGGACGAGTGCTCGTTCCAGCAGCCGCGAGTGCACGAAAACGACGGCGAGCACGATGCCGAGCGCGGCACCGAAGACGAATCCGCCGACGGCTTCGCTGAGCGTGAATCCGGCGGCAGCCGCCAGCACGACGCCGAGCGGGGGACCATTGCGCTGGGCGGGCTCGACGAACGCGATCGCGATGTCCCAGACGTGCGGCATGTTGAGATCGCGCGCGATGGTCCAGTCGAACGGCGGCTGCCAGCTGCCCAGCGGATCTCCGCCCAGCAGCTTGACCACTTCCCAGAGCAGCACCAGACCCGCGACGAACAGGACGAACGCGCGCGGCCGCGTGCGGCGAGACATGGCGCGCAGTCTATTTAGTTAGGGTCGCGTGACCGTCGCTTGCAGATACGCGCGCTTCCACGCGTCGTCCAGGTCGCCGAACGGCTCCGGCGCGCCCGGCACGATCCAGATGTGGATCATCTCGGCGGTCAGCGGCAGAAGGATCGAGCCGACCGGACAGGTGCCGAGCGGGCTGAGCAGGCCGGAGAGCCCCGGTGGGGTGAGCGAGATGCAGACGTTCTGGTGACCGTGCCACGTCGTGAGCGGTCCGCCGATCGTGGGGCCGGGCTCGCCGATGTTCGGCATCTGGAACATCGCACCCAAGAGGACCGGGCGGCCGTTCGGCGCGACCGCGTACACGAGCGTCTCGGGCCGCGCCGGATCGAGGATGCGGCCGTCCTTCTCGTATGCCGGGTTGTTCGCGTGGAAGTCGATGCCGGCCAGTCCTTTGACTCGGTAGCCATCGGCCGCTGCCACCGCCGGGTCGGCGTAGCGGGCGAGCGCCTTCCGCGCGGTGAGCACGAGACCGCTCGCCGCCGCCTCTTCGGCGGGCGTGGCCTCGCGGGCCGCCACGGCCGGACGGACGACACCGGGTGGCGCCACGCTGCCGCTGTGGACGTGGTGCCCCGCCACGGCACCGGGTTCCGCGGCCGAGGCGCGAAACGCGCCGACCCATGAGGTCGCCGCCGTCCCGATGACCAGAAGCGTGATCGCAAGACTCCGCCCCGCGGCGCGCAGCATCAGCAGGCGCGAGCCTGGGGCCGGCCGGAGGACGATGCCCAGGGCGAGGATCTCGGCGAGCTTCGTCGCGAGCCCGACCTGATCGGGCGGTTCGCCGGCGATCGCGGAGGCCCAGTAGGCGACGATCGAGCCGACGAGCACGGCCACGGCCAGGCGACCGGGTCGCGACCCACGCAGCACGCGACGCGCGACGGCGACCAGCAGCAGCGCGTCGACGATGAACAAGAGGCTGATCGCGGCTCCGTGGTCGTTGCCGATCACCAGTCCAGCGTGGAGCGCCGCCGATCCAATGAGCAGCCCGACCAGCAACCACTCGATCGGAGCGAGTCGATGCGCGTCCTTTCGGCGAAGCACGAACAGCGCGACCGGCACGACGGCGAGCGCGAGCAATCCCCAAAGATGCTCCGCGCCGATCTGGTAGAGCGGGCTGCTGTTCATGACAACCTTCCCAGGGCGGCGACGGTGCCCGGAACGCCAGCGAGCGACGGTGTGTCGTGGGCCGCGCGAGCCGAGCGTCGGAGCAGCGCGAGGACCGAGATGGGAAGCACGAGCTGCGTGATGAGCGCGACGACCGGCGGGAGCGCGTGGGCGATCGCGATGGCGATGACGATGTCGACCGTGACGGCCGCGATGCTCAGTCCTTCGATGAGGTAGACGAGGCGTCGGGTCCATCGGCGGTCAGCCCGCAGGCGTGCCCGCGCGACGAGGATGGCCAGCGCGGACGCGCTTGTCGTGAGGACGGACCCGCCCGCGCCGGGAAAGATGGCGCTCCAGATCAGCGCCTCGATCGTCGCCGCGACGAGGATCGCTCCCTGAAGGAGCAGGAGCGCGCGGGCGACCTCGAGGAGATCATCTCCTGGTCGTCTCTCGGTATCCATGGGCCAATCCTCGGCGTGCCCGATGAGCGCATCGTGGCTCGAAGATGAGCGCTTCATGAGGGTGCGTGTCACGCCGGTGTCGGTCGGGCAGATCAGCTGAGCGCGGGGAGCTCGATCGTCACGCGGGCGCCTCCCTCATCGGCGGTGGTCGCGCGAATCGTCCCACCGTGAGCCTCGACGATCGCGCGAGCGATCGCGAGGCCGAGTCCGGTCCCCTCGCCGCTCCTCGCGGGATCGGCTCGGTAGAAGCGCTCGAAGACCCGCTCCTCGCTTCCCTTCGGCAACCCGGGTCCGGCATCGCGGACCTCGAGCTCGACGCGGCGATCGCGCCTCGTGATCCGTATGCCGACCGGCGGTCTGCCGTGCCGGAACGCGTTGTCCAGAAGGATGCGGATCGCGCGGCCGAGCGCTTCGGGGTCTCCCGATACGAGCGCTGCGCCGTCGGCCGTGACGGCAACGTCATGCATCTGGTCGGGCGCGCGACCCGGCGTTCGGATGCGCCGGGCCTCCTCCGTGGCCACGGCTCGCAGGTCGACGGGTCGCCGCTCGACGGCCACGCCGGCGTCGTCGCGCGCCAGCACGAGGAGCCCGTCGACGAGCCGGCTCATCCGTTCGGCCTCACTCGCCACGTCGTCGATGGCCGCCGCACGGTCGTCGGCCGCCGCATCGGGTCGAGCCCGGAGGAAATCGGCGTTCGTCCGGATCGTCGACAGCGGCGTGCGCAGCTCGTGCGACGCGTCCGCGATGAAACGCTGCTGCGCGGCAAGTGCGGCCGCGAGATCGGCCTGCGATGACTGCAGCCGATCGACCATCGCGTTGAAGCTCGTCGTCAGCCGACCGACCTCGTCACCGCTCCCACTCGGCGGTAGGCGCCTGGTGAGATCGCCCGTGCCGCCGATCGCCTCGGTCGTCTCGGCGAGCGTGACGAGCGGTCTCACCGCCCGCCCGGCGACGAGCCACGACACGATCGCGACGACGATCAGGGTGACGATCGCGGCGATCACGAGGAAGACGCGGATGCCGGCGAGCTGGTTGCTCGGGAAGGCCGTCGTCTGTGCCGCGACGACGATGCCGGCATCGGTGGCGCTCGCCCACTTGCGCGCGACCACCCTGAGCGCGGGCGGATCCGACTCCCTCGACGCGACACCCGCGGCGGCGACCGTGGCGACCGATCGACCCTGCTCGTTCGCCTCGACGAGGACGGCCGCCGGGATGCGGGGTGGCGCCCCATTCAGCAGGCCCGAGGTGTAGCGCACCGTGCCGTCGGCGGAGAGCACGAGCAGGACCGGTTCGGTGCTCGCTGCAAGGTCGACCATTGCGAGCGGGCGAAACGCGGCCGGCCCGACGTCACCACGCCGCAGCGCCGTCGCCGCGGCATCGGCCATCGCCGTCAGGTTACGGTCCTGATCGTCGCGCACGCCGTTCGCGCCGAGGCCCGACACGAGCAGGATGAACACGAACATCCCGGCGGCCGCGACGCTCGCGCCGTAGATCGCGAGTCTGCGACGGACCGGCACCTACGGCTCCCGGAGCACGTAGCCGACGCCGCGCACGGTGTGCAGCAGTCGAGGCTGGTCTTCCGCTTCGAGCCTCGCACGCAATCCGGCAATGGTCACGTCGACGACGTTCGAGATCGCGTCGCTCTCGGTGCCCCATACCGACTCCAGGAGCCGATCGCGCTCCAGCACCTGCCGCGGATGTCGCATGAATTGCTCGAGCACGTCGAATTGCAGCGCGGTGAGCTCCACGGCGCGATTGCCGCGCCGGACCTCATGTGCGGAGATGTCCATCACGAGGTCCGCGCAGTTGAGCACCTCACGGCCGCCCGGCTCGCGCCGGCGGAGAAGGGCACGCACTCTCGCGAGGAGCTCGTCGTAGGCGAATGGCTTGACGAGATAGTCATCTGCGCCCGCGTCGAGTCCCGCGACGCGGTCGGAGACACGGTCGCGAGCTGTGAGCATCAGGATCGGCACGTCGGAGCCCGCTCCTCCGTCCCGCAGCCGCCGGCAGACCTCGACGCCGTCGATCCCGGGCAGCATGACGTCGAGGACGACGAGGTCCGGCGGTCGATCGCGCGCGGCGATGAGCGCCGCGGGGCCGTCCCCCGCGACGTCGACGGCATGGCCCTCGTACGCCAGCGCCCGACGCAGCGACGCCGCGAGACGAGCGTCGTCGTCCACCACGAGGATCCGCCTGCGCATGCTCACGCGGTGATGATGGCAGGGCTCGCGGGCCGCCTTGGATCAGGCGGGTCGCGTGGCGATGTGGGCGGGGAGCTTCTCGTGGATGAGCATCACCGGCCGGCCGCCGGAGATCACCCGGTAGGTGCGGGCGATGAAGAGCTCGTCGGTCGTGCGGCCGAATCGCGATCCGGCGGCATCGGCCTCCTCGCGCGTGATCTGAAGGATCTCCCGGTAGGTCTCGAGGCGCGACTGCCGCAGCAGACGGCCGATCGGGGTGCGCGAATGGAGCAACCCGTCCGCGATCGGCGCCGGCAGCCGATCGAGCGCGATCAATGACTCGGCGTACAGCAGCGCACGCCGGGAGGTGGTGCCGACCAGCAACACGTCGCGGCGCAGGATGCGATCCCCCTCGCTCGCGTCGAGCGCCCTCACACCGCGGTGGAGCCGACCCTCCTCTTGAGCGAGCTCGCCGAGGGCGACGCTCTCTCCGGCCCACGCCTCCAACAGCTCGGTGACCGTTCCATCGGTCGTCACGATTACACGGCCGATGACATCCGCGTCGGCCAGGTCGGCGACCGTCGTCGGCCTGTCGCACATGAGTGCCCACTGCGGCACGAAGGCGTCCTCGGGACGCCGCCCCTTCTGCGGCCACCGCGGCGACCGGCCGGCCAGGACGCCGATGATCTGACGAGACATGGTCGAAATGTGGACACCGCGCGGCGCGTCCTCGTCGCGGTGGCGTTGAGAAGACGTAATGATGGGCCGATGCCTCTCAAAGCCGTGCTCTTCGACCTCGACAACACGCTGATCCTGGAGGACCAGTCGACGTTCCGCGCCCTGGACGCCGCCGCGCAGGTCGCGCGGGAGAAGAACGGCGCCGACGCAGCGAAGCTCGGCCGTGTCGCGGCCGAGCTCGCCGAGTCCGAGTGGTCGTCTTCTCCCGAGTACGCGTACGGCGAGACGTTCGGGATCTGGTGGGGCGAGGCGCTGTGGGGTGAGTTCGCGGGGGACGACGGACCGATGCGCGCGATGCGCGCGTTCGTGCCGGGCTTTCGCGAGTCGGTCTGGCGCGGCGCGCTCGCGAAGACCGGTGTGCAGGACCACGAGCTCGCGCGCGCGCTCGAGCGCGAATACATCCGCGTGCGCCGGTCCAAAGAGACGATCGACCCCGAGGCCGAGCCGCTCCTGCGGTCGCTCGCCGTGGGCCATCGGCTCGCGCTCGTCACCAACGGCGCCGGCGACGTTCAGCGCGAGAAGCTCTCGCGCACGCCGTTCGGTCCTTACTTCGCGGCGATCGTCGTCTCGGCCGAGGTCGGCGTTGGCAAACCGGACCCGCGCATCTTCACGCTCACCGCGGATCGACTTGGCGTCGCTCCCGGCGACGCGGTGATGGTGGGCGATTCGCTCGTCCGCGACGTCGGCGGCGCGAAGTCCGCGGGGATGCCGGCGGTGTGGATCGACCGCGATCTCTGGAGCGAGCCGGACGCCCCGAAGCCGGATGCGCGGATCGAGCGCCTCAGCGATCTTCCCGCTGCGCTCGACGCGCTGGCGCGGCGCTCTTCTTCTCCTCGAGCGACACCTTGAGCTCGTCGGCCGAAGCGCCGACGTCGGTCGCGGCGACGAGCATCACGTAGAGGAGATCGGTCAGCTCGCTGATCGTGCGCGCACGGCCTTCGCCCCGGAGCGCCGCCGCCGTCTCATTCGCCTCTTCGACGAGCTTGTCGGCGATCCCAGTCGGTCCCGACGTGAACAGCTCCGCCGAGTACGAGCCCCCCGGCAGGTCCCGCTTCCGCTGCGCGAGCGTCGCGGCGAGCTCGCTGATGAACCTTCCGAGATCCTTCTCGTTGGTGGGTGCGAAGCACGTTGCCGCGCCGGTGTGGCAGGTGGGTCCCGCGGGATGCGCCTTCACCAGAAGCGCGTCGCCGTCGCAGTCGGTCACGAGATCGACGAGGTGCAGGACGTTGCCGCTGGTCTCGCCTTTTTTCCAAAGCCGGGCTCGCGATCGGCTGTGGAAATGCACCTCTCGTGTACGGAGCGTCGCGTCGAGCGCCTCGCGATCCATGTACGCGAGCATCAGCACCGCACCGGTCCCCGCGTCCTGGACGATCGCCGGGACGAGCCCCCTGTCGTCGAACGCGACGGTGCCCACCCTCGCCGGCTGTCCGCCGCGCCGGTCGGTCATGCGGCCTGCGTGCTCGGGCGGATCGCGACGCCACGCGACGCGAGCGCCGACTTGAGATCCGCGACGACGACCTCACCCGAATGGAAGATCGACGCCGCAAGCCCCGCGTCGGCTCCGGTCCTGGTGAAGAGATCGACGAAATGCGCGACCGTCCCCGCGCCTCCCGACGCGATCACGGGCACGTTTACCGCCTTCGCGACGAGCGAGGTCAGCTCGAGCTCGAATCCGTCGCGGGTCCCGTCGCGGTCCACGGAGGTGAGCAGGATCTCGCCGGCTCCCATCATCACACCGCGCCGCGCCCACTCGATCGCGTCGAGACCCGTGGGCGTGCGGCCGCCCTCGACGTACACCTCGTAGCCGCCGTCCGGACGCCGCTTCGCGTCGATTGCGAGCACCGCGGCCTGCGCGCCCGCGCGTGCCGCGATCTCGCCCAGGAGCTCCGGCCGACGGACGGCGGCGGTGTTGACCGCGACCTTGTCCGCGCCGGCGCGGAGTATCGCCGCGGCCATGTCGGCCGAGCCGATGCCCCCGCCCACGCAGAACGGGATCGTGAGCGTCGCCGCCACCGCCCCCGCGAGCTCGATGACGGTGCGTCGCCGCTCGTGCGACGCGGTGATGTCGAGGAAGACGAGCTCGTCCGCGCCCTCGCGGTCGTAGCGCGACGCGAGCGCGACGGGATCGCCCGCGTCGCGCAGCTCGACGAACCGCGTGCCCTTCACGACGCGCCCATCCTTCACGTCGAGGCAGGGGACGATGCGCTTGGCGAGCATCAGGGGAAGCCTCTCACGAATCCGTCCCGGGGCCGCGACGCCTCGCACGAATCCCTCCAGGAGTCGCGTGCCCATGAAGGAACTTTTCTCGGGGTGGAACTGCACGCCCAGGATGCCGTCTCCTCCGACGATCGAACCGAAGGTGCCGCCATCATCGGTCGTCGCGATGACCGAGTCGGCCGTGGCCTCGGGCGCGTACGAGTGCACGAAGTAGAAGTACACGCCATCGAGATCGTTCGAGAGCCACGGGTGCCCGCCGCGAAATCGCACTCCGTTCCAGCCGGTGTGCGGCACGCGCGCCGCGCCGCGGAGGCGGCGGACCGTACCGGGAAGGAGGCCGAGCCCCGTCGCGCTCGCGTCCTCCTCGCTCCCTTCGAAGAAGAGCTGCATCCCGACGCAGAGGCCGAGCAGCGGTATGCGCCTCGCCCGCGCCTCGCGCACCGGCCCGTCGAGTCCGCGCCTTCGCAGCTCGCGCGCGCAGTGGCCGAAGTGACCGACGCCTGGGAGCACCACCGCGCGCGAAGACAGGATGTCGTCCGCCCTGTCGCTGACGCGCACCTCGTTCGCTCCGGCCCTGCGCAGCGCCCGCTCGACGTTCGGGAGGTTGCCGATGCCATAGTCCACGATCGAGATCACCGCGCTAGTCGATCCGCCCCTTCGAGCTGGGCACGCCTCTCCTGCGCGGGTCGCGCTGCGACGCGGCGTCCAGCGCGCGACCGAACGCCTTGAACGCGGCCTCGAGGACGTGATGGGTGTTCCCGCCGGCCAGCTGGCGGATGTGGAGCGTGCACTTCGCGCCCTGCGTGAGCGCGACGAAGAAATCAGGCACGAGCTCCGAGTCGAACGCTCCGACGACGCGGGTCTTCGGCCGGATGTCGCTGGTGAAGAACGGACGCCCGCCGAGGTCGAGCGCAACAGATACGAGCGCCTCGTCCATCGGGATCTCGAGCGACGCGTACCGGACGAGACCCTTTCGGTCCCCCAGCGCGTCGTTGATCGCGGCGCCGAGCACCAGCCCGAGATCCTCGACCGTGTGGTGCTGGTCGACGTGCAGGTCGCCCTTCGCGCGCAGCACCAGGTCGAACAGGCCGTGGACGGCGACCAGCTCCAGCATGTGGTCGAGGAAGGGAAGTCCGGTGGACACGTCGGCCGAGCCTCGGCCGTCGAGGTCGAAGCGCACCTGGATGTCGGTCTCCTTCGTCTTCCGTTCGCGCTTCGCCCTTCGCGCCGGCTCGCGCTTCGGGGCCGCGCCGGGTCGCTTGGGTGCCATCAGCCTCGTGCCTCCATCGACTCCGCGTGATACCGCATCCGCTCCTGCCGCGCGATGACCGCACCGGCGGCCGACAGCCGGCCGGCCCGCGGGCGCAGCTCGACCCGGCTCGTCCAGCGGACGAAGTCGTCCACCCGCAGCGCGGATGACCAGCGCGCCGTGCCGCCGGTGGGAAGGCAGTGATTGGTGCCCGCGACGTAATCGCCGAACGCCACCGCCGACCGCTCGCCGATGAACACCGCACCGGCGCGCTCGATCAGCCTCGCGAGCGCGGCGGCCGCGCTCCCGGCGAGGAGCACGTGCTCCGCCGCCGCTTCGTTCGCGGCGCGCGCCGCCGCGCGGATGCTCGGCGCGCGGTACAGGAACATGCGTCGTGCGAGCTGGCCGTCCGCACCGCGGGTGCCCGCGCCTCGAGCGAGAGCGGCGCGCACCTCGCGCAGCAGCGCGGCGTCATCGGAGACGAGCGCCGCGAACGCGCCGCTGCCATGCTCGGCCTGCGCGAGGAGGTCGAGCGCCAGCGCGGACGGATCCGCGCCTCCCGCTGCCACGATCACGAGCTCGCTCGGTCCCTGCAGCGCGTCGATGCCGACATCGGCGGAGACGAGCCACTTCGCGGCCGTCGCGTACGCGTTCCCCGGTCCGACGATCTTGTCGACAGGAGCGACGAGCTTCGTCCCATACGCGAGCGCGGCCACAGCCGCGGCGCCCCCCGCGCGGTAGAGCGCGTCCGCGTCGACGAGCGTCAGCGCGTAGGCCAGCGCCGGGTCGATCTCGCCGTCCGCGGTCATCGGCGACGCGGCGACGAGCGCGGGCACGCCGGCGACCCGCGCCGGGATGCCGGTCATGAGCGCCGTCGATGGATAGGCGGTCGCGCCGCGCGGCACGAGCGCGCCGACCCGGCCGAGCGGCGCCGGCGTCAGTCGCAGGGTCCCATCCGCGTCGCGGACCGCCGCCGCGCGCGGTCGCTGCTCCTCGTGGAACCTCCGGATGCGCCGGTACGCGAGGTCCAGCGCGCGCCGCACCTCGGGTGCCGCCCTGCGCGCGACGCGACGCAGCGTCGCGCGGTCCGCGACGAGGTCGCTCGCTCGCGCCTGGCGCCGGTCGAACTCGCGTACCACGCGCAGCACGGACGCGTCGCCATCGCGGCGCACCGCGGCGATCACGCGAGCCGCGACCGCTCGCTCGCGCGGGCCGAATGCACCGCCGCGACGGGCGCGTGCGATGTCCGCGGCCATCGCGCTCACCGGTCTTTGGCCGGCCGCCGCGCTCATCGCGCCTCCGCCCAGGCCGCCAACCGGTCGACCAGCGGCGCGATCTCGCGGCGGCGCTGGTGGTACGCGGCCGGGTTCGCGATCAGGCGCGCGGTGCACGGCGCGATCTCCTCGACGACCGCGAGGTCGTTCGCCGCGAGCGTCGCGCCGGTGGCGACGAGATCGACGATCCAATCGGCCAGCCCGACCTGAGGCGCGACCTCCGCCGAGCCGGCGACCTTCACGATCTCGACCGCGATGCCGCGGCGGCGAAAGTGCGCCTCCGCGACGCGCGGGTACTTCGTCGCGACCTCGAGGCTGCCCAGATGGCGGTACTCGTCGAGCGAGCGCGCGACGGCGTCCCGCGGCGCGGCGACGACGAAACGGCAGGCGCCGAATCCCAGGTCGACGAGCTCGAGGACGCGCGCTCCCGATTCCATGAGCACGTCCTTGCCCACGATGCCGAGATCGGCGGCGCCGCGCTCGACGTACGTCGCGATGTCCGACGGTCGCGCCCGGACGAACTCCATGTCGCCACCGCGGACGACCAGACGCCGCTCATCGCCGGTGATCTTCGAAACGTCGCAGCCGATCGCGGCGAGGGCAGCAAGCTGATCCTTGAGCATCGTCCCCTGCGCGACCGCGAACCGGAGCGGCCTCACGCCAGCTCGCGCGCGAGGGCATCGGCCGTGAGCGTGCGCCCGTCCTTCAACCGCACCTGTCGCTCGTCGACGACGCTGGCCTCGAGCACGGTCCGTCCCGCCGGCTCCGCGACCGCGCCGATCGCCACGTTGACGCCCGCTTCGCGGAGCGCCGCGGCGAGCCGCGCGGTGGTGCGCGGGTCCGCGGGCTCGAGCGCGACGAGCGCGCGCTCGGATGACGGACGCCATCCGGATCCGTACAGCGCGAGGTGCAGGCGCGGCACGTTGATCGCGAACCCTGTCGCGGGCCGTGCGGCGCCGAACGCCGCGAGCAGTAGGTCGTACCGGCCGCCCGCCGCGATCGGAAAGCCCACGTCGGGATGGAGCACCTCGAACACGATGCCGGTGTAGTAGGGGAGCGCGGGCACGAGCGCGAGATTCGGGACGCCCCAGAGTGGCTCTCCCGGAAAGAGATCGCGCGCCAGGTGGATCACGGCGCGCAGCTCGTCGACGCCCGCGACGTCCACCGACTCGATGCCGCGGCCGCGCGCGGCGAGCATCTGCCGTGCGCGCGCGACGCCGGCATCGGTCATCCCACCCTCGCGTGCGCGGCGGAAGGCCCCGACGTGATCGCCGTCGCGCAGCTCGCGCAGCACGACCTGGAGCGCGTCCTCCGGGAGATCGGCGAAGAGCGCGCGCACCGCGCCGACGTGGCCGACCTCGATCGTGGCGCCGGAGAGTCCGGTGCGAGCGAGCGACTCCGCGAGCAGCGCCAGAACCTCGGCGTCGGCGAGCGTCCCCGACGGCCCGACGAGCTCGACGCCCGCCTGGTCGTACTCGCGCTCGGCGCCGAGCATCGCGGGCTCCTCGCGGAAGACCGGTGCGAAGTACGACAGCCGTAGCGCGCCGTCCGCGTCGGCGTAGCGCTGCGCGACGAGGCGAGCGATCGCCGTGGTGATGTCGGGACGCAGGGCGACGAGGCTGCCGTCGCGGTCGAGGAACTGGATGAGGCGATCGCCGGTCAACAGCGATTCGCCCGCGCTGTGCTCGACCATCGGCGGCTCGAGCGGCATATAGCCGTAGCGCGTGAACGTCTCGGTGAGGCTGCGCTCGATCGCGCGCAGCTCGCGCGCCTCGGTCGGAAGGATGTCTCGGAAGCCGCGTGGTGGCGCCTGCGTCAGCCGCGGTGGCGAGTCCACGGCGGCAGCGTACCGCTCAGCGATATACAGGGGCGCGCCACTCGGCGCGCCGTGTGTCGTCGCCGCGCGCGAGAGCCGTGTAGAGATCGGCGAGCGCACGCGAGACCCTGCCGATCGATCCGTCGCCGACCGCGCGCCCATCGACCTTGACGCACGGTGCGACCTGCGCGCCGGTGCCACAGAAGAACACCTCCTCCGCGATGAACAGCTCGGTGCGATCGATGCTGCGTTCGCGCACGGTCAATCCGAGCTCCTCGCGGGCGAGCCGGATGAGCGAGTCGCGCGTGATGCCCTCGAGGATGTCGTCGTTGACCGGTGGTGTGATGAGCTCTCCGTCTCGCACCATGAACAGGTTCGCGCTCCCGCCCTCGGAGACATGTCCGTCGTGGGTGAGGAAGATCGCCTCCTCGGCGTTCGACTCGTGGGCCTCGTCCACCGCGAGCGCGGTGTTGACGTATGCGCCCGCGATCTTGCCGCGCGCCGGCAGCGCATCGTCGGAGATCCGCCGCCAGGTCGACGTCCGCGCCGCGAGTCCCGACGTCGGCATGTAGTCGCCGAGCGGGAAGGTGAACATGCCGAAGCCGTCGCGCAGGTCGGCGAGCGCGACCTTGATCGATCGCGCCGCCTTGTACGCGAGAGGGCGCACATAGACATCGGTCCGCGGCTGGTTCCGGCGCAGCAGCTCGATGACCAGATCGCTGAGCTCGTCGGGATCGCCGGGGAGCGTGATGCGCAGGATCCGGCACGAATCGGTCATGCGCGCGAAGTGATCGCGCAGGCGGAAGACGTAGAGCTGCTCGTGCGCGGGGTTCCAGTACGCACGGATCCCCTCGAAGATCGCCGTGCCGTAGTTCAGCGCGTGCGTCGCGATGCTCACGTTGGCGTCGGCGAGCGGCTTGAACGCTCCGTCGTGATAGGCCCAGCCCGTCTCGGGGATCTCGGTGCCCACCGCGGGCACCCCTTTGAGTCGCTCCTCAACGCTGGCCATGGCTTCCTCCTTGAAAATGAAGAAGCCTCCCGGTTTTGGGAGGCTTTCCGCCGGCTGTGTCCGCGTGTGATTCAGCTGGGCGCGCCTCCGCTGCCGGCTTCCTGAATGGAGCCGACGATGACGATGACGGCGACGGCGTGGGACATCGGACTGTTGACGCTACGGTCGCGGCCTGCCTGGGGTCAAGCGCGTCCGCTCTCGGACGTGCAGAGCGACTAATGGCGCTGTTCGCGCCATGCGGAAACGGAGGTGATTCGGCTCGGGGCAAAGCCGCCGCGGCGTCCCTCAGTGACAGGTGCTGGTCAACGGGAGATTGGTGATTGCCGTGTGCGGAGCACGCTGGTAGCCTGCCTTTTCTGATGACACGCGGCCACGTCCTCATCGTCGTCATCCCGATCCTCGTCCTTGTGACGAGCGGAGATGACGTGGGAGGCGCGGCCTAGCACCGGCGAGAAGCCCAACAACCAGCGAAGCGAAGGCCTCCCAGAAGGGAGGCTTTCTTGTTGATGGAGACGAATGGCCGTCGACAGAGCGTACGTCGCGATCAGCCTCGCGGGACGCAAGCGCGCGTCGAGCGCCGCGCTGCGTGAGGCGATCGCCCGCGCGGTCGACGATCCTGAAGCGCGCGTGCTGCGCTCCGCGAACTCCGTGAGCGTGGTGCGCGAGCACAGCGCGGACACGGATCTGCGCGCGGACGCGGAGAGGCTGCGGCAGCTCGTCGGGTCGGCGCTCGCGGACGACGTCTCGGCGGGCGTGGCCGGTCCAAAGCCCGGCGCCTCCGGCGCTCACTTCGTGCTCCTGCAGGCCGAGCACGCGCTCACGCTCGGCCGCGGCCTTCACGGACACGGGCGGACGGTGCACTTCGACGAGCTCGGCGCGTTCTGCTTCGTCCTCAATCAGCCCGCCGACGAGATCCGCGCCTTCGCGGACCGGGTCCTCGGTCCGCTCGCCGCCGACGACACGCACCCAGACCTCTTCGACACGCTCGAGTCGTATCTGCGGAGCAACGGCAGTGTCAACGCGGTGGCGCGCCGGCTGTACCTGCATCGCAACACCGTGCGACACCGGCTGCGGCGGATCGCGAAGCTGACTGGAGCGGACCTTGAAGATCCCGACACGCGTCTGGCGCTGCAGCTCGCGATCCTCGGGCGCAGGGCGCTCGCCCAGATCGCCTCATGATGCGACGTGCACAACATCCCCTGAATGCCTTGACCGTGGCGCCTCTCGACGGTTTCACTACCTCGCAGATGCGCAGCCCGCTCGTCCTCGTTGTCATCGACGTCCTTCTCATTGAGAAGGCCTGCGAGAGCACGGGAGGATAGCGGCACACCACACCGAAGCGTCGGAATCAGAAGGCCTCCCGGAAACGGGAGGCCTTTGCTGTTCCTGAAAGGGGCGACGACATGGCCGCGATCATGGAGCGACAGCCACGCGAGCGGGCCGCGACCTGGGCCGAGAGCGGCAACTCCGTCCTGGTCGACACGCTGCGATCGTGGGGCGTGACCTTCGTCGCCGGCGTGAATGGCGGCGGCGTCGTCCACGTGGCGAAGCACATGGAGCCGTTCTCCGACCCATCGCAGGCCAACGACGGCGTCGTGCGCATGCTCACGATGGGCGAGTACGTCGCCGGCTTCGCGCCCCTCGGGAGCTGGCTCGCGTCGGGTCGCATCGCGGCGTGCCTCACGACGACCGGCGCGGCCACGAAGCTCGGCGGCAGCGGACTCTCCGACGCGAAGCTGCACAACATCCCCGCGGTCTATCTCGTCGCGCTGAACTCGACGATGTCCATCGGGCAGGCGCCGCTCCAAGACGTCTCCGAGCACGGGATCAACGTCGTTCCGCAGCTCGAGGCCGAGCTCGGCGAGGGCTGCGTCGTGATCGACAACATCAACCGCCTCGAGGATGGGCTCAGGCGCGCGCAGTACATGCTGAAGCGCAGCAAGCCCGTCGCGATCGCGTTCCATCCCGATGTCCTGTCGCGGCCGACCGACGCGGAGGCACCGTGGACCTCGAAGCCGCGGACCTTCGCCGCCCGCGACCTGGCCGAGTTCGTCGACGAGTTCCCGAAGGTGGCGCGGGGCAGGCGCGTCGTCATCTACGTGTCCGGCGAGGCCGCGTTCGTCCCGGGCATCCAGGACCTGACTACTCACCTCTCTCAACTCCTGCGCGCCCCAACGGTGTGGTCGGTGAACGGCGCCAACGCCGTCTCACCGACCAACCCGTGGGGTTACGGCTACATCTCCTTCGGCGGCAATGACGCGGCGATGAAGCTGTGGCGCGGCCTGGGGCCCGATGACGTCGTCATCTCGCTCGGCTTCGATCCCGGCGAGTACTCGCTGAACCTCGGCCGCATCCCGGCAGGCTGGGTCTACCACTTCACCGATCTGCGCGATCCCTACGGGCACAAGCACGGCGAGTTCCGCCACCGCGCGGCGCACGAGTACCGGATCGTGCGTGGTGACATCGGCATGGTCCTGCGCGAGGCGCTTCCGCGTATCGCCCGCGCGGCCATCGAACGTCCCGATACGCCGCCCGCACCCGCGGACCTGAACGACCGCGAGATCAACCGCACGGTGCGACCCGGGACGGTCGACGCGGTCGAGTTCTACGGGCGCCTGCATCGCACCTGGCGGCCGGGCTCGATCGGCTTCGACGACGTCTGCACCGCATACAAGGATCGGCAGTACGTCGCGCAGCGGCCGAGCCCGAACATCCGCTTCTTCACGACGCACGACGGCTCCGCGATGGGCGGCGGCTTCGGCCTCGGCGTCGGCGCGAAGGCCGCCGCACCCGACCTCCACACCTTCGTCTTCACCGGCGACGGCTGCTGGCGTCTCTTCGGCGGCGCGCTCGCGGACGCGGCCAATCTTGGGATGACGGTGTTCGTCGTGAACAACGGCGTCTACGGGATCGTGGACAAGGGGCTCGAGGTCATCATCCCGGAGGTCGACAAGCGGAACTACCATTCGACGCTGCCGCAGATCGACTTCGTGAAGGCGGCCGAAGCGCACGGTTGGGACGCCGTGCGCGTCTCGCCGGACCTGTCGAACCTGGAAGACGTCGTCGCTCGCTCGTACGAGCGGAACAAGCGCTCGTTCCTCATCGAGGTCCCGATCGACGCGGACCAGCTCCTCGGGCAGAACCCACGCCTGGGCAACCTGACGACCAAGACGTATCTCTAAAGGAGGACCTGATGGCCACCATCTATTACGACACCGACGCGGACCCCGCGGCTTTGAAGGACAAGACCATCGCGGTCCTCGGCTACGGCAGCCAGGGCCACGCGCACGCGCAGAACCTTCGTGACAGCGGTCACGAGGTCATCGTCGGCGTGCGCGCGGGACCGAGCTGGGCTTCGGCGGAGCGCGACGGCTTCGAGGTCCGTGAGGTCGAGGACGCCGCTCGCTACGCCGACATCGTCGCCCTCCTCGTCCCGGACCAGCATCACCGCTCGATCTACGACCGCATCGCGCCGTCGATGGGCAAGGGCCGCACGCTCGTCGTCGGTCATGCGTTCTCCGTCCACTTCGAGGAGGTGCGCCCGCACCCCGACGTCGACGTCGTGCTCGTCGCGCCGAAGGCGCCCGGTCATCGGATGCGCGAGATCTTCACCGAGGGGAAGGGCGTGCCCGCCCTCGTCGCCGTGCACCAGGACGCGAGCGGCAAGGCCAAGCGGACCGCCCTCGCCTACGCGAAGGGCATCGGCGCGACGCGGGCCGGAGTGATCGGCACGACGTTCGCGGAAGAGGTGGAGACCGACCTCTTCGGCGAGCAGGCCGTCCTCTGCGGCGGCGTCTCCGAATTGGTGAAGGCGGGGTTCGATACGCTGGTGGACGCCGGGTACCAGCCCGAGGTCGCGTACTTCGAGTGCATGCACGAGCTCAAGCTCATCGTCGATCTGTTCTACGAGGGCGGACTCTCCTACATGCGCCACTCGGTCTCCGATACGGCGGAGTACGGAGACTACACACGCGGCCGTCGCGTGATCGACGAGCGCGTGCGCGACTCGATGCGGCAGATCCTGAGCGAGATCCGTGACGGCACGTTCGCGCAGGAGTGGATCGCCGAGTACCGCCGCGGAGCACCGCGTCTGTACCAGACGCGAGCGAAGGAACAGAACGGCCGCATCGAAGAGGTCGGCCGCTCGCTCCGGCGAATGATGCCGTGGCTCCCGCGGCGTGAGGTTCCCACGAGCGCTCCGCGGGCGGCCGAAGCCATCGCGGCGGGGAAATAGAGGAGGCGGCCATGCGCCAGATCGAGATACTCGACACGACGCTGCGCGACGGCGAGCAGGCGCCCGGCGCGGCGCTTTCCGGCGCGGCCAAGCTCCGCATGGCCAGGGCGCTGGCGGAGCTTCGCGTGGACGCGATCGAGGCGGGGTTCCCCGCGGCGTCTGCCGAGGAGCTCGATGCGGTCCACACGATCGCGCGTGAGGTCAAAGGCTCGACCATCGTCGCGCTCGCTCGCGCGACCGATGGCGACGTCGACGCCGCGGCGCGTGCGCTGGCGCCGGCCGAGCGCAAGCGCATCCACGTCTTCATCAGCACGAGCGAGATTCATCTCGAGCGGATGATGCGCATCACCCCGGGTGAGTGCATCGATCGCGCGGTCCGCGCGGTGCGCCGCGCCAGCGAGCACGCCGACGAGGTCGAGTTCTCGGCGCAGGACGCGACACGTACCGACATCCACTTCCTCGTCACCATCTGCCAGGCGGCCGCGCGCGCGGGCGCCCGGTACATCAACATCCCCGACACCGTCGGCTATGCGCAGCCGCACGAATTCGCGAAGCTCGTCCTCGCGGTGCGTGGCGCGCTCGCCGCGTACAACGGCGGCCTGCGGGTCTCGGTCCACTGCCACAACGACCTCGGCCTGGCGGTCGCGAACACGCTGGCGGCGATCGGCGCGGGTGCGCATCAGGCGCACGTCTGCGTCAACGGGATCGGCGAGCGGGGTGGGAACGCATCGCTCGAAGAGGTCGTCATGGCGCTGCGCACGCGCGGCGACCACTACGGGAGCGACACGCGCATCCGGAGCGATCACCTCGTGCCGACGAGCCGGCTCTTCTCGGAGCTCACGGGCATTCCGGTGCAGCCGAACAAGGCCATCGTCGGCGCCAACGCGTTCGCCCACGCATCGGGCATCCATCAGGACGGCGTCCTCAAGGACCCGCTGACGTACGAGATCATGACGCCGGACAGCGTGGGCTGGGCCACGCGGCGGATCGTTCTCACCAAGCTCTCCGGACGGCACGGTCTCGATGCGCGGCTGCGCGAGCTCGGCATCCCGCTCGATCGCGAGGGCCTCGAGCGCGCCTACGAGATCGCGATGCGCGAGGGCGCCGAGACGCGAGAGATCAACGACGTGATGCTCATCGCGATCGCCGCGCAGGTGCGGCGCCAGGACGCCGTCGTGGCCGCGATCCCATGAGCGTCTCGCTGGCCCGCGAGACCGAATGGACGCGCGAGCCGAACGAGGTGTTCGGCTCCTTCATCGACGAAACGATCGGCATCGTGGCGCGGCAGACTCGCGACACCGTGTCGTTCGCGGTCGGGTCTCCCGCGCGCGAGGCGCTCGACCTCGTCCACGCGGACCAGCTCGCCGCGGCGGTCATCCAGCGCGAGGGCGCGAGCGCGCTTGGCTACACGATGACCGAGGGCGAGCCGGAGCTTCGGGAGATCGTCGCCGAGCAGGCGCGCGAGCGCGGCGTTCGCGCCGAGGCCGAGGAGGTCCTGATCAGCGCCGGCGCGCTCCAGGGCATCGATCTCCTCTGCCGCGTGTTCCTCCGGCGAGGCGACGTCGTCGTCACCGAATCCCCGGCGTTCGCAAACGCGCTCTCGGCCTTCCGTAATCACGGCGCACAGGTGCTCGAGGTCCCGATCGACGGCGAGGGCCTCGACGTGCACGCCGCCGCGCGGATCCTGCGGCGCGACGGCATCCGCCCGCGCATGTTCTTCGTCGTGCCGAACTTCCAGAACCCGACCGGCGAGACGCTGTCGGAGCGGCGCCGCGAATCGCTGTGCGCCCTGGCCGCGAGCTGCGGCGCCATCGTCGTGGAGGACGATCCCTACGCGCTGCTGCGCTATCGCGGCCAGGAGGTGGCGCCGATCCAGTCGCTCGCGGTCCGCGCGGACGTCGTGTCCGTCGGCACGTTCTCAAAGACGTTCCTTCCGGGTCTGCGCGTCGGCTGGGTCATCGCCCCGAGCGAGATCGTCCGTCGCATGTCGGCGGCCAAGCAGACCATGGACTCGTCGACCGGCACGCTCGCGCAGCGGATCGTGGTGGAGTTCCACCGGCGCGGTGGCGTCGGCGCGCACCTGCACGGGCTGCGCGACATGTACCGCACCAAACAGGACCGCGCGCGCGCCGCGCTGGAGCGCGAGTTCGCCGGGACCGGCGTGACCTGGAACGATCCGCAGGGCGGCTTCTACTTCTGGGTCCGGCTGCCGCACGGCCTGGATGCGACCCGGCTCCTGCACGTCGCCCTCGAGGAGGGCGTCGCGTTCGTCCCGGGCGGTGCCTTCACCGTGCACCACGGCCAGGATCACTCGAACGCGCTGCGCTTCTCGATCAGCGCGCCGACGCCCGACCGCATCGACGAGGGTGTCCGCCGGCTGCGGCGCGCGTTCGACCGCCTCGTCGCATGAGGCTGCCTTGAGGGTCCCGATGGGCGTCTTGGAGCGAGGGCTCGACGCCTCCGCCGTGCGCGCCGCGGCGAGCCGCATCGATGCACACATTCGCCGCACTCCGACGGAGCGCTCGGCCCCGCTCTCGCAGCTCGCGCACCGCGAGGTGTTCCTCAAGCTCGAGAACCTTCAGCACACCGGATCGTTCAAGATCCGCGGGGCGCTGAACGCGATCCTCCAGCTCGATCCGCACGTGCGCGCCGCCGGGGTCATCACGGCCTCCGCCGGCAACCACGGTCAGGGCGTCGCGTTCGCCGCGCAGCTCGTCGGCGTCCCGGCGTGCGTCGTGCTGCCGCATGGCGTGCCCATCGCGAAGCTCGTGGCGATCCAGCGCAGCGGCGCCGAGACCGTCCTCGCGGACGGCGGATACGACGGCGCCCACCAGGCCGCGCTCGCTCTCGCGAGGGAGCGGGGCATGCGCTACGTCCATGCGTTCGACGATGACGACGTCATCGCCGGACAGGGCACGCTCGCGCTCGAGCTGGTCGAGGACGCGGACGTGGACACGATCGTCGTGCCGATCGGCGGCGGCGGCCTCGTCGCGGGCGTCGCGCTCGCGATCGAGGGTCGGAGGCCACGCCCGCGCATCGTCGGCGTGCAATCCGAGGGCGCGTCCGCGTTCGCGTCTTCCTTCCAGGCCCGCCACGTCGTGGAGCGCGACGCGGCCACGATCGCCGATGGCATCGCCGTGCGGCGGCCCGCGGCGCGTACGCTGGCCATCGCGCAGCGATCGCTCGACGCGATCGTCACCGTCAGCGACGAGGCGATCGCCCGCGCCATCGTCGTGCTCATCGAGCGGCACAAGCTCGTGGCGGAAGGCGCGGGCGCCGCGGCGGTCGCCGCGATCCTCGAGGGCAATGGCGATGTCGGCGGCGAGCGCGTCGCGGCGATCGTCAGCGGCGGCAACATCGACCCGAACCTGCTCGCGAAGGTGCTCCAGCAGGGTCTCGCGTCGGCGGGCCGCTACCTCGCGTTCCGGACGTGGCTCGACGACCGGCCGGGCATGCTGCACGAGCTCACCGGCATCCTGGCGGCGGAGCGCATCAACATCCTGCACGTCGGCATCCACCGGCTCGGCCCGTACGCGGCCCTCGGCCGGGTCGGGCTCGACGTCATAGTGGACACGCGCGACCGCGCGCACGCGGAGTCGATCCTCGCGCTCGTACGTGACCGCGGCTTCCCGGCGGAGGAGCTCCTCGACACCACACCGGACGCCTGATGGCGCGGACGCTCGCGCAGAAGGTCTGGGATGCGCACGTCGTCCGATCCGTCGAGGGCGAGCCCGACCTGCTGTACGTCGACCTGCATCTGGTCCACGAGGTCACCTCGCCGCAGGCCTTTGAGGGTCTGCGCTCACGTGGCAGGCGTGTTCGCCGTCCCGATCTCGTGCTCGCGACGATGGACCACAACGTACCGACCAGCGCAGCCACGGTCGCCGACCCGCTGTCGGTCGCGCAGCTCGACGCGATGTCACGGCACGCGAGTGAGTTCGGCGTGCGTCTCTATCCGATGGGGTCGCCGGACCAGGGGATCGTGCACGTCATCTCACCGCAGCTCGGGCTGACGCTTCCGGGGATGACGATCGTGTGCGGCGACAGCCATACCTCCACGCACGGCGCCTTCGGATCGCTCGCATTCGGCATCGGCACGAGCGAGGTCGAGCACGTGCTCGCGACACAGACGCTGTGGCAACGTCGACCGAAGACAATGGCAGTGACCGTCGATGGCGAGCTCCCCAAGGGCGTGTCCGCGAAGGACGTGATCCTCGGGATCATCGCGCGCATCGGCGTGAGCGGCGGTGCCGGGACGATCATCGAGTACCGCGGGTCGGCCATCCGCGCGCTTTCGATGGAGGGCCGCATGACGGTCTGCAACATGTCGATCGAGGCGGGCGCGCGCGCCGGCATGATCGCGCCGGACGACGTCACGTTCGCGTACGTGGAGGGGCGGCCGCACGTGCCGAGCGGAGCGATGTGGGAGCGCGCGCTCGATGACTGGCGCGCGCTCGCGACCGACGCCGACGCGACCTTCGATCGCGCCGTCTCCATCGACGCGCGCACGCTGCGTCCGTACGTGTCATGGGGGACGAACCCGGCGCAGAGCGTCGGCATCGACGGGCACGTACCGGATCCCGACGGATTCGCCGGATCGGAGCGCGAGACCGCCGTGCGCGCGCTCCGCTACATGGACCTCCGCCCCGGCACGGCGATGCGCGACATCGCCGTGGACGCCGTGTTCCTCGGCTCGTGTACGAACGCGCGCATCGAGGACCTGCGGGCCGCCGCCGAGGTCGTGCGCGGACGCCGCGTGCGCGACGGCGTGCGCGCCATGGTCGTGCCGGGCTCGACGCTCGTGAAGACGCAGGCCGAGCGCGAAGGACTCGATCGCGTGTTCCGCGACTCGGGCTTCGAGTGGCGCGACTCGGGCTGCTCCATGTGCCTCGGCATGAATCCGGACGTGCTGAGCCCCGGAGAGCGTTGCGCGTCGACGTCGAATCGGAACTTCGAAGGCCGCCAGGGCCCCGGCGGGCGCACCCACCTGGTGTCGCCGGTCGTCGCGGCGGCGACGGCGATCGCCGGACGCTTCGCGCTGCCGGAGGATCTTTGAACCCCTCCTCGCTCCGCTGCCTTCGGCTGCTTCGCTCGTGGGGGCCGAGATGACGGGTGTGGGTGTGCGCGAGATTCGTGGGCGCGCGGTGGTGATCGATCGCGCCGACATCGACACCGATCAGATCATCCCGGCGCACTGGCTCCGCCGCATCGAGCGCACCGGCTACGGCGCCGGGCTGTTCGAGGCGTGGCGGGGCGATCCGGCGTTCCCGCTGAACGATCGGCGCTACGCGGGTGCGCCGTTCCTGATCGCGGGCGCGAACTTCGGCTGCGGCAGCTCGCGCGAGCATGCGGCCTGGGCGCTGGCGGAGCATGGCTTCAGGGCCATCGTCGCGCCGAGCTTCGCCGACATCTTCCGGAACAACGCGATCGGCTCCGGGATCGTCCCCATTGCCCTCCCAAGTGAGCTCGTCGCGAGCGTGATGCGCGCCGTCGAGCTTGATCCGTCCGTGGAGATCCGCGTCGACGTCGCGCTGTCGACCGTCGACGTGCCATCGTGCGACCTGCACGCGATCTTCCCGCTCGACGCGCACGCAAGAGCCCAGCTCATTGGCGGCCTCGACGCGATCGCCGCGACGCTCGCGCACGAGGACGCGATCGCGCGCTACGAAGCGCGGCGACCGGAGTGGCTACCGTCCGTGACGTATCGTCGCGTGTCGTGACCGACATCCGCGCGCGCAGCCGCGTCATGATCGATGGACCCGATCGCGCGCCCGCGCGCGCCATGATGCGCGGCGCGGGGTATCGCGACGAGGACTTCGGCCGTCCACTCGTGGGGATCGCGCACGGCTGGATCGAGATCATGCCCTGCAACATCCACCTACGCGATCTGGCCGAGAAGGTGAAGCAGGGGATCCGCGAAGCGGGCGGCGCGCCGGTCGAGATCAACACCATCTCGGTCTCCGACGGCATCGCGATGGGGACCGAGGGCATGAAGTCGTCGCTCGTCTCGCGCGAGGTGATCGCCGACTCTATCGAGCTCGCCGTGCGCGGCCATCAGCTCGATGCGCTGGTGTGCATCAGCGGCTGCGACAAGACCATCCCGGCGACGGTCATGGCGCTGGCCCGGCTCGATATCCCGGGACTGATGGTGTACGGCGGCTCGATCCTCGCCGGCCGTTTCAAGGGACGCGACGTGACGATCGGCGACGTCTTCGAGGCCGTGGGGAAGCATGCGGTCGGCGCGATGAGCGACGCCGATCTTCACGAGCTCGAGTCCGTCGCCTGCCCCGGGGCGGGCGCGTGCGGTGGCCAGTTCACCGCGAACACAATGGCGACGGCGTTCGAGGCGCTGGGGATCTCTCCGGCCGGATCGGCCGGTCCGCCCGCGACGGATGCGCGCCGCGACGAGGTCATGCGCGCCGCCGGACGGCGCGTGATGGCGATGCTGCACGAGGATTTCCGGCCCTCGCGCGTGTTCAAGAAGGCGAACTTCGAGAACGCGATCGCGGCGGTCATGGCGACCGGGGGCTCGACCAACGCCGTGCTGCACCTGCTCGCATGCGCGAGGGAATCGGGCGTCGCGCTGGACTTGGAGGACTTCGACCGCATCAGCGCGCGCACGCCGCTGCTGGCGGATATGAAGCCGTGGGGCCGCTTCACCTCGCCCGACATGGACGCCGCCGGCGGCATCCTCGTCGTGCTCCAGCGGCTGTTGGAGGCCGGTCTCTTGAACGCCGACGCAATGACGGTCACGGGCCGGTCGATCGGCGACGAGGCGCGCGCCGTGAAAGAGCGGCCCGGCCAGGAGGTCGTGCGCCCGCTGTCTACGCCCCTGGCGGCGACCGGCGGGATGGTCATCGTGAGAGGCACCCTCGCTCCGGAGGGTGCGGTAATGAAGGTCGCCGGCCATGCCGCGACCGCGCGACGCTTCACCGCCCGCGTCTTCGATCGCGAGGAGGACGCGTTCCAGGCCGTCGTGAACGGTGAGATCCGAGAAGGCGACTGCGTCGTCATCCGCTACGAGGGGCCGCGCGGCGGTCCCGGCATGCGCGAGATGCTCGGCGTCACCGGCGCGATCGTCGGTGCGGGCATGGCCGACAAGGTCGCGCTCATCACCGATGGCCGGTTCAGCGGCGCGACCCATGGTCACGTCGTCGGCCACGTCGCGCCGGAGGCAGCTGTCGGCGGACCGATCGCGCTGGTTCGCGACGGCGACGGGATCCTCATCGATCCGCTGCGCCGCGCCATCGACCTCGAAGTCGATGCCGCCGAGATCGAACAGCGGCGTGCGGTGTGGCATGCGCCGGAGCCCCGCTACACGACCGGCGTCCTCGCGAAATACGCGCGCCTCGTCTCGAGCGCGTCGGTCGGAGCGACGACCGCCGTCTGACCCGGCGGCGTTGTGCATCGTGCTGCGCGTCGCGAATGACCCATTGACGCGAGCACGCCGTGCCTCCTACGGTCCGGTCCTCGTGACTCGCTGCGCTTGTGTGTCCATGTGCGCGATCTGCCCCATGCACCCGGGGCCGATGTGTCGTTGGACGTGACGCGCAGGTAGAGCCGCGAGCGACCAGCAGCAGAGGCCCCCGTAGGAAACGGGGGCCTTTCGATTATCTAGGAGGAACTCGAAATGAACCGGAGCGCCAGCGTCCTACTCGCGATCCTCGCCATCGCGGTCAGCGCATGCGGTGGCGCCTCGGGCCCCGGCAGCGTGCTCCCGACCGCGACGGCCGCCGCCACGGCCGCGGCGGAGGCGACTCTGGGAACGGATACGGGCATCACCGAGCTGCGCGTCGACTACGCGACCTACTCACCGCCCTCGCTCGTCCTGAAGCAGCAGGGCTGGGTCGAGCAGGCCTTCCCCGGCGTCTCGATCAAGTGGGTCTACTCCGCGGGCTCGAGCAACGCGCTGAACTTCCTGCAGGCGAACAGCATCGATTTCGGATCGACCGCCGGGTCGGCCGCGCTGCTCTCGCGCGCCAACGGCAATCCCATCAGGGCCGTCTACATCTACGAGCAGCCGGAGTGGACCGCGCTGGTGGTCTCAAAGGACTCGACCGCGAAGAGCATCACCGACCTGAAGGGCAAGAAGATCGCGGCTCAGAAGGGCACCGACCCGTACTTCTTCCTCCTTCGCACGCTTCAGCAGGCCGGCCTCACCCAGGCCGACATCGAGTACGTCAACCTCCCGCACGCCGAAGGACGAACCGCGCTCGAGCGCGGACAGGTCGACGCGTGGTCGGGCCTTGACCCGCACATGGCGGCGAGCGAGCTGCAGGCGGGAAGCAGGCTCATCTATCGCAACAAGGACTTCAACACCTACGGGTTCCTCAACGCGCGTGAGGACTTCCTGCGCAAGTACCCCGAGACCACGAAACGGCTCATCCAGCTGTACGAGCGCGCGAAGCAGTGGGTGATCGACAACCCGGCGGATGCGGCGCAGATCCTGTCCGACGCGGCGCAGCTCTCGCTCGACGTCGCGAAGCGCGAGCTCAACGAGCGCATGAACTTCAAGACCTCGGGCATCCCGGGGGACGCGCACCTCGCGGTCCTGCGCGCGGTCGTCCCGACCATCAACGCCGGGCAGCTCGCGCAACCCGGCGCGAACGTCGAGAAGGCCGTGACCGACCTGATCGACGGGTCGTACGCGAAGGCGGTCATCAAATAGCGGTTCTCAACCAGGCGCTCGCGAGGGTCACCGCCACGGTTCGGGCACGGAGGCAGCCATTTCTCCTGCCCTGGATCCTTCCCGCGCTCATCGTCGCGCTGTGGTGGGGATCGGTCTCCATCGGCGTCTTCGCGGCGCACCAGCTCCCGCCACCGCCCGCGGTGCTGGATGCCGCGATCGGGCTGTGGCGACGCGGACTGCTCCAGCAGGACATCGTCGCGACGCTTCTCCGCGTCGCCGAGGGCTTCGCGCTCGGCTCCGCCGTCGCGATCGTCCTTGCGGCGTTGACCGGCCTCTCGCGCCGCGCGGAGACGATGCTCGAGCCGACCCTGCAGGCGCTCCGCACCGTCCCATCGCTCGCATGGGCACCGCTGCTTCTTCTCTGGATCGGGATCGACGAGGCGCCCAAGATCACGCTCGTCGCGATCGGCGCGTTCTTCCCGGTCTACGTCAACCTCGTCGCGGGCATCACCGGCGTCGACCGGAAGCTCGTGGATGTCGCGTGGGTCTTCGACCTCGGCGATTGGCAGATCGCACGACGCGTCGTCCTTCCGGCCGCGCTCCCCGAGCTGCTCACCGGACTGCGCCTCGGCGCGACGCAGGCGTGGCTCTTCGTCGTCGTGGCTGAATTCTTCGGGAGCTCGCGGGGCCTGGGGTTCCGCCTCACCGACAGCCTGCAGTCATCGCGGGTCGATCTGATGCTCGTGGCGCTTGTCGCGCTCGCGATCCTCGGGAAGCTGACCGACACGGCCATCCGCGCGATCGAGCGCCGGACGCTGCGCTGGCGCGACTCGCTCGGGGAGTCACGCCGATGAGCCGCCCGCTCCTCGTCCACCAGCTGCGCAAGCGCTACGGAGATCTGCCGGTGCTCGGCGGCATCGAGCTAGAGATCGCGCCGAGCGAGATCGTCGCGCTCGTCGGTCCATCGGGCTGCGGGAAGTCGACCCTCCTGCGCCTCGCCGCCGGTCTCGACACGCGGTACCACGGCGAGATCCGCGTGGGGGACGAGCTCGTGTGCGGGCCGCACCCGTCGATCGGCCTCGTGTTCCAGGAGCCGCGGCTCTTCCCGTGGCTCGACGTCGCGAGCAACGTCGCGTTCGGACTGCGGGACCGCTCCTCCGCCGACTCGCGCGCACTGGTGCGCGATGCGCTCGAGGCAGTGGGCCTCGCGGCCTTCGCGTCGGCTCTCCCCAAGGAGCTCTCCGGAGGCATGGCGCAGCGCGTCGCGCTCGCCCGCGCGCTCGTGACGGAGCCGCAGGTCCTGCTGCTGGACGAGCCGTTCAGCGCGCTCGACTCGTTCACGCGGATGCGCCTACAGGACCACCTGCTCTCGGCGTGGGCGCGCTACCGGCCGACGCTCCTCTTCGTCACGCACGATCTCGACGAGGCGGTGTATCTGGCGGACCGCGTGCTCGTGGTCGGCGAGCGGCCCGGCCGCGTCGTGGGCGTGATCCCCGTCGCGCCGCTGCGACCGCGCGACCGCCGTGATCCAGCGCTCGCGGCGCTGCGCGTCGCGCTGCTCGAGGCGGTGCATCTCGATCGCGACTCGCCCGTCTCTGTGGCGTAGCTCACAGATCGCCGCGGCGGCCAGGCGCGACACGCGAGAATCACCGAATGCGTCCGGCCAATCCCTACCGCCGCCTGCTCCGCACGTACGTCGGGCCGCAGTGGCCACGTGCGCTGCTCCTCGCCGCGCTCCTGCTGACCAGCATCGGGCTGCAGCTGGTCGGCCCGCAGCTGCTGCGCTACTTCATCGACTCCGCGATCGGCGGCGTGCCGCTCGAGACGCTCAACCTCACCGCCCTCGCCTTCGTCGGCGTCGCCCTCCTGAACCAGCTGCTGACGGCGGGCGCGCAATACGTCGGCGAGAGCGTGGGCTGGACGGCGACCAACGCGCTCCGGGCGGATCTCATGCTGCATTGCCTGCGCCTGGACATCGGTTTTCACAAGGCGCGCACTCCCGGAGAGCTCATCGAACGCATCGACGGCGACGTGACCGCGCTCGCGGGATTCTTTTCGCGTTTCGTGGTGAACGTCGTCGGCAACCTCCTGTTGGTCGTCGGCGTGCTCGTCGTCGTGACGCGCGAGAACGTCGTCGCCGGAGCCGCGCTCACCGCGTATGCGATCTCGGCCTTGCTCCTTCTCGGCCGTTTGCGCACGGTCGCGGTCAAGTCGTGGCGCGAGGTCCGTGAGGTGAGCGCGCGCCTATACGGATTCCTCGGCGAGTACCTCGCCGGCACGGAGGACATCCGCTCGAGCCGGTCCGAGGGCTTCGTGATGAACGGGCTCGCCCTGCAGCACCGCGCCTGGCTGGCGGCCCGACGCAAGTCGATGGTGGGCACCTCGATCATCTACTCGAGCACCCTGATGTTGATAGCCATTGGGAACGCCGTGGCGTTCGGCGTCGGCGCGTATCTCTGGAGCGCCGGGACGATCACCCTGGGGACGGTGTTCCTGCTGTTCCAGTACACCGACATGCTCCGCCACCCGATCGAGCAGCTGCGGCACGAGCTCGACGACATGCAACAGGCGGTCGCGAGCATCGGGCGCGTCGAGGAGCTCCTTCAAACGAAGTCCGTCCTGCCCGTGGGCGCCGGCGTCGAGCTTCCCGCCGGACCGCTCGCGGTGGAGATCGATTCGGTCTCGTTCGCGTACGACGCGACCGACGCCGTCGACGATGCGCGAGCAGATGGCCTCGTGCTGCGCGACGTGTCGATCCGCGTCCCGCCGGGCCGCGTCCTCGGCGTCCTCGGACGCACCGGCAGCGGGAAGACGACGCTCGCGCGTCTGCTGCTGCGCTTCTACGACCCCACGGCCGGAGCGGTGCGGATCGGCGGCGTCGACGTGCGCTCCGCCGCGCTCGACGAGGTGCGCCGCCGTTCGACGATGGTGACCCAGGACGTGCAGCTCTTCCATGCATCCGTGCGCGACAACCTGACGTTCTTCGATGGCACGATCGACGACGCACACATCGAGGCCGTCCTTGAGCGCATCGGGCTCGGGACCTGGATCCGCGCGATGGCGCGCGGTCACGGGAGCCGCGCCGGTCTCGACTCCGAGATGCGCGGCGGCGAGCTCTCGGCCGGTGAAGCGCAGCTGCTCGCGTTCGCGCGAGTGTTCCTGCGCGATCCTGGACTCGTCATCCTGGACGAAGCCTCCTCCCGTCTGGATCCGGCGACGGAACGCCACATCGAGCAGGCGATCGATGCGCTGCTGCAGGGCCGGACGGGAGTCGTCATCGCGCACCGCCTCGCGACGGTCGATCGGTGCGACGACATCGTGATCCTCGATGAGGGCCGCGTGCTCGAGTTCGGCGCGCGAACGGATCTCGCCGGCGACCCGTCATCGCGCTTCGCCGCGCTGCTGCGGAGCGGCCTCGAGCCGGTGCTCGCATGAACGAAGCGGTGGGGACCGGATGGTTCCTGCGGCGGATGCTCGCGTACCGTCCCTGGCTGTACACGGTGGACGGTGTCGCCTGGATCCTGGTGTACACATCCCGTCTGCTTCCCGGTCTGGTCGCGCAGCGCGCGTTCGACACGCTGCAGGCGGGCGCCGCCGACCCGCCCGCGATCCTCTGGCTGGCCGCGCTCTTCGTCGGCGTCGGCGTGGCGCAAGCGGTGGCGAACACGGCGGGGTTCCTGATCGATGTGGTCTACCGCTTCAGCCTGAGCGCGGTCCTGCAGCGGAACATGCTCGCCGAGCTCTTGCGGCGGCCCGGCGCGCGGGCACTCGACCGGACCTCGGGTGAGGCGCTCAACGTGTTCCGCGACGATGTGCGCATCGCGGAGGACGGCATCGACTGGATCCTCGACGTGGCCTTCCACGCGGTCAACGCGATCATCGCGATGTGGATCCTGCTGCGCGTGAACGCGACGATCGCGATCTTCGTCTTCTTGCCCCTCGTGGTGATCGTCCTCGTCGCGCAGGCGGCGACCAGACGGCTGCAGGCGACGCGGGTCGCCAGCCGCGCGGCGACGAGCCGCGTCACCGGCGCGCTCGGCGAGATCTTCGGGGCGGTCCAGGCGGTGCAGATCGCAAATGCCGAGCACGGTGTTGTCCGCCACTTCCGCCGGCTGGGCGAGGCACGTCGTGGCGCCGCACTGCGCGAGCGGGCGATCGCGCTGCTCACCGAGTCCGTCTACTGGAACACGGTCCACCTCGGCACCGGTCTGATCCTGCTCCTGGGAGCCCGCTCGATGAGGGATGGCACGTTCACCGTCGGCGACTTCGCGCTCTTCGTGTCGTACCTCGGCCTGGTGACCGACTTCAGCGCCTTCGGCGGAGAGTTCCTGACGCAATACAAGCAGCTCGGCGTGTCGATCCACCGGATGCTCGCCTTGATGCGCGGCGGCTCTTCGGGGGTTCACGCGGCAGGTCTGGTCGCGCACTCGAAGCTGCACCTGCGCGGGCCGCTCCCACCGAGCGTCGCCGAGCCGAGCGGTCACGTGGCGGGATACGCCGGGACGATCGCGCCACTGCGGCGGGTCGATGTCGCGGGCCTGAGCTATGGATTCGGCCCGCAGAGCGACCGCCAGTCCGCGGGTGCGGGCATCCGGGACGTGTCGCTGCGGATCGAGCGCGGCAGCTTCACCGTCGTGACCGGACGCGTCGGGGCGGGGAAGACGACGCTCCTGCGCGTCCTCCTCGGCCTGCTGCCGATCGACACCGGCGAGGTCCTATGGAATGGGATCGCGGCGCGCGATCCCTCGGCCGTGTTCGTCGCCCCGCGCTGCGCATACGTGCCGCAGCTCCCGCGTCTCTTCAGCGACAGCGTCCGCAACAACATCCTTCTCGGCTGGCCCGCCTCTGAGGAAGCGCTGACCGCCGCGATCCACGCTGCCGTCTTCGAACACGACGTCACCGTTCTGGAGAATGGAATGGACACGATGGTCGGATCGCGCGGCGTGCGGCTCTCCGGCGGACAGGTGCAGCGTGCCGCCGCCGCGCGCGCGTTGGTGCGCGCGCCCGACCTGCTCGTCGTCGACGACCTCTCGAGCGCGCTCGACGTCGACACCGAGCACACGCTCTGGGAGCGCCTTGCCGGTCCGGTCGGCAGCCCGCGACGCGATGTGACGATCCTCGCGGTCTCGCATCGCCGGCCGGTGCTGCGACGAGCCGATCAGGTCATCGTGCTGAAGGACGGGCGCGTCGACGCGCACGGCACGCTCGACGAAGTGCTTGCGGCATCGGACGAGATGCGGCGACTCTGGCAGCAGGAGTCGACGCCAACCGCATAGCGGCCAAGAGAGCTACAAATGGCTTGACCATCAGGTCGATGGACGCGAGACTTGGAAGCCAATCGAAGCGTTCGCGTGAAGGGATCGAGCCGATGCGAGTAGTGCTCTCCTGACGCGCGCGCTTGCGGCGCTGACCCTGGTCCTCGGTCTCGTCGCGGGCGCATGCGTCGATCCGGCGAGCCCGAGCGCGTCGTCGCCCGGAGGATCCGGACCGACCGCGGGGACGACGTCCCTCGCGATGCCGCTCGCGGCCGCGGACCTGAACGCGCTCCGTGCCGCCGAGGCGAAGCTCCGCGCTCAGATGCGCGAGCAGTCCGGACTTTCGAAGCTCGGACCGGGCGCCGTCGAGCTCGCCGCCTTCATGGACGCGACCACATCGTTCCTGCTCGTCAAGGCGCCCGGTGCGGTGGGCCTGAAGGCGCTCGCCGGGTCCGGTGGACGCCTCGCCGCACCGCTGGTCGGCCTGCCATCCCCGGGGGAGAACCTCATCGGGACCTACGCGATGACGACCGTCCTGTTCAACAGCCTGATCGCGGATCGATCCGGCCATCTGGCCGGCACGCAGGATCCCACCGAGAAGTGTCCGTGCAGCAAGTCCGTGACGCTGGATCCGACCACGGACGAGGTCACGGTCAATGGCAACAAGGGGACCATCACCACGACGATGTCCGCCACCGCGATGGTGAACGGCAGCAAGGTGAGCGTCGACATCAAGATCAAAGTCGAAGGCGAGGTCCGCGACGCGAAGACGGGCGCGGTCCTCTTCAAGATCGCCAGCGAGTCCACCGGTCACGCCGATGGTGATGCCTGTCCGGACGCGTCCGGTGTCGCGAACGCCTCGATGGCGTTCACCGGCAACGACGACAACTTCGACGCCACCGGCGCGAGGACGGGCAGCAGCGCGATCAACTTCAGCGGCCGGATACGGATGCGGGTCGACGACAACGCCAAGCTCGCCGGCGTCGACATCACCCCGACCGGCGGGGGCGTGCTCGGGGCGGAGCTGATCCGGTTGGCGGCACAGAGCGCCGCGCCGGAGTTCGAGAAGGCCTGGCGCTCCGGGATGTGCATCGAGGTCCTCGTCGATCCCGCGACCAAGGACGTCGAGGCGGAGTCGGTGACGAGCATCACGGCGAAGGTGAAGCACAAGATCGAGGGGAACGAGCTCGACAAGCCGGTCGAGGCGAAGCTCTCGAGCGGCGTGAAGTCGATCGACCCGTCCGGCTCCAAGGTCAAGTCACCGGCGACCTTCAAGTACACGGCCGGACCCGAGTCGGGAGACCAGGGCACGGTGGGCTTCGAGTCCGTCTCGAACCGCGGCATCGGCCGCAAGGGTGGGGTCTACACGGTCACGGGCGGATGGACGGTCAGCTCCACCGGGACCTCGGTCGAAGACTTCCAGGGCGGCGTGGTCGCGAACAATTTCAGCGTCTCGATCACGGACATGAAGATCAAGGCGGACAAGGACGGCACGCTCAGCGGGACGGGCACGATCACGTTCAGCGGAGAAGTCTCCACGGGCGCGGGGATCTGCCGGGGGCACTTCGAGCAGACCATCCCGTTCAAGCCACGCGGGACGCTCGTTGGCACGGGCCCGACCGCGGTGCTCCGGATGGTCATCGACGCGCCCTCCACAGACAAGATCGTGAACCTGACGTGCATCCTGCCGACCGGCGCGACCTCGGTCGTGCCTCTCGGGACATCCGGCTACAGCGAGCGATACGGTGAGGCGCTCGGCGAGATCGAGCTGCCGGCCGACGGCGGGACGAAGACCTTCAGTCGCACGAAGGCCATCGGCGGCGTCATGAACGTCGCGACGAACAGCACCTTCACGGTGGTCAAAGCGAAGAAGTAACCGAGGCTGCCTCCCGGCGTGCGTCGCGGCTATTCCCGCGGAAGGGTGAACGCCTTGCGGATGAGACGCTTCACGACCGGCCGCGCGGCGTCGGCCGGCGTCCGCAACCTGATGAACCGCGCCTTGCCGGACCCCTCGAGCAGACCGCTGTCGTCGTCGAGCTCGCTGCCGCGGCGGAAGAACAGCGACGCGTGCGTGGGGAACGTGCCGATCCCTGCGACCTGGACGTCGTCCACGAGATAACGAAAGACCTTGTACATGGCGCGCGACTTCGCGCCGCGAACGCCCGACGTGCGGTATGTGGTCTCGCTTGCCTTCGGCGCCGCGGACTTCACCGCGCGGCGCGCGGCCTGCACCGTCGGACGCATTGCCGGCGGGATCCGCTTGAGGTGCTCGGAGGCGGGAGTGTAGGCGGCCTTCGGCACGCGCGAAAGTCTATGACGCGCCGCGGTCGGGTCCCAGGCAGCCGCGCTAGCCCGCGACGTCGAGGGCGTCGCAGATCGTCGTCTGGCTGCCAGCGGGCGTGGGGCCACCGGAAATGACGAGCAGCCGCGCTGAAGTGAAGACCGGGCTCCCCGACACGGCCTCCTTCGCCCCCGGCACGACGACGACGCCCAGGCCGTGCCGCGCGGTCGGTAGGTCGGGTCCGCGCGTCCAGGCGTTCGTGCGCAGGTCGAAGACCTCGACCTCGCGGAAGGTTCCGGAGGGCTGCTCACCGCCGACGACGTAGAGCGAATTGCCGTAGCTCGCCGCGCCGAGGCCACCGCGTGGCGTGGGCATATCGGGCATGCGAGCCCAGGTGTCCGCCCGCGCGTCGTAGCACTCGAACGCGCCGAGGTTGAGTGACAGCGAGAGCCGACGGCCGCCGACCGCGCAGACTCTGCCGCCGAGTGACGCGGCCGCGAGATGATCGCGTGGGGTGGGAAGTGCGGCGACGGTCCGCCATTGGCGCGCGATCACGTTGTATTCGTACGTCGGCGCCATGAGGTTGCCTCCGGCAGCGCCGCCCACGATGAAGATGCTGCTGCCCAGCGCGACCGCCGCGCCCGCTGCCCGCGGGGCCGGCATCGACGCGATCTCTTCCCAGCGTCCCGAAGCGCCGTCGAAGCGGAATGACCGCGCCGTCGCGCTTCCGTTCGCGAGGTAGCCACCGAAGACGAACACTCCCTGGGGCGCCGAGCTCTGGAGACCCTCGGAGGCCGCGGCCATCGCGTGATCCACGCCGATCGGCAGGTCGGGCCCGCGTTCCCAGCGGCCACTTGCCAGGTCGTACAGCTCGACGCGCTCCGGACCGCCCGAGCCGCCGATGACGAAGACCTTGCTCTGTTGCGGTGACGCGGCGACGGCGACCTCGCTGCGCCCCGTCGGGATGTCGGCGATCCGCTTCCACGCGGCTGCCGTCGCGCCGGCGCTTGCGACCGCGGAGGCGGACGCGGTCGTGACGGCGGACGCTGTCGCGGCGGTCGGGGTCGGACCTTGGACAGCGGGCGGTTGGCACGCGACCAGGACCACCACCGCGGCGGCGATCAGCGGATGTGTCAACGATCTCATCAGCGTCAGGTGATCAGTCTCAAATTGCGCACGACGTCGCCCAACATCATGACGGTCCATCGTCGTCACGCCTGCATCTCGTGATCATTGTCGAATCCAACTGCAATAGTCGGAGTTACGCCGATTAACATCTCGCAAAATCCTCCGTAACTATCGGTTCACTCCTCTCGTTGTTGTGGTCAGCAGGCTGAGGAGGGGGACGGACATGACGCGTGTGTTCGCGCGCGCGGCAGTGGTGCTGTGCGCCGTCGCGCTGTTGCTGAGCTCACTCGGTGGTCGCTCGCAGGTGGCGGCGCTCACATCGTTACAGACGCTGCGCACCAGCGGCGACCCGTTCGCCATCGCGATTGATGCGAGGACGACACCAACAGCTACTCCCAGACGCTGATCCAGGCGGCCGACTCGGGTGCCTCCGGATCGACCGCGCGGGCGACGGCCACACCACCCAGCGGCAGTCCCCTGTGGGGCATGGCCGTGGTGGTGTACAAGCTGGCACCACCCGCGGGTGGGGGCAGCGACCACTTCACCCTGGGCTACGACGGCCTGGAGCGCCTGACCACGATCGCCGGT
>JBGPKU010000005.1:0-89493 GCA_041486085.1 Candidatus Limnocylindria bacterium | reverse complement strand
TCCCCTCCCGGAACGCCGCCTCACAAAAGAATCTACCTCCCTTCGCGCCACGGCGGGTGCGCCAGGCTGCGCTAGATTTCCGGCGTGCCAGTCCTGGTCGTGCGCGAGGTCGCTGAGGCGACCCGTGCGCTGCGCGCGGATCCCACGGCGGTACTCCTGGCGGGCGGCACCGACCTCATGGTCGAGGTGAATTTCGGGCGCAAACGCGTGCGGAGCGTGATCGCCGTCGACCGGATCCCGGAGTTGCGCCTGTGCGAAAGTGGTCCACGCGTCCGCGTCGGAGCGGGTGTGACCTACAAGAGGCTGCTGCGAGAGGGCGCCGGTTCGGTCGCGCTGGCCGAGGCGGCCCGCACCGTCGGATCGCCGCAGATCCGGAACGCCGGGACGATCGGTGGAAATGTCGCGACATCGTCCCCGGCAGGTGACACGCTGCCCGTGCTGTCGGCGCTCGAGGCGAGCATCGTGCTCCGCTCATCCACCGGGGAGCGCCGCCTGCCGTTCGGCGAGTTCATGACCGGTCCGAAGAAGAACACCAGACGACCCGACGAGGTCATCGTGCGCCTGGAGTGGGACGACGCCGGACCGTCGCAGACGTTCCTGAAGATCGGGACGCGCAACGCGATGGTCATCGCGGTGGCATCGCTCGCACTGGTCGTGGATCGCGCGCGCCGCCGCGTCGGGGTCGCCCTGGGCTCGTGCGGACCGACGCTCCTTCGCGCGAGCGAGGCCGAGGGATTCGCCGCCGGCCTCTTCGACGAGGCGGGTTGGGCGAGGCCGCTGGCGGTCCCCGACGCGGCGAAGGCCGAGTTCGGCCGGATGGTCGCCTCCGCGTCGCGCCCCATCGACGATGTGCGCGGCACTGCCGCGTACCGGAGGCACGTGCTCGCGGTGATCGCCGGACGCGCTCTCGGGCGCGTGGGTCTTGTCGCATGAGGCTGAAGCTCGAGGTGAATGGCGGCACCCGCGAGATCGAGGCCCGCGAGCACGACAGCCTGCTCACCGCGCTCCGCGATCAGCTGGGCCTCATCGGGAGCAAGGACGCCTGCGAGCAGGGCGAGTGCGGCTCGTGCTCGGTGCTGATGGATGGTGAGGTCGTCTGCGCGTGCCTGGTCATGGCCGGCTCCGCCGCGGGCCGCGACATCCGGACCGTGGAATCGCTCGGGAGCGCCGAGCGGATGCATCCCGTCCAAACGGCCTTCGTCGAAGCAGGGGCGGTCCAGTGCGGCTTCTGCACGCCCGGGTTCGTCATCTCCACCGTCGCGCTCCTGCGCGCGAACCCCGAGCCGACCGATGCCGAGATACAGGAGGCGCTCGCGGGGAACATCTGCCGCTGCACCGGCTACGGGAGGATCCTCGAGGCCGTGCACCGCGCCGCGGGCGCGCGGTCGTGACCGTCGGCACGCGTGCGCGCCTCGTCGGCGTGGTCGGCGAATCGGCCGCGCGCTCCGACGCCCCACCGAAGACGCAGGGCTCGTTCGTGTACGCGAGCGACCTCGCGCGCGACGGCATGCTGCACGGCGCGACCGTCCGAAGCCCGCACGCGCGCGCGACCATCGTCTCGATCGACGCGTCGGCCGCGCGCGCGATGCCCGGCGTGCGCGCTGTGCTCACGAACGAGGACCTGCCGACACATGAGCTGTTCGGGCTCATGAAGAAGGACCAACCGGTCCTCGCGCGCAGCGTGGTGCGCTACGTCGGTGAGCCAGTTGCGCTTGTCGCCGCCGACGATCCGGAGGTCGCGCGTCTCGCAGCGAGAGCGGTCGTCGTCGAGTACGAGAAGCTGCCTGCGGTGACCGATCCCGTCGCGGCGCTGCAGGCCCGCGCGCCGCAGATCCATTCGCAGGGGAACGTCATCGAGGACGTGCGCGTGGTGCATGGGGATGCCGACGCGCGTGCGGACGTCGTCGTGGAAGGCGAGTACGAGGTCGGGATGCAGGACCAGGCCGCGCTCGGTCCGGAGGCGGGTCTGGCCATCCCCGACCCGGATGGCGGCGTGACGCTGCACATCGCGACGCAATGGCTCCACGAGGACCTCGGGCAGATCGCGCCGTGCCTCGGCCTGCCGCGCGAGAAGGTGCGGCTCGTCCTCGCCGGCGTCGGTGGCGCGTTCGGCGCGCGCGAGGACGTGACGCTGCAGATCCACCTCTGCCTGCTCGCGCTGGCCACGAAGAAACCCGTACGGATGGTCTACGGGCGGGAGGAGTCTTTCCACGGGCACGTCCATCGCCATCCGGCGCGCATGTGGTACGCGCACGGAGCGAAGCGTGACGGCACGCTCGTCTTCGTGAGAGCGACGATCGTCCTCGATGGCGGGGGCTACGCTTCATCGAGCCCCGCGGTGGTCGCGAACGCCGGCTGCTTCGGCGCGGGCCCCTATCGCGTGCCCAACGCGGTGATCCACTCCGTGGGCGCGTACACGAACAATCCACCGACCGGTGCGATGCGCGGATTCGGCGCGGTCCAGACGTGCTTCGCGTACGAGGCACAGATGGACAAGCTCGCGGCGGCGCTCCGCATGGATCCGATCGAGCTTCGCGCGAAGAACGCTCTGGTCGATGGCGACCAGATCGTGACGAGCCAGCCCGTCGAAGGAAGTGAGCCGGTCGCGAACCTCATCCGGCGCTGCGCGGCGCTGCCGATGCCCGCTGCGGCCGGCGACAATGCTCTCGCGCTGCCCGGCGGTGTGGGCAACATCACGCACGGGGAGGGCGTGCGCCGCGGGACCGGTCTCGCGGTCGGGTTCAAGAACGTCTGCTATTCGCACGGGTTCGACGACTTCAGTACCGCCCGCGTCCGCCTGGTGCGCGAGCGCGGCCAGGCTGTGGCGTACGTACTCACCGCGGCGTCCGAGGTCGGGCAGGGGATCGTCCTCGTGTGCGAGCAGATCGCGCGTACCGCACTCGGCGTCCAGAAGGTGGTCGTCGAGACGCCGTCCACCCAGATCGACTCCGCGGGCTCGTCGTCCGCATCGCGCCAGACGTGGATGACGGGCGGCGCCGTCCTCGCCACGTGCAACGAGGTGCGGGAGGAGCTCGACCGGCGCGCGAAGGCGCGGGGCCGTCGCCTCGACGAGGTCGACATCGCCGAGCTCCTGGACGAGGCGATCGAGCGCGTGGTCAAACACCGCCACCGTCCGACCGAGGAGCGCGACCCGCTGACCCAGAATCGGGGCCATGTCGCGTTCCTCTTCGCAGCGCATCGCGCGACCGTGGACGTCGACGTCGAGACGGGTCTGGTGAAGGTCGTGCAGGTCGCGACGACGCAGGACGTCGGAAGGGCCATCAACCCCGCGGCCGTGGTCGGTCAGCTCGAGGGCGGGATCGCGCAGGGGCTGGGTCTGGCGGTGATGGAGGAGCTCATCCTCCGAGACGGGCAGCTGCGCAACGCCTCGTTCACCGACTACCTGCTCCCGACGATGCTCGACATGCCGCCGGTGATCTGCGACCTCGTCGAGCACCCGCATCCCGACGCGCCTTACGGGGCGAAGGGCGTGGGGGAGCCGCCGACGATCTCCAGCACTCCGGCGATCGTGGCCGCGATCCGCGCGGCCACCGGCCGGGAGCTCAATCGCGTGCCCGTGCGGCCCGATGACATCGTGTTCGGTACTGTTGCGCGCTCGGGCTGGCGAATCGGTGCAGGGGAGGATCCACGCCGCGCGGCCCAAGCGTAAGGGGCGGACATGGACGTCAACGCGATCGCTGAATACCTGGCGTTCTCACCGGTCTTCGCGCCGCTGTCACAGCGCGAGCGGCTCGACCTCGCGACGCGGATGCGCCCGCGTCACTTCGCGAAGAACGAGGTGATCTTCCACCGCGACGACCCCGCGGCCCACGTGTATCTCGTCGCGACGGGCACGGTCAAGATCTCGATCGACGAGGAGAGCGGCCAGGAGGTCGTCATCGCGCTCATCCGCGGCGGCGATGTGTTCGGCGAGCTGGCGCTCTTCGACGAGGGGCAGCGCTCGGCGACGGTGACAGCGCTCACCGAAACGACCGCGTTCACGCTCGCGAGCCGCGACTTCAGCGACGTCATCCAGCACAACCCCGGCGCCATGCGCGAGCTGCTCGCGCTGCTCGCGCGCCGCATCCGGCGGAGCACCGGTCACATCGAGGATCTGGTGTTCCTGGATCTGCCGGGACGCGTCGCGAAGTGCCTCATCGACCAGAACGAGATCTTCGGGAACCACGGCGTGGTGGAGCTCACCCAGGAGGACGTGGCCTCGTTCGTCGGCGCGACGCGCGTTGCCGTGAACCGTGTCCTCGTGGAGCTCGAGCGACGGGGAGCGCTACGCCTCGGGCGCGGCAGCATCAGCATCGCCGATGCGGCTCTCTTGAAGAAAGAGATCCGGTACTAGGGACGGAAGAGCGGCCCCCACCCGGTGGCCGCTCTTCCGTCTGGTCGCGTGCGGGAGGTCGAGTTATTCCTGGATCGTCGGGCCTGACGCGGCCTCTCCAGGAGTCGCCGCGCCGGAGATGCCGTCGTTGTCGTTGACGAGCACGTTGTCCGTCGCGTTGTCGCCCGGGGTCAGGACGTTGTCCCAACCAGCGCCACCCTCGCCGCCGGTGACCGTCGGGAACGCGGCGTCGTCGCCGCTGAACGTGTGCGCGGGCGTGGCCTGGGCCGAGTCATTCCCCGTGACCATGTAGTCGAACCCGGGGGTGTACTCGCCGTCTGTGTCGGATCCGAGCGAGTGGCCGGTGTCACCCGGGATCACCGCTCCGTCGCGGCCCGTGCCGCCGCCCGTGAGCATCGGGTCGGAGTCGCTGGCGTCGCCGCTGATGAGAGCGCTCGAGCCCGCCGAGCCCTGGTCGACCGTGGTGGTCGCGCCGGTGTAGCTCATGCCCTGGTCGTTGCTGAGAACTTCGTTCCCGCCGCTCATCGGGGATTGATCGCTCGACAGCACAAAGGCCTTCGACATGCGAATGTCGACGCCCAGTGCAGAGAGGCGGCCCGGGTCGCCGCTCTTGATGGCCGACGCCTCGTCGGCGCTCAGGTCGAACCCGCGGAGCGCGGTGCCGGGGTCGCTCGAGAGCTGGCGCCTGAAAGCGCCGTCACTGATGGCCCGCTGGACGATCTTTGCAAGTGCGTCCTTCGACATCTGGGTTTCTCCTCCTACTGTCTGGTGCTGCGCGAACATTGGCGCGGCGACCGGTGACCTTCGTCCATCCCCATGGCTCGCTCCGTGTGATCGTGATCACAGTTCCTCGTGTCGCGCTTAGCCGCTCCTCGCTCGGCTCCTTCTTGCCGTGGCCTACTCCAGTTCCGGGAGGTCGACGGGATCCCCCTTGGGTTTGCATACTCCGCAGTGGATCGCGTCCTCGACCACAAGAGCGCGCAGGGTCGGGTGCTTCGTCCCGCGGAACACGTCGAGGAGGAAGGGGTGGGTGCGCGCGTGTTCGCGGCACGTGCCGCGCCCGCAAAAACGGCATGCGCCGAGCGCCGTGCGCTCGCAGACCCAGCAGTCCATACCCGAGCCTTCCCCTACGCTTCCCTGACCGCCTCCCCGAGGCCGGCCCCGCCGACATAATGCGCCGTTCGGGCCCGGAATTCGCCCATTGTTTCGCCGGAAGTCTTTACCAGCCAGGCGAACTCGCTCCGACCGAGCCCGGCGAGGTTGAGATCCGTCACCGCGGTCACCGTCGCCGACCGTGGCCGGCCGAACAGGAGGGCCATCTCGCCGAAACCGGCTCCTGGTCCGATGCGTCCGAGCGTGCGCCCACCCGCCGTGAGCTCGGCCTCCCCCTGGCGGACCACGTAGTAACGGTCGCCGGCGTCGCCCTCGTTGAACACGACGCCGCCGGCGGGGACCCGCACGGTCACGAGGCGGGGCAGGATCCGGTCGAGCTCCTGTGGCTCCAGGCCCCGGAAGAAGGGCAGTGACGCCAGGGCCGAGCGCTCCTCGCTCGAGGCGCGGATGCGCGCGGCGATCTCGTAGCGTTCGCTGATCCACCGCTGGAAGTGGCCCCGGTCGAGCGACCACAGCTCGCAGTCCTCCATCGCCCGGACCGTGGCGCGCCGGGGGCAGCCGTCGAGGAGCGCGAGCTCGCCGAAGCCCTCCCCGGGCGAAACCGTCCCCAGCACCGAGCCATCCGCCGCGATCACCTGCAGGCGACCTCTCCGCACGAGATAGAACCGGTCTCCCGGCTCGCCGACGGTGATGACCGCGTCTCCGGCCTCCGCGCGCTGCTCCTCGAGGTGCGAGGCGATGGCCACGTACGCGGCTTTGGAGAGGCCGCTCAGGAACGGAACGCGCGAGACGACCTTCGCGCGCTCGATGAGGATCGCCTGCTGCGCCCGTCGTGCCCGCGCGGCCGAGGCTCGTGTACCCGCCCGTGCCCAGCCAAGGATCCGCATCGCGAGCGCGACGACCAGCGGACCGATGAACACGACGAGCAGGAGCGCGAGGATGAGGATCCCGGCGGGGCCGGCCGCGATCAGCTCGTCCGCCGCGATCGACATCCGCGACCGCCAGATTCCGAGGGAGAACGCGATCATCAGCAGCGACGTCCCGATCGCGAGGACGCCGTAGATCCCGAGGCCGACCTCGCCCGTCGACCAGCGCTCCCTTCGGCGGATCTTCCGCACGACCTGCGACCGCGCGAACGCCATCGAACGTTGCCGCAGGAACGGTGCATCGAGCAGGTCGGAAAGGATGTGGTAGCCATCGAGCTCGAGGATCGGCAGGAGGTTCAGGGCGAACTGGAACACGAAGAGGCTCGCTGCCTTGAACGCGATCCCACCGATGACCCCACGGTCCGACGCGGCGACGAGGGCGCAGAGCGCGCCAACGGTCAGCCCGCCCACGGGACCCGCGAGCGCGACGACGATTCGCGCCTTGCGGGAGCTCATCGCCATGTCGGTGCTATCCACGTAGACGCAGGGGAAGAGGTAATAGATCGCCAGACCCAACCTTCGGACGCGGCGTCCGAAGTGACGGATCGCGAGCGCGTGTCCGGCCTCGTGCACCGAGATGGAGAGGACCTGAAGCAGGATCAGCGCGACGAGCCCGAGCAGGAACGAGCCGTTGATGGTGACGAGCGAGTGCTGCCCGCCCGCGATCTCGCGCACCCACGCGATCATGCCGGCCAGGCACACCAGACCGACGATGGCGGCTCCGATCGGCGTGAACAGCAAGCGCCCGCCCCACCGGTAGACACGCTGCACCGCGAGGTCGGCGTTCGACCAGCGCGCGATGTCCCACATGATCAGCCGTCGGAGCAGGAGCGCGACGCGCGTCAGCGGATCACGCTCGGCCCGCTCTCTAGCGATCCGTTGATAGACGCGCGGCTGCTCCTCGCCAAAGAATCCGTTGACCGCGAGCGCCGAGGTGAGGCGCGCGAGCCGGTCGAGCGCGAAGGTCCCACGCCGCTGCAGCTCTTCGATGAGGATGTCCTGGATCGTGCGCTGGCCGTCCATGAGCTCCACCAGCGACACGTCGTCCGGCTCGAGCCGCAGGTAGCGCCCGGCACCGCGATCGCCGTGCGGATTCTTCAGCATCGTGTAGGGGCTGCCATCGCGTCGCCGCAGCGCGGCGCGCTCGAGATCGGGCATGAGCTTCGGGACGAACATCGCGTATTCGAGGCGCTGGCGCAAGGTCTGCCAGATGCCGTCCACTACGGTTTGCCGTCGGTGACGCGGAAGGCCTGGACCGGGCGGCTCATGCCCTTCAGCTCGACCTCGCCGAGGGACTTCGTCGCGATCCGTTCCTCGACCGCCGCATTGAGGCGCTGGCTGATGAGGATCTGACCGCGTTCCGCGCGCCCCGACAGGCGTGACGCGAGGATCGTGACGTTGCCGATGGCCGCGTAGTCGAAGCGGCCTTCGAAGCCGATGCGCCCGAGCGTGGCGTAGCCGACGGCGATGCCGACGCCGAACCCGAGGTCGTAGCCCTTCTTCTTCCAGGGCGCGGCGATCTCGTCGAAGCGGTCGCGCATCGCGACGGCCATGCGAACGGCCTGATATTCGTGGTCGGGCATCTCGACGGGGTCGTTGAAGAAGACCATCATCCCGTCGCCCTCGAAGTGCTCGAGCGTGCCGCCGTGCTTGGCGATGAGCTCGCCCATCGCCCGGTGGTACGTGCGGAGGACGCCCAGCACCTCCTCGGGCTCGGCCGTCTCGGAGAATGTCGTGAAGTCCCGCAGGTCGCAGAACATGACCGTCACCGCCCGGCGATGTCCGTCGAGCAGCCGCTGGCCCTCGTCGCTGGTGATGAGCTCGGCGATCTGCGGCGACAGGAACCGCGACAGCTCTCCGCGCTGCCGCTGCACGGTGTCGTAGTAGCTCTTCACTCTGAGCAGCGACTTCACGCGCGCGAGCAGCTCGTTCTTGTCGAACGGCTTCGACACGAAGTCGTCGGCGCCGGCCTCCAGGGACCGCAACAGGTCCGCACCGCCGGTCGCCGTGATCATGATCACCGGGATGTGACGCCACTCGGGCTCCGCGCGCACCGCGCGTGTCACCTCGTATCCGTTCATCTCGGGCATGACGATGTCCACCAAGAGAAGGTCGGGCTTCTCCTTCGGCAGGAGGTCGAGCGTCTCGCGGCCGGATGACGCGGTCACGACGTCGTATCCCTGCGGCACGAGGAGGGCCTCGATCAGCCGGAGATTCTCCGGGGTGTCGTCGACCGCGAGGACCTTTGGCCTGGTCACGCTCGTCCGCGCGCCACGTGGTCGCGGACCTGTCCCGGGAAGGCGCTCACGTCGATGGGCTTCATGATGAAACCGTCGAAGCCGGCCTTTTCGAAGCGCTCGCGATCCTCCTTCATCACCGACGCGGTCATGGCGACGACGGGGATGCGCGACGTCCCTGGATCGGCGCGGAGTTGGCCGAGCGCGGTCACGCCGTCCATGCCGGGCAGCTGGATGTCCATGAGGATGAGCCGCGGCACGCGCTGGCGCGCGAGCGCCACGCCGTCCTCGGCGTTCGTCGCCTCGATGATCAGAAAGCCGTGATACTGGAGGAGGTCGCGCGCGAGCTTCAGGTTCTTCTCGTTGTCCTCGACGATGAGGATGAGGTCGCTCATGCCTTCACCTCCGCAGGTCGGCGCAGCGGCAGTGTGAACGAGAACGTGCTGCCCTTCCCCGGCTCGCTCTCGAGCCAGATGCGGCCGCCGTGGAGCTCGACGAACCGCTTGGTCAGGGTGAGTCCGAGACCGGTGCCCTCGCGAGACCGTTCGCGGCCGACCTGACGGAACTCCTCGAACACCTTGGCTTGATCGTCGCGGGCGATGCCGATGCCCGTGTCCATGACGTCGACGCGCATCTCGCCGTCCTGTGCCGTCGCGAGCACATCGACCCGGCCACCGTCGGGCGTGAACTTCACGGCGTTCGAGAGCAGGTTGTAGAGGATCTGCTTCACCTTGCGTTCGTCCGCCTCGACCGGCGGCAGATCGCTCGGGAGGTCGGCCCGCAGCACGATGCCATGGCGCGCCGCGCGCTCGCGGACGATCGTGAAGCCGCTGTCGAGCGCCGCCGCCATCGTGAACGTGGTGGGCTCGAGCTCCATCCGCCCGGCCTCGATCTTGGACAGATCGAGGATGTCGTTGATCAGCGTGAGCAGGTGCTTGCCCGAAGTGAGGACGTCGTCCTGGTACTCACGCTGCTTCTCGTTCAGTGGTCCGAAGATCCCCTGCAGGAGCACCTCAGTGAACCCGATGATCGCGTTGAGTGGCGTCCTGAGCTCGTGGCTCATGTTCGCGAGGAACTCGCTCTTGTGGCGATTCGCGACCTCGAGCTCGCGGCCCTTCTGCTGGATCTCCGTGAACAGCTTCACGTTCTTGATCGCGATGGCGGCTTGGTCCGCGAATGTCTCCACCAGCGCGACCTCGCGCTCGGTGAACGGTCGGACCGTCCGCCGCGACAGCACCATCACCTCGCCGACCTGGCCGTCCGTCAGCACCGGCACAGCGAGGATGGACCGGCTGCCCGTCTCCCGCACGCGGTGGGACGCCCGGTAGAGCTCGGCGTCCGCCTCGGCATCGTCGACGTTGATGGTGCGGCCCGCCGCGTACACGCGCCCTATCACGGACTGGGGCCAGTCGCCGCTACTCCTCATCGCCGGCGTCACAGGGCCGCGCGAGGGGCCGAGCAGGTCCAAGAGCTCTGGCGTGCGGGCGTACCGGAACCCACCGCGGATGTCGACGCTGTCGCTGTCGCGATGCATCATCCATGCGATGTCGGCGTCGCACAGGCGCGCAGCGTTCTCCATGACCGTCTGCAGCGTCGGCTCCAGGTCGAACACGGTGCTGCTGATCGTTTTGAGCACCTCGCTCACCGCGGTCTGCCGCTCGAGTGCGGTGCGGGTCTCCTCGAAGAAGCGGACGTTCTGGATCGCGATGACCGCCTGATCGGCGAAGCTTTCCACCAGGGCGATCTCCTCGGCGCCGAACGACCGCGCCACCGTGCGCCAGAGCGCGATGACGCCGATGGCACGACCCTGTTGAAGGAGCGGCACCGACAGGAGCGTGCGGAAGCGACCGAGCTCCTGTGCCTCGCGATAGGTATAGCTGTCGTCCGCCAGCACATCTGGGATGTGGACCGTGCGCTTCTCGCTGAAGGCGCGGCCGGTCGAGGAGCCAAGATAGTCCACCCGGATCGGATGCTCCCGCTGCCACTCGCGCATGAGCTCGGCGCGCTCGCCGAAGGCGGAGCTCATTCGCAGGAACTCGCCGTCGGCCTGATACACGAAGCCGGCCTCAGCGGCGCTGAGCCGCGTCGCGTGGCTGATCACGGTGTCGAGGACCCGCGGCAGATCGAACGCGCTGCTGCTGATGACCTTGAGGACCTCGGCCGTCGCGGTCTGGCGCTCGAGCGACTCCGTCGTCTCGTTGAAGAGGCGGACGTTCTCGATCGCGATCACGGCTTGTTTGGCGAACGACTCGACCAGCTCGACCGCGCGCGGCTCGAACGGACGGACCTCGGTGCGCACGATGATGATCGCGCCGAGCAGATGGTCACCCCGCAGCAGTGGAACGCCCAATGCGGTGCGGGCGCCGTTGGAGATGATCGCGGTCGATTGGGCGAACGCTGGATCGGCTGTGACATCCGCGACGTGCACCGTCCGCCGTTCGCGGCAGACCCGACCCACGACCGACCGCTCAGACGGCCGCCACCACTCGCCTTGACCGCCGATCGGTGCCATCGACTCGGACATCTTCGCCGCGACGTTGTGCACCGTTTGATCGTGGTCGGCGTATTCGTGGATCCACCCGTACTGCGCATGACAGAGCGCGAGCGACTTGTCGAGCACCATCTCGAACACCGGTCCCAGATCGAACGCGCTCTGGCTCATGGCTCCGAGCAGCTCGCTCGTCGCCGTCTGACGCTCGAGGGCTTCCCTCGTCTCGTTGAAGAGGCGGACGTTCTCGATGGCGATGACCGCCTGCGCCGCGAACGTCTCGACGAGCGCGATCTGTTCGGCGGTGAACGGGCCCGGTGCCTTGCGCCGCAGCATGATCGTGCCGATCGCGTCCTCATGCCGCAGCAGGGGGGTCACCAGTGCTGCGCGGAGGGGCAGTGCTGCGGCCCGACCGTGACCGAGAGCATCCGGGAAGTCCGCGACCGTCGCGGGGTCCTGCACATCGGGGATGTGGATTGTGACGCGGTCGATGATGGCCCGGCCCTGGACCCGATCACGCCGGATGGCAATCTGGCGCTCGGCGGGCGAGCGCGCCATCACCTTGGCGTCATGCTCGCTCTCATCGACCGGACCGGCGTGCGCCCAACCGGTTATCAGGCCATCGCGGAGCAGATGGATCGCGGCATCCTCCGCGCCGCAGTAGCGAACGGCATTCGCGGCGATCGCATCGAGCACCGGTTGAACGTCGGTGGGCGATGCCGAGATGGCGCGCAGGATCTCGGCCGTTGCGGTCTGCCGTTCCAGCGACTCCTTCGTCTCGTTGAAGAGGCGCACGTTCTCGATCGCGATCACGGCCTGTTTGGCGAAGGTCTCGACGAGCTGGATCTGGCGAGCGGTGAACGGGCGCGCGTCGCTGCGGTCGAGGCCGAAGACGCCGATGGGGAAGCCATCGCGCATCAGCGGGACGCCGAGCAGAGTGCGAAACCCCGCGACCTTCTGGAGGTCGGTGAGCGTGTACTCCGGATCCTTCAGCACGTCCTGGATGTGGACCGTGCGTCTCTCGAGCGCCGTCCTCCCGATGAGCGTGCCTCGCTCGGGCACCCGCCGTTCAGCGCGCATGTGATCGGCGTATCCGGCGGGCACGTCGGAGGCCGTCCAGGCGCGGGTCGCGTAGACCTCACCGTCCCAGAGGCTGATCGATGCGGACCGCGCTTCGCACAACAGCGTGGCGCGATCGACGAGCTCCTGCAGGACGGGCTGCTGGTCGAAGCCGGCCGCGTTGATGACCTCGAGCACGCCTGCAACGGCGGTCTGCTGCTCGAGCGACTCCTTCGTCTCGTTGAAGAGCCGGACGTTCTCGATGGCGATCGCGGCCTGGTCGGCGAATGTGCGGAGAAGCGCGATCTGCTTCTCGGTGAACGGCTTCATCTCCGTGCGCCGCAGCGCGATGGCGCCGAGCGGCACCCCCTCGCGAAGCAGCGGCGCGGCGAGTATCGACCGCTGGCCGAGCTCGCGGGCGCGGCTGAAGCCGATCGCGTACTCGTCCGGGCTCTCCGCAAGCATGTCCGGTACGTGGATCACGCGCCGCTCGACGATCGCGCGCCCGCGCACCGATCCTCGATCGACCGGCCACGGCGCGAGGCGTCTACTGATCGGCCCGTATTGCGCGACCTGCTCGAGCAGGCCGTCCTCGCGTACCAGCGCGACGCCGCAGTCCTCAGCGGCGCAGTAGCGAGCGGCGTTCCGCGCGATCGCGTCGAGCACTGGCTGGATATCGGTCGGTGAGCTCGAGATCACCTGCAGGATCTCGCTGATCGCGCGCTGCTGCTCCAGCGATTCCTTCGTCTCGTTGAAGAGGCGCACGTTCTCGATCGCGATGGCGGCCTGGTCGGCGAACACCTGGAGGACCTGTACCTCGCGCTCGGAGAACGCGTTCGCGTCCGCATGCGCGGTCGCGAGTACGCCCGTGACGCGCCCGTCTCGTTTGAACGGGATGATCAGACGGGAGAGCGTGCCGCCCTGGGGCAGCTCCGGGGCCAGACGCGTGTCCGCCACGTAGTGGCGCTCGCCATCGTTGAACGCGCGACCGACGAGCGTTCCGTCGTCGATGGAAAAGCGGGCTCCGACGTCTAGTCCGTCCCGCGCGTGACCGGTGACCGCACGTACGACCGCGTGCGCTCCATCTCGCGCGGAGATCGTCGCGCGTTGCGCGCCGACGAGCGTCGCGGCCCGGTCCGCGATGGTTTGAAGGACGGTGTCGAGGTCGAAGGCCGACTGGCTGATCGTGCCCAGCACCTCGGCGAGCGCGGTCTGCTGCTCGAGGGACTCCTTGGTCTCGCCGAAGAGGCGCGCGTTCTCCATCGCGATCGCGGCCTGATCTGCGAAAGTCTCGACGAGCCGGATCTCGTCGCCGGTGAACGGGCTCACTTCGAATCGTGCGACGCCGATGACCGCGACGACCTCACCCGCACCAAAGATCGGAACGGCCAGGCCAGTGTGCACGCCGCTCTCGATGTTGATCTGCCAGCTGTAGCCGGGCTCGGTGAAAAAATCCGGGATGTGGACGGTCGCACGCGCCAGCGCCGTGCGGCCGATGAGCGTCGTCGGGTCCATGGGCGTGGGATGCGCGCGCTCGTACTCCACGAGCTCCTGCGTTCCGCCCGACGATGCGGTCATCTGAAACGTGTCGCCCTCTCGCCGGAACAGGTAGCCGAAGTCGCCGCGGCAGAGCTGTCGCGCGTTGTCGACGACGACGTCGAAGACCGCTTGGAGATCAAAGGCCGTCTGGCTGATTGTCCTCAGCACGTCGCCGACCGCGGTCTGCTGCTCCAACGCGGCCTTCGTCTCGTTGAAGAGGCGCACGTTCTCTATCGCGATCACAGCCTGCCGGGCGAACGTCTCCGCGAGCTCGATCTGGCGCTCGCTGAACGGTCGGACCTCGGTCCGCCAGAGGACGATTCCGCCGATCGCCTCGCCCTCATGCAGCAGCGGCGTGCCGATGACCGTCCGCTCGTTGTAGATCGCCGATTGCGACTTTCCGCGGGCGTAGTCGTCGCCCTCCGCACGGAGGTCCACGACCGAGTGCGTGCGTCGATCGACGACCGATCGCCCGATGACGGTCTCGCGGTCCAGCGGGAAGGGCGCAGGGCGGGCTGGACCGCTCGTCGCGACCGGGTCGAGTGTGTCGCCCCGCCGCAGCACGACGATGGCGTTCTCAGCCGAGCAGAAACGCAGTGCGTTCGCGGCGATGGCGTCGAGCACCGGCTGCACGTCGGTCGGCGACTCCGAGATCACGCGGAGGATCTCGCTGACCGCGGTCTGGCGCTCAAGGCTCTCCTTCGTCTCGTTGAAGAGGCGCACGTTCTCAAAGGCGATCACGGCCTGATCAGCGAAGGTGCGAAGCAGGCCAATCTGCACGTCGGTGAATGGACGGACCTCTTTGCGGCGCAGCGTGATCGAGCCGATCGCGGCGCCGTCGTGGAGCATCGGCGTCGCCAGCACGGAGTGGATTCCGTAACGCTCCGCGAGTCGCCTCGCGGCAGCGAAGTCGTCGCCCTCAACGGTCTGCATGTCCGGGATGTGGATCGTCTGGGCATCGACGACCGCCCGTGTGGCGGGCAGATCCCGGCCTAGGGGCTCGTTGCTGCTCATGAATGCGACCGGCCCGTCGTGGGCACTGGCGGAGATGCGACCGCGCTCCGCCACGATGATCATTGCGTCCTCGGCCGCGCAAAACTGCCGGGCGCTCCGGGCGATCACATCGAGAACCGGCTGAAGGTCCTCGGGCGACCGTGACATCACTTCGAGGATCTCGCTCACCGCAGTCTGCCGCTCGAGCGACTCCCTCGTCTCGTTGAACAGGCGCACGTTCTCGATCGCGATGACCGCCTGGTCGGCGAAGGCTTCCACGAGCTTGATCTGCTTTGAGTCGAATCCCGACGGGTCGAGCTTGCGCAGGAGGATCGCTCCGATGGCGACGCCGTCGCGGATCAGTGGCGTGCCGAGCAATCCGCGGTGTCCCGTTCCGGCGGCGCGCGTCCGTGCCTGCGCGTAGCGCTCGCCTTCCGGGCCGGTGATATCGGCCACGTGGACCGTTTTTCGTTCGAGCGCCGCGTCGCCGGCGATCGAGTCGCGCTCCAGCCGGAGTATGGCGACCGAGGATGGGATCGGGCCGTGGTGCGCGACGACAGCCATCTCGTTGCCGCGCACCATGAGGACGGAGACGTCCTCGGCGCCGCAGAACCGAGCGGCGTTCTCGGCGATCGCGTCGAGGACCGGCTCGACGGCCGTGGGCGACGCGGCGATCGCCTTCAGGACCTCGGCGAGGGCGGTCTGCCGCTCGAGCGATTCATTCGTCTCGTTGAAGAGCGCGACGTTCTCGATGGCGATGGCGGCCTGCGCCCCGAACGATTCCACCAGCTCGATCTGCCGGTCCGTGAACCCCCCGGCCTCTTTGCGGCCTAGCCAGATCACGCCCACCACCGTGCCGCGCTGGAACACGGGCACGGCGAGGCGCGACCTGCTCCAGCCGTGCTCGCTGGCGCGGTCCACGAAGCCGGGGTAACGAGCGACCGTGTCCGGATCCAGGACGTCCCGAACATGCTGGGTGCGCTCTTCGATGATCGCCAAGCCCGCGAATGCCATGCGCGCGAGCTGGCCCCGAAAACCCGGCTTGACGACGCCGTGCCAGTCGCCGGTCGTCGCCTCGAGCACCAAGTGATCGCCGTCGCGCCGGAAAAAGCCCGCGTGGTCCCCTCGGCACAGATGCACTGCGGCTTCGACGATCGTCTGAAGGACCGGCTGGACGTCGCCCCGTGTCTGGCTTATCGACTCGAGGATCTCGCTGGTCGCGGTCTGACGCTCGAGCGACTCCTTCGTCTCCTTCGCGAGCCTGACGTTCTCGATCGCGATCAGCGCCTGATCCGCGAAGGTCGACAGCAGCGCGATCTCGCTCTCGGTGAACGGCTGCTGGACCGTGCGCCACATCGAAATGACGGCGACGGCGACTCCGTCGCGCATGAGGGGCACGCACAGGATCGAGCGGAAGTTCCCGCGCTGCTGCGCCTCGTAGAACGTGTATTCGGGATCGTTCAGCACGTCGGGGATGTGGACCAGCTTGCCGAGTGTCGCCGCGCGCGTCGAGGCCTTGCCCGGGTCGCCGGGCTGGAGCGGATGATCCTGCGCCCAGCGGAAGAAGTCGTCCTCGATACCGGTCGCTTGGACCATGCGATACAGGCCGTTCTCGAGGATGTAGATGTAGCCCTTGCTCGCGTTGCAGAGGCGCGTCGCGTGCTCGAGGATCGTTCCGAGCGTCGGTCCGAGCTCATACGGCGCGCGGCTCATCGTTCGGAGGACGTCCGCCAGAGCGGACTGCTGCTCGCGCGCGCGCGCAAGCTCCGTTTCGAGCGCGCTCACGCCCCGGCTCGTCTTCGTCATCAACCCCCCTTGCCGCGGGAATCGTAGGCGTGCGGGCGCACGCGGCGAAAGCCACTCGGATGACGCGTGGGGTGTCAACCGGCTTACGCACCCATCGGACGGTCCTCGCGCGTCCTACGTTCGCGCGCCGGGACCTCTATGCGGTGCTTGACGACGAGGCCTGGTCCGCGCTGCGCGCGGTCTCGGATGGCGTCACGCTCTGGTTCAGGCCCGCCGCGGGCGAGGCGCACCTGGTCGATCTCTCGACCGGCAGCGAACGCATCGTCGGCGGGCTCCCCGCGACGTCGACCTTCCAACCGCTCGAGGGCGGCCGGTTCCTCGTGACCGGCCGAGGCACGTCGGTCATCGCGCCGTGCTGAGCGCTTGGGCCTGGAGTTCCCCAACGCCCGCGCGGGCCGCGGCGAAACGCTCGCGCCGTGGAGCATCATGGCGGCGCGTGATCCCGCTCGAGACATTGCGCGCCGCCCCGAAGGTGCTCCTCCACGATCACCTCGACGGCGGCCTGCGTGCCGAGACCGTCGTCGAGCTCGCGCGCGAACAGGGCTACGGCGCGCTTCCGACGACCGACCCGACCGAGCTCCGCCGCTGGCTCCACGCGAGCGCCGCGAGCGGGTCGCTCGCGCTGTACCTGCGCGGCTTCGTGCACACGATCGGCGTGATGCAGACCGACGACGCGATCGAGCGTGTGGCGTACGAATGCGCTGAGGATCTCGCACGCGATGGCGTGGTGTACGCGGAGAGCCGCTACGCGCCGATCTTCAGCACCGCGCGCGGGTTGTCGCTGCAGCAGGTCGTCGCGGCCGTCGCGCGAGGTTTCGCGCGAGCCGAGTCGCGCCACGGCATCACCGTCCGTCAGATCGTCTGCGCGATGCGCGATCGAACCGACTCGCTCGAGATGGCGCAGCTCGCCATCGCCAACCGCGAGCGCGGAGTCGTCGGTTTCGACATCGCCGGCGAGGAGGCCGGCCATCCGGCGAAGGAACACCTCGACGCGTTCCAGCTCTGCCATCGCGAGAACTTCTCGATCACCATCCACGCCGGCGAGGGCTACGGGCCGCAGTCGATCTGGCAGGCGATCCAGGTCTGCGGCGCGCATCGCATCGGCCACGGGGTGCGGCTGATCGAGGAGGTCATCGTCGAGGGGACCGGGATAGCTGAACGGGTCACCGGCCTTGGTCCGCTCGCGACGTACATCCGCGACAAGCGGATCCCGCTCGAGCTCTGTCCCTCGAGCAACGTCGATACGGGCGCGGCGCCCTCGCTCGCAGAACATCCCATCCGGCACTTCCTGGCCCAGCGGTTCCGGGTCACGGTGAACACCGACAACCGCCTCATGTCGAACGTCACGCTGTCAGAGGAGTTCCGGCGTCTGGCGGAGGTGCTTCCCCTCACGCTCGACGATGTCGAGAAGCTCTCGATCAACGCCATGAAGTCTGCGTTCGTGGGCTACGACGAGCGCCTCGCGATCATCTATGACCGGATCAAGCCGGGCTTCGCGAAGCTTCGCGGCGAGCCCGCGCTCGCCGGCTATCGGCTGCCGCCGAGCGCGTAGCCGCTACTTGAGCCAGACGAGGTCGCCGAAGAAGAAGTCCTGCCCCTGTGCCAGCGTGCGCGTGCTCTGCGTCTTCACGTCGAGCACGAAGAACCCGCCGGAGCCCACGTACGCGACGCGTCCGCCGTCGGGCGACCATGCCGGGACCACGTCGTCGCCGGTTTGGCCGACCGAACGAATGCTTGTGCCATCGCAGGGGACCATGAACAGCTCCGACGGAACGGAGAGATGCGCGAGCCGGACCCCGGAGGTCCCGGTGCTCTGGTGCAGCGCATAGGTCGCACCGCCTGCGATCCCGCCGACGGTGTGCCCGGCGGCGGAGAAGATCACGTCGCAGCCCGCCGGCGCGAAGCGCGGCGCCTGCAGGTACCAGAAGGCGTCCTTGGTCTTGAGGAGCGGACGGGCGTTGGTTCCATCGATGTCGGCGCGCCACAGCGTGTCCACCTGGCTGTCTTTCAGGTGGATGTAGACGAGCGTCTTGCCGTCCGGGCTGATCGTCGGGTCGGCGCCGTCCTTCACCACACGCGCGCGCTGGTTCGTCCGCAGATCGACCCGCTCGATGCTGTCCTCGTTGCCGGTGTACGTGCCGTTCGTGATGATCGCCGCCCGGCGATGCACGTAGAGGACGTTGCCGCTGGCGTCGTACCGGGGGCTCGCGTAAAAGACGTTGTTGTCCTCGTGCTGCAGCACCGGCCTCAGATTCGTGCCGTCCAGGTCGACCGTGTAGATATCCGATCCGAACCCGCGCTTGGGATCCTGCTGGATCAACGCGAACGCGAGCGCCTTGCCCGACGGGTGGAACACCGGCGTGGAGGGCGCGCTCTGGTCGGGCAGCTTGGTCACCTTGCCGATGAGCCGACCGGCGTCGTCGAGCCCCGAGAGCCCTCCGGGGTTCGCGAGGATGAAGGTCGATCGCGGCCCGACGCCCGGGGCGGGGGTCGGCGCCGCGCTCTCGAGCGACGTGCAGCCCGCGGCAACGATCGCGGCGAGGAGCAGCACCACGGCGACGGGGCGCGCCATCACGCGATCACCTCGCCCGAGCGCGTCGCGCGATCGCGCATGCGACCGCGGATCGCCGCCGAGGCCCGCGCGTAGTGCTGGACCGCGCTCACGAACGCTCCATGCGACCAGGTGAGTGGAGACACCGACAGTGGCTCACCGGAATAAGGATGCACCTGCTCCGGGAGTACACCGGACGGCAGCGCCTTGGTTCGGCACCACTCGAGCAGCCCGCGCGGCCGCTCCAGATCGTCGAGCGTGCGGGCAGTGGCGATGTACCACTCCGCCAGCCACAGCGTGCTGATGAACCAGGGGTTGCCGGGCACCGTCGCGATGTCCGACGAGATCTGGAAGTAGTGGTCGTCCTCGTAGCGCGCCACGCCGCCGACGTCTGTTCGCACGGTCAAGCGCGCTTCCACCGCCTTCATCGTCGAGACGACGCGCGGGTCGTCCGCCGGCAGCAGCCCGAAGAGGAAGATGCCGGCGAGCGAGATGTCCACGGTCGCGTCCTTCACGATCAGCCCGTCGGACAGCACCGCGAGACTGCGCACGAACCGGCCGCGTTCCGCATCCCAGAGATGCGTCAGTGCCGCTTCGCGGATCTCCTGCGCCGCCACGGCGTACCGCTTCGCGTACTCGTGCTGGCCGAAGGCGACGGCGAAGTTCGCCGCGGCCGTCAGGCCCGCGAAGACCGCCGCCGTCGTGAAGGCGTGGATCCCTCGCCGCTCCTCCCAGAGATCGAACGACGCGGCCGGCAGCTTCGTCCGCGCTTCGCGGTACGTCGCCATGAAATCCGCGCCCGCCCTCACGAGCTTTCGATAGAGCGGCCGCACGAACTCGATGTCGCGATCGCGGTCGTAGTGCTGCCACAGCGCCCAGATCGGCAGGCCCGTCTCGTCCTCCTGGATCGGCAGCTCGAGGCGCCCGTCCGGCGTCGACCAGGCATGCCATGAGGATCCGAGCGATCCGTCGGGGTTGTACTTGTGCAGGAGGTAGCCCTCGCGGGTGATGAGGTCGCCGCACAGATAGAAGAAGCGGCGCGTGACCTCCCCATAGCCGGCGAGGTCGAGCGCGTCGGCGACGAGCGCGCCATCGCGCGGCCACAGGTACGAGTACGTGTCGCGGTTGAAGCGCAGCACGTCCGAATCGTTGCCGGCGATGATCGCTCCGCGGTTGTCGGTCTGGGTGCGGATCACGAGCGTCGATCGCTTGTACAAGCGCGCAAGCTCGGGCGAGACGTGCTCGGCGATCGTCTCATCCTTGTTCGCCCAGAGGCGCCAGTAGTCCTTCGTGCGCGCGAGGAACGACGCGGGCGTGCGCTCGCGCACCAGCTTGTCGAGCTCCCGCACCTCGTCATACGCGGTGCCGGCCGCGAGCCAGAAGACGCACGTCTCGCTGCCGCTCGCGGGCACGGTGGTCGCGAGCATGCCGACGCTGTCGATGGAGCCCTGCGCGACCGGGTTGCGGGAGAGCGCGCCGTCCTCCGCGTCGCGCCAGGTTCCCTCCCGGCCCGGCGCGTCCTTTTGACCGATGGCGAACGAGGACAGCCCGAAGGCGTGCCCGCCGCTCGTGCCCGACAGGAGGAAGTAGCGACGGCCCTTGTAGTGGACGATCGCCTGCGAGCGCGGGTCGTAGTACGCGGAATCGCCGACATCGTTGCCGTAGAGATGCGCGTCGAAGTGCTGGAACAGACGCACGTCGCGATCGCGACCGAGCTCGTCCTCGACCGTGACCTCTTTGAAGTAGATGTTCCGGTCGAAGTCCACCGCGTCGCGGCAGTGCAACGCCAGTCCGAGGCCGGCATGACGCAGATGCGTCTCGCCGACGAGTGTCTCGTGCTCGTAGTCGATGCGCCGCTCCCAGCCGTCCTCCGAGATCCAGCTGAACGCACCGTCGGCCCAGACGCCAAAGCGGCACGGCTCGCCACCGGTGTGGTTCTCCTGACCGACGTTGGGGTAATAGACGTCGCGGAGCGTGTAGCTGGCGTCGAAGGTGACGAGGAAGTCCCCGTTGCCCAGTGGGAGGTCGCGAGGCACGTTAGCCCCGGCGCGTCGCCGCGAGGAACCGCTTGGCGTTCGCGACCACGCCGTCCAGATCACCCTTCGCGAGCAGATCCGGACGGATGAGCGGTCCGCCTATGCCGAAGCCGACGACGCCCGCCTTGAGGTAGGCGGGGATCTCGTCGTACTCGACGTTGCCGGTCGCCACCAGTGGAAGGTGCATCAGCGCACGGCGGACGTTGGTGATGAAGTCGGGCCCGCCGATCGTCGCGAGCGGATAGACCTTGATGTAGTCGGCACCGAGCTCGGCGGCCTTGACCATCTCGGTGGGCGTCATGGTCCCGGGCATCGTCATCGCGTCGCGGGCCCGCGCCACGGCGATCATCTCGGGGACCAGCGCGGGTGACACCAGGAAGCGCGCCCCCGCGATCAGCGAATCCTCGGCCTGCGCACCCGACAGCACCGTGCCTGCGCCGACGACCGCACCCTGTCGAGCGAAGTCGTCGTCGGTCGCGAGCTTCGCGATGAGCTCGTAGGCGTCCGGCACGGTGAGGGTGATCTCGACCAGGCGCACGCCGGCGCGCGCCATCGCGCGTGCCGCGCTCTCGGCCGCCTCGACCGTGGGCGTGCGGATGACCGCGACGAGTCGATCCTCGGAGAAGATGCGGATGAGGTCGCGGCGCAGAGCGATCGGGTGCTGTGAGACGGCCATCAGACCTATCGTATCGGGCGGTCGGGCTCGACGAGGAGCACGCGGGCAGGGGCTCCGTCGCCGCTTTCGATCTTGATCGGCGCGCAGATGAGGTCATAGGCGCCGGCGGGCACGCCACGCAGGTCGAGACCCTCGATGATCACGACACCGGCGCCCAGCAGCGTCATGTGCGTGGGGTAACCGACCTTCTCGGGACCCTGCGGCTCGATCGTCAGGTAGTCGACTCCGACCAGGCGCACGCCGCGCGAGACGCACCAGCGGGCCGCGGAGGCGTTGACCGCGACGATCTCGCGCGTGAACCTCTGCAGCGGGTCGTTCCACAGCTCGCTGTTCCTGGTCCTGATGAGCAGCCGCGTCGTCCCCGCGGGCACGGCCGCCTGCTCGAGCCACTCGCCGGACACATGCCCGGCTCCGTCGTAGACGAGCACGAGGCACGGACCGAGCATCGCGTCGAGCGGAAGCTCGTCCGCGGTGGCGCCGCCCTCGATAAAGTGGCTCGGCGGATCGACGTGCGTGCCGCTGTGGTTCGCGAACGAGACGAGTGACACATTCACCCCTTCGCCTCGCGCGATACGGCGCAGCGGCGTGATCGTCGGGCCTGGCTCATCGCCCCACGTCGTCATACCGGGTCGCAGCGTGAGCGTGACGTCGCGCACCCTCACCGCACGCTCTCCATCTCCGCAGGATACTGTCGGCACCGTGATCGGACCCGATGAAGTCGAACGCATCTTCAGCGATGCGGGCGCGTTCCGCCAGGGGCACTTCGTGCTCGCGTCGGGCAAGCATTCCCCGCGCTACCTCGAGAAGTTCCAGGTGCTGCAGTGGCCGCGCCAGACCGAGCGTCTCTGCGCCGCGATCGCGGAATGGGCGCGTTCGCGGAACGTGGAGACCGTCGCCGGCCCGACGACCGGCGGAATTATCTTGGCGCATGAGGTCTCAAGACAGCTCGGAACGCGCGCGGTCTACGCGGAGCGAGTCGACGGCGCGCCGGGTCGCATCTTTCGTCGTGGCTTCCAGCTCGCGCGCGGCGAGCGCGTCCTCGTGGTCGACGACATCATGACCACCGGCGGCTCGGTGCACGAGACGATCGCGGCGGTGCGCTCGCCCGGCGCCGACGTGATCGGCGTCGCGGTGCTGGTCGATCGCTCGGGTGGCAACGCGACGCTCGACGTGCCGCTCCACGCGCTGTGGTCGCTCGACATCGCGACGTACGCGCCGTCGGAGTGTCCGCTCTGTGCGCGTGGGATCTCCGTGACGAAGCCTGGCACGACCCCTGCTCAGGCGGCGACGGCATGACCGACCTGGTGAAGCTCGTACGCACCTTCGCGTGGCTCGCGCTGGTCGCGGCGATCTACCAGGAGCTGAGGAAGCCACCGGAGGAGCGGAGCTGGCAGGGAAAGGTCGCCGGTGTCGTGCCCTACGACTTCCGCGTTCCGACGCTCGAGCGATTCCGCGAGGCGTACTGGGACCCCGACACGGATCGCGTGTTCTCGGAGAAGGTCGTCGGCGTGGGCTGGGCCGTCAACATTCCCGTCGCGATGCGGAGGATCAGCGAGATCGTTTCGCAGTACGCGGACGCGAGCGCGAAGCCGCGGCGGCGGGGGGACGACGCGCCCTGATCGCGATGTACGCCGGCAGGTAGCGCTCCAGCTCGTCGTCCGAACCCGCGGGCCCACCCATGTCGCCGGGCGACCACTCCCAAAGACCGTCGACGACGAGCTTCGCACGCACACAGGCGTTGACCAGATCCGAGAAGCGATGCGCGTATTCGAGCGTCGGCGCTTCGACCTTCACGTCGTCGAAATCCCACGTCGCGTTCTTCACGGGGACGGGTCCGTTCTCGAAGTAGCGCTGTTTGAATCCCCAACCCGATCCGGTCCAGGTCTCGTACATCCGGAGCGTGACCGGATGCATCGTCGAGAACACATAGATGCCGCCGGGCGCGAGCACCCGCGCCACCTCGCGGATCACGCGCGCCGCATCCGGTACGAATACCAGCGAGTGGTGGTGGTAGACGAGATCGAATCCGCCGGCCGCGAGCTTCGAGAGGTCGCGCATGTCTCCCTGCACGAACCGGAGCTTCGTGCCCCGATCCTTCGCGAGCGAACGCACGGTGCGAAGCTGTCCCCGCGAGAGATCGAAGAGCGTCGTCTCGGCCCCGAGCTCCGCGAAGAGGATCGCGTCCCAGCCGCCCCCGCCGGCGAGCGAGAGCACTCTCTTTCCGTCGAGGCGCAAGCCGCGGATACGTCCATAGGTAAGCTCGTCGAGAAAGCGCCGCTTTCCCTTGACGTCCCGCGGCGGCCTTCCCAGCGGACGCGTGTACGGGATGCCGGCGTCGGCGAGCCGCTCCCACATGCGCCGGTTGTGCTCGCCGACCGCGTCGACCGCCACACGCTTGCCTGGTGTCGGTGAGGTCGCGCGGTCACTCGGCACCCGGCGACGATAGCCTCGGACGGCCCGCGCTTGCGAACTGGCCGGACCTAGCGCTGGTCCTCGCAGCATTTGTTCAGGTGCGCGTCCATGAACGCCTTCAGACGCGCTTCGTCGTACGTGGCGAGCTCGTCGAGCCAGTTCCACGCGGTCAGCACGATGGTGCCAGGCGCGATCTTGTCGTAGGGACGGATCAGCAGCTTGACCTCCCCGTACTTGTCCCTCGGATACGACGTGAGGAGCGCGCGGATCCTCACGAGGTCATCGGCCGGGATGTTGTTGTGCGACACCACGACGCCGCCGTGCTCGAGGTTGTGCACCGCGAGCTCGTCCACCACGGGCTCGGTGTGGAAGCCCCAGGTCGCGGGAGAGTCGGAGTGCCGCCCCGACGTCGGCGGATACGAGGGATATGCGATCGTCTGGCCGACCGGCACGTGGTCTCCGACGCCACCGCCCGCGATGTATCGACCCGCTGTCACACCGACGCCCATCTGCCGCGCGACGAGTGCGCCCGCGACGAGCACGACCGCGAGCGCGCCGACCGCGATCCACGGGACTCGGCGATGCCACGCGTAGTTCGACCGCCGGTGCGGCCGCGCCGCCCCGCTTCTCTTGCTCGCATCGGATGGCGCTCCGGGTCGCGCCGTGCGCTGCGACGGCGCGGGCCGCGTCGAGTCGGCCGGCGGCGTGGATGCGGTCTCACTCGATCGACCGTGACGCGAGCGCTGTCGCCGTCGTGGCATCGGGCCAATTGTCGGCCGCGCGGGCGACGTATGCTCACGGCCCGTGGCAGAGACGACGATCGTCGTGACTCGACCGGTCCCCGAGCAGGCGCTGGAAATGCTGAGGCCCCGCGCGAAGGTCGTCGTCGGGCCATCCGAGCCACCACTACCGACGCCCGCCGAGGTCGTCCCGCTGGTGCGCGAGGCCGACATCATCTACACGCTTCCCGCGAATCCGCTCACGGCCGACGCGATCCGCGGCGCGGCAAAGCTGCGGATGATCGCCACGATGGGCACCGGCTACGACAACATCGACCTGGCGGCCGCGCGCGAGCGCGGGATCCCGGTCACTTTCGCGCCCGGGATCCTGGACGAGACGACGGCCGACGGCATCTTCGCGCTCCTGCTGGCCGCCGCGAGACGCCTTCCCGAATCGGAGCGCTTTCTTCGCGCCGGCCGCTATCGAGGCTGGACGCCGTTCCTCTTCCTCGGCGTCGACGTGTATGAGGCGACGCTCGGCATCGTGGGCATGGGCCGGATCGGGCGGGCCATGGCGCGACGCGCGATGGGGTTCCGCATGAAGATCCTGTACGCCGATGCGATGCGGAACGAGGCAGCGGAGAAGGAGTTCGGCGCGTCGTTCGTCACCCTCGACGAGGTCCTCGCACGATCGGACTTCGTCACGCTGCACGTCCCGCTCATGGCCGAGACGCGGCATCTCATCGACGCGAAGCGGTTGCGCCAGATGAAGAAGACCGCGATCCTGATCAACGGATCGCGCGGCCCGGTGGTCGACGAGCGGGCGCTCGCCGAGGCGCTCCGCGACGGGGTCATCGCCGGTGCCGGCGTCGACGTGTACGAGCGCGAGCCGCAGGTCGATCCGCTGCTCCTCGAACAGGAGAGGGCCGTGCTCCTTCCGCACATCGCGTCCGCCTCGGAGCGCACACGCGTTCGCATGGCCGTGCGCGCGGCCGAGAACATCCTCGCATTCCTCGACGACAAGCCGCTGCTCGACCCGGTCCCATGAGCCGGACGCTCCGCATCGCCAGCGGCGCGGAGACGCTCCAGGCGGATCTGTATGGCGAGCTGCCCGCGAAGCGCGCGGTCGTCCTCGTGCACGGAAAGGACTGGGACGCGAGCGGTTGGCGGGACATCGCACCGCGCTTCGCCGCTCGTGGCGTCGCGGCGCTCGCGCTCAACATGCGCGGGTATGACGGCTCGACAGGCGCGACCGACGAGTACGCTCCCCCCGCGCCGTGGTCCCCGGCCGTCGACCTTCACGCCACCAAGAAGCTGCTGCGCGGGCATGGCGTTTCGGAGATCGCGCTCGTCGGATGCTCGCTCGGCGGACACGCGGTGCTCGCGTCGAGCTTCGAGGGCGACATCGAGTGCGTGGTGAGCGTGTCGGCGCCCGTCCTCGAGACACCCGACGATCTCTCGCGCCGCGTGACGGGCCGCAAGCTCTTTGTCTGCGCCGAGGCAGATGCCACCGGCGCCATGGCGCACGTGCGGCGCGCCTTCGCCGCCGCCGGGGCTCCCAAGACGCTGCTGGTCTTCGGCGGCAAGGAGCATTCGCGAGGCGTGTTCGCCGCCCCCTACGGCGAAGAGGCGCTGGAGGCGATCGTCGCCTTCGTTGCGCGAAGGCTCTGAGTTCTTTGTCGCGCTCGCTTCGGCCCGCCTACGGCGGCCTGCAGCTCGCAGCCTCGCTTCGCTCCCGTCAGGACTCGCTCCTGCCAGCACGGCTGCTCGTCGCTCGGCCTTCTTGTTGCCTTCGTCGCGCGAGGCTCGTGAGCCGCTGATGCCGGCGCGGGTGCACCCGGACGTTCCGGGGGAAGCCAGGCTCGCACGCAAGGTCGGGGAGCGCATCCGCGCACAGAGGCAGAAGAAGGGACTCACGATGGCGGAGCTCGGTGCGGATCGCCGCGGGCGCGTCTACTTCGAAAAGCAATACATCTGGAAGATGGAGACCGGTCGCGTGACGCCATCTCTCGCGGCGCTCTCCCACATCGCGAAGCGTCTCGGAACGAGTCTGGCCTCGCTCCTACGCGGGTTGTGAGCTCATCCAGCCGTGGCGCGGACGCGAGCCGATATCCATCAGCTCGTTGCTCCATAGGGCCGGCACATGCGGCGGGCCTCTGTGGCCGGGTGGTACTGCGGGCAACCTCGCGGACGTCGCGGGCCATCTCTGGACCCCCGGCTTCGACCGATCGGAGCTGCATCGCGATAGCCATATGCACGAAGGCCGCGTAGGTCATCAGTGCGTGGACGTGCTCCTCACGGAGAGAGCCGGTGCGGATCTCGAGCGGGCGGACGGGCTGTCGTGGTAGGTGCGGCCGCCTGCACCCGCGCTCGCGAGGGTGCGTCGGGTTGCAGTCGCAGTGGATCCGAAGGTTCGCGTGAACATGGGGTTGTCCTCCAAGAATTGAGTTCGCGGGTTAAGCGCTTCTTAAGCCTGCTGGTAGCCTCTGGCCGTGTGCTCGAAGGTGGTCGCTGGGTCTGACGCTGGCGCTTTCGTGCGCCTGCGGATCGTCTGGGCCGACGAGTACGGGAGACGTGGCCGGATCGACCGCGCGCCCGAGTAATGCGACAACGACGACTTCGTCTGCAACAGCGAGCCCGTCGCCAACGCCGACCGTCACACGAACGCCGTCGCCCACACCCACACCAACGCCGGGTGCGTTCGTTCGCTTCACGTCGGTGCGATCGCCCGTGTCGCGCGGCGGCGCGGCTGCTGTGACCGTCGCGACGCTGCCGGGAGCGTCGTGCACGATCACGGTCACGTACGCGAGCGGACCGAGCTCGGCGACCGGCCTGACGCCGAAGACGGCCGACGCCGCAGGTAGCGCGTCGTGGACCTGGACGGTAGGGACCAACACCACGCTTGGAGACTGGCCGATCGACGTGAGGTGTGGCGGGAGCTCTGCGCGCGCAACATTCACCGTTCGCTAGCGACGTGGGAATGGGAGGCTGAGAGTGGCAGGCGAAGGGCGCGAGCCGTTCAAGCGTTCAGCCAAGGTTCTCCGGTCCGGTGAGCAGAGTCAGCTCGTCATTAGGCGTGCGAGGAATGGTCCTCAGTACGGCGACCTTGTCCTGACGACTGAGCGCGTCGTGTATGTGCGCAGCAACTGGTTCCATCTGGCTGTCGATGAGTTTCCCCTTGAGCGAATAGACGCGGTCTCGTCGAGCACCGGCATGTTGATGGGCGAGATTGCCCTGTCGATGAGTGGACGCACGATTCGCTTTGGTCGGCTAGGCAAGAAGGAGACGGTCACGATGGCCGAGGCCATTCGTGCGGCTGTCGACATGGCACGCGACAGCTCCTCCGGGGATCTTGCGGATCTCATCCGGCGTCTCAAGCAGCTTCGCGACGACGGTGTGCTGAGCGAGGACGAGTTCGACCGCGCCAAGGGACGTTATCTGGGCCGCGACCCGAATGAGCGGGAGGCCATGCTGCGAACGCTCACGGGCCTTAACGACCTGAGAAAGGCCGGAGTCCTGACCCAAGTTGAGTTCGACATCAAGAAACGCGACTACCTGGCGACGGCGAAGTAACAGAACACCGCCACGCGGCGCTTGAGATAGGACGAATCCCACGGTCAGGTCCTCAAAGTCACTACGCGATGCGCAGCGGCTTAGCTGGCACCAGGCGATAGCCCACTCCGTCGATGGTTTCGATGTACTGAGGTCGTCGAGCGCTGTCCCCGAGTTTCCGACGCAGGCTATAGACATGGCGCGCGATGTTGTTTGTTCGGATCTCGGCGGTCGTGTGCGCGAGGACATCCTCGACATCGCGATAGCTCACGATCGCGCCGGCCCTCGAGGCCAGCGCATAGAGGATGAGGTGCTCAGTCCGTGAAAGGTGGATTTGCCGTCTGCCCTGATGCACCTGTTGATGCAGAGCGTCGATCTCTAGATCGCCGAAGCGCAACGGAGCCACGCGGGTGCTCGGCCGCGGAAGGTTGGGCAGGGCCGGAGCATAGGTCGATGCGCCGTAGTGCACCCGATCAACCTCCGGTCAATTCGGTCGAACAGGCGGGGCGAGTTCGCTAATGATGAACGGCTACCCACACGACTCGCCCGTGCGGCGGTCTTCCGAAGAGCGGGTCTGAGTGCTGGTCGAGTTCATCGTCGGCGTGCGGGTTTAGTCGGCGTGCGTCGGCAGATAGCGCAGAGCCTGATCGAGTCGGCGGACTGCTCATCTGCTCCAGGGACGCGACGGGAAGCTTGCGACCGCACACGGTCAGATTCGGAGCCTCCGCTTGTTGATGCCACTCCCCACCCGGCGCTCGGATCCACATTCTTTAGCCCAACGGCGACGCGACCGCGCCCAGTAGGCCCGTGCGCCAGGCCATCCCGGCAGTGACAGCTGCAGGCCCAGCTCGACGCCTTCCGCGTCTACTACAACCAGCGCCGGCCGCATCGCACGCTCGGTGGCCGCACGCCACTTGCCGCATGGAGCAAGCCGATCAAGGCCAGGCCGGACGCGCCGGTCGAGGTCACGCACTTCCGCGTGCGTCACGACACCGTCGACCAGTGGGGCCAGGTGACGCTGCGCTACCTCAGCGTGCTGCGGCACATCCACATCGGGCGCGCGTACCGCGGTGCGCGGATCCGCCTGTTGGTGGCCGGCGCGGACGTGCGGATCGTTCGTGAGGACGGCGAGCTCCTGCGTGAGCTGACTCTGGAGCAGGACCGCCTCTACTTCGGGAAAACGCGACCTGTCCACAATGTCGTGCGACAGGTGTCCTCGATGTCCTGAGACATCACACCGGTGAGGGGTATGGTGTGCGAGTTCAGGAGATAGGCGACACCTGATCCGCGGATGTGTCAAGACATCGGAGACAACCTGGTGAGGGGGTCTCCGGATGGATGCGGCGCGGTTCCTGGTCGAGGCGCATCTGCGCGATGGTCGATCGGTCGGTGAGCTGGCGCGATCGCACGGTGTCCATCGGAGCTGGCGGTACAAGCTGCTGGCGCGCTACCGCGGCGGCGGTGAAGCGGCGCTGTTGCCGCGCTCGCGGCGGCCGCGTCGCTCGCCCAGGCAGATGGCCCCCGAGGTCGAAGCGCAGATCGTGCGGCTGCGCGGCGATCTTCTCGCGCAAGGACTGGATGCCGGTGCGCTGACCATCCAGTGGCATCTGCTGTGCGAGCGCGGGGCCGCGCCCTCGCCCAGCTCGATCATGCGCGTGCTGCGCCGGCACGCGCTGGTCACTCCGCAGCCGCGCAAGCGGCCACGCTCCTCGCTCATCCGCTTCGCGGCGGCACTGCCCAACCAGCTCTGACAGACCGATGCCACGCACTGGTCGCTGGCCGATGGCTCGAGCGTGGAGATCCTCAACCTGATCGACGACCACTCGCGCCTGCTGGCCGCGGCCACGCCACTGCGCACGGTCAAGGCCGCCGACGTCGTGGCGGTGTTCCATCAGGCCGCAGCACGGCTCGGCTATCCCGCCGCGCTGCTCAGCGACAACGCCGCGGTGTTCTCGGGTGCCTCGCGCGGCGGCAAGGTGCTGCTGGAGAGCGAGCTGGAGCGCCTCGGGATCCTGGGCAAGCACTCCCGGCCCTACCACCCGCAGACCTGCGGCAAGGTCGAGCGCCTCCACCAGACCCAAAAGCGCTGGCTGGCAGCACGGCCCAAGGCGGCCACGCTCGCGGAGCTGCACGGCCAGCTGGACCGTTTCCGCATCCAGTACGACCAGCACCGCCCGCACCGCGCACTCGGACGACGCACACCGCAGGAGATCTTCGACGCCAAGGTCAAGGCCGGGCCCGGATCAGCCGCCCGACCGGTGCACTACCGCGTGCGCTACGACCAGGTCGACCAGCACGGCGTGGTCACGCTGCGCTACGACTCGCGGCTGCGCCACATCGGTCTTGGCGCAAAGCACCGCGGCAAGCCGATCGTGCTGTTGGTGGCCGATCGCGACGTGCGCATCCTCACCGAGGACGGCGAGCTGCTGCGCTCACTGGTGCTGGATCCGACGCGCGATTACCAGCGGCAGTCGGCCTGAGGTGATGTGTCTCCGATGTCGCGACACATCACACCGTGAGGGGTATGGGATTCGAACCCATGACCAAGGGATTAAAAGTCCCCTGCTCTACCGCTGAGCTAACCCCCCACGCAAAGTCTAGTGAGGCGGCTGCGCGCCGGCGTGCCCGATCGTGACCACAGCGCCGCGTTCACGGTCGCCCCGACGACGAGAGCGATGAGCGCCGCGGTGATCACGGGCTCGCGCTGACCCTGGAACGGGAACCACGGCGGTGTGAGCGCGGCGATCTGGAAACGTCCAGTCATGCGCGCAACGCGCGCTTCGGACACGTATCACGCGACCGGGTCACCGCGCGGGATCGAAGAGGTCGTGGTCTCGTGGAGATCCACCGCGGACCATCGCGGCGACGAGCTCGGCGCACGCCGGACCGAATGCCATGCCGTGACCGGTGAATCCGCCGCAGACGAACAGACGAGGGCCGGTCTGTCCGACATAGGGAAGCGCATCGTGCGAGAAGCCCATCGTCCCTGCCCAGCGGTGCGTGACCGGGGCGTCGATGCCGTGCTCGATCAGGAACGTGTCCAGGTGGCGTTGCACCCGATCGGTGACGCGCTCCTCCTGGCCGACCTCTTCATCCACGGCCACGTCGCGCCATCCTCCGACGAGCACGCGCCCGTCGGCGCGCTGCCGCCAGTACCGGTACCCGCGCTTGGCGTACGCGGGCCGCTCGAAAGCCGGGCGCGCCGGCGCGGTCGCGAGCATCTGGCCGCGGACGGGCCGCACCCGCGACGGTCGGAGGTGTCTGGTGTACGCGTTCGTGCAGAGGATCACCGCGCCGGCGGTCACCGTTCCCGCCGCGGTGCGCACCTGATCGTTCTCGATCCCGGTGACGGACGTTCCCTCGTGGATGCGCGCGCCGGCGCGCGCGGCGGCGGCCGCGAGCCCGCGCACCCACCGGACCGGGTGGAGCTCGCCGTCATCCGCATACGTGGCACTTCGTGCCGTCGGATCGACGCTCACGGAAACTCCCTCCGCGGCGAGGAGCCGCGCGCCCTCCGCGACCTCGCCCCATTCCTCATTGTCGCCCGCGATCTGATCGGAGCCTCGCCAGCGCAGCTCGCACTCGATCGAGTGCTCGGCGACCAACGAGCGGACGAGTGCCTGCGTGTGCTCGGTCAGCCGCCAGATGCGCAGGGCGTTCGCGGCGCCGTAGCGACGCGAAGCCGCCACGAAGTTCTCGGCCACTCCGGCGAGGAGGAACCCGGCGTTGCGCCCGCTTGCCGCCTCGGCCACGCCGCGCGCCTCGAGCACCACCGCGCGCACGCCCGCGCGCGCGAGGAAGTACGCGGTCGCGATGCCGGCGATGCCGCCACCGACGATCGCGACCTCGGCGGTGCCGTCACCTTCCAGCGGCGCGTAGGCCCGCTCCGCGCCGTCGAGCCACAGACTCACGCCCTCGAGTCTTTCACGCGCGGCGCACGGGACGACCACCAAGGTCTCCACCGGCGTCGGCTAGTCTCGGGGCCGCTCTCGTTGGCGCCAGAGTCACGCGAGGTCGTTTAGAGGGGTGGGGCATGGGTCGTCGGTGTCTTTCCGCGTTCGTCACGCTCGCATTGGTCTTGTTGAGCTTGCCGCTCGGAGCGATCGACGCTCGAGCGGCCGGCACGCATCTGGTGATCAGCCAGGTGTACGGCGGCGGCGGCAACGCCGGCGCGACGCTCAAGAACGATTTCATCGAGTTGTACAACCCGACCGCGGCCTCCCTCGACGTCACAGGCTGGAGCGTTCAGTACGCCTCCTCCGCCGGCACGACCTGGCAGGTCACGGCCATCGCGGGCGTCATCGCACCCGGCCGCTACTACCTCGTGCAGGAGTCCGCCGGCGCGGGCGGGACCGTCGACCTTCCCGCGCCGAACGCGGTCGGGACGATCGCGATGGCGGCTGGCGCGGCGAAGGTCGCGCTCCGCGACAGCACGGCGGCCTTCACCGGGACGTGCCCGGCAGCGCCGATCGACTTCGTTGGATACGGCACGGCCAACTGCAGCGAGACCGCACCCACGGCCGCGCTCTCGAACACCACCGCCGCGATCCGCAAGCTCCTCGGCGAGCAGGATACCGACAACAACGCGGGTGACTTCGACGTCGCGGCGCCGAACCCACGCTCGACCGCGGATCACGCGCCGGCGGTCGTTTCGACCTCGCCGGCGAACAACCAGGGCGCCATCTCGCCGTCCGCGAACATCACCGTCACCTTCAGCGAGCCGGTGAACGTCACCGGCAGCTGGTATGCGATCAGCTGCAGCCTCACCGGGACCCACGCAGCGGCGGTCACGGGTGGCCCGACCACGCTCACCCTCGACCCGACCGAGGACTTCGACGCGGCCGGGGAGACGTGCATCGTTCGCGTGATCGCGGCGAATGTGTCCGATCAGGACACCGAGGACCCGCCCGACCTCATGCGACAGGACTTCCAGTGGTCCTTCGCGGTGGTCATCGCGGCTGTCAGCTTCCGCATCCACGACGTGCAGGGCGCCGCGCATCTCTCATCGTTCCTCGGGACGAGCGTCAGCGGAGTCCCTGGGATCGTGACGCAGCTGCGCGCGGGCGGCTTCTACCTGCAGGATCCGTCGCCGGACGCCGACGCTCGTACCTCCGAAGGCATCTCGGTCACCTCCGGGGCGGCCGTCGCCGTCGGCGACAGCGTCACGGTCAGCGGTCTGGTCAGCGAGGTCCGCACCGGCAGTGGCAACCTCAGTACGACCACGCTCGCTGGATCGCCGACCGTGGTCGTGGTCAGTCATGGGAACCCGCTGCCGGCCGCCCTGCGGATCGACATCGATCGCAGCGTTCCGAAGTCGGTCATCGAGGACGACGCACCGGCCGACGTCGAGACGGGCGGCGTGTTCGACCCGGCGAGTGATGGCATCGACTTCTGGGAAAGCCTCGAGGGCATGAGGGTCGATCTCGGCACGGCCGCGGTCGTCGGTCCCTCGAATCGCTTCGGCGAGATCTCGGTCGTCGCCAACGGCGGCACGAACAGCCCGTCCGCGCGAGGAGGCGTCATCATCAGCGCGACCGACAAGAACCCCGAGCGCGTGATCATCAAGGGCGTCGGATTCACCATGCCCGGCGACCTGAGCGTCGGAGATCGCCTCACCGGCCCGGCCGGCGCGGCGGTCATCGGCGTCGTCGACTACGACTTCGGCAACTTCATGATCCAAGTCTCGACTTCGCCCACCGTGGTGCGCGGCGGCCTCGCGCGCGAGGTGACAGCGCTGCCGGGCGCGCACGAGCTCACGGTCGCGACCTTCAACGTGCAGAACCTCGATCCGGGCGACGCGACGTTCGGCACGATGGCCAGCCTGATCGTGAACAACCTGCGGTCACCGGATGTCATCAGCATCGAGGAGATCCAGGACAACAACGGCGAGACCAACGACGGCACCGTCGATGCGACGGTCACGCTCACCACGCTGCCCGACGCGATCGTCGCGGCGGGCGGCCCGACGTACTCCTGGCGCGAGATCGACCCGGTCGATCAACAGGACGGCGGCGCGCCGGGCGGGAACATCCGCCAGGTCTTTTTCTTCCGCACCGACACCGGCGTGGCGTTCGTCGACCGCCCGGGCGCCGGCTCGACGACGGCGAACAGCGTCGTCACCGTCGGAGGACGCCCGCAGCTCCTGTACAGCCCCGGGCGCATCGACCCGGCCAACTCGGCGTTCAACAGCAGCCGCAAACCGCTGGCGGGCGAGTTCACCTACAACGGCCACCGCCTCGTCATCGTCGCGAACCACTTCAACTCGAAGGGCGGCGATGACGCGCTCTGGGGTCACCGGCAGCCGCCGGTCCTGAGCAGCGAGGTGCAGCGGCGCGCGCAGGCGACCATCGTGCGGGACTTCGTTCGGCAGGTCCTCGCCGTGGACGCGAACGCGATGGTGGTCGTGCTCGGCGACCTCAACGACTTCGAATTCTCGAATCCGATCGTGATCCTGAAGGGCACCCCGCTCGACGACCTGATCGAGACACTGGCTCCAGGCGAGCGCTACACGTACGTGTTCGAAGGCAACTCACAGTCGCTCGACCACATCCTCGTGAGCGATCGGCTTCTCGCACTGGGCGCGCGCACCGACATCGTCCACGTGAACTCCGAGTTCTGGGACGCGGCGAGCGACCACGAGCCGCAGGTCGCGACACTGCCGCTGCTCGACCGCACACCGCCGACGATCACCGCCCCCGCCGACGTGCACGCGTTCACCGGTCCGCTGGCGACGTCCTGCGCGACCGTCGTGAGCGATGTCGCGCTGGGCACGGCGACCGCCACGGACGATGCGCCTGGCATACCGACCGTCATCCGCTCCGGGGTGCCGTCGGGAAACGCCTTCCCGGTGGGCAGCACGACAGTGACGTACACCGCGAGCGACAGCGCCGGGAACAGCGCGAGTGCCATGCAGACCGTCACGGTCACCGATGACACCGTGCCGGTGATCGCGACGCCGGCGAACGCCTCGTACCAGCTCCTCAGCCTCGTGCCCGCGGCGAACACCGTGGACGCGACCGCGACCGACAACTGCGGCGCCACCGTTACCGTCTCGCAGGCGAGCAACGGCGGAGCGGGCTCACCGGCCAGCCCGCTCGTGCTCACCCGCACCTACACCGCGACCGACGCGGCCGGGAACAGCGCGGCCGCGACCCAGACGATCACGGTCATCGATACCACGCTTCCGACGATCACCGGCGCGCCGACCACGAGCCCGAACGCGAATCACTGGTGGAACACGCCGGTCACGGTCCACTTCACCTGCACCGACAACTCCGGCCTGGTCACCTGTCCAGCCGACGTCACGCTCAGCGGTGACGGCGCGGATCAGGGCGTGACCGGCACGGCGACCGACGCCGCGGGGAACTCCGCATCCGTCACGGTCGGCGACATCGATATCGACCGGACCGCACCGACGATCACGTTCGCCGGCGCGACCTCCTATACCGTCGATCAGATCGTCGCGATCACCTGCGCCGCAGCCGATGCCCTGTCCGGCATCGACGCCGCCCACACGTCGTGTCCCGGCGCCGCGGGTCCCGCGTACACCTTCGGGCTCGGCGCGCACACGCTCGGCGCCAACGCGACCGATCTCGCGAGCAACGTGGCGACCGCGCAGCTCACGTATACGGTGAAGGTCGACGCCCCCAGCCTCTGCGCCCTCGCGAAGAAGCTCGTGACCAAAGCCGATGTCGGATGGGATCTCTGCGAGAAGCTCCTCGGCGACTCGGAGGATCGCGATCAGGGTGACCGCGATCGTGAGGACGGCCGCGTCAACAACGGACGCGACGAAGAGCGCGGTCGCCAGGAGGACAGCGAGCGCGACGGCAAGAAAGCGACAAAGCGCATCAACTCGTTCATCAAGGAGGTCGAGAAGCAGCGCGGCAGGGCGCTCACCAACGCGAACGCCGACCTGCTCATCGCGCTGGCGCGCACCCTGCTCCCGTAGCGCATCACGGGCGGCCGGGACATCCGCGGAGGCCCCGGCCGCGTAGGGGAGATGTGAGCGTGCGCTGGTCCGGTCGAGTGACCCTCTGCGCAGCGCTCCTCGTTCTTACTGGGGCGCTCACCACATGCGCGGCCTCCACTGGCGAGCCGGCGCGCACCTTCAAGCCGAACGAGCTCCAGGTCATCGAGCCGACCGGCCAGCAGGACAAGTGGACCTACGCGCCGGCCGTGCTGAAAGTCGCGAAGGGGACCGCCGTCAGCATCGTGAATCGCGGCAAGGAGTTCCACACCGTCACGTCGGACGATCCCGCCCGGCTCTTCGACATCAGCATCGACGCCGACAGGACGGTGAGCTTCACGTTCGACAAGGTGGGGATGTTCGCGTACCACTGCGGAGTCCATCCGCAGATGACGGGAGTCATCCAGGTCTGTGATGGGACATGCCCGTAGCCTGACGAGCGCGTGCCTGGTGGCGGCCTCGGTGGCCGCGTGCCGCGGCGCGGCGACGCCCAGCGCAGCGACAGCCGCGGAGTTCGTGCCGACGAGGACCACCGGCCTCTCGCTGCCGCTTCCGCTCTCCGGTGAGATGAGGTTCACGCTCGCCGGAGAGATGACCGTGCACGGCGCGACCAAAGAGCGTGGAAGTCGCCGACTTCGGCATGACCGTACCGCGAGTGGCCTCAGTCCTCTCGTTCGATGACGACATCCGCGTCGAGATCGCCCTGGTCGCGACGGAGACGGGCTGAGGCGGCGACTATCCGGGCCTGGCCGGATCCGGCGGCGTCCCGAAGATGTAGCGGATCGACAGTCCGCCGATGGCCGCGCCGAGGAGCGGCCCGATCCAATAGACGTACCAGTTCTCGTAGAAGCCCGCAGGGACGGCCGTGGCGAACCACCGCGCAGGGTTCATCGCCGCACCGGTGAGCGGGCCGCCGAGCAGGATGTCGGTCATCACCGTGAGGCCGATGCCGAAGCCGGCGATCCGCGGTGCGAGCGGTGACACCGCCGTTCCGTACACGGCCCACACCAGGAACAGCGTGAGGATCGCCTCCACCACGATGCCGACCGCCGGGGTGATCGTCGTGAGCGCCGGCGTGCCGAGATGGGTCTTGTCGATCGCGGCGATCGCGTAGTCGAACACATATCGGAGCGCGAAGCCGGCGAGCACACCGCCGAAGAGCTGAGCTGCCCAATATGTCGGCACGCGCGCCCACGGGTGCTTGCCTGCGATCGCGAGCCCGAACGTCACCGCCGGATTGAAGTGCCCGCCCGAGAGGCCGCCGAAAGCCGAGATCGCGACCGCGAGCGCGATGCCGTGAGCGAGCGCAATGTTGAGCAGCGTTCCGTCGCTGATGGCCGCCGTGATGATCGCCCCGGCGCCGATGAAGAAGAACCAGAACGTCCCGCAAGCCTCCGCAAGGAGCGCGCGCGTGTGCTGCGTCATGAAGTCCCTCCGTCCACGGTCAGGTATTCTCGCGCCGATGGCCGATTTCCGTCCCGTCGAGGCGACGAAGGCGCGCATCCTGACGATCCGACCGGCCACGGACGGTACGCCGCTCGAGGGTGCGAACGCCGAGTGGATCGAGATCGTGGTCATGCTGGATTCGGATCTCGCGAACTGGCGCGTGCAGCACCTGCGGGCTCTTTGGCGCGAGGAGCTTGCGAGACCCGTCGAGTGGGAGTGGGTCTACACGTGGGGCTCTCCGGCGTTCGTCCGCGAAGGCGAGATCTACCGGATCCACTCTGGCTCCCGCGTGCGCGCGGCGACGCATCCGCTGCCCGACGATCTGGCACCTGGCCGAAAGCACGTCTACGCCGCCGGACCGATCGCCGCCTCGCGCCTCCTGTGGACCCGCGGCGACTACGCGCGGCTGGTGGACGCGTTCGGGACGGTCATCGACGAGATCGTCGTGTGGCCGCCCGAGGCCGCGCCGACGCAGGCCCCCGCGAAGGCCTGAGGCGCGCCCGTAGCGGACCGCGACGCCAGCAGCTCCGCGCCGGGCACTCCTCTCGTTCGCTTTCTCGCTGCGCCCGTCCGCTGACGACCACACGCGACTGGACGGACGGGCTGGGCTCAAGAGCTCACTCGACGAGCGCCCGGCGCTCCGCTTCTGGCGTCGCGGTGCTCGGCCTCTTCGCCGTCGAGGACCACGAGCCAACACGCGGCGCGATCCCCACACGAGGCGCGTTCCGCGGCCTCGTGCTCTCGATCAACCGCGATGCCGCCGAAGTCGCCCGGACCTACGACACGCTGATGGCGATCGCTGAGTCCACGTCGATTGCCCGCCGACGGATCTCCATCGGCGGCCGCGGATTCGAGTAGATGGATCCAGAAGGAAATGTGTGTGGGAAGTCATTTGGGCCGAGGGAACGTCGTTCGATGCCAGAGAAGGTCTGATCTTCCCGTAGCGCGACGCGACGCCACGTCGCTCAGCGCCGGGCACTCCTCTCGTTCGTTTTCTTGCTACGCCCGTCCGCTGACAACCGCACGCGACTGGACGGACGGGCTGGGCTCGAGAGCTCACTCGAGGAGTGCCCGACGCTTCGCCTCCGGCGTCGCGTTGCGCTACGGGCGGTACTCCTTGGTTTTGAGCGCGATCTCGCGGATCACTTTCTCGAGGACAGTCACTCCGAGCCCCGGGCCGGTCGGCACTTTCATCGTGCCGTCCTTGTCGACGGTGAACGGCTCGGCGATGATCTCGGTCTCGAAGTAGCGGGCCGATGCGCTCACGTCTCCCGGGAGGCGGAAGTTCGGGAGAGACGCCAGGTGCACGTTCGCCGCGCGACCGATGCCCATTTCGAGCATGCCGCCGCACCACACCGGTATGTCCCGCTCCTGGCACACGTCGTGGATCTTCTTCGACTCGAGCAACCCGCCCACGCGTCCCGCCTTGATGTTGATCACGCGTGTCGCGCCGATCTCGATCGCCTTTCGCGCGTCCTCCGCCGAATGGATCGACTCGTCGAGACAGACCGGCGTCAGGATCTGCTTCTGCAGGGTCGCGTGGTCGATGATGTCGTCCGCCGCCAGGGGCTGCTCGACGAGGAGCGGCGTGTAGGCGTCCATCCGTTTGAAGAGATGAACATCGGCGAGCGTGTAGGCGGAGTTCGCGTCGAGCTGGAAGGGCAGGTCGGGAAAGCGATTACGGATCGCCTCGGCGACGTGGCCGTCCCACCCCGGCTTGATCTTCACCTTCACCCGCTGATAGCCGCCCTCGAGCTCCATCGCGATCTTGTCAAGCAATGCATCGACCGACGGTTGGATTCCGATCGCCACTCCACAGAGGATGCGATCGCGGGTGCCGCCGAGGAGCGCCGAGAGCGGCACCTTCGCGGCTTTCGCGAAGAGATCCCAGATCGCCATCTCGAGCGTGGCCTTCGCCATGCGGTGATCCTTGATCCAGCCGAGCGCCGCGCTCGCGTTCTCCGGAGCGCCGAGCTCGGTGGTCAGCAGTCGTGGGATGGCGATCTCGTCCAGGAGCCACCACACCGTCTCCGGCGTCTCGCCCGAGTACCACGGCGTCTCCGGTGCCACGCTCTCGCCCCATCCGACGATCCCCTGAGACTCGATGCGCGCGATGACGCGTGTCTGATGCGTCTCGCGCGAGCCGCTCGTCTCGTACGCGGCCTTGAGCGGCAGGCGAACCACGAACAATTCAACGCGTTCAAGCTTCATGGCCGCCGCGGGCCTTCCGTCCTCGATGTCATGCGTCGTCAGTATCGATGGGTTGGTCGCGGCGTGGTTGGGGCACGAGCAGGTAGGCGCCACGGCCGTCGGCCGAGCGGAGGAACTCCACGGCGGCGTAGCCCTTCGCGAAGGTGCTCTCGAACGCCTCGCGCGCGGCCATCCGCCACGCGAGCGCCAGATCCTTGTCGCGTGACTTCAGCTCCTGGAATCGCGACGGGATTGCCACGAGGAGATGCGACTCGTCGGTCGCCGGTGCGACCGCGCCCGGACGCTCGCCGTCGGCGGCCAGGACGTAGTGGATGTCCTCCTTCTCGGCGTCTTCGAGGGCCGGCGCCTTGTCCTCGCCGCGCAGGCGCTTGTACGTGCGGTCATGGCCGATGGGCCACTCGACGTAGATGCGATCCGACGGGAGGCCCGCGTTCAGCTTGTCGGGCATCGCGCCGTAGAAGTCGCGGTGGTACTCGCGCGTGTACGCGCCGAGCTTCGCGAAGTTGAATGACGCGTTGCGAGCCTCGAGCGGATCCATCGTCCAGCCGATGATCTCGATGCCCTGATCGAGGCAGTGATCGCGCTGGGCCTCCTTGAGCTCGCGCGCGAGCGTGGAGCCGCGGTACCGCTCGCGCACCGCAAGCATGTGCGAGTGATGGCGGAAGTGGTAGTCGTGGATGCCCAGGAACCCGAACACGAACCCCGCGGGCACCGGATCGCCGTCGGCGTAGCCCAGCGCGACGAAGCCGCCGTTGTGCGCCGCGGCCAGCATGAGCTGTGGCGGCACGATCACGTCGCCGCTCCAGACCTCTTCTTGCAGCGGGACGGTGGCGACACACCCGGTGATATCCCGCGCCACCTCGATGCGAAAGGTAGCCTTGCTCAATCTCTCGCCTGCGGCGAGGAGAAGCGCTCAGGGCTGGGTGACTCGCTCCTCGCGGCACAGCCGCTCGTCGCTCGGGTCAACATGTTCAATCTTCTGCCGAAGTATCAGGCGTGGGGCGACGGGGCCGTGAGCGAAGCGATACCATGCCGCGCGTGGCTGGGAACGCGGAATTCCTGAAGCGCGTGTCGTGGTTCGAGGACCTCGATCAGAAGTCGCTCGACGCGATCGCGAACGCCGCGGTCGAGCAGAGCTACGCGCCCGGCCAGTTCATCATGCGGCAGGGCGACACCGGAGTCGGTGCCTTCATCATCCGCTCGGGCAAGGTCGACGTCATTCAGGACCGCGACGGCAAGGAGACGAAGCTCGCGACCCTCGGTCCGGGTGACGTCGTCGGCGAGATGGCGCTCCTCGATGAATTCCCGCGCTCGGCCAGCGTTCGTGCGTCCGAGCCGACGACCGCGCTCGGCATCCAGCGCTGGCACTTCAGAGGGATCCTCGAGAGCCATCCGCAGCTCGCGCTCGCGTTGCTCCCGATCCTCACCCGGCGCATCCGCTCGGCTGAGGGCTCTCTCCCGCACCAAGCCGTCCGGCACTAGCACCGCTCGCTAGGAGGACTCGCTCGTCGCGGCAAAGCCGCTCCTCGCTCGACCCCTTGAGTCGTCTTTCCTAGCGCGCTGCGAGCAGGAAGCTGTAGGTGCCGGTGTCGGAGCGGGTGCTGCGGACGCGAACGAAATAGATCGCGCCCTGCGTCGCCTGATGATTGATCTTCGCTCCGCCGCCGCTGTCGGTGTCTTCGGCCACCTGCGTCACCCCTGAAGCGACGCCGGTCGACACGAGGAGCGCCACCGCGCCGCCGTTCAGCGTGTTTCCCTTGAACTCGACCACGATCATGGTGCCCGCGTTCACGCTGAAGCGGAAGTAGTCCAGATCGGCGGCGACCTCGATCGTTCCCGTGTACACGCCGGGCGTGATCGGCGTCGCCGTCTGCGGAGTGCTGCCGTGATCGTCGGTCGGCAGCGGCGTCGCGGTCACCGGCACGGGCGTCGGTGTCGGTGTCGGTGTGCGCGCGGGTGCGCTTGGAGTCGCGGTCGGCGCGAGCGTCGCGGTCGCGGCCGCGGTGGTCAGCGCGGGCGTCGATGTCGCCACGACCGGCGCGGTGTTTCGAGGTGTGCGGGTCGCCTCGGGCGTGCCGCTCGGACTGACCGAGCCCGCGGTGCGGTCGCCCGGTCGCGACAGGCTCACGGCCGCGAGCACGATGAGGATCGCGAGCAGCACGAACGCGCGGCGGCGCCGCCACCACGGCGGCGCCTTCGGGAGCGGGATCGCGGGTGGCGGCGGCACCAGCGCCGTGGCGCCGGCTTCGGCCGCGGCGGTGCCGCCGATGGCGGAGCGGCTCTCGAGCGGCCCCACCAGAGCGGACGCGGAAAGGATCGGCGATGGCGCCGCGGCAGCGCTGGTCATCGCCGGTGGGGCCGTGGGTGGCTCGGACGGCGACGTCGCCGGTGCCGGACCGAACGCCGCGATCGCCGGCTGCGAGCCGACGCCACCGAACGAGGAGCCCGAGAGCCCGCGAACGAAATCGGCGCAGCGCGCGAAGCGCTCCTCCGGCCGCTTCGCGAGGACCTTCAACAGCGCGGCCTCGACCCCGGGAGCCAGAGCGACCCCAAGGGTACTCGGCAGCGGAACGGCCTTGTGGACGTGCGCCATGAGCGCGGACAGCGGGTTGTCCGCCGGGAAGGGATGACGACCCACGAGCATCTGGTACGCGATGATCCCGAGCGCGTACTGATCCGCCGCCGGGCCCGCGGCCGCAGATCCGGCCGCGCACTCGGGCGCGATGTACTCGGCCGTTCCCATGAGCGACCCCGCCTGCGTCATGCCGGAGCCGGGGCCGACGATCTTTGCGAGCCCGAAGTCGGTGAGCACGGGCGCGCCCTCGTGCGTGAGCAGGATGTTCTGCGGCTTGATGTCGCGGTGGACGATGCCGCGCGCGTGCGCGTAGTCCAACGCGGCGGCGATGGGAGTCAGGAGCTGCAGCGCGTAATCCATGGGCAGCGGAGTGCCGAGCTGATCCGCGAGCGTCCCGCCGTCGATGAACTCGGAGACGAGGAACGCGATGTCGCCTTCGTGCGCGAAGTCGAACGCGGTCATGATGTTCGGGTGCCGGAGCTTCCCGATCGCGCGCGCCTCCTGCGCGAAGCGCTCGGCGAAGGAAGGGTCGCCGGAGGTCTGGGGTGGCAGCACCTTGATCGCGACGTAGCGGCCGAGTGTCGCCTGGTACCCCTTGTACACCGCGCCCATGCCGCCCGCGCCGATCTTCTCGACGATCTCATAGCTGCCGAGCCGGCTCCCAGGCTGAAGTGTCAACTCAGCTCCTCCACCCGGTAGGCCTCGACCGGCGCCCGGCGGCCCCTGAGCTCGAGGGCGCCCAGCGATACGGCGCGGATGCCGTCGCCGGCAGCCGAGAGGACCGCAGCGGAACAGATCACTTCACCGACCTTTGCCTGCCCTTGTAAACGCGCCGCGACGTTCACCGTGTCGCCAATTGCCGTGAAGTTTTGGTATTGATCCGATCCCAGATTGCCCACCATGGCCTCGCCGGTGTGGACCCCGATGCCGTAGCCGAGGTCCGCGCCGGCCAGGGCAGCGGCATCGCGCATCGCCAGGGCGCCTGTGAGCGCCCGCCGCACGTGGTCCTTCTGCGGCGTCGGCGCGTTCCAGAGCGCCAGGATCGCGTCGCCGGCGAAGCGGTCGATCGTGCCGCCGGAGGCGCGGATCGCCTTCGCGGCCGCGCCGTGATAGCGCAGGAGCAGCGCCACGACCTTGTCGGGTGCCAGCTGCTCGGCCATGGTCGTGTAGCCACGCACGTCGGCGTGGAGCACGCTCACCGTCTGGGTTACGCCGCCAACGTCGACGAACGATGGGCGCGCGTCGACCATCTCCGCGACGTTGTCGCCGAGGTAGCGCCGCAGCGCGTCGCGATAACGCACCTGCTGCTCCGCGAGGCGCTCCAGCTTCGGCGAAGACGTGTCCTCGTCGGCGACGAAGACGATGCCGTCCACCGCCCCGCGCGCATCGCGCAGCGGACCGGCGGTGGCACGAAGCGTCGCGCGACGCCCGTCGGGCAGCGTCGCTTCGATCGTTCGCACGTCGCCCGCCGTCCCCTTCAGCATCAGCGCGAACACGCGCGACGACAGTGACGGCCCGAACACGTCGGTGTAGACCTTGCCGATCGCATCGGATTCGCTGGTCGAGAGAAGGCGCTCGGCGTTGCGGTTGAGCGAACGGATGCGCCCCTCGTTGTCCATCAGCACGACCGACGAGGGGTTGAACTGCAGCAGCGCGAAACTCATGCCTTGCGTGCTGCGGATAGTAGGGAGCGCCAGGTCGGCCGAATGCCCCCCGAAGTGGGGATGCGGCTACCCTCTGCGACGTGCCTGCGCTCGTCGAATGCGTGCCGAACATCAGCGAGGGTCGTCGCGCGGAGGTGATCTCGCAGGTCTCGGCTGCGATCACGAGCGTCGCGGGCGTGCGACTCCTCGATCAGACCAGTGACGCCGATCACAACCGCTCGGTCTTCACGTTCGCGGGCGAGCCCGCCGCGGTCGTCGCCGCGGCCCACGCGCTGGTGGACGTCGCGCTGCGCCTCATCGACATGCGGATACATCACGGTGAGCACCCGCGCGGGGCGCGGTCGACCTCGTGCCGTTCGTGCCGATCAGCGGCCTCGAGCTGGACGAGGCGGTCGCGCTGGCGCGCCGGTTCGGCGAAGAGGTCGCGGCGAAACACCGAGTGCCGGTGTACTTCTACGCGAACGCCGCGTCGCGGCCGGATCGCGTGAAGCTCGGCGACATCCGCAACAAGACGCAGTACGAGGGACTGGCCGCGGCGATCGGCACGACACACGTTCCCGACGCGGGCCCCGCCGTCTTCCACGAGAAGGCCGGCGCGATCGTCGTCGGTGCCCGACCGTTCCTCATCGCGTTCAACATCGAGCTCGACACGACGGACCTGAAGCTCGCGAAACGCATCGCGAAGGAGATCCGCGAGTCGTCCGGCGGGCTTCCCGCGGTCCAGGCGCTGGGATTCGAGCTCTCGGGACCGCCACGCGTTCAGGTATCGATGAATGTCCTGGACTTCCATCTCACCTCACTCGCGACGGTGTGGCGCGAGGTCGAGTCGCGCGCGACGGCGGCCGGCGCGCGCGTGCTGCGGGGCGAGCTCATCGGGCTCATCCCGCTCGACGCTGCGCTCCAGGTCACCGCGGACGCGCTGAAGCTCGATGGCTTCGACCGGTCGCGCGTGATCGAAGCGCGCTTCCTCGAGTAAAGACATGTGCGTCACACCGGCGTGCTGCGCGACGCTGGGATCATGACCACCGAAGCCGATCTCGTCGTCCGCGGTGCGCGCCTGCTTACGCTCGCGCCGCTCCGCGATGAACGCCCTCGCGTCGGCGTGTCGGCCGGCGACGTTGGCGCGATCGACGGCGGCTGGGTGGCCGCGCGCGACGGCGTCATCGTCGCGACCGGTCGCGACGACGCGTGGGAGCGGCTGGACCTGACCCCGACGGCGACGATCGTGGATGCGGACGGCGCCGTCGTCATGCCCGGCTTCGTCGATCCGCATACGCATCTCTGCTACGCGGGGCACCGGTGGGATGAGTTCGTCGCGCGGAAGAGCGGAGCGGACTACCTCGCGGTCCTGGGGCAGGGTGGCGGCATCCACTCCACCGTGCGGGCGACGCGCGAGACGAGCGACGAGGACCTGCTCGCGCTCATGGTGCGTCGCCTCGCTGTGGTCGCCGCGCTCGGGACGACGACCATCGAGGTGAAGAGCGGGTACGGCCTCGAGCCGGCCGAGGAGCTGCGCCAGCTGCGCGTCATCGCCCGCGCGAAGGGCCCGGCGCGCATCGACGTCGCGCCGACGTACCTCGGCCTCCATGCCCTTCCGACGCAGCACGCCGAGGATCGACGGAGCTTCCTGCGCGAGGTCGCCGCAACGGTCCAGATCGTCGCGTCCGAGGGGCTGGCAGAAGCGGTCGACGCGTTCGTGGAGAGGGGCGTCTTCGACACGGAGGAGGTGCGCCCGATCGCGAAGGCGGCGAAGCAGGCGGGACTCGCCCTCACGCTGCATGCCGACCAGCTCAACGACGTCGGCGCGACGGAATTCGCTGCGCGGATGAAGGCGCGTTCGGCCGACCATGTCGCGAACGCGTCGGCCGAGGGCCTGCGCGCGCTCGCGCGTGCGGCGATCCCGGCGGTGCTCCTACCGGGCAGCGCGTTCTTCGTCGGCTACGCGCCCCCGGACGCCCGCCGCTTCCTCGCCGCCGACGTGCCCGTGGCGATCGCGACCGATCACAATCCCGGGACTTCGCCGCTCGTGGGCATGCCGACGGCGATCGCGCTCGCCGTGACGTTGTGCGGTCTCACGCCGCACCAGGCGATCGTTGCGGCGACGATCAACGCGGCGCACGCGCTCGGCCGTGGCGAGCGCACCGGTGCCCTGGTAAAGGGGCGACGCGCCGACCTGGTGATGTTGCGCACCGATGACGAGCGCGAGCTGGCCTACGGCCTCGGCGCGCCCCTGGTCGCGGCCGTGTACGCCCGAGGACGCCTGGTCTCGGCGTGAGGCCACGACCAGGGCGGCGAGCTACAGCGGCGTGTCCACGATGAGCAGCTCGCTCGTGGCGCTCGCGGCGAGCTCGAGCGATCCTGCGCCGCGCACGTACGCGGCGTCGCCGGTGCTCATCGCGGCGCCGTTCGCCGTCATCGCGCCGCTGATGAGGTAGAGGTAGCCGCCGCGCGCCGGGCCGAAGTCGTGGCGCGCACGTTTTCCCGTCGACAGGCGCGAGGCGTACATGGACGTGTCCTGCGCGACGGTGATGCCCTCGCCCTCGGCGCCCTCCGGCTTGAGAAACCGGAGCAGCCGGTCCGTGCGGTCCGCCATCGTGTACTGCCGCTGCTCGATGTCCGGCTCGAGGCCCCGCTTCCACGGCAGGATCCACATCTGGATGAACTGCATCTCTTCGGTCTGCGAGTGGTTGCCCTCGGAGTGCTCCGCGCCCGAGCCAAGACGCATGCGCTGGACGCCACCGGGCAGCAGGATCCCGCCGTTGCCCAGGCTGTCTTTGTGCTCGAACTCGCCGGCGACGACATACGTGATCCCCTCGATGTCGCGATGTGGATGCATCGGCCACACGGCGCCGGGGATCAGCGTGTCGTGGTTGAACACGCGCATCGTGCCGATGCCCATGTGGTCTGGGTCGCGGTAGTGGTCGAAGGAGAAGTGCCAGCGCGCGCGGAACCAGCCGCCATCGATCGAATAGATCGCCGAGGCGGGTCGCATCTCCAATGGCGCCGGCGTGCTCATCGCGTCCCCTCCGCTATCCGCAACGCACGAAGGTCATCGGATATTCGTGCAGGCGCTCGACGCCGTCCCGGGTCACGCGGACGGTCTCACCCACCTGCAGCCCCATTGTCCCAGTGGAGTCGCGGACCACGTTGGGCTGGAGCACGACCACCGTGTTCTCGCGGAACACGAACGCCTCGTTCTGCGGGGCCCGCGCCGTGGGCCGGGTCTGGATCACCGGCGGGAGCGGGTCGGTGCCGTGGAGCAGGTCGTCGTACACCGTGAACCCGCTCGTGCACGACCTGGGCCGCGCCGAGCACCGCAGCGACCGTCGCGCCATCCCGCAGCGTCGCGGCCATCCGCTCGTAGCACTCCACGGCGGCGTCGCGCAGCGGCCGGCTTGAGCTCCAGCGTGGTCCCGAGGTAGCCCGGACCGACACCGGTCCGTGGCGATTCATCGTCGAGACCGGCGCGTAGCCCTCGTCGGCCGACGCGCCTGCGGTCCGTTGCTTCGAGTCGGACTCGCCGCGGCGCTGAGCTCGAGAGCCCGGCGCCGTGAACGGCAACGGAGGTTGTCGGCTTACGGCGCGGTGATCAAGAAGGCCCAACGGAAGATGGGTAGCGGCTCGCCGGGATGATCGGTGAGGGCGGTGAGTTGCGGCATCTTGTAGTTCGCGGGCCGCGTCTCGCTTCCCTGATAGATGCCGGGGTACATGTCGATGTAGTGCCAGCCTGGCGCTCCGGATGCGGTCAAGAAGATCGTCAAGTCGCCGGCGCTCTGGAAGGCGCAGGCGTAGCCCGCGAAGGCGTTGTCATAGACGACGTGATAGATCTGCTCGGTCTCGGTCCAGCCCACGCCCTTCAGATGCAGCGTCGTCTTCGTGCCCGAAGGTCCGCGATCGACGCTGAGCGGGAAGGCGTTCGCCAGGATGTAGACCGTCGTCTTCGCGATCTCCGTGTCGCCGAGCTTCGCGATCACGGTGTGCGTGCCGCCGAGATCATCGGGGATCGGGAAGGACCAGCTGAATGTGCCCGTCGTGTCGGTCCTCACCTTACCGAGCGACTTGGTGCGCTCCTCGAAGCCGGTGACGGAGCGATTGCCGACCATCGTCGTCCAGAGGATCTCGAGTTCGCTGTTCGCGGTGAGGGCCTTGCCGTTGAGGGTCGCCAGCGTACCGACCGCGGCACCGTACGGCGCGGACCAGATGCCCTGTGAGACGGGCTTCGCAGGGATCTGCGCGAAGCCCTGCAGCTCGGCCGCCGTTGGCGCGACCGCCGGGCCGTCCGTGACCGTGAATGGAAGATGCGGGAACGGCCGCGAAGCGACCACAGGCTGCTGGTTCGGGTTCATGTAGGGCGCCCCGAACTCGGAGTGGCCGAGCGTGATGATGTGCGTTCCCACGGCACCGGTGGCGGGGATCACGAACTTCGCATAGCCGTCGGTCGTGATCGACGAGACCCAGCCGGTGTAGGCGTTGTCATAGTCGAGCTGGAAGCTGTTCTGGTAGGACTGGTAGCCGATGCCCTTCACTTCGACCGTGATCGGCGTACCGACCGGGCCGCTCGTCGGCGTCATGGTCGTGATCATGTCGACATCGAAGAGCGCCTTGTTGCGGATCGTCTTCTCCGCGTCGACGACCGTCACGTCGTGCGCGTAGCCGAAGCCCTGCGGCACCGCGAAGGTCGCCACGAAGGCGCCGTTCCCGTTAGTCGTGTAGGAACCGATCATGTTCTGGAGCGTCTTCGCATCGCGGCCCAGATACTTGCTCTTATCGTCCGAGAGCTTCCAGGCGACCTTGCCGGTCGTCCACATGAGGTCGTACTTCGTCGCCGGCTTCAGTCCGGTCGCGGTCGCGGTGACCTTCGCGTCCCACGCGCCGTGCGCGGGCTCGAGCGCGAACTTGCCGACGATCTCCATCGCCGGGACCGCAGCGCTCGGAACCGCGGCTGCGGCCGAGGCAACGGCCGCGGGCGCGGATGCCTTTGGTGCCGCGGGCTGCGAGGGTGTGCTCGGTGCGGTCTGTGCGGTGCACGCTGCCGCCACGAGCGTCGTAGCGACAAGCGAGATCGCCAGACGCGCTAGACGCTCGTGGCCTGTCATTTCACGTTTCCTTTCGATCCCTTACTGGCGCGGGTAGTCCTGGCCGGCCTTCGTGATGGTGAGCTGCGCGGCCGCGACCTTGAACGACTCGAAGGTGCCGACCGCACCCGCGATGCTCTTGGCCTCGATCTTCACGTTGAAGGCGCCTGTCGGGTAGTCGAGCGGGATGGTGTACCCAACGGCCCAGAGGAAGTCCTGTGGAGCTTCCTTGGTGCCGCCGTGCCCGCCGTACGCGAGCTTGTCGCTCTTCCCGTCGGGGAAGGTGATCGTGAACGACGCGATGTCCTTGTCATCGAGGAACTTGCCCGAGATCGGGTCAAGCGCCTTCATTCGCCAGACGATCCGGCCACCCTGTGGGAAGCGGCTCTGCTCGGTGCAGTGGATCCCGGGTGCGTTGATGTTCTTCTCAACATCGGTGAGGCCTGCCTGGCTGCGGATGGTGTCGCCGAGGATGACGAGGCTTCTCGCGAGGACCGGAGCGGCCTGCGTCGCCGCCGGTGCTGCCGGCGAGGCTTTCGCCGCGGCCGTGGGCGCGGCGCCTTCGCCCGTGGTTCCGCCGCAGGAGGCGGCGATCATGAGGGCGACGACGGTGCTTGCGAGGATGCGTGTGCGTAAGGTCACGCTGTTTCTCCTTTCGTCGAAGTTCTGGGCGCGGCGCCAATGACGCCGCGCGCCGTGGCAATGAGCGCAAATGCGATGAGGCCCCAGACCGTGAGGACGAGGGCGCCTGCGGCGTACGGGACCTTGTCGCTGAACGCGGCGAATCCGGAGCGCTCGGGAGCTGGCCGTTCGGCGGAGACCGTCGCCTCAAGTGTCAGACGGCCCTCTCCGGCGGTGAGGGTCCGATCGCGACCGGTGAAGCGCACGATGAGGGGATGCGAGCCAGGATGGGCGGGGAGGTAGCCATACGAGGCGGCGCCGCGGCCGTCGGTGGTCGCGGCCGCGAGGAGCATCTCGCGCGTGCCGAAGAGGTCGACCAGCTCGTAGAACTTCACTTGGGCGTCGGCGACCGGCTTGCCGTCCGGCGCGACGATGTTGACCTGGAGGGCGTAACCCCGCTCCGTCTTTTCGAACGGCTGCGCCGTGACGACGAGGCGAGCGGCGGTCGCGGCGGGATCGGTGATCGGTGCGGGCGCGAGCCCGACGACGGTGCCGTGATCGTGGCCGGCGTCCGCGGGTTGCGTCGCGACTCGTGGAGTCCGTGTTCCCGCGGCGAAGGGACCGGCCACGACGACTGACAGACCGATGATGCCGAGCGCGACGATCGCGCAAACGAGCTTCTTCATCCATTGCCCCCCTCGGCGAGTGCCGGCCGCAGCGCCGCGCGCGGTGTCTCGACGGCGCCCTCGACCTCTTCCATCTCGTGGACCGACATGACCGGGAAGAAGCGGAAGAAGATGATCAGGATGAGCGGGATGGCGGCCGCCGACCCGATCGTGATGGTGACCTCGACCCACGTCGGTGAGTACCGGCCCCAGTCCCACGGCATCACGGGCTCAGCCATGCCGGGGACGACGATGAGGAACCGCTTGAGCCACATCCCCGCGATGACCAGGCCCGAGGCGGTGCAGGCGCGCGCGATCGCGAAGCGACCCGGCAACGCGACGAGGCAGAGCGGGAAGATGAGTCCGATGATCGTGAACGACCAGAAGGCCGGGGCGTAGCTGCCGATGAAGATCGCTTCAAGCACCGGCGTGGTGCTCTCCTCAAGGAGATATCCCTCGGTCAGGTATTCGCTGACCATGAAGTAGAGGTAGCCGATGCCAAGCGCCACCAGGAGATAGCTCAGGTAGCGGAAGTGCTTCGCGGTGATGAATTCGTGAAGGCCGTACACCTTGCGGAAGGCGGCGACGACGAGGATGACCGCAGCGACGCCTGACAGCATGGCGGCGAGCACGAAGAGCGGTGCGAAGATGGTGCTGTGCCATCCGCCGCGCGCGGTGACCGCGAAGAGCCACGCCAGCACCGAGTGCACCGAGACCGCGAGTGGGATGATGAGGACGGCCATGATCCCGATGCCACGCGCGAGGGAGCGCTCCTGGCCCGGCGTGCCCTTCCAGCCCAGTGAGAGCACGTTGTAGATGCGGCGGAGCCACCCCGCGCCCAATGAGTCACGGGTGATCGCGAGGTCAGGAATGAGCGGCAGGTACAGGAACACGAGGCTCGCGAGCATGTATGTGCTGATCGCGACGACGTCCCACACCACGGGAGAGCCGGCCTGCGGGTACAGCAGGATGAAGAGGAAGCGATCGGGTCGGCCCATGTCGACGATCGGGTAGACCGCTCCGACAAGGAGCGCCGCGACCGCCGTCGTCTCGGCGAGGCGCGTGAGCGGCGCCCGCCACTTCGCATTGGTCAGCCGCAGGATGGCGCTCGTCATCGCGCCTCCGTAGCTGATGCCGATGAAGAAAACGCAGTTGATGATGTAGAAGCCCCACGAGACCTTCTGGTTCAGCCCGGTGACCCAGAGGCCGCGCTGGATCTGATAGATCCAGGCGTAGATACCGGCGGCCACGAGGGTGCCGAGCCCGACGACGGCGATCCAGAAGTTGCGATCGCCACGCCCGATCGACCACATCGCGCGCTCGAGATAGCGGTCGTGCGTCCTGCGGTCCATGCTCAGAGGTCCAGGTGCTGGCCGTGACCCGCGATGTAGTACACGCGCGGGCCGGTCCCGAGCTCTTCCTTGTAGCGGAAGGCGTCGTTTTCCTTTATCAGCTGCGAGAGGCGCACCGTCTCCGTGCCATTCGTCGCGACGTCCGTGGTGAGATCGCCGATCCAGAGGGCCTGCATCCCGCAGGCTTCGACGCAGGCTGGCAGCTGGCCGTTCTCGGTGCGATGCACGCAGAACATGCACTTGCCGACCGTTCCCTTCTGTTGAGGCACGGGGAATTCGGGCGTCGGGTGCGCGAACGGGTTCGGCGTGCCGGGCGGATCCTTGTAGTTGAAGTACCGAGCCCCGTAGGGGCAGGCCGCCATGCACATCCGGCAGCCGATGCACCTGTTCTGATCGACAAGGACGACGCCTTCGCTGTCGCGGAACGTCGCGGCAACGGGGCACACGCGCAGGCACGGAGCGTTCTCGCATTGGAAGCAGGGCCGGGGCATGAAGTACGACTGGCCCTGCTTGTCCGTGACCTCGAAGACCTTGATCCACTCGAAATTCGTGGGAAGCTCGTGCGTCTCCTGGCAGGCCTGGGTGCATTTTCGGCAGCCGTCGCACTTGCGGAGGTCGATGACCATGGCCCACTGGCGCTCCGGCTTGCTCGGGTCGGCGGCATCCGCCTCAGGGAAGGAGATCGGAGAGAGCCCGGCGGCAAGCGCCGTGGCACCGGCGCCGCCCAGCGCGGCGAGGATCTGGCGCCGTGTCAGTGGTCCAGCCATCGCAGCGCAGCCTCTCCCTGAGAGCCACCTGAGAGAAGGACCGAACGACCCTCAAGGTCTGGTCCGACCGGCAGTTCCGCTGAGAGGAACCTGAGAACACCATCCGCAGGCGATGGACGATCGACGGTCGCGCGTGCTCGTCGTCGACGACGACGACGGCGTCACGAGCATCCTCGCGCGCGGCTTGCGGCGCGAAGGCTACGACGTCGCAGCCGCCGGGGACGCGGCTCGCGCCCTCGAGACTGTCCGCGGCTGGAAACCCGATGCGCTCGTGCTCGACGTCGTGATGCCCGGCACGGACGGCCTGTCGCTCTGTCGGCTCGTTCGCGCGGAGCGCCCGGACGTGGGGATCGTCCTGCTCACGGCCAAGGACGGCACCGACGATCAGGTAAGTGGCCTCGACGCCGGCGCCGACGACTATCTGGTGAAACCGTTCAGTCTCGCGGTGCTCGCCGCGCATCTTCGCTCGGTGCTACGGCGTCGCGCGCCGTCGCCCGAGCTGCTCGCCGCGGGCGACCTCGAGCTCGATACCGGATCGCGCCGCGCGCGCCGCGGCCTCCGCGAGATCGCTCTGACGAACACCGAGTACCGATTGCTCCTGCAGCTCATGCGAGAGGCGGGGAAGGTCGTTCCGAAGCGCGAGCTCACGGAACGCGTGTGGGGTTACGACTTCGAGGGCAACGGGAACGTCCTTGAGGTCTATGTGGGATACCTGCGCGATAAGCTCGAGGCGGCCGGAGAGCCGCGGCTCATCCTTACCGTCCGGGGTCTCGGCTACTCGTTGCGAGCGGCGTCGTGAGCCTTCGCCGCCGGATCACGCTCGCCTACGGCGTCCTACTCGCGAGCGTGCTTGCGATCGCGCTCACCTTGGCGTATGTGCTCCATGCCGAAGCGCATGACTCCGACGTCGACGCCGCTCTCAATGACATAGCCACGCGCGCGACCGCGGAGGTGAACGCTCAGCTCACCGACGGCGTCGCTTTGCCGGATGTGACGCTCCTTGATCTGCACCGCGCCATTGACGAGCCACACGCCGCATGGCTCGTCGTCGGTGCGAACACGATCGCAGCCGCCGGCGCGACATCCGACGCGTTGTTCGCTCTGCTCGACGCGCCGTCGGTGGGCGATGGTTGGCAGACGCGATGGACGGAGCTCGGCCGCATCCGGACGCTCGCCACGCCGCTGGCGAGCAGTGACGGGCGTGTCGTCATCGCCGCCGACCTCAGCGCGATCGATGCGGCGAACGCGCAGCTGCGTTGGGCCTATTTGTTCCTCGGACTGTTGTCGGTCGGAGTCGGCACCGCGGTGATCTCCGAGCTCGCTTCTCACGCGCTGCGACCGGTGGCACAGCTCACCGCCGCCGCGAGCGGGATCTCGGCATCTCGCGATTTCGCTCGACGGGTCCGGGTCGTCGGCGACCCCGAGGATGAGCTCGTGAATCTAGGCGCGGCGTTCGACGAGATGCTGGCGAGCCTCGATGACGCGTATCAGCAGCAGCAACGCTTCCTCCGCGACGTGTCGCACGAGCTGCGGACGCCGCTCTCGGTCATCCACGGCAACGCACAGCTGCTCGTGGGACAGGAGCCCGATAGGGAAGCGCAACGCGACGCCGCTTCCCACATCGTGCGCGAGTCTGAGCGACTGGCGCGACTCGTCGACAAGCTGCTCGTGCTCGCACGCGCCGACGCTGCACAACCGTTCGCCGGCCAGGCGGTGCAGCTCGACGAGGTCGCGATGGAGACGTTCGATGAGCTGCGCGCTCTTGCCGGCGGACGCCTCCAGGTGCGCTGGATCGACGCCGTGGCGGTCAGCGGCGAACGTGACCGGCTGAAGCAGCTGATCGTGGTGCTGCTCGACAATGCGCTCCGCTACACACCTGCCCCTGGCCGCGTTTGCCTGTCGATCAGGGATGAGGGATGCGACGCGGTGCTTCGCGTCGTCGACGAAGGAATCGGCCTTCCGAGCGTGCCGAGCGCCCAGCTTTTCGAACGGTCGTACCGTGGTGACGCCGCACGGGCGCTCGATCCGTCGGGGAGTGGGTTGGGGCTCGCGATCGCGCGCTGGATCGTCCTTCGACACGACGGCACGATCGAGCTCGAGTCGAACGACGGACCCGGCGCGTGTGCCGTGGTCCGGATCCCGCGCTACGTCGCGTCATCGCAAGGCCCGGATCGAGCGCATCGGAGGGGCACGCACACGGTCGACGCGGTCGCGGCCTATCCGCGTCGTCTCGCTGACCCGCAGCTCCATCGTCCCTGAAGGCGCTCCGATAGGGCCGCGGCGTGCTTCGCTGGTTCCGGCCGGCGCGCCCTCGCGGCCCGATGGCACGCGACCAGCACCGGTTCGCGGGCTCTAGGCGCTACGATGCCGAGCGGCGTGCACTACCGAGGCCACATGGAAGAGGAGGCGCGACCGTCATGAGCGCGCGCGTGGCTATCTACCCCGGCTCATTCGACCCGCCGACGAACGGTCACCTCGACATCGTGGCGCGGTCATCGCGTCTCTTCGACCTGGTCGTGGTCGGCGTCGGCCGCAATCTCACGAAGAAGACGGTGTTCGATGCGGACGAGCGCGTTGCCCTCATGCGCGACGCGTGCAAGAAGTGGAGCAACGTCGAGGCCCGCTCGTTCGAGGGGCTGCAGGTGGACTTCGCCAAGGAGTGCGGCGCCACGTTCATCATCCGCGGGATCCGCGCCCTGTCGGACTTCGAGTTCGAGTTCGAGATGGGGAACATGAACCGGACGCTCGCGCCAAGCATCGAGATGGTCTACCTGATGACGGCGCCGGAGTTCCTCTTTCTGTCCGCGTCGCGCGTCAAGGAGCTCGTCGCCTTCGGCGCGCCTGTCGACAAGTTCGTGCCGGCCAACGTCGCGAAGGCGCTCAAGGCGCACTCGGGGCAGGGAGGCCTGCGCACCGGCGCGACCGAAGCGAACGATTGACGTGACAAGCGTGCTCGTGGTCGATGTCGGCAACACCAACGTCGTCCTCGGCGTCTACGAGAACGCGAAGCTGCTTCGCACCTGGCGCCTGGCGACCGTGCACGACCGGACCGAGGACGAGCTCGCCGTCTCGATCGACGCCCTGCTCGAGCAGGAGGACCTCGCCCTGGCCGAGCTCGACGCGCTGGTGGTGGGCAGCGTCGTGCCGCCGCTCACGCAGGCGTTCACGAGACTCGCAGAACGCTACCTCGAGCGGCCCGCGTTCATCGTCGGTCCCGGGGTCAAGACGGGGGTGCGCCTGCGCGTCGACAACCCGGCGGAGGTCGGCGCGGACCGCATCGCCAACACGCTCGCGGCCCACCGCCGCTACGGCGGTCCCGCGGTGGTCGTCGACTTCGGTACCACGACGAACTTCGATGTCGTCAGCGAGGACGGAGACTTTCTCGGTGGGTCGTTCGCGCCGGGACTCGAGCTCTCGGCGGAGTCGCTGTTTGGCCGCGCCTCGCGCCTGTTCCGCGTCGCGCTCACGCCACCGGCGACGGCGATCGGAAAGAACACCGCCGACTGCCTGCGCTCGGGCATCGTCTTCGGCTACGTCGGCCTCGTCGAGGGGCTCCTCGCGCGCATCGTCGCGGAGCTCCCGGCCGCGCCGCGGGTCATCGCGACCGGCGGCCTGGCGCCGACCATCGCACCGCTCGCCAAAGGCATCGAGACGGTGGATGAGGATCTGACCCTCGAGGGTCTCCGGCTCCTGTACGAGCTGAACGTGTGAACGACGCGCTGCGCGGCCGCTTCGTCGTGCTCGGCGTCACCGGCTCGATCGCCGCGTACAAGTCGATCGAGCTGGCACGCCGCCTCACACAGGCCGGTGCGACGGTGCAGGTCGTGATGAGCCGCTCGGCCACGGAATTCGTGCGGCCGCTCACGTTCCAGGCGTTGACGTACCGCCCGGTCGAGGTCGAGATGTTCCAGATCCAGGACGAACGCGCCGCAGGTCACATCGCGATGGGCCGGCAGGCGGACATCGTGGTCGTCGCGCCGGCGACGGCCCACGTGCTCGCCAAGCTCGCGGGCGGTCTGGCGGACGATCTCATCGCGACGACGGTGCTGGCCACCGAGGCGCCGGTCATCGTCGCACCGGCGATGGAGACGCACATGTGGCAGAACGCCGCGACGCGCGACAACGTCGCGCGGCTTCGTGCCCGTGGCGTGCGTGTCGTCGACCCCGAGTCAGGCCCGCTGGCGTCCGGCGACGTCGGTCCCGGGCGTCTCGCGTCTCTGGAGCGCATCGAGGCTGCGATCATCGATGCGCTGGGAACGCCGGCGCACACCGAGCCGCTCAACGAGGCGGCGCTCGCCGGCCGCAGGATCATCGTGACGGCAGGGCCGACGGTCGAGGCGATCGACCCGGTGCGCTTCGTCTCGAATCGCTCGAGCGGCAAGATGGGTTATGCCATCGCCGATGCGGCTCGGCGCGCGGGCGCCGATGTCACTCTCATCACCGGGCCGACCGCGCTGACCGCGTCGCCAGGCGTGCGCACGATCGCCGTGGAGAGCGCCGAGGACATGAAGGACGCCGTGCTCGCGCTGCTTCCCGAGGCCGACGCGGTCGTGATGGCCGCGGCCGTCGCGGACTACCGGCCGACGGAGACCTCGGTGCGAAAGCTCAAGAAGCGCGACGCCGGCTCCGAGCTCACGATCAAGATGACCGAAAACCCCGACGTGCTGAAGGCCGTGGTCGCGGCGCGCAAGCCCGGCACGATCGTCGTCGGCTTCAAAGCTGAGACCGGCGACGCGACGAAGGAGGCCGAGCGCATGCTTCGCGACAAGAAGCTCGACCTGGTCGTCGCGAACGACATCAGCGAGGCAGGCTCCGTCTTTGGCAGCGACACCGATCGCGTCACGTTCGTGAGCGCGGATGGCGTCGAGGCGTTGCCCCTGCTCCTCAAGACGGAGGTCGCTCGCAGGCTCGTCACCAAGCTCGCCGATCGTCTGACCACGGCCCGGTCCTAGATCCGCGGGCGCGTCAGGCAGGCCGCACCCAGTCCTGCTCGTCGTACAGCTTTCGCCAACCGACCGTCTCCATGTTGTGCGCGGACGCCGGGTTCTCGGTCTCGCTGAAGAACAGCCGATAGCCTCGTGCCCAGCCTTCGGCGATGCGGTGCGCGAGCAGGGCCCGCTGCAGGCCCCGACCGCGAAACTTCCGGCGCACGCTCCCGTTGCCGAGCGCACCGACCGGCCGCACGTCGAAGAGCAGGCCGGTGGCCGCCGGCTCGTCGTCGATCCGACCGAGGAAAGCGTGGACGCCGCGGCGACGCGAGCGGATGAGGGCCTCGATGATCCGCACGAACTGCGGTCCGCGCTCGCTGAAGCTTTCGAAGCTGGTCCGCGCGTACACGGTCGCGTGCTCCGGTCCGACGCGCTCGATCGCGAGGTCCGGGATCGCCGGCACGCTGGGCGGACGTTTACGGTCGTAGACGTAGGTCAGGACCGGATGGCCGGCGGGCGCGTATCCGCGGCGCTCGAGGAGACGCATCGCGCCGAGCGCCACGCTACCCGTCGCCATCGCGACTCGTGGCGGCTTGCCGATCGACTCGTAGAAGCGCTCGATCCGATCGAGCAGGCTGGGTGTTGCGTCGGCGAGGGTGCCGAACCCGAGCGCCCGGTTGAGGAATGGCTCATCGATGTTCCTCGCCCCAAGACAGATGACGCCGTCGATGCGCCTTGTGGCCGTGCCCGCGCCCTTCGCGATCTGCTCGCCAGCGTCGAGGTAGAGGTTGACGCTCATCCCCTCGGCGCGCTGCATGTGACCGGCAAGCTCTCTGCGCCGCACCCGCGAGACTGTACGTCCGCTAGCATCCTCAGGTAGACGCCGGGACCGACGCGAGTCGGCCTGGACGGAGGTATGACATGGGCGAGAAGCTGGCAGACGTATCCGCCTACGGCGGTGCCGCGGTGCCACAGAAGAAGCTCACCGTTCCCGACGTCGTCGCGATGAAGCAGTCCGGCAAGCGCATCACCATGATGACCGCGTACGACGCGGCATTCGCGCGCCTCGTCGATCGCGCGGGAATCGACGTGCTCCTCGTCGGGGACTCGCTCGGAATGGTCGTGCTCGGATACCCGAACACGGTGCCGGTGACGATGGACGACATGGTCCGCCACGCCGCGGCCGTCTCGCGCGGCGCGACGCGCCCGCTGCTCATCGGCGACATGCCCTTCGGCTCGTACCAGACCGGTCCGCAGGACGCGCTGCGGAACGCCGCCCGCTTCCTGAAGGAAGCCGGTATGGACGCGGTGAAGATCGAGGGCGGCCACGAGACGGTCGACACCGTGAAGGCGCTGGTCGAAAACGGCATCTCGGTGATGGCGCACGTCGGCCTCACACCCCAGCGCGTCGCGCAGCTCGGCGGCTTCAAGACGCAGGCGAAGAGCGCACGCGCCGCGCGGCGCCTCATCGATGACGCCATCGCGCTCGAGGATGCCGGAGCCTTCGCGGTCGTCCTCGAATCGATCCCGGCGCCGGTCGCCGCGATGGTGACGGAGCGCCTCCACATCCCGACCATCGGCATCGGTGCGGGCATCGACTGCGACGGCCAGGTGCTCGTGCTCCACGACGTCCTCGGGCTGTATGGGGACTTCAAGCCGAAGTTCGCCAAGCGATACGCCGACATCGGCGCACAGGTCGTCGAGGCGTTGCAGGCGTTCGATGCGGAGGTGCGCTCAGGGAAATTCCCCGACGCCGAGCACAGCTTCACGATGAAGGAGTCAGAGCTCGACGCGCTGCGGCAGGGCCTCTCGCGTCCAAGAGCCGTGTGACGAGACCCTCGGCGCACGGAACGAGGCGCGTGCGAATGGCTGGTCGCTCGTGCGCGTAGCGATCATTGGATACGGGGCGATCGGTCACGTCGTCGAGCGCGCACTGAGTGGGCGCGCCGAGCTCGTGATCATCGATCGCACGAAAGCACCACTTCGAGGTGGCGAGAAGCGGGTCGACGCCGCGATCGTGTGCGTGAAGACGCACGGCACGGCCTGGGCCGCCAACGTCGCGAAACGAGTGGTGAAGGGCGACGGTTACGCGGTGACGATCCAGAACGGCCTGGGCAACTTCGAGATCCTCCGCGAGGCCGTGGGCGGCGCTCGCGCGGCGGTCGGCGTCATCTATGTCGGTGCGCGCCTTGATGAGCAGAACAAGCTGCTCGCGACCGGTCCTGGCCGGATCGAGCTTGGAGCCACTGATGGCACCGGGAATCATGACCTTGAAGAGCTCGCGGGACTGCTCGCAGACGGGGGAATGACCGTCACCGTGCCCGCGGATCCGTGGCCGTCGGTGTGGCGAAAGGTCGCGACCAACGCGGCGGTGAACCCGACGACCGCGTTGCTCGGCTGCGTCAACTCGGAGCTCCTGAACGATGCGGCCGCCGCGCGCATCGCCGACGCCCTCGCGCGGGAGGTCGCGCGCGTCGCGACGGCGAGCGGCGTGCTGATGCCGGAGGACGATGCGGTGAAGTGGTGGCGCGACATGGCGCAGCTCACCGGCGCGAATCGGAGCTCGATGCTCCAGGACGTCGAGGCGAAGCGAGCGACCGAGATCGACGCGATCTGTGGCGCCGTGTACCGCGAGGGTCAGCGGCGCGGCGTGGAAGCTCCGCTCAACCAGGCGATGACGCTGCTCGTATCCGCGCTGCACCCGTAGCGGAGGCTACGAGCGCGATGATCGAGAGCCCGACGAAGACGAGGGCCAGCCACGAGAACGCCGTCTCCAGGCCGGCGGAGTCCGCGACCGCGCCGAAGATCGGTGCCGCGATGCCACCGACGGGCTGATTGATGAGGTAGTAGGTTCCCAGGACGGTCGAGCGCTTCGTCACCGGTGTGTTGTCGATGATCAGGACCTCGGTCGTCGTCGCGCGGAATGAAAGGCACGCTCCGATGAGCAGCAGCGGGATCACGATGAGCTCCACGGGCGTCACCGTGAGCAGCCAGAGCGCGGGTCCGCTGACGATGAGCGCGCCGAGCAGGATCGCCGGCCGGCCGAAGCGGTCGGACAGCACACCGGACTTGGGCGCCGCGAACAATCCGGCGAGCTGCTGTTCGCCGAAGAGACCTGCGGCGTCCGGTGGCGACACGCCGCGCGCGTTCACGAGGTAGAGCGCCAGGAACGCCAGCGCGCTCGAGATGAGCACCTGCGCCAGGATCGACAGGGACACGAGCGAACCGACGGCCCGAGCGACGCGGCCGATGTCGGCGAACGTCGCGAGCCATTGATGCCCCTCCGTGGAGCGTGCGCCCTGCGGCGCCACACGGAGGACGAGCACGGCGCACAGCACCGGAGCGATCGCGAAGCTGATGTAGGGCAGCCGCCAGGTGCCGGTCGCGGCGAGCGCGCCCGCGACGAGCGGCGCCGCGAAGAACGCGAGATGTCCCGCGGTCGTGTGCGTCCCGAGCGCGACGCCGCGCCGTGCGAAGGGGAAGGTCTCGGCGATGAGCGCGGACGCCGGCGCGTGATACGTACCGCTCGCGATGCCCATGACCAGCAGACCGAGGAGGAGCATCCAATACGCACCTGAAAGTCCGATCGCGACGCTCGAGAGGCCCATCAAGAGGAGACCGCCCACGATGACCCTGCGGGCGCCGACGCGATCGGCGAGCACACCCAGGGGCGGACTGGTCAATCCGGACGCGACCGCCGACGCGGTCACGGCGAAGCCCGCGAGTGTGTTCGACCCCACCAGCCCGTCGCCCACCATGAATGGCAGGAGAGCGGACAAGAGGCTGTTCGTCACGTGATGCGCGAAGTGGGCGACGCTGAACGCCACCAGGAGGCTTCGCTGTCTCACGAAAGGTCGCTCACGTCCATACCCAGGAGCGCATTGTCGATGAGGCGCGCCGTGCCTACACGCGCGGCGAGCGAGAGCACGATCCGCTCGGCCGGCTCGCGGAGCTCCGCGAGCGTGATCGGGTCCGCGGCGGAGACGTACTCGAGCGAGACGCCCGGATCGTCGGCCCTGCCACGGACGGCGTTCGTGAGGCGGTCAGGGTGGCGCTCGCCTCTCGTCCATTCGTCGCGTGCCGCGAACAAGCCGCGCGACAGGACGAGCGCGCTCCTGCGCTGCTCCGGCGACAGGTACGCATTGCGCGACGACAGCGCGAGGCCGTCCGGCTCGCGGATCGTCGGGCAGCCCACGATGTGAGCGCGGAGGCGAAGGTCGCGCGCGACCGTCTGAATGACGCGCAGCTGCTGGAAGTCCTTCTGTCCAAAGAGCGCCCGATCCGGATCCACGATCGAAAGCAGCTTCACCACGACGGTGGCGACACCGACGAAGTGCCCAGGGCGCGCCGCGCCCTCGAGCTGATCCGCGATCGGGCCGGGCTGCACGCGCGCCGCGTCGCCGGGCGGGTACATCTCAGCCAGGCTCGGCACGAACGCCGCGGCCGCGCCGGCGCGCTCGAGCGACGCGACGTCCTCGGCCTCACGACGGGGGTACCTGGTGAAATCCTCGTGCGGTCCGAACTGGGCGGGATTGACGAAGATGGAGACGATCACCGCAGCGCTGTCGCGCTTCGCGCGCTCCACGAGCGACAGGTGCCCGGCGTGCAACGCGCCCATCGTCGGCACGAGGGCGACGGAACCAGCGATCGCGCGCCATGCACGCACCTCCGTCGCCGTTCGCAGCACCTTCAACGCGCGACGCTCTCAAAGAGAGCTGGCAGGAGCCTCAACGCGGGTGCGAGGCGCGATACGCGGGAACGGTCATGATCGGCGGACGCTCGTTCGCACCGATGTCGTACAGCTCGAGGTGCAGCCTTCCCTCCTTCGCGGTGATGAGCTTGAGGCTCGAGTTCGCCTCCTCCCAGAGGCGCGCGCCGTGCGCCTCGCCCACTCGACGGAGCGCGACCTGCAGGATCTCGAAGCTCATTTTGGACAACGCCAGGAGAGTCTGATTCCGGTGGATGCGCTGCTTCATGTCCACCTGCGCGATCGCGTCGAGTCCCTTGCGCTGGAGGGTGTCGATGAGCAGGCCGGTCTCCACTCCGTAGCCGGTGAAGAACGGCAGCTGCTCGAGGAGCGCCCGGCGCCCACCCTGCTCGCCGGAGAGCGGCTGCACCAGACCCGAGAGCTCGGGGAAGAAGAGGTTCAGGATCGGGCGCGCGGCGAGTTCGGTGACGCGGCCACCGCCGGTGGCCTGGAGCTCGGTGCCGACGCGCAGCGGACGCTGGTAAAAGGCCTTTACGAATTCGATCTCCGGGCGCATGAGCAGCGGACCGAGGATCCCGTAGACGAATTTCGGGTGCGTGTTCGACACGTCGGTGTCGATCCAGACGACGAGGTCGCCGGTCGTCACGTGGAGGCTCTTCCAGAGACCCTCGCCCTTCCCGCGAAACGAGCCGTACTCCGGAAGGATCTCGTCGTGGATGAAGACCGGCACGCCCTCCTCGCGCGCGATCTCTCGGGTCCGGTCCTCGGAGCGCGAATCGACGACGACGAGCTCGTCGACCAGCGGCACGCGCTCCATCAGGCGTGAACGGATGGCGTGGATGACCTTCCGGATCGTGGCCTCCTCGTTCAGGGTGGGGAGGGCGACCGAGATGCGGTGCCCCTGACGCTGCTTCGCCTCGACGAGCTTGTCGAGGCGCGCGAACTCGCTCGAGGTGAACGTGTTGCGCACGAACCATGCGTCGACGAGCTCGCCCACCGCCGTGCTGCGCGAGGCGCGATCCAGCGGCAGGGCGGTCCGCGTGCGCACGGGCGGTGACGCGACAGGGACGGCGGTGCGGACGATGATCGCGGCGCGCGCGGCGTCGAGGATCGCGTGCCCCACCGGGCCGAGCGGGTCCTCGGCGTTCTCGCGGCCCGTGGCGCCGAACACGATGCCGTCGTGCGTCGCGAGCTCCTCGATGATCACCTCCGCCGGCTCGCCCGTGCGCGTGACGAGCCGCTCGACGTGTTCGTCGAGCGCGCGCTCGCCGAGCAGCTGATAGAGGGTCGGCGCGCGGCGTGATCCGCTGGCGCGCACATGCAGCAGCGTGACGCTGCCCTTGTTCGCGACCGCCCAGCCGGTCGCGACGCGCGCCGCGAGCTCCGCGTAACGGCCGCCGCGAACGGGGACCAGGATCCGGCGGACGCGCGGAAACGCGCCCTTGACGACCGCGAGGTCGCAGGGCGGCGTCCGCAGGATGTCCTCGACCGTCGTGCCAAGGAAGTCCCACCCCGGCCGGCGCCAGCCGATCACGAGGAGATCCGGCCGCTCCTTCGAGATGTGCTCGAGGATCGCGTCCCAGCCCTGCCGTCCGACGGTCACGTGGGTGCGCGCGCCCGAACCGTCGGGCACGAGCTCGCCGAGCTCGCGCCGGCGCCGCTTCGCCTCGGGCTGTGCGGACGCGAGCGGCTCGCCCTCGGGGACCTCGATCACCGAGACGAGCTGCAGCTCGTCGCCCGACGCGAGACTGGCCCCGAGACCCACGAGCGCGCTCGCTCGCTCGGGATCGTCGACGACGACGAGGCACTTCATGGCGCGTCCTCGAGGATCACCGGCAGGACGCGCTCGCGGACGACTCGCGGCCAGGCATGAGCGCGCGCACGGGACCGCGTCCGCATGATCAGCGAGTCCATCGCGTGCTCGACCGCGTCGGCGATGACCTCTCCGCTCGCGTCGGGCGGGACGTAGATCGGGCCTTCGCCGCCGATCTCCCGGAACACCGGTATGTCGCTGCAGACGATCGGCACCCGGTGGATGCCGGCCTCGAGCAGCGGGATGCCGAAGCCCTCGCTCTCGCTCGGGAACACGAGGACGTCGGCCAGCGCGTAAAGGTCCACGACCTGCTCGTAGTGGATGCGGATCCCCATCGCCGCGAGCAGCCGCACCCCCTCGACCGTCGCGGCGCGCGCCGCGAGCTCCTTGAGGTACGTCCTGTTCCGCGCGTCGTGTGGACCGATCACGCCGGTCACCACGAGCATCGCGTCGCGTCCGCGAGCGCGCAGCGCCGCGGTGGCGTCGATCGCCGCCTCGACCCGCTTGCGCCGTGTCAGGCGGACGGGCTGGATCAGGAGCGGCTCCGCTTCCATGATCCCGAGGCGCCGCGCGAGGCGCGCGCCGGCGATCGACAGCCCGAGGACCTCTGCGACGTCGATGCCGTTCGGGACGACCGAGATCGCGGTCCGCGGCAGGCCGGTCAGCTGGCTCAGCTGTCCGGCGCGCGTCTCCGATACGGTGACGTAGCGGATCCCGGGCAGGGCGCGCGTGATGAGGTCCCAGGGCTCGCCGGGATGGCGGAACGCGTCGTATCGCTTGTCGAACCCGGCGATGTCGTGGGTCCAGGCGATGGTCTTTCCGCGCTGCGCGCGGGCGAGCCGCGCGATGGCCTCGGTCAGGGCGAGGTTCAGCGGCATGGTCATCACGTTGTGCACGACGACGCGGTCCGCCCGCTCGAATTCGGTGCCCACCCGCTTCACCAGACGATCGACGAGCGCGTCGTGCCGCTCGGTGCGCTCTCCCCGCGCGAGCGCCTCGAGGTCCCGCTCGACGGTGGGTGTGCGCGAGTCGGCCTCGCGCACGCGCGCGATCCGTACGCCCTTCGGCGCCGCACCGCCGCGCCCGGCCAGGATCGTGACGGCGGCGCCGGCGTCGCGGAGCGCCCCGGCGTGCTTGCCCATCACCTGCTCCACACCGCCAACGACGGTGGGCGTGGTGTAGTGGATGAGCAGGATGCGCCTCGCGCGTCGCGTCAGGCGGGCGATGTGACCGTCGCGCGCGCCACGCGGCCGCGCCCTCCGATGACGCGATCGTCGCCGTTCCGGCCGCGCCGCACGCGGAACGTGACCGGTGCGTCGAAGACGCGGAGGTCGCGCACGTCGATCCGGTCGAGCCACGCGGGCAGCGCCGGATCGAGCAGCAGGCGTTGCCGCTGGAGGTCCGGCTGCATCCCGAGCAGAGTGCGCAGGTTGTGGAAGATCATGCCCGCCGACCAGGCCTGCGGGATGCACGACACGAGGTAGTCCGCGGGGCGCGATGAGAAGCGCAGGTCCCGCTGGAATCCGCAGAAGAGCTCCGGCAGCTGCGCATTGGGGAAGCGCCGGCCCGCCTCAACGAGCCCGCTCACGATCTCGTTGGCCTCCTCCCGAAAGCCATATCGCGCCATGCCCTGCGCCGCGATCGCGGAGTCGTGCGGCCAGACCGAGCCGTTGTGATAGCTCATCGGGTTGTACGTGGGATAGCGCGACGACAGGGTGCGCAGCCCCCAGCCGGTGTACATGTCGGGCTCCATCAGCCTGCGCACCAGCAGGGCGGCGTGCTCCGGCGTGCTGATGCCGCCCCAGAGCGCGTGCGCCGCGTTGCTCGTCACCGCCGGCACCTGCCGCTTCTTCGCGTCGAGCGCCTGCGCGTAACTGGATTGGTCGGGCATCCAGAAGTCGCGCTCGAAACGCTCCCGCAGCTCCGCGGCCTCTGCCCGAAGACGTTCGGCGCGCTTGGAGTCGCCGTCGATCGCGTAGAGATCCGCCAGGCCCGTCTTCGCGGCATAGACGTAGGCCTGCACCTCCACCAGCGCCGCGGGAAGCGCGGACCAGCTGCCGTCCGGCTGCGAGAGCGAGTCCTGCGAGTCCTTCCAGCCCTGACTGCGCAGCGTCGCGCCGCGCTGTCCGTACTCGACGTAGCCATCGCGATCGGGATCGCCGTACGGGCTGTCGCTCCACGTGAGCGCGCGCTCGGCGGCCGGCAGGAGCTCGCGCCACAGCGCGCGATCCCCCGTCCACTTCACCGTTTCGGCGAAGAGGAGCGCGAAGAGCGGCGTCGAGTCGACCGATCCGTAGAAGGGGCGGTGCGGGATCTCGCCCAATCGCGCGAGCTCGCCGCGCCGGAGCTCGTGGAATATCTTGCCCGGCTCCTCCTCGGTGTACTCGTCCACCTTCACGCCCTGGTAGCGCGCGAGCAGACGTAGCGTTCCGCGAGCGAGGTCGGGGTTCCACCCCAGCGTCTGGTACGCGCAGATGAGCGCGTCGCGGCCAAAGGGCACCGCGTACCACGGGATCCCCGCGGTGGGAAAGGGACCGCCCTCGTGGAACTCGAGGAGCGCGCGCAGGTCGAGCGCGCTCCGCGCGATGAGTCCCTCATCCAGCGTCTCGGAGCTCGTCGTGTAACGCGTGCACGAGCGAATGAATCGCCGGTACCTCGCGTTGAGCGCGTCGAGCGCGTCGTCGAAGCGACTCGGCGACGGCGCCTCGCCCGCGCCATCCTCGCGTGGGATGACCGAGAGCTCGAGCGTCAGAACCTGCTGCGCGGCGAGCTCGCGCTCGATGCGCATGCATGTCCCGACGATCGCGTCGGGGGCCGGCCGCATCGTGACCTCGCTCGTCCGGCGCACGCCGTCGCGGCCGAGGCGCTCGAACAGGATGCCCTCCGCGCGCTGCTCGACCTTTGTCTCCGGCGCGTCCGTCTGCGCCTGGTGGTAGCCGCGGACGGCGAACATGTCGCGGAAGGAGGATTCGAACTCGAGCTCGATCACCAGACGCACCGGCCTGGGGTTCGCGTTGAGCACGCCGATGCGCTCGCGCAGCCCGTCGGCGAGGAAACGCGTCCGGCGGATCGAGAGCGTGTCGGCTGCGTGGCGCGCAGTCCCGTGCGTCGCGCCGCCTTCGGTGTGCATGAGCTGGAACGTCGCGACGTAGTTCTGCTCGGTGTTCGAGGACAGCAGGAGCGGCTCCCGACCGTTGATCCGGAGCCTGTAGCCCGAGAGGAACTGCGTGTCGTGGTAGTAGAGCCCGAGTGGCGTTGAGGTGCCGAGCGGCAGGCTGCCGTCGTCGTCGGTGATGAGGACGAGCTGGTCTTCCTTGAGGCTCGTGGTCATCCAGACGCGCTCGGCTGTGCCCGCTCCGCCTCCCGCCCAGTTCGGTCCAGCTCGGCGTGTTCCGCCTTCTCTTTCTCCATCGCGAGAGCGCCGACCTCGACGATGTCCTCCGCCTGCGCCGTGGTCAGGCTCTTGGCCTCATCGACGAACTCAGCGACCCGCGCGTAGTAGAGAGGAAGCAGTCCACGCGCGAGCGTCTCGCTCTCGCCCGGGTGCGCGAGTGCCACTTCGAGGAAGTCGAAGACGATCCGTGCCCATGCGTCGGGACCGATGGCCGCCGGTATGGGCGACGACAGCACTTCGGCCCACAGCGCGCGATGCTCGGGCGCGGAGGCTTCGTACTTCGCACGCAGCCGGCGCGGATCGACCGCGATCGCCTCGGGGTCGACCGCAGCGAGCTCGCCGACGACCCGCACCGGTCGTGACCCGATGACCTCGCGCCACTCCGGCTCGTTCTCAGCGGCCATGCGGAAGAGCGTGCCGACGACCTGCGTGAACATCGGCCCGAGATCCGCTGCCGGGTCCTTGGGATCGTGGATCTTTGCCCCAAGGAATGCCTGCGCGACGCGCGAGTGGCGGGCGAGCGCGGTCGTCGTCATGAAGATATCGATGCCAAAGCGAGCGACGTCGCTCTCCCAGACCGGCTGCGCGAGGTAGGTACGCGCGAGATCGGAGTGAAAGCCAAACTCGCCGCCTATCGGCTGCCGGACCCGCCAGCCGTAGAGCGCGCGCGTGAGCGGATACGCGATCGAGTTCGTGATCGTCCCGTCGTGCTTATGACGCGCATACATCGGCGTCACGTAGTCCGCCTCGGCGCGGACGACCGGTCCGAGCAGACGCTCGATCCAGATCGGCGTGATGCTGCGAAGGTCGGAGTCGACCACCGCACACGCCCGCACATCCAGCGCGATGGCGACCTCGAAGATGGCGCGGAAGGCCGATCCCTTTCCGGGTGGGCCGACGTAGCGTCCCACGACCACCGGAATGTCCTTCGCGGCCTCGACGACGCGGTCCGGCGTGCCGTCCTCGGATCCTCCGTCGGCGTTGACCAGGACCACCCGCGCATCGGGAAAGTGCTCGCGCAGGCCGCGCGCGACCGTCGACGCGACGTGGCCGATGGTCGCGGCATTGCGGAAGCTCGGTATGCCGACGAGCAGGTCGGCCCTGCGTACCCGGGCGATCCCCTGGCGAAGCTGGTCATCGAGCGCGCTTTGAACGGACATGTGCCCTCCTTCGAGATGCCCTGCCCGTCCCTCGGCCATCATACGGAAGTGCTCGAAGCCATCGACGCCATCGTGCTGCCTTTCATCGACTCGCTGTACTCGCAGTTCGGATACATCGGGGTCGTGATCGCGATGACCATCGAAAGTGCCGCGATACCGCTCCCGTCCGAGCTCATCCTGCCCTTCGCCGGGTGGAGCGTCTCGCGGGGTCTCGTCGAGCCTCTCACGAACGCGCCCTGGTCATACGCCGGCGCGGTCATCGCGGGCGTGATCGGCAACACCGCCGGGTCGCTCCTCTCCTACGCGATCGGGGCATTCGGCGGTCGCCCGCTGGTCGAGCGATACGGAAAGTACGTCCTCATCAGCGCTCACGACCTCGAGGTCGCGGAGCGTTGGTTCGAAACGTACGGCGAGGCAACGGTCTTCTTCTCGCGCATGCTTCCCATCGTGCGGACCTTCATCTCCGGTCCCGCCGGTATCGCCGGAATGCCGCTCTGGCGCTTCACGCTCTTCTCGATCCTGGGCGCGATCCCGTGGGTGATGCTGCTGGTGTGGGGTGGCATGGTCCTCGGCGATCACTGGCTCGAGCTCAAGCACTCGCTCAAGGGCCTCGATTACCTCGTTGCGGCGCTGATCCTCGCGGCCGTCGGTATCTTCGTCTGGCGTCACGTGAAGCGGTAGCGCAGACCGAAGCCACGCGTGGACGGACTGCTCGCGCTCGACGACCAGCTCTATCGCGCGATCTTCAACGCGGCCGTCGCGTCGCCCGTGCTATCCGCGCTCGCCGTCGTGGTCTACTGGATCAACTGGAACGGTCTCCTGTGGTGGGTCGCCGGGCTGTGGCTCGCTCGCGCGCGCGGATTCGGCCGCCGCGGCTGGTGGGCGCTGCTCACCGTCTACCTCGGGATACTGACGGGGTGGGCGGTCACCGAGCTGGTGCTGAAGCCAGTCGTCCGCCGGCCGCGTCCCTTCAACCTGCTGCTCGACCTTCCGCCGACGCTGATCGAGCCTCCCTCGAGCTTCGCGTTCCCCTCGGGTGACGCGGCCTTCGCGACCGGCGCGGCGGTGGCGCTCGCGTCGGTCGCACCGCGCTGGCGCTGGCCCGCGTACCTCATGGCGCTGGCCGTCTGCTTCGAGCGAGTCGCCGTGGGCGTACACCGCCCGCTCGACGTGCTCGCCGGCGCGGCGATCGGCACGGCGTCGGGTCTCCTCGCCCCGCGCATCGTCGCGCTGGTCCGCCGGCGCGCGCGCTGGCGCGTCTTCGTCGTGCCGCACACCCACTGGGATCGCGAGTGGTACGAGCGCTTCGAGGGCTATCGCGCGCGCCTGGTGCCGATGGTGTCCAAGCTCCTCGACCTCCTCGAGCGGGATCCGGACTTCCGATCGTTCACCTTCGACGGACAGACCATCGCCATCGAGGACCACCTCGAGGTGCGTCCCGCCGATCGAGCCCGCGTCGCGGCCCTCGTCCGGGCGGAGCGTCTGTTCGTCGGTCCGTGGTACGTGCTCGCCGACAACCTGCTCGTCTCTGGCGAATCGCTCGTCCGGAACTTTCAAGAAGGCCTGCGCGTGTCGTCGTCCTTCGGGCGCGCGCTTCGGGTTGGGTACGTGGCCGACCCGTTCGGCCATCCGGCCCAGCTCCCGCAGCTCCTGCGTGGCTTCGGCTACGGGACCTACGTCTTCTCGCGCGGCATCGGCGACGAAGGCGAGGAGCTCGGCGCCGAGTTCATGTGGGAGTCGCCGTCCGGCGATCGCGTGCTCGCCTCGCATCTGGTCGATCACTACGCCGGCGGGCTCGCGCTCGTCGGCGAGCTCTCCGAGACGGTTGCGGAGCTTCGCGCGCGGGTGCGCCGTCGACTCCCGAAGATGCTCGACATTCCGACGCGTTACGCGAACAGCCCGAATCTGCTCTTCATGGAGGGCGACGATCACGTCGAGGCGTATGAACGCCTGCCCGAGGTCGTCGCGGCGATGCGTCAGCTTGCCCCGAACCTCGACGCGCGGATCAGCGGACTCGAGGAGTACATCGCCGCGGTCCCGCCGCCCTCGACCTCCCACGCCGGCGAGATCATCAGCGGCCGCTACCGGCCGATCCTCCGTGGCGTCAACTCCACACGCGTGTGGATCAAGCAGGAGAACGTCGCCTGCGAGCGTCTGCTGCTCGAGCGTTGCGAGCCCCTCGATGCGCTCACTGGCGGCACCGCCCGAGAAGAGATCCGCGCTCTCTGGCGCACCCTGCTGCAGAACCATCCGCACGACTCGATCTGCGGCTGCTCGATCGACGCGGTCCATGACCTCGACATGGCGCCGCGCTTCGCGCGGGTGCGCCTGGCCGGCGAAGCGCTCGCGGCGCGACTGGAACGGCAGCTGCTCGGCGACGGCGGCCGAGCGATGATCTGGAACGACCTGCCGTGGAGGCGTGAGGCCGTCGTCGAGTTCGATGGCACCCTCACCCGGGTCCGGTGCGCCGCGTTGGGCGCCGTCATCGCGGAGCGGGCGCCCGGCGGCGGTGTGGCGTCGCCCGAAGACGGCGTGGTCGAGAACGAGGCGCTGCGCGTCGAGGTCGGGAGGGACGGCACCTTCGTCGTCATCGATCGGGCCACCGGGACACGGAGTGGCCGGCAGAACCTCCTGGTGGACGACGGCGACAAGGGTGACGAGTACACCTATTCATACGCGGGCCCCACCGTCGGCTCGCAGGGGATCGTCGGCGCTCGACGAGTAGTCGTCGCGGGCGATCGCGCCACGGTCATCGTCGAGCTGTCGCTCGATCTGCCGGTCGGGCTGCGCGAGGACCGTCTCGCGAGGTCCCCCGTCGTCGTCGGCTGCGCGATCCACGCGGAGATCTCGCTCGACGCGGGCGCGCGCCGTGTGGACGTCGCGCTCACGGTGGACAACACCGCGCGCGACCATCGGCTGCGAGTGCTGTGTGAGACGGGCACGCGAGCTCTGACGCACGTCGCCGGTGCGGCGTTCGGGTGGCTCGATCGCACTACGCGCGTATCCGGTCGGAGCGGATGGATCGAACAGCCCACCGCCGAGCGCTGCGTCCACGACCTCGTCGCCATCGACGGCGCGATCGCCATCGGCGTCGACGGCATGCGCGAGTACGCGGTGCTGCACGACGGCAGGACGATCGCGGTCACGCTGCTGCGCGCGGTGGGCTGGCTCTCTCGCGGCGACATGCCGGAGCGGCGCGGCCACGCCGGACCCGCGCTCGAGACCCCGAGCGCTCAGGGCATCGGCGAGCGGACCTACCGCTACTGCGTCGTGCCGCTGGCCGGCGACATGACGCTCGCGCGCGCCGGACGCGAGATCCGCGAGTTCCTGACACCGGCGCGCGTCGTTCGCGGCGCGCACGCGGCCGGTCCACTCGTCGATCTGCCGCGCGACAGCGCGCTCCAGGTGTCCGCGCTGCGCGCGGGCCCGGACGGCACGCTGATCCTCCGACTCTTCAATCCGCGCGGCGGAGACGAGAGCGCCTCGCTGCGATTCGCGGGGCCGGTCGCTGATGCGCGCGCGGTGGATCTGCGCGAGGGCGACACCGTTCTGGGGAACACCGGTCTTGATGTGATCCGCACCGCGACTCCGCCGCAGATCGAGGACGGCACGCTTGTCATGCGGCTCGCTCCCTACGAGATCGGCACGTATCAGATCACGCTCGTCTGAGGCTCCAGCAGGCGGCGGTTCTCACAGCGTCTGGGTGCGTGATCGCCGCGCGCCGCGTGGGGTGATCGCGTCGCACCAACGTGCGACGACGCCGCGCACGGACGTGCGACAACGACGCGCGCATCCGGGCGGACACAGGCTGCCTCTCCGCGTAGGGTGACCGGGTGAAGCGCTCGCTCATCGTGATCGCGTGCCTCGCGAGCGTTCTCGCGACCACGACCGGTGCCGCGGCCGAGGACGGGCCACCGCGCTTCCGCCGGACGACGCCCCGCGCAGCGCTCGACGACTCTGCCGGAGCGCTCGTGATAGGCATTCCCGGAGGCCGGGCGTGGGGCATCGAGAGCGAGCTGCGACCGCTCCCGCCAGCCGGCACGACGCTCATCGTGCGCCTCGCCGTCGCCGATGAGGCGGTCCGCGAAGCTTTCGTGCGCGTCGCCTACTACGCCTCCGCCGCCACGCGGACACGCCAGCTCGCCACGACGGATAGCCGGCCGGTCCAGGCCGGGGAGCGTGCTCTCGTCGCCGTGCCGATCGATCCGCCGGCCGGTGCGGCCGGCTACCGCGTCCGTGTGCTCGCTCGCCTCGTCGATCCCGCGGGCCACTCGGACGACGGCGCGGTTACGGCCATCCTGCGCAGCGGCGCTCGCCCGGTCGGCTCCCTGTACACGCGCCTTCTGCCCTAGGGAGGGCTGGCTTTTCGACCTCTGGCGGTCGGTTACCTACACTGCGGGCGCATGGCTACCGTCACCTACGACCACGTCACTAAGAAGTTCGGCGACGTGCTCGCGGTCAACGACCTGTCGATCCAGGTCCGCGACGAAGAGTTCCTCGTCCTCGTCGGTCCTTCAGGCTGCGGCAAGACGACCGCGCTACGCATGCTCGCCGGTCTCGAGGAGCAGACCTCGGGCGACATCTACATCGGCGAGCGCGTCGTGAACGACGTCGCGCCAAAGGACCGCGACATCGCGATGGTCTTCCAGAACTACGCCCTCTATCCGCACATGAGCGTCTACGACAACATCGCCTTCGGCCTGAAGCTCCGCGGGATGCCCAAGCAGGAGATCGACCGCCGCGTGACCGAGGTCGCCGAGATGCTCGCGATCGGACAGCTGCTGAAGCGGAAGCCGAAGGAGCTCTCTGGTGGCCAGCGGCAGCGCGTCGCGGTCGGCCGAGCGATCGCGCGCGAGCCCGCGGTCTTTCTGATGGACGAGCCGCTCTCGAACCTGGACGCGAAGCTGCGCATCCAGACGCGAGCGATGCTGCAGAAGCTCCACCAGCGCATCCGACGCACAACGATCTATGTGACGCACGATCAGGTCGAGGCGATGACCATGGGCGACCGCATCGCCGTGATGAAGGACGGCATCCTCCAGCAGCTCGATACGCCAGAGAACCTGCACGAGCGCCCGACGAACGTCTTCGTCGCCGGCTTCATCGGCTCGCCGTCGATGAACTTCTTCCCGGCGAGGATCCATGAGAGCGGAGGCCAGGTCGTCGCGGACGCCGGATTCTTCAAGGCGCCGGTGAGCGGCAAGGCCGCCGAGGCCGTGGGCAAGGACGTCATCGTCGGCATCCGCCCGGAGGACATTCACGATCTGTCGCACGCGCAAGCAGGCCGCGATCTGCTCCCGGTCGACACGAAGGTCGAGGTGGTGGAGTTCCTCGGCAACGAGCTCCAGCTCGAGCTCTCAGCCGGCGGGCAGAGCTTCTTCGCGCGCGTGTCCACCGAGACGCAGACGAAGCCCGGTGCGACGCTGCGCGCGGGCTTCGATCTCCGCAAGCTGCACGTCTTCGACAAGCAGACCGAGGTCGCCCTGCGGTGAGTCTCCGGGGCTCAACGGCCGAGTTCCCGCTCCAGGTCGTGCTGCGGTTGCTCGGCGAAAGCAAAAAGACCGGTCAATTGACGATCCGGAGCGGCGCCGGCGATGGGGCCCTGGGCATCGCGGAGGGCCGCGTGGTCGCGGCGCTGTTCGGCGACCAATCGCCCATCCCGGCCCTGGGCTCCCTCTTCGAGATGGGTGAGGCCGACTTCGAGTTCGTCGTGTGGAGCGACGCGCCCGCCGCGAACCTCGAGGGCGATCTCGACGAGAACCTGCGGAAGGCCGAGGAGTATCGGGCGTGGCTGGCGCGCGTTCGCGAGGTCATCCCACACGACGGCATCCGCTTCCGCCTATCCGAGAAAGCGGCCGACCACGGCGCGGTGACGTTCACGCCGGATCGCTGGCGCGTGATCATGGCGATGAACACGCAGCCGGACGTCAACCAGCTCGCGACGCAGCTGCGCATCGATCGCGACACTGCGCTCGACACTCTCGCCAGCCTCGTGCGGGACGGCGTCATCGACACGGTCGTGCCGGCGCCCGAGCCGACCACGGCGCCACCCGCTCCCGGTCCCCCCGTGGTCGCGGAGGAATCCGCGAAGCCGATGCCCGAGCCCGAGCCGGAGCCGGCACCCCCGGCGGCACCGCCGCCCGCGCAGGAAGCGCTCCCACAACGACAGGAGCGTCAGGACTGGAGCGCATCGCTCCTCCCGCAGCAAGCCGCGCAAGTCGAGCCCGACCCCGAGGACCGTCTCAGTGCGCTCGAGGGGCTCTTCGATCAGGCTCCCGCGCCGCGCACCAACGAGTGGTCCACTCCCACAGCCGACGCGTGGTCGACACCCGCGCCGGCGGCCGATCGGTGGACCGCGCCGCCCGAGCCAGAGGCACCCCCGCGCCTGCCGGAGCACGACGAGATGCGACTCGAAGCGCTTCGTGCGAAGGTCGCTGAGCCCCAGGCGCCGAGCGGGCTCAGCGAGTGGGCGCCGCCGCCACTGACCGAGGTCCCGACCTCGCCCAAGAAGGGACTGCTCGGTGGGATCTTCGCCCGAGCCGAGCCGGCCTCGGCGCCCGCGGGCTCGGTCGTGCAGGTCGAGCGCGGCGCGAGCAGCCGGGCGGGCCAGCTCGCCGCGTTCTCCAACGCCCTGCTTGCCGAATACAACAGCGGCCAGTACGGGAAAGCGCGCGTCGACGATCGGATCCCGCGTCTGTTGATGCGTGTAGACGAGCAGGCCGATCCGATCGATCGCCCGCTCCCGGTGGTCGACGATCGGCTCGACGTGCAGGCCCTCGAACGCGTGAGCATGCCGGAGACGCAGGCCGTCCCGTATCTCGCGCTCCTCGTGTCCACGATCTACAGCGACGCGGAGAAGGCGTTCGGGCGCGACAAGGCCAAGCGCGGATACCGGGCCGCCCAGCAACACACCTTCGGCGGTGACACGGCCGCGCTGGCCGGTGCTGATCTCGCGGGGAAGCTGCCGAAGGTCTGAGCGCGCAGCCCTACCTCGGCATCGATCTCGGCGGTACGCACATCCGCAGCGTCGTCGCGATGGTCACCGGTGACGCGATCCCCACGATCATTGCGCGCGACGAGCGGCGCACGCCACGAGAGAGCGCGGACGCGATCATCGCGGCGATCGCCGCGAGCGCGCGCGAGTCGCTCGTGCGCGGCGGGGTCTCCCCTCACGACGTGATCGCCGCGGGATGCTCGTCACCAGGACCACTCGACCACGTGAGCGGCGTGGTCCACGAGACCCCGAATCTCGTCGGCTTCCGCGCGATCCCGCTGGCCGAGCGCTTGTCGGCCGTGCTCGGCACGAAGGTCTTCCTCGATCGCGATACCTGCATGGCGGCGATCGCCGAAGGCACGGTCGGTGCGGCGCGTGGCGTGAAGGACTTCGTCTACGTCACCGTGTCGACCGGTCTCGGTGGCGCGATCGTGAGCGCGGGACGAATGCTGCGTGGCGCGACGAACACCGGCGGAGAGATCGGCCACTGGCCGGTCGCGTTCCAGCTCGATCCGTTGCGCGCCGCGGGCGATGGCGTCCCGCGATGTGGCTGCGGCTCCTACGGGTGCCCCGAGGCGTTCGCGGCGGGCGCGAAGATCGCCGAGGCCTATGGCACCGCGGACGCCGCGGAGGTGTTCCGCGCGGCCGAAGGCGGCGATGGCCGTGCGCGCGGGATCGTGACGCTTGCCGAACGTGCCCTCGAGAACCTGGCGGTCGGTCTGGTGAACGTGCTCAATCCGAGGCTGATCGTGGTCGGCGGATCGATCGCAGAGCACCAGCCCGCGCACGTGCTCGAGCCGATGCGCCGCGCGATCGGGACGCGCGCGTTCGCCGCACCGGCCGCGGTCGTCGGCGTCGTGCCGGCCGCGCTCGGGCCGGATGTCGGCATGCTGGGCGCGGTATTGGAGGCGCGGGAGCGCGTTGCCGGCCGGGGCGACTGGTTCCTTTAGGCTCTGGGTCTCGGGCGCTCATTCGGCGCTCACGGGGGAGGTCGCACGATGACCGCGCGGATAGCGATCAATGGCTTCGGCCGTATCGGCCGGCAGTTCCTGAAGGCGGCCCTGGAGCGACATCCCGACCTTGAGATCGTCGCGATCAACGACCTCGCCGACCCCAAGATGAACGCGCTCCTTTTCAAGCACGACTCCAACTACGGCACGTTCCCCGGCGATGTGTCCGCCACCGCCGACTCGATCATCGTGAATGGCCGGACCATCAAGGTCATCCAGGAGCGCGACCCGGCGAGGCTCCCGTGGAAGGACCTGGGCATCGACATCGTCATCGAGTCCACCGGTCTCTTCACCGACGCCACGAAGGCGAAGGCGCACCGCGATGCGGGCGCGAAGAAGGTCATCATCTCGGCGCCGGCGAAGAACGAGGACAAGACCATCGTCCTCGGCGTCAACGAGGAGACCTACGACCCGGAGAAGCACAACATCATCAGCAACGCATCGTGCACGACGAACGGGCTGGCGCCGGTGGCGAAGGTGTTGAACGACGTGTTCGGCATCGAGAAGGGCTTCCTCACGACCGTCCACAGCTACACGAACTCGCAGAAGGTGCTCGACGTCGTGGCAAGCGATCCGCGCGACGCGAGGGCCGCGGCGCAGAACATCGTCCCGTCAGCGACCGGCGCCGCGAAGGCCGTCGCTCTCGTCATTCCCGAGCTGCAGGGTAAGTTCACCGGGATGGCCTTCCGCGTTCCGACGCCGACGGTGTCCGTCGTCGATTTCACGGCCGTTCTCGGCCGTGACGTCACCAAGGACGAGGTGAACGCCGCGTTCAAGAAGGCGTCAGAGGGCGACCTGAAGGGCATCATGGCCTACACCGAGGAGCCGCTCGTCTCCATGGACTTCAAGGGCGACGAGCACTCGACCATCGTGAGCGCGATGGACACGATCGTGCTCGGCAACATGGTCAAGATCGTCTCCTGGTACGACAACGAGTGGGGCTACGCGTGCCGCCTCGCGGACATCACCGCGTTCGTCGCGGCGAAGCTCCGCGTGCCGGCCGGCGCGCGCTAGGTCGAGCGTCGAGCCAGAGCGGGGATCGCGGAGGTTTGGCCGGCGCACGCAAGCGCACGATCGCTGACGTCGACCCCTCCGGCAAGAAGGTCCTCGTACGCGTCGATTTCAACGTTCCGCTGAGCGGCGGCAGGGTCGCGGACGACACGCGGATCGCCGCGGCCGTGCCCACGATCCGTGCGCTCCTGTCGCGCGGCGGCGCGCTCGCCTTGTGCTCGCATCTGGGCAGGCCAAAGAACCGAGATGTTTCGCTCTCACTCAAACCGGTCGCCGAGCGGCTCTCCACCTTGCTGGGCCGGCCGGTGCCGCTCCTGCCCGACTGCGTCGGCCCGGAGGTGCGCGCGGCCGTCGTGAAGATGCGATCGGGCGACGTCGTCCTGCTCGAGAACGTCCGCTTCCATCCCGAGGAGGAGAAGAACGACCCCGCCTTCGCGAAGGAGCTGGCCGCCGGGTACGACCTCTACGTCAACGACGCCTTCGGTGCGGCGCACCGGGCGCACGCCTCCACCGAGGGCGTCGCCCGGATACTGCCGCCGTACGCGGGCCTGCTCCTCCAGAAGGAGCTTGAGGTCCTCGGCGGGCTGCTCGCCGATCCGAAGCGTCCCTTCCTCGCGATCATCGGCGGCGCGAAGGTCTCCTCCAAGATCGACGTGCTGCGCTCGCTCGTGCCGAAGGTCGACACCATCGCGGTCGGAGGCGGCATGGCCAACACGTTCCTTCTCGCGGCGGGCAGGAAGGTCGGGACGTCGCTGGTGGAGGAGGACCGCGCCGGCGAGGCCGCGCGGATCACTCAGCAGATCGAAGGAGAGCGCAAGCGCATCCTGCTGCCGGTCGACGTGGTGTGCGCGCCGACCGTCGATGCCGATGGCGCGCAGCGCGCGACGACGTATGAGGTCGACGAGGTCCCCGAGGGGATGGCCATCGTCGACATCGGCCCGCGCACCGTCGCGCTGTACCGCGAAGCGATCCGCGAGGCGCGCACGGTCTTCTGGAACGGGCCGGTCGGCGTATTCGAGATACCCGCCTTCGCCACCGGCACGCGCGCCGTGGCGGAGTTCATGGCCGAGAACCGCGATGCGACGACCGTCGTCGGTGGTGGCGAGTCCGTCCAGGCCGTGACCGAGGCTGGCCTGGCCGACAAGATGACACACGTATCCACCGGCGGCGGCGCCTCGCTCGAGCTCATCGAGGGAAAGGTCCTTCCGGGCGTCGCCGCGATCCCTGACGCTGGAGGTTCCTGACGATGCCTGACACCACCATCGAGCTGCTGCGCGCCCGCGAGATCCTCGACAGTCGCGGCGATCCGACCGTCGCGGTCGACGTGCTCGTCGCGGACGGCTCGCGCGGCACGGCGATGGTGCCATCGGGTGCGTCGACCGGCGCGCACGAGGCGGTCGAGCTGCGCGACGGCGACAAGGCCCGTTACCGCGGGAAGGGTGTCCTCAGGGCCGTCGGGAACATCGACGACGTCATCGCGCCGGAGCTTATCGGCGAGGACGCCGCCGACCAGACCGCCATCGACCGGATCCTGCGAGAGCTCGACGGGACCGAGAACAAGTCGAAGCTCGGCGCGAACGCGATGCTGGGAGTCTCTTTGGCCTGCGCGCGCGCGGCCGCGAGCTCGGTGGGGCTTCCGCTGTACCGCTATCTCGGTGGGCCGCTGGCGCGCACGCTGCCGGTCCCGATGATGAACGTGCTCAACGGCGGCAAGCACGCGACCGACTCGGCCGACATGCAGGAGTACATGATCGTGCCGCTCGGCCGCGAGTCGTTCCGCGAGGCTGTCCGCGCAGGCTCCGAGGTGTTCCACGCGCTGAAGGACCTTCTTCATGCGAGAGGAATGGGCACGGGCGTGGGCGACGAGGGCGGATTCGCGCCCGCGGGCCTGAAGGACAACGAAGAGCCGCTCCGGCTGATCATGCAGGCGATCGAGAAGGCCGGATACAGACCGGGCGACGACGTGGCCATCGCGCTCGATCCGGCGTCGACCGAGCTGTATCGGCCGGCCGGCGGACCGTTCAAGGCGGACTCATCGCCCGGATCTCCTGGATGGAAGAGCGTCGGGAGTGACGGCGCCTATGAGCTCGCGCGCGAGAAGCGCACGGTCAGCGCCGCGGAGCTGATCGAGTTGTACGTCGATTGGCGCGAGCGCTACCCGATCGTGTCGATCGAGGATGGCCTGGCCGAAGACGACTGGGACGGATGGTCCGAGCTGACGAAGAAGCTCGGCGCCAAGGTGCAGCTCGTCGGCGACGATCTCTTCGTCACGAACGTCGAGCGGATCCGGCGCGGTGTCAGCCAGAACATCGCGAACGCGGTCCTCATCAAGCTGAATCAGATCGGCACGCTGTCGGAGACGATCGAGGCCATCGAGCTCGCGCACCGCTCCGGCTACGCGTCGGTGATCAGCCACCGGTCCGGCGAGACGGAGGACACGACGATCGCCGACCTTGTCGTCGCGCTGAATACCGGGCAGATCAAGACGGGCTCGCTCTCGCGCAGCGAGCGCGTGGCGAAGTACAACCGGCTGATGGAGATCGAGATCGAGCTCCAGGACGCCGCGCGCTATCCCGGTCGCGACGCCTTTCCGCGCTTCGGTCGGTAGGCCTGCGCGCTACCATGCGCGCGCCGGCACGTCGCGCTCGCAGCCGCGGCCGGGGCGGCGGAGGGGACGTTGGGATGCGTGGTCTAGTGGCGTTCTTCGCGGTCACCGCGCTCGCTTTCGGGTTCGTACTCGGGTCGGCGACGCCGGCGCTCGCCGAGGTCACGGGTGGATGCACCGCACAAGCCACGGCGACGACCTCGCCCGGGATCGACATCACCACAAAGTCCGAATGGCATCTGAAGAACACCGACGTCGTCTCGGGCAGCGGCACCGCGCCGAGCGACCAGACGACGGTCACGGTCTCGGCGTGGGCGATGGGAGTTCCGGTGCCGGTACTGAATTCGACCGGCAATAACGGACGGTCGGGCAGCGCGGGCCCCTACGCGGTCTCGAGCTACAGCTGGATCGCCAAGGTGATCCCGGTCTCGGGGAAGTCGGACACCTGCAGCGGATCGCTCACGGTCTACCTCGACGACGTGAATCCGTTGCTCACCGCGGTCGGCGGTGGCGGAGCGGCGCTCGGAGTCATCGGGCTGCTCCTCATGGCGGGCACCGCGTTCGGGCGCGGCGGCGCCGCGGCACGGATCGCCGGCGGGATCTGGGGTCTGGTCGCCGGCATCGGCTTCGGACTCCTGGCCACGCAGGCGAGTCTCCTCGACCCGCGTAGCCCGGTCGGTCTCGCCTTCCCGGTGGTCGGGCTTCTGCTCGGCGCGATCTCCGCGGGCGCGCTGCGACGTGGTGGCGGTCCACCAAAGGTCGCCAAGACCGCGTAGGTCAAGGACGAGCGCGGAGATGAACGCCTAGTTAGCGCTCAGCTAGCGCCTCTTCGTCGTCTTCTTCGCGGTGCGACGCGTGGCCTTCGCCGCGGGCTTCCGTCCGCGCGTCGGCGACGCCTTCGCGGCTTTGGCCTTGGGACGTGCCGCGCGCGACGGCGCGGAGGACTTCGCGGCCTGCAGCCGGGGATTTGCCTTCATGATGCCGGTCACGTTCCCGGCCGGGTCCTTGAAGATCGCGATCGTCGTCGTTGGCGTGATCGTCTGGACCGGCATCATCACCGTCGCGCCGGACGCGACCGCCCTGTCGAGGTACTTCTGCGGGTCATCCACCTCGACGTAGATGCTGACCCGCGCATCGTCGCCGGAGCCGCCGCCGATACCGCCGCTGATGCCCGGCTCGTGGTCCTCGAGCATGCTGTAGTTGCCCATCTCTTTGACCGGTGGCGTGAGCTTCCACTTGAAGACGTCGTGATAGAACTTCTGAAGCTTCTCGGAGTCTTTCCCCATGATCTCGAACCACGTCACTGGATTGGCCACGACACTCTCCCCCCGCCGGATCGGAATCTCGGCGTTATGCCTTCTTGTTGGCTCGTTTCGCGAGGCGGCTGCGACCGCGGCGTGCCGCATTCTTGTGGATGGCGCCGCGCTTGGATGCGCGGTCGAGCATGCTCGACGCCTCAGCGAGCGCGGTCTCCGCCGCCTCGCCGCCCTTATCGAGCGCCTCACGGCCCACTTTCAGGGCGGTACGGGCGGCCGAGCGGGCGAGCGTTTTGATCGCGGTGCGGCGCGTCGTCTGACGCATGCGCTTGAGTGATGAGCGCTTCTTCTTCTTCGTTGCCATAGGCCTTGAACGATAACGGAATTACGGACCCCATACTTTGTGACGATGTCCATCGCCCGCGCGTCGATCGTCATGATCGCCGCGCTCATCGCCAGCCGAGTCCTCGGCTGGCTCCGCCTTTCCGTCATCGGCGCCACGTTCGGCGCGACTCCGCAGCTCGACGCGTTCATGGCCGCGTTCAAGATCCCGAACGCGCTCTTCGAGCTCCTCGTCGCTGGCGCGCTGGCGTCGGCCTTCATCCCCGTGTTCGCCGGCTACCTCGCGAAGGAGCGCGAGAAGGAGGCGTGGCACGTCGCCTCCAGCGTCATGAACGTCCTGATCCTGTCTCTCATGGTCCTTTCGGCGATCATGTGGGTGGCCGCGCCGTGGCTCGTGCCGACGATCGTCGCGCCACTCCCCGACCCCAAGCAGCGCGACCTGGCCGTGGAGCTCACGCGGATCATGCTGCTGAGCCCGATCTTCATGGGCCTGTCATCCCTCGTGACCGGCGTGCTGCAGTCGTACCGCCAGTTCCTCGCCGGCGCCGTCGCGCCGCTCGTCTACAACGGCGTGCAGATCCTCTTCGCGCTGTTCGCCGCGCCGTTCCTCGGCATCCACGCGCTCGCCCTTGGCGTGGTCGCCGGCGCCGCGATGATGTTCCTCGTCCAGCTGCCCGAGCTGACCTTCCGCCGGACCAAGTACGAGCTCACGCTCGACCTTGGACACGCGGGGGTCCGCGAGGTGTTCCTCCTCGCGGGCCCGCGCACGTTCGCGCTCGGCGCGGTGCAGATCGTGTTCTTCGTCGACACGTACCTCGCGTCACAGATGCCGACCGGCTCGCTGACCGCGCTGGTGTACGCGTTCCAGCTGATGCTCCTGCCGCTTGGCGTCTTCTCGATCGCCATCAGCGCCGCGGTATTCCCGGCGCTGTCGCACTACGCCTCGCTCGGTCAGGCCGTGAAGATGCGAGAGGCGCTCCAGCAGGCGATCCGCTGGATCCTCTTCCTGACGCTGCCGACGGCGATCGTGATGGTCGTGCTGCGGCGGCCGATCGTGAACCTGCTGTTCCAATACGGTGCCTTCGGGGCCGAGGCGCGCGAGCTCACGCAGGCGGCGTTCCTGTTCTACGCGCTCGGCCTCGCCGGGCACGCGCTCGTGCAGATCCTCGCGCGCGCGTACTACGCGTCGCGCGACACGACGACACCCGTTGCCCTGACGCTCGTCTCGATCGGCGTCAACGTCGTGCTTTCCGTCACGCTCGCGCCGACGATGGGCATCAACGGCCTGGCCCTCGCGAATTCCGTCGCCACGCTGGCGGAGGCCGCGCTGCTGCTCACGATGCTCGCGCCCCGAGCGCGGCTGCGGCTGGTCGGCCTCGGCTATGCGACGCTCAAGCAGGTGACCGCCGCGCTTCTCATGGGCGTCGGCATGTTCCTCTTCATCCGCTTCACGAACATCCCATTCGATCTCGTGATCGAGCCGTCGAAACCGGTCCTCTTCCTTCAGACGCTGCTGGCCACCGCGTTCGGCGTGTTCGTGTATGTGCTGTCGGCCTACCTGCTTCGCATCTCAGAGCTCCAGGAGGTGCTCGCTTTCGTGCGCGCGCGATTTCGCCGCACGCCGGTCGTGATCGAGCCGACCTAGCCGCGGCTCACCACTCCTCATCAACCTTCTGCAGATAGACGCGATCGCCCAGAGCGTTCAACCTTCGCTCGGCGTCGGTGCGATCGCGGACGTCGTGCGTGCGCAGGGCGAGCAGGGCCGCGGCGCGTGCGGCATCGGCGGCGAATTCCTGATGGTCGAGCACGCCGATCGTCTCACGCAGTCGGGCCGAATCGCCGTTGAGCGCTCGTGCCAGGCGGACACGGAGGGTCAGCATCGGCGGATCCGCGATCGACTGATGCTCGATCGCCACGAGGTCTGGCTCGACGATGGCCTGGCCGAGCTCGAATACCAGCATGGTGATGAGCTCGCCTTTGCGGTCACGTGAACCGAGGGGCCGCAGCAGGAACTCACGAGCGAGCGTTCCGTCGTGATCGATGATTGACTGCCAGAGGGAACGCGACTCCTTCGACAGGCGCTTGACGTCGGCGATCGCGACGAAAGCGCTGCGGTAGCGCGCCAATCGCGTGGCGTCGAGCCTGGCGGCCGCGACACGCATCGCGGCCACCCAGCCGGGGAACGTGAAGCGGCCGACCGTCGGCGGTGACTGCTCGCGCATCTCGAGCAGCGCGTCGCCCAGCTGAAGTGCCTCGTCCCATCGGCCGCTGAGCATCGCCGCGTACGCGGCCCACGACGCGCAGTGCGAGAGGACGTAGTCCGGCTCACCGGCGCGAAGGGCGGCCCGTGCCGCGGCGAAGCGACGGATCGCCTCCTCGAAGCGTCCCAGGAAGACGAGATCCCAGATCGACGTGCCCCACGCGTCGACCCGCTCGAGCAGGCCGAGCCGGTCCGAATTCGCGATCCGGCGGTCCTGCGCCCGCAGCGCGTCGTCGTATCTTCCGGAGGCGCGGTACGCCGCGGCAAGCGCGTCGAGCGCCGCGCTCTCGCTTTCGGCGTCGTCGTGGGCCGCGAACGTGCGCTGCGCCGCGTCGACCTCCTGAATGATCACGTCCGTGATCTCCGGGTCGCTCACACCGCCGCGGGTCAGCTGGAACGCCCGTGCGCAGGCGAGGCTCGCGGAGAGAACCTCGTCACCGGCGACATCGAGCAGACGCTGGGCGACCTCGACAAGCTCGTTGAATTCCTGGTCGTCCATCGGGCTCGTGAGCGAGCCGGACCAGCGTCCGGCGACGCCAAGCCGCTTTACGGCGAGCCTCGCACCGACGCGTGGGTCGGCCCCGCCGCCGCTGCGCCAGCGTTCGAACGCCTCGGCATATCCAGCGATCGAGTCGTCGCCGAATTGCATGAGGTCGCCCAGTCGTTCATTGAGCCGGAGGTGCTCGTCGGGCGGTGCGAGACGGATCGCTTCGCGCAGGTGCTGCGCCGCTTCCACGTAGGCTGCCCCGCGCGAGGCCACCTCGGCCGCGCGCTCGAGCGCAGCGACGACGGTTTCGATCGGCAGGCCCTCGGGCATTCGACCGGCGGGCGACAGCGCGATGGCCTGGCGGTAGTGGTACGCGACCAGCTCGGCGAGCTCGTTCGCTCGCGCCGGCGCATCCGTCTCCAGCCAGAGCGCCAGCCGGAGATGCGCACGCACGCGCTCGGCGCGCGGGAGCGTCGCGTACGCGACCTCGCGTATGACGATGTGCCGGAACGTGTACGCGTCGGCGCCTTGAGGGATCACGAGATCGTGCTCGACGAGCGCCTCGAACGCGTCGGCGATCGCCGGTTCGGTGAGGTCGGGGAGCAGCGCGCGGACCGCACCCACGCGGGCCGTGCGCCCGGCTACGGCCGCGTACTCGAGGACGGAGCGCTGCGTTCTGGGGAGCGCGTCGATACGCCCGAGGACCGTCGCGTGCACGCTGTCGGGCAGCTTGATCGCGTCATCCGTCTGACCCGCGCGGTGGAGCTCCTCATATGCCCGCACGAGCTCACCGACGAAGAACGGATTCCCGCCGGCGCGCTCGACGATCCCATTGGCGATCGTGCCCGGGACGCCTTCGGTCATGACGGAGACGAGCTGCTGCGTCTCCTTGGTCGACAGCGGCTCCAGCCCGATCGATGTGAAGTTCCGGCGGCCGCCGCCCCACGTCGGGCGCCGATCGAGGAGCTCCGGTCGCGCGAGCGCGAACATGACGAGGGGCGCCGCGGTGCGCGACGTGGTCACGTGCTCCACGAGGTCGAGGAGCGTGTCTGATGCCCAATGGAGATCCTCGAAGACCACGACCAGCGGCCCGCGCGCGGCGAACGCTTCCACGAGCAGCCGCCACGCGGCGAAGATCTCGTCGCGATCGTGCCGCTCGGAATCGCCCGCGTCGCCGAGGGTGCTGCCGATGAGCGCACCGAGCCGCGTGGCATCAGCCTCGCCATGCCCGGCAAAGGCAAATGCCTCGCGCAGCTTGGGCGCCAGGTCGCCCTCGCTCGTGACGCCAAGAATCCCGCGAACGAGCCCTCGGAGCGGAAGGAAGGTGACCGCCGCGCCATAGGGCAGGCACTGCGCGGTCGCCACGGTCACGCTCTTGTCGTGAAGGCGCGTCGCGAACTCCTCCACCAGACGCGACTTGCCGGTACCGGCGGGGGCGGTGATGGTGACGAGCTGGGGTCGCCGCTCCCCGAAGGCGCGCTCCGCGACCAGGTCGAGCTGCGCGAGATCGCGTTCGCGGCCTAGGAACGGCGCGCGCGCGACGCGCCGTTCGGCGAGGCGTTCGAGCACCGCCGCACAGACGATGGGCTCGCGCTTGCCCTTCACCGAGATGGTCTGTACGTCAGCGAAGCGGAAGGCGGAGACCGCGCGGATGGTCCGCTCGCCGGCCAGGATCGCACCGGGCTCGGCGTGCTGCTGTAGGCGCGCCGCGACGTTCACCGCGTCGCCGGTGATGAGGAAGTCGCCGGCGTCCGTCTCCCGAGCGGCCACGACCTCGCCCGTGTTCACGCCCATGCGCAGCGTCAGGGCGGCGGTCTGCCTGTCCCTGGCCACGCGGTCGCGGAGGAGCATCGCGGCGGCGAGAGCGCGCTCGGCGTCGTCGCCGTGCGCCGTCGGCATGCCGAAGACCGCCATGACCGCGTCGCCGATGAACTTCTCGAGCACGCCGCCGTGCTGCGCGATCACCTCCTGAGCGATCGCGTAATAGCGGCCCAGGACCGCGCGCGTGTCTTCCGGGTCGGTCGTCTCGCCGAGCGCCGTCGAGCCGGTGACATCGGAGAACAACACCGTCACGACGCGACGTTCCTCAGGCATTCGCCGATTCTCGCGGTGGTGGCCTCCGCGCGCCAGCCGTCGCTGCCAATACGCTTGTTCTCGATGTCCGATCCCCAAAGCCGCATCCGTAACTTCTGCGTCATCGCGCACGTCGATCACGGCAAGACGACGCTCTCGGACCGGCTCATCGAGCTGACCAAGACCGTGCCGCTGCGCCAGATGCGCGAGCAGATGCTCGACTCGATGGAGCTCGAGCGGGAGCACGGCGTCACGATCAAGGCGCGCGCCGTGCGCATGGCCTGGCCCGGCAAGGACGGTCAGATCTACGAGCTCAACCTCATCGACACGCCGGGCCATGTCGACTTCAACTACGAGGTCAGCCGGTCGCTCGCCGCGTGTGAGGGGGCGCTGCTGCTCGTCGACGCATCACAGGGCATCGAGGCGCAGACGCTCGCCAACGCGTATCTCGCGGTCGAGCAGGGCCTCGAGGTCGTCCCCGTGATCAACAAGATCGACCTCCCCAGCATCGACATCGACGTGGTGAAGGAAGACCTTCGCAGCACGCTCGGCTTCCGGGACGACGAGATCCTGTACGCGTCCGGCAAGACCGGCCAGGGCGTGGAGGATCTGCTGAACGCCATCGTCGACCGCGTGCCGCCGCCGAGGGGCGACCCCAGCGCGCCTTTGCGAGCGCTGGTGTTCGACTCGCACTACGACACCTACAAGGGCGTCGTTGCCCACATCCGCGTGGTCGACGGCGCGCTGGCGGATGAAGACCGCATCCTGCCCATGGCGACCCAGAAGCCCAGCGAGCTGCTCGAGCTCGGCGTTTTCGCGCCGGAGCCGGTGCCGGTGAAGCGTCTCGCGGCCGGCGAGGTCGGCTACGTCGCCACCGGCCTCAAGACGGTGGCCGACCTCCGCGTCGGCGACACGCTCACGCTCGAGGAGCGGCCGGCCGTCATCGCGCTGCCGGGCTACCGTCCGGCGAAGCCGATGGTCTTCGCCGGGTTCTACCCGCAGAAGGCCGAGGACTATCCGGAGCTCCGCGACGCCCTGGAGAAGCTCCGTCTCAACGACGCATCGCTGGTCTACGAGCCCGAGACCTCACAGGCGCTCGGGTTCGGATTCCGCGCCGGTTTCCTCGGCCTGTTCCATCTCGAGATCGTGCAAGAGCGTCTCGAGCGCGAGTACGACATCGACCTCATCGCCACCTCGCCGTCGGTCGAATACCGCGTCATCACGCAAAAGGGCGACGAGGTCGCGATCGACAACCCGGCGATGCTGCCAGACCCTGGGACGATCACCGAGATCCGCGAGCCGTGGATGAAGACGACGATCATCGTGCCGACCACGCACGTCGGCCCGATCATGGATCTGGCACAGACCAAGCGCGGCACGCTCGTGGACATGTCGTACGTCGACCCGACGCGCGCGATGCTCAAGTACGAGATCCCACTCTCCGAGGTCATCGTCGAGTTCTACGACCAGCTGAAGAGCCGATCGCAGGGCTACGCCTCGATGGACTACGAGCTCGCGGAATACCGCGCGGCCGATCTCGTCCGCCTCGACATCCTGGTCGCGGGGACGCTCGTCGACGCGCTGTCGGTCATCGTGCACCGCGACCGCGCGCAGTTCATGGGCCGGATCCTCGTCGCGAAGCTGCGCGAGCTCATCCCCAAGCAGATGTTCGACGTCCGCATCCAGGCCGCTATCGGCGGGAAGATCATCGCGAGCGAGACCGTGAAGGCGAAGCGCAAGGACGTGATCGCCAAGTGCTACGGAGGCGACATCACGCGCAAGAAGAAGCTGCTCGAGAAGCAGAAGGAAGGCAAGAAGCGCATGAAGATGGTGGGATCGGTCGAGATCCCACAGGAGGCCTTCCTCGCGGTGCTGCGCATCAAGGACGACCAGTGAAAGGTCCGAAGCTGCAGTTCGAGCACCCGACGCAGCTCGCGGCGTCGAGCTTCCTGCTCGCGGCGTCGGAAGGCGCGGCGTCCACGATGTGGAACACGCTCTCGCGGGAGACGCGCGGACTCCTCGAAGGCCTGTACGCCGCGCGCGCCGGCGTCGCGCTGCGCCTGGCGGCTGGAGTCGAAGCTGACGGCGTGGACGCCCGGGTCGGCGCGGTGCTCGCGCCGCTTCGCGCCTCGATCCTCGCCGCGCTGGGCGAGGACAAGATCGGCGGCTACGGCGTCTCGAATGCGCGCCTGGTCGATCGCGCGACGGCCTACGTGCTCCTGCTGCCGGACTTCGGCGCGGAGCGCGTGGTGGACGAAGCCTCGTGGAAGCCGAGCCACCTCCTCGCGTTCGTGTACGAGTCGCGCGAGTGGCTTCTCGACCTCGCGAAGACCGCCGACCTATCCAATGAAGCAGGACTGCCGGATCCACTCGGGGGAATACGACGATGACGGATCGCCCTGGCACGTTCGACGAGGCTCGGTCGAGCGGTGGGGGGCCGCGCGGGGCCCCCCCCGCGGGGGGGGGCCCGCCACCCCCGGGAGGGGGGGGGGCCCGGGGGTGGGGGTTGGGGGGGCGGGGGGTTTAGGGGTTTGGGGGGTACCGCACCGCGACGGGCGTCGGCTCCGCCGGCATCTCGCTCTCCGTCCACATTCCCTTCTGTGCGAGCCGGTGTCCGTATTGCGATTTCGCCACGGCGCCCGCGACGTC
>JBGPKU010000004.1:0-94426 GCA_041486085.1 Candidatus Limnocylindria bacterium | reverse complement strand
GCTAGCCACTCCCGGAGCGTGGTCTTCGACACGCACTTCTACGTGTCGCAGAACACACGCCCCGGTTGTGGCCGATGACGTCGGTCCGAGACGTACCGACGTCAACTCTCCCCGGATCAACTCGGAGGAGAGTCTCAGATGTATCGGTCACCACTTGCGCACCTCTCGCGTGCCATCGTCATCCTCGCGCTCACCATCGGAGCCACGTTCATCGGTGTTGTCGCGCGACCGCCGCAGCTCGCGACCGCCGCGTTCGGTCAGGTGTTCCTGCCGAACATCACCAAGACGCTCGGTGGGTCCACCGGCTGGACGACACCCGTCGTCGTGCAGAACACCGGCGGTGCCGTCACCGACGTCACGCTCACCTTCTATCGCTTCAGTGACGGCAAAGCTGCTGCGACCGTCACGCTCCCCGGGCTCAAGCCCGGCCAGAGCCGGCAATTCGATCCGCGCTCCGACGCTCGCCTTCCCGAAGACACGCAGTTCTCCGTCGTTGCCCAGGCGACGACCGGCCAGATCGCGGTCACCGTGATCGAGGGCTCCGGTACCTCGTGGATGGCGTACAGCGGGACGCCGACCGGCGGATCCACCGTCTACCTGCCGAACATCACGCGCAACCTCGGCGGACGCGACGGCTGGAACACGCCGTTCATCGTGCAGAACCTCGGTACGAAGGCCACGACCGCGACGGTCAGCTTCTACAACTTCGCCGACGGAAGCCTCGCCCTGAAGATCGACAAGGTCGCGCTCGAGCCAGGGCGCTCGCAAGCGTTCGTCACGTGGGCGCTCGACGGCCTCGCCGATGATCGGCAGTACGCCGTCGTCGTGCAGGGACCTGCTGACGCGCAGCTCTACGCGATCGTCAACGAGGTCTCGGGGCAGATGGCCATGTCCTATGAAGGACTGCTCGCGGGCTCCGAGGTCGTGTTCCTACCGAACATCCTCAAGTACCTCGGAGGCACCGATCACTGGTTCACGCCATTCATCGTCCAGAACCTCGGCGCGGCGGCGGCCGCGTTCTCGCTCGAGTTCTACTCGTTCGAGACGGGCCAGCTCGTCATGACATTGGCCGATCAGCAGCTCCAGCCCGGACGAAGCCTCCCGATCGACGTGCGCTTCAACCCGGGCACGCTCCCGGTCGGCTCGTACTCGGTCGTCGTGCGCGGCCGCGCCGGCGCACGCCTCGGCGCGGTCGTCAACGAGGTCGACCCCGGCGCCGGGATGGCGATGTCCTACGACGGCATCGCCCAGGCGCAGGCGCAGCCCTCCGCCTACCTCCCGCTGCTGCAGAAGAACGTCGGCGCTCCCGGCTGGTTCTCGCCGATCGTCGCGCAGAACCTCGGCACGACCGCGACCGACATCACCTTCAGCCTCTACGACAGCAACGGCGACATCGCCGTGCAGAAGGTCTTCCCGGCCGTGAAGCCCGGCGCGGCAGCGGTGTACGACCCGCGGTTCGACCGCCGGCTGAAGGACGGCACGTACTCGGGTCTCGTCCAGGCCACCGCGCCCATCTCGGCCGTCGTCAACGTCGCGGGCAGGCTCGCCGGCGACTACGCGATGGCCTTCACGAGCGTGGCCGGGCCGCAGACAGCGGTGCCCGCGCTCGCCGCTACCAACAAGCAGGTCGGTCCATATCTCTTCGCGCTCAAGCTCGCGAGCAACGCGGACGTCTACGTCGAGATGTCCATCGATCCGGCGACCGCGGCGAAGGCCGTCGCGCAGGCCGACGCCGATGTGCTGCAGGTGCAGACCGACTACGGGCGCAACTTCGGCCAGATGCCGACGATCTACCTCTTCGCCACGACGCCGTCGTACACCGCGGGCCTGCAGACGCTGCTCGGTTACTCGACCCTGGAAGCCGCGACGACCGCGCAGCGCACCGAGGCGATCTTCCAGCCGAGGACCCAGCTCGTACTCGCGAACTGGTCCGCGATCTCCAAGTTCCAGCCGATGAGCGCGATCCGGCACGAGCTCACGCATCTCATGAACTCGCAGATCATCGGGACGAACCCAACGATGCCGGCGTGGTTCGACGAGGGGCTGGCCGTGAGCGAGGAGCTCACGCTGCCCGCATCGAAGTGGCAGACGATGATCGAGCGCTACCGCACCGCATCGATGGCCGCCACCGGCACGCTCATCCCGCTCGCCGACCTCAGCTCGCCACTGCTTTGGGCGACGCGGCCCTCGCCCTCAGGCAGCTATCAGTACGCCGAAGGCCAGCAGGCCGTCGCGATGCTCCGCGCCGACCTCGGCAACGCAGGCGTGGTTCGCATCCTCGAGCTGATGGGTGTCGGACGGAGCTTCGACGACGCGTACGCGACAGTCGCGGGCCGGCCGTTCGCGGAATTCGCCGTGGCGTTCCCGGCACGAGCGAAGGCGCTCGCTCCGGCGTACCCGTCCATTGTCGCCGTCGACGACAGTCCGCTCGGCGGCGGCATCACCTGGATCTATTTCGGCTTCACGCCCGGCACGCGGGTCACGCTCGAGATCCGCTCGAGCACCCAGGGCAACGTCTTCAACGAGACCGTGAACGTGTTCGGCGCCGAGTGGGGCTACCTCGCCACGAGCTGGCCCGCCGGCACGTACAACATCACGGTCAATGACGGTCTACGCGTCATCAGCGTGATCGCAGTCAAGAGCTAGCACGACGGGAGCGGGTGGCGAGTCGGCCACCCGCTCCCGGCTGGCATCGCCAGCACCGAAGGCGCCGCTCTACAGATCGACGACGATGCCGTCCCCACCATCCGGGTAGGCCGTCTTGTACTTGAACTTGAACCGCAGCTCGGTGGAGTCCCACATGTCGTTGAACTTCGTCCTGTAGTTGAAATGCAGCGTGGGCTTGTCGCCGCCGTGCACGATCACGCGTGCGATCGCTTCCGGATCGGGATGGCCGAATTTCGCGCCGCTGGACGAAGCGACATAGCCGCCGCAGTCGAGCAGATCCAAGAGCTCCACGCTGATGTTGGCCTTGCTGCCGTGGTGGGGGAGCTTCAGCACGTCGATCTGCAGACGCTGGACGCCGCGCTCCGCGCAGAGCCGGCGCACCGCGGGCACCAGCACCGGCATCTGAGCGTCCCCGGTGAAGAGGCAGCTCCTTCCTTCGAACTCGGCGACGAACGCGATCGACGTCGCGTTCGGCTTGGTCGTGTCGGTGTGGAAGTCGCTATCGGCGAGCTCGGCGACGGCGACCGTGTCCCCGAGCACATCGCTTGGCGGAGCGTACTTGTGCCGCTTGGCGAGCTCCTCGCGCGCCGCGTCGACGTTTCCCGGGTCGAGGCCCGCCTCCTCCACGGTCTTCTTCCACTCGGGCGCGAGCTTGGTGAGTACCTCGCGGTTGGGCGACAGGAGCGTCAGCTTCATCCCGCCGTCGAGCGTCACGACGGGGAGCGGGCCGGCCGCGGGAGTCACGACAGCATTTCCGTTGAAGGCCCTGTTCCATGGGTCATGCCGGTCGGTGAGGAGGGCGCTCAGGAGCTCGCCCTCGACCGGCCCGAGGACGTCTGTGCGCTCCGGATCGATGTGGCGCCAGGCGTTGAACCACACGTCGCGGAATGTCGTGCCGAGCTTTTTGTCGTTCAGCAGCTTCACGACGCCAGCGATGTGGTCGGAGTCGACGTGCGTGACGACCAGGAGATCGAACACGCGCTCGTTCGCGGCCAGCGCGGCGATCTGCTCGCGGACGATCGTCTCCGACCCGAGCGTGCCGCCGTCGATGATGATGCGCGACGGCTTCGAGGCGTTCCCGTACTCGATCCAGAGAGCGTCGCCCTCGGCAGCGGGAAGGGCGGTGATCCTGAACATCAGTTCAGCCTCCAGTCGGCGTCGCCGTACGAGCTCAGCGCGAGCACCATCGGGATCGCGTCGCGCACCAGCTGCCGGCGGACCGCCAGCATCACGTCACCGAGACCACCATTCGCCGCGCGCTGCTTCAGCAGCTCCGCGACCAGCGCGACGGCCGTCGGAGCGGCATGCCGGCCGAGGACGGACGAGACCGTGCTGACGACGATCGACGCGCCGCGGCTGCGAAGGCGCACGACAAAACTCTGGTAGGCGATCCAATGAACGCCGGTCTCACAACCGAGGAGAAGGACCAGTGGGCCGGGTTGCGTGCCGTCCGGGCGCACGTGTTGCACGTCGAGGTAGGAGAGGAGCAGGTCCTCCTTCTCCTCGATCTCCAAGCCCTGCACGTTCAAGGTCTTGTCTTCGTAAGTGTGGGGCAACAGCACGAGTAGACCCGGGCGCTGCTTGATGTCGTCGCACCACTCGATCCACGTCTTCGCTCGCTTGAACGGAGGCGTGCCCGCACTCAGTGCGTCGGCGACCGTCGTCGTGCCGCCATGGACGACGACATCTACGTTCGCGCTGGCCGCGAAGAGCGAGCCGGAGAGCGAGAGGGTGTGACGGCCTGCGTTCGGCTCGGACCCCCAGCGCAGCAGGAAGTCGTGCACGGGCTCCGCGTCCGGGGATTGCGCGTGCCGCTCGAGCACGCGGCTCAGACACCAGAAGCCCAGCGGACACACGACCGACGCTCGTGCCGTCGTGAGCTGAGCGCAGCCAGCGGGACACGTGCCGGTCCGGAGCGCCTCCTCGGCACCGTCGCACAGCTTCGCTTGAAAGTCGGGCGATGGTCGGTCGTAGAGGAGCTCGATCGGGATGTAGGCCTCTGGCCTCGCGGTCAGGATCTGGATGCGTCTCGCGTCGTTCAACGCGCTGTTGCCCTGTACGAGTGCCTCATATAGAAGCGACCCTTGCGTCGCGAGGAATACCAGCAGCTCGCGCATTCGCTCGCCACGGAGGCCGTCCATTGCCTGCTCGCTGGTGGCGAACAGTGTGAGTTTGTTCCGGATCATCTCAGCGGCCTGCTCCAGCCCCTGCGGGAACCGCAGGTCGGCCGAGCCGCCGGCGACGACGGTCGCGCTCGCGGCGCCGGCGTCGGTGTGATTCAGGACGATCGCCGCATCGAACCGCGAGCGCTCGTCGAGATCGGAGAGGTCCGGCCGCACCGCCGCTTCGACGTCGAGCGCGAACGTACCAGCGTTGTCTGAGACCGTCGCGCGGAACAACAGCGTCTGCAGAACGCGATTGGCGAAGAGCACGATGATCCGCGCCTCGACCCGCCCTCCCGTTTCGGCGGTGCGGAGGTGGAAACGACAGCTGTTGCTCTTGCCCGCTGCCGGGAGGTGGATCAGTCGAACCTGCGGGTCCGGCGCGAGGCGCGGCTCGCTGAAGACCACGAGGAGCTCATGACCCTCCTCGCTTCGCGGGAGCGTCGTGCTGTCGAAGATGGCCGAAGCCACAACGCTGCCCCGCTCGGGGTCGGCGATGAAGACGTCGATCGCGTACGACCTCCCCGGGCGGAGCCGCTGGACGCGCTCCGCAGTCCGCGTGTCGTCAGACAGCTCAGCGACGTTCAGCTGCACGCGGCGCGTCTCGGGCTCGCGTGGCGCGGCCTCGGCCGCGGATGTCACGCCATCGCGGGCGAGCTCCGCGACGGCGCTCGCCGCATCCGATTCGCTCGAGTAGTCGAGCTTCGGAGCCGCGCGCCGGAGGTTGCGGCCAATGGCGCTGGGCGTTCCGCGGCTCATCTTCAGCCTGTGCGCGGCTTGCGGCGGGAGCGCCACCTCGGCCGTCGCGGCACTGCGCTCGAGGTGCGCGCCCATTCTGCGAACGACGGCCTGCAGGCGTGTGCTCGCGATGAACTCGGGCGACGCGAGGAGGACGGGATACGGCAGCTTCGAACCGCGGCTTGCGCCGGCGAAGGCAACGTCGAGGGTCTGGTCGTGCGCGAGCGCCTCCACGACGTAGCGCCACCAATCGGTGATCGCGTCGGGCGGCACGCGGACCGCCGCGATCGCAGCGGCTCGCGTCTCGGTCTGGAGGGCCGACAGGTGCGCCCGACTGCGTCCCCACGTTGAGCCGATGCCATCGAGCAGGACGGCGCAGCCGGCGCGGACGGATCGTCGCAGCCCGAGCACGTGCGCGACCGCGGGTCGCGCCGACCACGGCAGCAGAAGGAGGTCGACCGCGTCGGTCTCCTCGATGTCGACGACATCGAAGAGGTTCGCGTTCCAATGGACGCTCTCCAGTGCGGCGCGCAGGCCGGTCGTCTCACGCGGCACGCCGATGCGAAGGGGCCAGTGCCACCCGCGGTGCGGGTCGCTCGTCTCCCAGCGGACGTAGAGGGCCGCACCAACCGCGTCGTCGCCGAGTGTGCGCACCAGCCACGGCACGCTGTCCTCGTTCGTTCGGTCCAGGCGTACCTCCAGCCGTATCGGTCCGAAACGCTGAGCCTCGGTCCACACGAACGACAGCGATCGGGCATCGGTGCCGCGCAGAGCTGCCGCGCTCGGCATCGTCCATGAAGCTGGCCGACCGGCCTCCCGCTGGCGGTCGAGGAGGTAGCCAAGATCTTTGCGAGGCGTGATGGCTCCCTTGGGTCGAGCCGCGGACGCGCCCATGCCAGCCAGCTCGGGCTCGCTCACCAGCGCCCGCGCGCCCGCGAGCACGCCCGCGCTCGCGATGGCACGCGCGAAGTCGGCGCTCGAGAGTCCAAGCCCCCAGGTCCCGAAGTGACCTCGATCCACGTGACCTCCTCCCCGTCAGCCGTCGAGAAGCCTATGACCGGTCGTCAACCTCCGTCTAGGCATTCTTTACCGCGCGGCGCACCCGACTACGATCGCGTGCGGATGAACCGGTCGTCGCTCACGCTCATCGGCTCGATCGCGCTCGGCAACGCGCTCGTCCCGCTCAACTCGACGATGATCGTCGTCGCGCTCCCAGCGATCGCGCGCGACGCGCACGCCGATCTCGCGTCGGCGTCCTGGCTCATCACGACCTACCTCATCGCGATGGCCGCGCTCCAGCCGATCGGCGGGCGCCTCGGCGACCGCTACGGACGCCGGAAGCTGATGCTCGCCGCGCTTCTGTACTTCGGCCTCGCCTCGATCGGCGCGGCGCTCTCCACCGGGCTCGTCCTGCTCACGTTCTTCCGCCTGCAGCAGGCGCTCGCGGGCGCGCTCATCCTCCCGAACGGCCTCGGGATCCTCCGCCACGCCGCGGGCGACCGCGCGGGCATGCACTTCGGCCTCATGGGCGCGATCTCCGGTGTCGCGGCGTCCGTCGGCCCGCTCATCGGCAGCGTGCTCGTACCCATCGACTGGCGGCTCATCTTCACCGTGAACATCCCGATCGTCGCGCTCGCGCTCCTCCTTGCGTGGTCGAACGTCCCCGCGGAAGACGCACAGCCGCGCACGACGTTCGACGTCCCGGGCGTGATCGGGCTCGGGCTGCTGCTCACCGGCGCGGCGTGGGTGCTCACGAGCCTCGGCCGCGGCGTGCCCGACGCGCCGACGCTCGCCATCGCCGTGGCCGTGGTCTTCGGCGCGGTCGTGTTCGTGCGCTACGAGAGCGCGCGCGAGGATCCCGCATTCCCTCCGTCGCTCTTCCGCGTGCGCGCGTTCACGGCGGCGAACGGCGCGATGTGCTTCTCGAACCTCGCGCTCTACGCGACCGTGCTCGCGCTCCCGGTGCTGCTCGCGGACGCGTCGTCGCCGCTCTTCGTCGGGGTCGCGCTCTTCGCGCTGTCGGCGATGGGCATCGTGCTCGGGCCGATCGCGGGCGTGCTCATCGACCGCTTCGGCGCGCGCTGGCCGACGGTGCTCGGCGGCGTCCTCATCGTCGTCGGTGCGCTCGCGACGGGCGCGGTCGTGACGGGGGAGCAGCTCGTGGTGCTCCTACCGTCGCTCTTGATCCTCGGATCGGGCGTCGCGTTCACGTTCCCCGCGACGCGCGTCGCCGCGCTCGACACCGTCCCCGCGCGGCATGCGGCGCTCGCGTCGGGCGTGGTGTCGACGAGCCGTTATCTCGGAGGGATGCTCGGGGCGATCATCGCGGCGGCGGTGCTCACGGCGTTCGCGCCGGCGACGCGCGGCCCGGTGCTGTTCTCGGCGCTGGCAGTGGCCGGAGTGCTCACGGCGATCGCCAGCCTTGGGATGCCTGATCTCGCGCAGCGCCAAGCGGTCGTCTCGACCGACGCGGCGTGAGCGCGCGTCCCATCGCTGGGCGCACGCGCAGATCGCGCTAAGCGGGCGGGAGCTTCGGCTCTGTCTTGACGACCGGCTTCGCGACGGGCCGCGGCTCGAAGATCGCGTGTCCGGTCTCTTCGCGACGGCCGGGCACCGGCTCGATCTTCGTGATGCGGTACGCCCGGTGATTGACCTCGATGAGGCTGCCGACGATGGCCCCGTAGGCCACCGCCGACTGCCCATCGAACGGTCCTCCGCGAAGCTTCACGGTGATGCTCGCGGAGGACCGTTTGGCTACCGTGGTCTGTCGCCTGGAGAACGCCGGCCGCGCCGGTCCTTCTCAGCCTTCAGCGCAGCGAGACGGTTCTTCTCCTGCTTGTCGCGCTTCGGGCCTTTCTGCTTCGGCACTAGTAGCGGCTACGCGTCGATCGCTGCTTCTCGAAGCAGTCGCTGCAATAGACGGGCTTGTCACCACGCGGCTGGAATGGCACCCGGGCCTCGCGGCCACAGCTGCTGCAGGTCGCGGTGAACATCTCGCGCTGGCCACCGCCGTAGCCACCGCCGCCAGTGCCGCCACCGGCGTATGAGCCACCGCCGCCACCACCGCCCGCGCGGCGCGCCGCACGGCAGGATGGGCAACGGCTCGGCGGGTTCTGCAGCCCGCGGCTCTGATAGAACTCCTGCTCACCAGCGGTCCAAACGAACTCCTGGCCACAGTCGCGACAGGTCAAGGTCTTGTCTGCGAATGACACGTGGGTCTCCTCCATATGCTTTGCCGCTCGATATCGGTTCCGTCTAGTTCGTGGAGGAGGTCCTCACGCGCACCGTTCGTCCCTGGTCGTCGGCGCCTCTTCGGCTATCACAGTGTGACGGTTTCCGGCCCATCCGACGAGTGGTCCTTTTGGACCACTGTGGGGCGCTAAGCGTCCAGCGGGCGTACGACCCCCGCGTCCCCGTCGACCTCGACCATTTGCCCGTCGCGCAGCGTGGTGAGCGCGATCCCGCAGCCGACCACCGCTGGAACGCCGAACTCGCGCGCCACGACCGCGGCGTGAGAGAGCGACCCGCCGACATCGGTCACGACGGCCCCCGCGATGGTGAAGAGGGGGATCCAGGACACGTTCGAGGACCGGCAGACGAGCACATCGCCCTTCGTGATCTTGTGAAAGTCGTCGCTGCTGCGTACGAGCTTCGCGCGGCCGCGTCGCACGCCGCTGCACGCCGGCACGCCCTTGATGACTCCCGCCACATCCTGCTTCGCGACGTAGCCGAGGTCGGTGCGCGCCATCGATCCGGGCACCGAGTCGGGCGGCGGCCCGCCGAGGGTCTTCGGATGCCGCAGGCGGCGCCAGCCCGCGAACTCCGCGGCGCGCCCACGCGCGAGCTCGTGCTGTGGATGGCGGTCGTGCAGCGCGGCCGAGATCTCCGTCGCATGCAGCAGGTAGACGTCGTCGACGGATGAGAGCAGGCGTTCGGCGACCATGCGCGCGCCGACGCGTCGGAAGACACGCCCGATGTGCGTCTGCATCTGGCGGTCGAGGTGGTAGTTGTGCTCCTCCGTGAGCGGACCGGCCGCCCGCGCGGCGGCGAGGACCTCTTCGAACGCCGTCAGGTCCTCGGGTCGATCGCGCAGGATCTCCCTCGCGCGCGCCTCGACCGCCGCGCTCTCCGCGAGCAGACGCGCCAGGCGCACGTCGGGATCCTCGCTCGCGATCGCGGCGCGCCGATCGAGCTCGACGATGAGCGACGCGGGATCGTCGCGCCACGCGAGCTGGCGGATGTCCTCGCCGTCGTGACCGAGGTTGCCGTGCGTCGCGAGGAACTCCGCGAGCGCGCGGTCGAAGGCCGCGGCGTCCTTTCCGATCCGCAGCTTCGTCAGCCGGAAGAGATCGCGCTCCAGCTGCTGCAGCGCCGGCGCGCGACCCTGAGTGAGCTTGAGCGCCTCGAGGCTGCTCCCGCCAGTGAGCCGCTCGAAGGTCTCGGCGAGCTCGTCCATGAGCGGATAGGCCGCGCCCGTGGTGAGCATGTGTATCCGCCAGATGTCGTTGATGCGCGGCCACACTTCGTCCCAGCGCAACGCGACCTGCGGCAGCGGGAGCTCCGACGCCTCGCGCGCGAACGCCTCGAGCCACAGGTAGTGCCCGCGAAGGGCGGGCAAGTACTCCTCGTCCCACGTGCCGCGCAACGTGCGGGCGCGCTTGCGCACGCGCGCCAGCGTGCCGCGCGACAGCTCGGCCAGATCGCCGTCGAGGCGTCGACGCTGTGTCGCGAGATAGGAGCGACCGAAGAACGGCTCGAGGCGGTTCACCAACGGGGAGTCATCGAAGTCCGCGCGCGCTCGCATGCCGAAATGCGGCCCGTGCAGGACGAAGTCGCCCAGCAGGCGCGGAAGCGGTTCGCCGGCATGCGCGTCGTCGCGGCGCCAGTGGAGCTTCGCGTCGTCGGGGTGCTTCCACTCGACCGGGAACGCGCTCGCGAGCGTCGTGATCGGGCGGCACTGCAGGAGATAGAGCTCACTACCCGCGAAGGCGCACTCCACGTCGACCGGATGCCCGCTCTCGCGCTCGAGCTCCAGCGTGAGCTTGCCGACCTCGCGAGCTTGTCCCTCGCCGAGCGCGCCCGTTGCGGGACCGCTGACGACGAGGTCGCTCTTGCGCACGACGTAGCGATCGGGCGTGATCTCGCCCGCCGCGATCTTGTCGCCAAGACCCAGCGCAGCGTCGATGACCACGACCTCGCGGTCGCCGCTCACCGGATCGATGCCGAAGGCGATCGCCGAGACGTCCGCGTCGACCATCTGCTGCACCAGGACAGCGACGTGCACAGGCGCGTCGATGCCCTTCGCGCTCCGGTATGCGGTCACGCGCTCGTTCCCCGCGGAGCGCCAGCACTCGAAGACCGCCTCGATCACCGCGTCGACCCCGCTCACGTTCAGGATCGTCTCGTGCTGGCCCGCGAACGATGCGTCGGCGCTGTCCTCGCCGGTAGCCGACGACCGCACCGCGACGAGCGGATCGCGCACGCCGATCTTCGCCGCGAGCCGTTCGTATGCGTCCGCGACGCACTCGCGCAACGCGGTCCGCTCGGCGTCTCCGTTCGCGTCGAGCGCGGGCTTCAGCTCGTCGTAGACGCTGGCTGAGAGGCAGAAGGCCGGCGGGACGCGAAAAGACGCGGAGAGGCGCGCGAGATTGGCGGCCTTATGGCCAACGGTCGACGGATCGAGAGAGTCCTTCTCCCCGAGAGCGATCGCCTGCATGAGGGCGAAAGTCTAGGTGCGCGCCGTTGTCGGTCGAGGTGTCGGGCATTCCGGCGATCGTCGCGGGCCGCGATGGGCTCGGCGCGGACGTCGTGGCGGTGCTCGGCAGCACGGGTGGCGTCGTTGACGCGGACGGCACAGATGGTGACGGCGCGGGTGGCGTCGCCGAGACCGCGGGCGTCGCGGAGGCAGCGGCGCTTGCGGTCGGGGACGGACTCGCGGCCGCGGCAGTCGATGGCGCGACGCTCGCGACGGTCGTGCTGCTCGGCCCGACCGCCGAGCCGCGCAGCGCGACGATGTCGACGAGAACCTCGACGGGCTCACCAAGGAGCAGCTCGAGGCGTTCTGGCGGCGGGCCGTTCCCGAGCCGGGCGCCGCATTGCGCGGTGCGGCCAAGCTGACCAACGGCGCGCGCCTGGACGTTCCGAGCACGGTCGTCTGCACGGGCTACACGTCCGAGCAGTACATGGACGCCGTCAAGGAATGGCAGGAGTGGCTGGGCGGTCTGGCTGAGCTACGACAGGTTACGTACGTCGACCTGCCGACGAGTCACTGGCCGATGTGGTCGCGCCCTCGAGAGCTCGCCAAGATCATCGGCGACGTCGCCAAGACGCACGCGCCGCCGTCTAGTTAGGTCTTCACCCAGCCGGCTGCCAGGAGGACCGGGCCGTCCTTGGTCGGGTAGTAGACCTCCCACCCGTGGTACCCGCGGTACGCGAGCGGGTCGGCCTTCATCACCTCGGCGTACGAGATCAGCGCGTTCACGTAGGCGTTGCTGTGGTTGTACGCGAAGAGGGCCTTCGGCATGTTGCCCGGCGCGCCCGCGGCCTTCAGGTAGCGCGCGGCGCCGAGGATCGCGTCGTGCTCGTTGTTGATGTCGCCCTTGCCGTACATCGCCCAGGTCGCCGGCATGAACTGCATCGGGCCCTGCGCGCCGGCGCTCGAGAGACCGCGGATCCGTCCCATGCGCGTCTCCACGAGGTGGATCGCGGCGAGGTAGTACCAGGGCACGCCGAACTCGGCCTGCGCATCCTTGTAATAGGACATCAGGTCGTCGATCGGACTGGGTTCGAGGATCTTCCAATCGGGCAGCGTCTTCGGGATCGGGCCGTTCATCGTGCGCAGCTGCTTGCCCGCCTCGAGACCGCCCATCACTCCTGAGCGCAGCGCCTCGGGCAGCGCCGCGAGGACCTCGTCCTTCCATTCGGGATAGTCCGCGAGCCGTCCGTAGTCGAGCTGCTGGAGGTGCCCGGCCCAGGCGAGCTGCATGCCGGTGATCTTCGGATCGCGGACCGTCGCCTCGACCATCAAGAGCTGCTTCGCGAGAGCGGCCGCGTCGTTCGCGGCGACCGGGGGCTCTTCCCAGATCGGCTTCGGAGAAGCGGTCGGCTCGGGTGTCGCGGTCGGCTCGGGCTGAGTGGTCGGAGCGGCGGTCGGTGAGGGCTCCGCGGTCGGAGCCGCCGAGGCGGACGCCGATGCGGCGGTCGGCGCGGTCTGTTCGACGGAGGTGACCGGCGCGAGACCACCGGTGGCGCACGCCGAGGCCAGCACGCCCGCGAGCAAGACGCCGAGGACGCGCGGAAGGGCGATCGTTTCGCGCACGTCGTACCTAACGCTCGCGGCACGCGACCGCGCGGTGGCAGTCCGGTTGTAGTCAGGTAAAGACGAGGGCACGCTGTGACGATAAGCGGACAGGCAAGCAAGGACGGTCACAAAGAGGACGCGAGTTTCTAGCCGATGGCGACGCGGGGTGTTCGGGCGAGGAAGAAGAGTGCGACGCACACGGCGATCGTCGCGAGCGCGCTCCACGCGAGCGACGCATGGATCCCGACGAGCGCGCCGAGCACCCCGATGGTGACGCCGCTGCCGACGCGCAGTCCGTTCTGCGCCATCGAGAAGAGGCCGACGACACGGCCGCGCCGCTCCGGTGGCGCCTCCAGCTGCACGAGCGTCTGCGCCAGCGTGCCGTACGCCAGCGCCAGCACGCCGGCCGCGAACAGCGCGACGACGGCTACGAGATAGCTGCGCGTCAGCGCGAAGATCAGGATCGAGATGCCCCACGCGATCCCCATCGCGATCGCGGGCACGACGGCCGGACGGCGCAGCCAGCTCGACCACTCGAGCGCGAATCCGCCGAGGACGGAGCCGACCGCGGTCGCGGTCAGGAGCACGGCGTAGCCCACCTCGCCGCTCGCGCCAGGGATGTCGGCGACGAACTGCGGCATCTGCGCCTGGAACGCGTTGCCGACGAGGAAGCTCGTCGCGCCGCCGAGGATGACCATCGCGAGAATGACCGGCTGATGGCGGACGTCGCGCAGCGTGCGCCACGCGTCCGCGAACGAGATCGCGTTGGCCGACGCGACGGGACCGCCGCTGTGGATGTGTCCGGTGAACGGCGTCTTGACCAGCCAGAGGATCAGCGGGAGGTAAAGGAGGCAGTTGATGAGCAGCCCGACCGGGGGGCCGAAGACGACCAGCAGCCCGCCGCCCACCGCCGGTCCGAACATCAGGCCAAGGTTGCGCGCCGTGGCCGCGAGCCGCACGCCGCTCTGCAGGTCCTCCTTGCCGACGACGTCGTAGAGGTAGAGCTGGCCCGCCGGAGACCAGAGCGCGCCCGCGAGGCCATGAACGATCAGGAGGACGACCGCGTGCCAGGCCTCGAGGGTGTTGGTCATGAACAGGATCGCCCAGCTGAATGACGCGACGATGAAGAGACTTTGCCCGGCCTGGATGATCCGCCGGCAATCGAAGCGATCCGCGAGCGCGCCGAAGGTGATGCCGAACAGCAGGAACGGCGCCCAATGGCTGATGACCGCGAAGCCCGCGAGCGCGGGCGAATGGAAGCGCTCGAAGATGAGCCAGTAGGTGATGACGTGCTCGATGTTGTCGGCCATCATCGCCACGAGGCTCGTCGCGAAGTACGCGCGAAAGTCGGAGTGCCGGAGGGCCGCGAACGCCTCTTGCCGAGGCGCTGTTACCGCGGTCAGCTCACCTTCTCACGGGAATCCGACCTGCGGCGGAGCATGACGACGACGCCGACGACGATGAGCACGACAGCGCCGGCGATGAGGATCTCGAGCGCGCCGCTACCCATGTCGGGGTCGATGCCGAAGATCTGCTCGATCCAGTCCATGACGAACGAACCTCCCCACAAAACGCGAGCGAACTGCAGAGGATTCTAGCCAGGACCGCAGATCACCGCGGGACCTTCACCAGGTCCTTCGGGCTCGGGTTGCTCTCGCAGGCGATGCCGTCGCGGTCGGTATCGAGTCGATTCGGATCGGACGGCGCGGCGCGCAGCACGGCCTGCGCACGCGCCTGACTCGCGAAGTCGGCGCAGTTGTAGCGGTCACCTTGACCGACGTATTGGTTCGGGTCGAAGCCGCTCGCCGTCGTGGGTCGAGCGGTGCTCGCCGGAGGGTTGGTCTGCGGCCGGGTCGTCGGAGGAGTCGTTGGATTCAGCGTCGAGACGGCTGGCGTCGGCGGCACGATGGCAGCGGGACTCGCCGGTGGGGATGCTGTGAACGCTGGCGCTGAGATCGCTGTCGCAGTTGCGGGAGCGGTTGACGACTGGGTGACCCCGGCCTGGTTTGTAGTCGACGTAGCGCCTGGCGGTGTCGTCGAGGCCGCGGCCGCGCAGCCGATCAACACGAGGCCCATCCCAGTTACCGCAAGCCACGGTACGCGCACGCGAAGTCCCTGCATCACCCCCACTGAGAAGACCCTCCCCCACCAGCCGCCGGTCCCGACCAACCGCGCCCTGATCGAGTGTGACTGGTGCGCACGATGCGTATAGCCACGAATAGCGAACGATTTGCAGCTCTCGTCACCAAGCGCGCGGTAACCAGCCGGTCACAAGAGTCGATACATGGGCAGCAGCTCGCGATCGCTAGCCTCATCCGAGTCACGATCCAACGGCCATCACATCAAAGGAGGACGGTGAGGTCATGCGCAGGGTCGATGTCACGGCTTTGCTCGACTTCAACTACTGGGCGGATCGCCACCTGCTCGGCGTCGCCGCGAAGCTCACGCCGGAGCAATGGGTCGCACCGAGTGACATCACGGAGCGGAGCATTCGCGGCACGCTCGTGCACACGCTCGATGTGGAGTGGAGCTGGCGTCTTCGACTCATGAGGCGGCCGAAAGAAGAGTGGGGACCAGACGCGGAGATGAAGTCAGAGGACTTCCCCGATGTCGCGACGCTACGCGAGCGCTGGAGTCGCGATGAGGCTGAGATGCGCGCCTGGCTCGTGACGCAGGACGATGAAACGCTCGAGCGCGACATCGACATCGGCGACAAGCTGCTCCTGCCGCTCTGGACATTCCTCGTACACATCGTCACCCACAGCCAGCAGCAGCGCTCCGACGCGGCGATTCTGCTGACGCGGGCCGGGCACTCGCCCGGCAACATCGAGTTCCTCGACTACGCGGACTGGGCCGCGAGGCAGCGCGGCTAGCCGGGTTGCGCTCGCGTCAGCGCGGACCCGGCATACGGCGTAGTAGGCCCAGACTGCCCAACGTGCGGCGGGTCAGGCCAAGAAAGGCGGCAGCGCCAAAGACCTGCGCCGCGACGATGCTGAGCAGCGCAACACCCGGAAGGCCCAGCGCCACCCCCGGGACCAGCCATGCGAACTGCGCCACGGTGCGAGACGACGCGACGGTCCCGACGGCGACCGGCCGCGCCGGGTTGAGCTCAGCGACGATCAGGCCGCCGCTCGCCGAGGGGGCGGGCGCCACAAGCCGGTTCGCCGGGATGACCCCAGGCGAGCCCGTTGGCGTGGGAGACGGCGTCGTCCGCGGTGACGCCGCGGCCGGCGCCAGCGCGGAGGCGCTTGGGGGCGCGAGCGAGGCGTCCGGTGCTGATGTGTGGGGACTGGCCGTCGGCGCGGCGGTGCGATCCGGAGTTACCACGGGGACGGGCGTGATGGTGATCGGCGGCAGCGACAGGGTGGGAGTTGCCGGCACCGAATTCGTTTGACTGGGCTTGGGTGACCGCGTGGGAATCGGGAGCGTCGGCGTCGGACGTGGCGGCACCGTGACGGGAAGGGATGGCGTCACCGGTGTCGGCACTGCGGGTGTCGGCAGCGTCACCTGAGTCGGCAATGCGAGCGTTGGCATCGGCACCGCCGGCCCCGCTGCTGCGACGAGCGGCGACGGTCCGACGAGTGCGCCAGCGATCATGAGCGCGGCGGGCGCCACGATCTTGCCCAGGCCCCAGATCGAAAGACGGTTCATGCGACGTGGACCTCAAGCGCTCGCAGCGCGGGCGCTGGCGCGCCCTCGACCAGCACAAGCGTGACCGGGACACCCGGCAGTGGAGCGTCGGTCGCGGTCCAAATTCCGCGGACGAACGTATCGACCAACCTCTCGTCAAACTGCGAGCCCGCCCCGTCCTCCAGGCGGTGCAGCGCCTCCTCGATCGAGAGGGCCTTGCGGTACGGGCGAGTCGTGGTCATGGCCGAGAATGCGTCACCCACCGCGAGGATCCGCGCGATGAGCGGGATCTCTTCAGCGGCCAGGCGGTGGAGGTAACCGTGGCCGTCCCAGCGCTCATGGTGATGGCGAACGCCCGAGCGGATGCGCTCGATGTCCGGCAGATCGCGCACGATGAGGTCGCCCAGGGCGACGTGCTGCTTGACGATCTCGTGCTCGTGGTCGGTCAGCTTGCCCGGCTTGCGCAGGATCGCGTCCGGGATGCCGATCTTGCCGACGTCGTGGAGCAGGCCGGCGGTGTGAAGCGCGCGCCGTGTCTCGCTGTCGAGGCCGAGTTGGCGTGCGAGGAAATCCGCGTACCGCGCGACGTCCTCGGAGTGGCGCCGGGTGTAGCGGTCCTTCGTATCGACGGCGAAGACCAGACCCTGCAGGACGTCGAACGTGCTCGCGTACGCGAGCGTCGGCGGTTTCGCGTCGGCGACGCGGATCATGTCCCCACCGCTGGCCTTCGCCTGATCCAGGGTGATCGCCGCGACCGAGAGCAGCGTCGTCACGGACTCGCCGTTGACCGGATACCGGCAAATGCTCGCGCTGACCGTCACCGGCAGGCGTTCAGAGGACTCGAATCGCAGGCTCACGTCGGCGAGCGTGGCGCGCACCTGCGCGAGCTGCTGCTCGAGCGCGCCGTCGCCGTGCGCAGACACAACGAGGAACTCGTCCGGACCGTAACGACCCCAGGTGCAGCCGTCGGGGAGGTGCGAGCGAAGCAAACGTGCCACCTCAAGCAGCGCCCCATCAGCGGCTTGGTGGCCATAGGTGTCGTTCAACAGCCCGAAGTTGTCGATGTCGATGAGCGCGATGTCGACCGCGGCGCTATCGCTCTTCGCGGTGTCGATGCTCCGCGTGAGCGCGTCGACCAGGCTGCCGTGATTCAACGAGTCCGTGAGCGAGTCTCGTTTCGCCGCCTCGAGCAGCTGGACCGTCTGCCGGCTCAGCCGCTGCTGCGCAGCACGGAAGATGAGCGCCAACATCCCGGCGCTGATGAGTGCGGCGGTGAGCGTGATCGCGACGACGTGGAGGCGCTGGTCGTCGAGCCGCGCGAGGATCGGCGCGGCGTCGCGCCAGACGACCACGACCGCGGCGACCTCGGCCCCGTCGATGACCGGTAGGTATTCGCGGATCACATCGCCGTTCCCGGGTGACGCGATCGCGCCCGCGGCGGCCGGAGAAGTGATCACGACGTCCGGCGCACGCTCACGGACCGCGCGCGCGAACCCGTCCGTCAGGGGCGCGAACTGTTCGGCCGACGCGCCCAGATCGCTCGCGAGGACCAGTCCGTCGACGCTGAGCAGCGCGGCGTGCAACATCCCGCCGTTGGCGACCATCGAGGCCAACCCCTGATCGAGCGCGTCGCGGCGGCTGGCCGTCAGACCGCCGGGGCCGAGATCGTCCGCGGTCAGATTGAGGCCGACGAAGCTGCGGACGGCCGTCGCGTCCGCGTCCACCGCCGCGTTGAGCAGGCTGGCCGAGGCTTCCGCGGTGACCAGCATGGCCTGGCCGCTCGCCGTGGCGCCGACGATGACGAGGAAGGCGCCGAAGACAAGCAGCATGAGCACCGGTCGTACTGCACGTTGAGGTCGTGGAGCGCTGATAGCCGGCCTCCCATTGGCGGTTGCGTGCATCACGCTACGTAGCCCGCAGACTGCTCGGCTCCCCCGTGCGGGGGTAACGGCTGCCGGCGTTCAGGTCCGGCCGTGATGACAGCGGCGCCGACGGACGCACCGATGCTGAACCGAACCCGTGAGGCGCCAGCCTGCAGTGGGTCCGTCTGCTCCTAGGGCGCTGTCACGCTGAAGCGCGAGCTGTCGCTCCGCCCGAAGACCTCGGGGAAGTACGTCTCCTCGGCGTGCGCCGGTGCGACGAAGAAGTCGCCCGTCGTGGTGGCCCGCGCGAAGTACGTGTACTCGTACACGCCCTTCGGCAGACGATCCGACTTCAGCACCACGCGGTCGTCGCGCGTATCGACCTGCTGCCAGGGGCTGTAGTACCACCAGAACCACGGCGCCAGGTAGCCACCGGCGTTCCGCTGCGTCGCGGACGCGCGCTCCGCGTCGAGCTTCACTCTCATCGCCGGATCGGTCGTCTTGAGGCGCGCGTCGATCGGCTCGAGCCCAGCGGGTAGCAGGTCCTCGACGGTCACGTAGTTGCGATCGAACGGCGCGATCACCGTCACAGTCACGACGACCGTGTCGCCGAGCTTCGCGCTGGAGATCGGCGTCGCGTCCTTACCCAGCAGCGTGAACTTGTGCGACACCGCGAACCCGCGGTTCACGGCCTCCACGTCCTTCGCCGGCGTCGTGTAGCGGAGGTCGACCGTGTAGTAGAGCCGGCCCGAGTTCGCCGTCGAGATGCTGCGCTGCACCGCGAGGATGCTCGTCTTCCCGGGCGTGATCGTGCTGAGCGGGAGCTTCTTCGCGTCGGCGGTGGGCTCCGTGCTCTTCTTCACGAGCCCTGCGAGCACCTCTTTGTCGTCAAGCAGCACCTTGTAGCCGTAATCCGAGCCGAGCTCGCCGGCCCTCACCGCGTACGTCGTGAGCGCGAGGATGGAGAGGGCGCGCTCGACGTCGGTCTGCCAAGGCTGCGCGCCGCGCGCGACGACGAGCCAGCGGATGCTCTGCGGGAGCAGCGGATGCTCGGGCTGCGTCCGCGCGAGCGCGAGTGCGACGAGAGCACTGGTACCCGTGCTTGTCCACCATGAGCCCTTGCTCGTTCCGCTCGCCGACGTTTCCCAGTGATTCCCGTTCGCGCTCGGGATCGTGGACGCGGACATGTCGTTCAACAGGACGCGCACCGCTTCGTCGGTGACCTTGCCGCCGCTGTCGACCAGAGCATTGACGAGGTACGCGCGGCCCCAGTTCGATAGACGCGCGCGCTCCTGCTCGAAGATCGCGTTGGCGACGCTCGACACGCCCTGCGCACCGCCCGATGCGAGCGCCGCCAGCATGAAGGCCTTCTGATCCTGATCGTTCGTCGATGCGTCGAGCGTCACGTTCTGGCGGTTCACCCACCCGTAGAGGATCTGGCTCGCACGCCGGCTGACGCCGTCGTCGATGGTCGCGCCGTCGCGACGCGCCTCGCCGAGCGCGAACAGCACCCATGCGGTGGTGTTCGGATCGGTCGTGCAGATCGGATCGTCGCACCACGCCCAGCCACCATCGGGACGCTGGCGGCCGATGAGGCCGGCGATGTCGCTGCTGATGCGGGCGCTGTACGAGCGATTCCCGCCCGCGGCCTTCTCGGCGCGCGCGACGCCGATCGTCGCGATGAGCCGGCTCGCCACGTGCGGCGCGCCCTCCTGTGACTCAGGCTCGAAGTACGTGAGCTCACCGGCGAGAGAGCCGACGAGTGCCGAACGTACCGACACCGCGAGGCTCCCGCCCTTGGTGTCCGCGAACCTTGGCAGGTAGATCGCCTCATAGCCGGCGTCCTTCGTCACGATGCCGCCGGTGGACATCGTCTCGGGCGTGACATCGAGAAGGCTGGGGAGTGCAACGGTCATCGCGTCCTCGAGCTCGCCCCCGCCGGTCGCGGTGAACGTCAGCTTCACGTCGCCTTCGACGCTCACCTTCGCTGGCCAGACATACGACACCGATGCGCCCGCCGCGACGGTCTGCGACCTGGTGTCGGGGCCGCCGACCTCGACGCCCTCGGCCCGGAGGGTCACGGCGACGTTCGCCGCGGCCTTGGTCCCATTGCGCACGAGCACGCGGAGATCCGCGGCGTCGCCGACGCGCAGGAAGCGGGGGAGCGCGGAGCGGATGAGCAGCGGCTTGGTGGAGACGAGCTCGTTGGTGCCCTCGCCGACCATCGTGTCGCCGCTGATCGCGCGCGCCTGCATGCGCCACGTCGTGAGATCGTCGGGCATGACGACGGAGACGGTCGCGATGCCATCGTCGTTCGTCGTCACCTGCGCGTCCCAGTACGCGGTGTTGCGGAAGTCCTGACGCACCTGCTGCGCCTGGAAGCCGCCACCGGCGCCGCCCTTGCCGACCCTCGGCAGCTCCGCGATGACGTCGTTCCAGCGGTCGAGCGAGTTGCCCATCGACGACGTCGTGCTCACGGCGAGGCCGCGCTCGAACCAGAACGCATGCAGTCCATCGACGCCGCGCTCGTCCAGGAGCGAGAGCACGGCCTTGTCGACGACGGCGACCGAGACCTCGGACCGCACGCCCTTGCCCCTGGTGTCCGTGACCTTGATGTCGTACCTCACGGTGTCACCCGGGCGCGCCTCCGCGCGATCGGTCGTGATCTTCACGTTTAGCTGACGCGTCTGCGTCGACACCGGCAGCTCGACGTAGCCGACCTTGTAACGCGGGAGCGGGTCGACGGCCGTCGGCGCGCGATACAGCACGACGGAGACGAAGACGTCGGGCACGGCGCGATCGGTGATCGGGATGGCGAGGCGCTCGCTGTTCGTCGGCAGCACGCGCACCTCGCGCGTGATGATCTTTCCGCGCTCGATCGTGACGAGCGCGGTCGCGCCGGCGAACGGCGCGGGGACCAGGACCTGCGCGGTGTCGCCGACCTCGTAGCGCTCGCGGTCCGCGACGAGCTTGATCGTGTCGTCGTTGGTGACCTGCCAGAGCGCGAAGCCGTAGCCGCTGGCCCAAACAAACGTGGCGGACCGTGCCGTGCGCCCGCGAGCGTCGGTCGCCTCGGCGACGATCCGCAGCTGCCCGGACTTGGCCGGCCGATAGATGACGGTCGCAACGCCTTTCGCGTCGGTCGTCGCGCCCAGGGTCGTGATCAGCGTGTCGCGCGCGTCGCTCTGATAGCGGCGGCCGCCGCCCGGCACGAGCACCTTCGAGGTCAGCCACTGCCGGTCGAAGACCCTCACGGTCACCTTCTGATCCGGCACGACGTTGCCGTCGGTGTCGACCGAAACGAGCTGGATCTTCGCGTCCTGGTCGACCGTCGCGACCCAACGGTCGGCGCGGATGCCCGCGTACACCGACGCGGGATGCACCGTGACCTGCGTGCTCGTCCCGACACCCTGTCCGTTCTGATCGGTGACCGTCGTCGAGAGTGTGAACGTCTGCGCGCCTTCACCACCCATGAGTGCTGCGGGCAGCGCGATCCGGGCTGTGCCGTTCGCGGTGTTTGTCGTCCCCTTGCCGCGGATCGGCGCCTGCGCGACCGCCTGCCTGGTGTAGTCGAAGTCGGTGAACGAGTAGCTCTCGAAGCCGGCGACACGCGGGGCGTATCCGCTCGCGACAGCGGTCCAGTCGACGGTCGCTCCATCGAGCGCGCCGCCGAAGAAGAACGACGCGCCCAGGCTCGCGTCGATCGTGTCGCCGTCGGTGTACGAGGTCTTGCCGGTGACGAGCGCGACCTGGAATTCGGGCTTGCGGAAGGCCGACACGAGGAAGCTGCTACCCGCGATCTGGAAGCCGTTCGGCCCGACCCTCGGATCGCCGCCCTTCAGCTGGATCGAGAAGTAGTAGTCGCCCGTGGGCGCGTCGTTCGGGATATCGAAGAGGCCCTCGAACGAACCGAAGGCGTTGACCCGCACGTCCCTGCGCTGGAGCTCCTGCCCGCGCGCGTTGCGCAGGATGAACTCGAACGGCCCGTCCTGCGGCGGCAGCGTGTAGAGCGCGTCGTCGTCGGCGCGGATGATGCCCTTGTAGAGGACGGTCTCGCCGGGCCGGTAGATCGGGCGATCGCTGTACACGTGACCGACCCAGTCGGTCGCGTAGTACGCCATCGGCAGGCCGTACTGGAACGGCGAGATCGACTGCCAGCGCGAGCTCACGACGCCGAGCCGCTGGCCGTCGGTCGTGCCGGCCGTGACCCAGTAGCTGCGATCGTTGGACGGCCCGGGCACCGGCTTGGGCGACTTGAAGGTCGCGAGGCCGTTCGCGTCGGTCGCCGCGTCGGCGGTCGTGATCGCGACGCCCTCTGCGTGGACGGTGAGTCCCGCGACCGGCTTCCCGCTGTCGTGATCCAGCGCCCACGCGAGGAGCTCGTCGTTCGAGAGCTTGGTGACGATGACGGTGTCCACGACCGCGAAGACGAACCGCGACGCGTACTGGCCATCGGTCGTCAGCAGGTAGTAGCCCTTCGGCAGTGGACCGCCGCCGGTGAGGCTCGTCCTGTCAAGGCGCACCTCGTCCCGGCCCGCGGTGATCGTCTCGGTCCACCTGCGCAGCGCGGGGAGCGACCACGAGAACTGCGGCGTTCCGAGCGCGTACTCGTGCATCGTCGCCTTGGCCTCGGCCGCTGTCAGCGGATACAGCGTGAAGCCGACGGACTTCTTGTTCGTGGTCTGGAACCACACGAAGGGCTCCGTCGAAGCGGAATACGTCGCCGCGCCGCCGTAGCCGGGAAGCGCGAGCGCGACGCTCGAGGGCAGCACGCCCGTCGTGAAGCTGAAGCGGTACCCGCCCATGACCTGGCCGTAGCGATCGGTCGCGCCCGGCGCAAGCGTGACCGTGTACGTCGTGGAGCCTTCGAGCGCGACGTTCGCGCCGATGGCGAATTCGTACGCCGAGACGTGGCCCTCGAGATCCTTCGCGGTGAAGCCGCTGATGGAGAGCCTGCCCTCGAGCGACTCGGGATCCATCGGGGAGCTGAACTGGATGCTCACTCCGTAACGACCGGCGTCCGATTGCCCGTTCGCCGGATAGGTCTGCTTCACGCTCGGCGCGCCCACCGTCGTGAACGACGACACACGGACCTTCGCGGTCTCGCCGCCGCGCGCACCCTTGAGACCCTTGTCGACGGTGATCACGTACTTCGTCTCGTTCGTCATCCGCTGCGTCGGGTTGAAGGTCAGCACGGTGTGGTCCTTGCTCCAGGTGCGGTTCCCCAGCACCGGGACGCCGGCCTCGGAGCGCACCGTCACACCGGAGGCCGCACTCTCGTCCATCGGCTGGTTGAAGGTGATGACCGATTCCTGCCAGGGACCGCCGTAGAGCCAGTTGCCGTCCGGGACGATCTGATCCACGCCGGGCCCGATGGTCGTGAAGGTCGACTGGAAGTCCTGCTCGAGCACGCCGTCGACCGCGGAGCTGAGCCCGCGCTTGATGGTCAGCTTGTATGTTTGCGTGGCCTTCAAGTCAGTTGGGATGAAGCGGTAGATCGAGGTGTTGAGCCACTCGCCGGTACCGTGCAGCGGCGGGTCGAACGTGACGACGCTGTCCTTTGGCTGATTCGCGAGCGTCGTGAGCGGCGCGACCGAGCGGCTGAACTGCACCAGGACCTGCGCAGTCAGCGGAACCTCGCTGTCGGTATCGCCGGGGATGACCTGCTGCACGGTGAGCTTCCCGGTGACCGTGAACTTCTTCGCGACGGCTTGCGGCAGACCCGCCTCCGGGCGCGCTGGGACGAGCGCGGTGTAGGTCGTGCCGCGAAGGAGACCGGGGAAGTCCGGCTGGAAGAGGAGCGTGCGCGTCGAGAGCCAGGCGTAGCTGCCGGGGGACGCGGGGAAGAGCTGCAGCAGCGACGCCGGGTCCTTCTCGGTCGGCGACTTCGCGAAGGTGACCGTGACGGGCGAAAGGCGCGCGACGTCGTCGCCGCCGGGCGTGAGGCTGAAGTCCGCGATCTCGCTCGCGACCTGCCTGAAGGCGTTCATGAAGGGCACCTGACTGCACGCGACCACGGCGACCAGCAGCGCCATCGCCACAGTGCCCCCGCGGAATCGTCTGATCAGGTCCATCTCACTTCACCTCGAACTTCGACGTCGCCGCCGCGACCGTGCCGTCGGCAAGCCGCGCGCTGACGCGCAGCGTGTGCGTGCCCGCCACCAGGTCCCACGCGACCCAGGCGTCGCTGCCGAGCGTGTCGCCGAGCACGACGCCGTCGATCGCGAACGTGACCCTGTCGATGCCCGCGGCCACACCCGCGCGAAGCACGAGCGTCTGCGTCGGCAGCTCGGGCGCGCGGTAGTACACGCTCCCCGCGGAGGGCGACACGATGCGCAGCAGGTCGTCCTTTGCCGGCCTCGCGCTGGCGCCCGGCCCGGCTCCGTCGGTCGCGAGCGCGAGGCCGGCGTCGCGCGCCCATGCGCGCGCCTCGGTCGGCGGATCGATGAGCAGCTCGCCCACGGCTCCGCGGACGTAGTAGGACTCGATGGACGCGGGCTCGGTGCCCGCGACGAAGATCTCGCGTACCTGGCTCGGGCACGCCGGGCCCGGCAGCAGTCCGGTCGGCGCGCACACCGTGGCGGTCGTGATGCCCGCGGGCCGCGCGAATGTGCTCATCGGACGCGAGAGCGCCGCGGCCAGCATCGCCTCGTGCCAGATCGGTCCGGCGCCTGCGACGCCGGAGACGTCGACCATCGGCGAGCCATCGGCGTTGCCGACCCACACCCCGATCGCGAGGCTTGGCGTGTAGCCGAGCGTCCAGTTGTCGCGGAAGCCGGTGCTCGTGCCGCTCTTCACCGCGGCGGGGAACGGCAGGTCGAACGGCGTCACGCCGCCGAAGCCCGGTATGCGCGCGTCGGCGTCGGAGAGGATGTCGGCCAGGAGATAGGCCTGCTGCTCGGAGAGCACGCGCTGTGGCGGTGACGCGGCGCGTTGATAAAGGACACGTCCGGCGGCGTCGCGCACGCGATCGATCGCGTACGGCCGCGCGAGCTGACCGCGGGCGCCCAGGGCCGCGTACGCGTTGGTGAGGTCGAGCAGCGTGACCTCGCCGCCGCCGAGCGTCAGCGACAGGCCGTACGACTCGGTCGCATCGAGCGTGCCGAGACCGAAGCGGTGGAGGATCTCGAGCAGCGCGCCGAGGCCGATGGCGTCGAGGGTCCGCACCGCCGGGACGTTCAGCGAGCTCGCGAGGGCGGTGCGGAGCGTCACGACACCGTGAAAGGAACGGTCGAAGTTGAGCGGCGCGTAGGTGGAGTCGGGCGTCACGAATGCCGTCGGCACGTCGAGGAGCGCGGTCGCCGGCGTGTAGCCGCGCTCGAACGCGGCCGCGTAGAGGAACGGCTTGAGCGCGGATCCCGGCTGGCGGCGCGTCGTCGCCATGTTGATGTCGCCGCCGTGCGCGGGGTCGCCGTCGGTCGCGCTGCCGACCATCGCGATGATGCGGCCGGTGCCGGGCTCGATCGCCACGACCGCGGCGTCGGTGACGCGCCGATCGGCGAGCGGCGCGACGCGCAGGCGCGCCAGACGCTCGGTCTCGCTCTGCAGTCCGGCGTCGAGCGTCGTCTCGATGACCAGGCCATCGCGACCGGCCAGGTCGGGCCGCAGACGTGCGAGCTCGGCGAGCGCGAATGACACGAACTGATGCGCGTAGGGTGTCGACTCCGCGGGCAGCGTCGCCACCGCCTGCATGCGCGCGGCCTCAGCCTGCGCGGCGGTGATCCATCCGTCGTCGGTCATGCGTGCGAGGACGTAGGCCTGCCGCACGATCGCCGCCGGCTCGTCGTATTCGGAGGGGCGCTGCGGCAGTCCGGCCAGGTACGCGGCATGCGCGAGATCGAGATTCCGCGCGCTCGTGCCGAAGTACACGCGAGCGGCGGCCTCTACGCCATACGCGCCGCGCCCGTAGTACACGTCGTTCAGGTACAGATCGAGGATCTCGGCCTTCGAGCGATTCGCCTCGAGCTGCAGGGCGATGCGCGCCTCGTCCGCCTTGCGGAGGAGCAGCGGCCGCGCGTCGTCCGCGAGATAGAGGCGGCGCGCGAGCTGCTGGGTCACGGTCGACGCGCCGGAGGGCTGGGTGCCCAGGGTCGTCAGGGCGCGCGCGATGGCGAGGGGATCGACGCCGGGGTGGGAGAGGAAGCGGCGGTCCTCCGCCGAGATCGTCGCCTGGAGCATTCGCGGCGCGATCTGGTCCAGCGCCAGCGGGATGCGGAAGCCCGAGCGGGCGTCTCGCTCGAGCACGACGCCGTGTGAATCCACGACGACGGTCCCCGGGAGGAGGAGCCTGGTCTCCGGCGCTTCAAGCGGGGCGAACCGTGCGAAACCGACGGTCGCCGTCATGAGGACGGCGGTCGCGATGATGCCGACGCGCAGTATCCGGGCCACATTGGCAAGATTGGCCCTCGCCGGCCTGAACGTCGTCTGACCCCGGACCGGCAAGTACTACAGGCGCCTTAGGACTTCGTTCACCCGCTGGAGGGAAGGAACAGTGCCGCTGTAGGCCCACTCTGGCCGCGGCAGGTGAAAGAGAACGTCAAAGGTGGTGGTGGCATGAAAGCAGTTCTGTTTTCAACAGGTCTGGCGCTCTGCGTGGCGCTGACCGCGATGGCGTTGAAGAGATCGCGCTCCCGGGCCTCCGAGCTCTTGCGCGGCTACTAGAGACCCACTCCCTGCGCGGCTCTAGTACGAAAACCCCCTCCGCGCGCGGCTAACCCTCTTAGCCGCCGCTCAGACCGACCGTGAGCGCCGCGAGGCTCTCACGGTCGATCTTTGTCGCATCGCCGTAGAGGCCGACGCGGTCCAGCACCCCTTCATAGCGCCTCCGGAGCCGCCGGCCCAGCTCCTCGTACGTTCGCGCGCGCGTCACGAACGCGTCGATCATCGGCTCCGTCACCAGGCGCGGAAGCTCGTCGAATCGTCCGCCGCGCGCGAGGATCGACAGCTCCTCGCCGATCGCACCCCAGCCGTGATGGTCGAGCACCGCGCGGTATGTCGGCGTCGACGCGTAGAACGCCAGCTGCTGACGGACGTAGGCCGCGTCGGCGGTGTAGGTCGGCGACGTCTCGACGAGCGTGAATACCGGGCAGGCGATCGTGATCGCGGCGCGCTCACGCTGCGCCCGCGCAAGCCCGGCCGCGACAGCCGGAAGGCCGATGTCGCGCAGATAGGCAGGCGTCGAGAAGGGATGCGCCTCGATCCCATCGGCGATCTCTCCGGCCACTTTGAACATCCGCTCGTTCACCGCCGCGAGATAGATCGGGATCCGCGGATGCTCGATCGGGCCGGGATCGAAGAACGGGCTCATGAGGTCGAAACGGTAGAAGTCGCCCTTGAACGCAAGCCGGTGCTCGTGCTGGAACGCGCCCCAGATGTGACGGACCGCCGCGACGTACTCCCGTATCCGTTTCGCGGGCTGGTCGAAGGTCATCGAGAAGCGCCGCTCGATGTGCGCCTTCACCTGCGTCCCAAGACCCAGGTCGAAGCGCCCGCCGCTGGCCTTCTGGATCGCCCAGGCGTCCATCGCGGTGACCATCGGGCTGCGCGCGAGCGCGACGGTGATGCCGGTGCCCAGGCGCAGCGCGCTCGTCGTCGTTGCGGCGACCGCGAGCGGGAGCAGCGGATCCACCTGGGTCTCGGTCACCCACAGTCCGTGGTATCCGCGTTGCTCGCAAACACGTCCATATTGGCCGGCCTGCTCGATGCCGAGCGCGGTGATGAACGCGTCGAGCCTCAACGCTCGATCGCGCTCGGCGTCCGCGAATGGCTGCTCAGCGCGGCCGCGAGATCGTTGGCCGTGTCCAGCGACAGGAGCCTGGTGGCAAGGGCTCGCGCGGAGTTCGCGTCGATCCATGGAGCGGTGAGCTCGACGAATCGCTCGAGCAGCGCCGCGCGCGGGACGGGATTCTCCGGCTCGCCGAGAGCGTGCGCGATGTGCGCCTCGAACGTGCGGCCGTCGCGCAGCCGCACGGTGACCGCGGCGGGCCAGGCCAGCGGGAACTTCGCATCCAGGCTCGGATCGCGTACGCAGTCGATCCGCGCCATGAGCGCGCGTACGGTCGGGTCGGCGATCGTCGCCGGGTCGAACTCGCGCAGGCCGGCCGCACCGCGCACGAGCGCGACCGCGGCGGCATACGGCGCGCTGAACTGCGCGTCCACGACGTTGCGCGGATCGCGCTTGCGCTCGATCGGATCGGCCACCAGCGCCGCGCCCGCGCTCAGCACGTGCAGCTCCATACGATCTACGGCTTCCGGCGTGAGTGAGTGGTCTTTCCGCAGCTGCAGCACCGCGTCGATGAGGCCGTGGTTGTAGCGGCAGCACGCGTACGGCTTGATCGAGACGCGCAACACCTGCAGCGGCGCGCCGAGGTCGGCGAGGAGACGCTTCGGCCTTGCGCTATCCGAAAAAGAGTGCAGCGCGCCGTGCTTTCCTTCGATCGCGCTCGCGGGCCCGGTGAATCCTTCGGCGGCGAGCTCCGCGGCGATGATGCCGGCGTGCGCCGCCCATCCGGGGTTGAGCCGCTTCGTCCACGAACCGTCCGCGAGGTACTCGAGCGAGCCCGAGGCCATCGTTCCGGCGATGCCCATCGCGTTCACGATCCCGCCGGCATCGAGGCCGAGCAGATGAGCGCCCGCGACGGCCGCGCCGAACGTTCCGGCGACACCGGTCGGGTGGAAGCCGCGGCCATAGGCGTTCGCGCCGCCGAGCGCGTTGCCGATGCGCATCGTGACCTCGTATCCCGCGACGACCGCCTCGAGGAACGCGATCGGGGCCGCGCGACGCTCCTCTGCCAGCGCGAGCGCCGCAGGGATGACGGCGACGCCCGGATGGAGCGAGGACTCCGTCGTGACGTCGTCCATCTCGATGCTGTGCGCCGAGACACCATTTGCCAGCGCCGCCCAGGGCGCCTCCGCCCGATCGTTCGTCCCGAAGAACGATGCGCCACCGCCGCGCGATCTCCGTTGCACGTACCGGTGGACGGCGCGTGCGGAGTCGGTGTTGCTCCCGCGGATGCCGACGCCGACGTGGTCGAGCACGAGCTCCTTCGTGCGCTCGCGGGCCTCAGGTGGGATCGCGGGCCACCGCAGGCTCGCGCAGAAGTCCGCGAGCTGCTCGGTCGGAGTCCTCGGCACGTTCACGGCCTCGATCCACTGCACGCGTCAAGCTGCACAGCCTGATTCTGAGGGCGCTAGCCTTTTGTGGGTGACCATCACCAGCGGGCGGGGGAGCGTGGGGACGGTCCACACGCGGTATCTCGACCTCCCCGAGCCCCTTCGGCTCGACTCAGGCGCGGAGCTCTCTCCCGTGCGCATCGCGTACGAGACGTACGGCGAGCTCGCGCCGGCGAAGGACAACGTCGTCCTGGTGTGCCACGCGCTCTCGGGCGACGCGCACGCCGCGGGCTGGAGCGACGATCCGGACGCGCCGACCACGGTCGACGGGATGGGCGCGGCCGAGCGCGGCCGCGGCGGGCTTGGATGGTGGGACGGGATGATCGGCTCGGGCAAGGCCTTCGATACCGATCGCTTCTTCGTCGTCTGTACGAACCTCATCGGCAGCTGCCGCGGATCGACCGGGCCGGCCTCGATCGACGCGCGGACCGGTCGCGTCTACGGGTCCGACTTCCCGGTGGTCACGGTCGGCGACATGGTCCGAGCGGAGCGCGCCTTCCTGCGCGGGCTCGGCATCGACCGCGTGTTCGTGGCGAGCGGCGGTTCCCTCGGGGGGATGCAGGCGCTGGAGTGGGCGGTGCAGTTCCCGGACGCGATCGAGCGCATCGTTCCGATCGCGGCGACGGCTCGCCTCGGGGCGCAGGGCGTCGCGTGGAACGCGATCGCGCGCAACGCGATCATGGCCGACCCCGACTGGCAGAACGGGCATTACGAAGGCACCGGTCGGCGGCCGGATGCCGGCATCAAGATCGCGCGCATGGTTGGCCACGTCACCTACCTCTCCGATGCGGCGATGCGTGAGAAGTTCGGGCGCTCCCTGCAGGAGGGGAGCGAATACTCCTTCACCCTGCCGGGCGCGGACTTCGCGGTGGAGAGCTACCTGCGCTACCAGGCGGACGCCTTCGCGAAGCGCTTCGACGCGAACGCGTACCTCTACATCTCGCGCGCGCTGACCTACTTCGACCTCGCGCGCAGCTACGGCGGCGGCTCGCTCGAACGCGCGCTCGCGCGCGTGAGAGCGCGGACGCTCGCGATCTCGTTCTCATCGGACTGGCTCTATCCGTCGCGGGATTCAGAGGAGGTCGCGCGCGCGCTGCGCTCGTCGGGCAAGATCGCGACGCACCAGGTGATCGACGCGTCGTACGGACACGACTCGTTCCTGCTCGAGGAGGGCCGCATGACCGAGCTCATCCGAGGATTCCTGGCATGAGGGAACGACCCGCGAAGAACTACGGCTTCGACACCCGAGCGATCCACGCGGGTCAGCGTCCCGAGCCGTACACGGGCGCGCGCGCCGTGCCCATCTTCCAGACGACGAGCTACGTCTTCGAGGATCCGGATTCCGCGGCGGCGTACTTCAACCTGCAGGAGTACGGCAACACCTACTCGCGGATCATGAATCCGACGACCGCGGTGTTCGAGGAGCGCGTCGCGAACCTCGAGCGCGCCGCGGGTGGTGTCGCGTTCGCCAGCGGCCTTGCGGCGCAGGCGGCGGCCTTCTTCACGATGCTGACGCCCGGCGACCACGTCGTGTCGTCGGCCGCGCTGTACGGCGGATCGGTCACGCAGCTGAAGCACCTGCAGCGCAAGCTCGGCTTCGAGCTCACCTTCATCGATCCCGACGATCTCGACCAGTGGCGCTCGGCGCTGCGCCCCAACACCAAGCTGCTCTACGGCGAGACGATCGGCAATCCGGGCGGCAACGTCTTGGACATCGAGGCCGTTGCCGGGATCGCTCATGAACATGGCACGCCATTGATGATCGACTCCACCTTCGCGACGCCGTACCTCTGCCGGCCGCTCGAGTGGGGCGCCGACATCGTCACGCACTCGGCGACGAAGTTCATCGGCGGTCACGGTACGAGCATCGGCGGCATCGCCGTCGAGGCCGGGAGCTTCGACTGGTCGAACGGGCGATTTCCGGTCGTCGCCGATCCGTCGCCGGCCTATCACGGCCTGGCGTTCCACGAGACCTTCGGCGTGTACGGCTACCTGATGAAGCTGCGCGCCGAGTCGCTGCGCGATCTCGGCGCGGCCTTGAGCCCGTTCAACTCGTTCCTGTTCCTCCTCGGACTGGAGACGCTTCCGCTGCGCATGGCGCGCCACGTCGAGAACGCGACCGAAGTCGCGCGCTGGCTCGAGCAGCAGCCGGGCGTCACCGCGGTCCGCTACGCGGGCCTCGAATCGAGCCCGTACCGCGCGCTCGCGAAGAAGTACCTGCCGAACGGGGCGGGCGCGATCTTCTCCTTCGATCTCCCGGGTGGCCGCGCGGCCGGGCGGTCGTTCATCGAGAGCGTGAAGCTGTGGAGCCATCTCGCGAACGTCGGCGACGCGAAGAGCCTGATCATCCATCCCGCGACGACGACGCATCGGCAGCTGTCGGACGACGAGCTCTCGGCCGCCGGGATCTCCGCGGGCACGATCCGCCTCTCCGTCGGTCTCGAGACCGCGGCCGACCTGATCGAGGATCTGGAGACCGCGCTCCGCGCGGCATCCACGGCCGCGCCGGCTGGGCATGCCTGATGGCCACCACGGTGCACGCGCCGCCCCAGGTCCCGGATCGCTGGCAGGATCCCTTCGTGATCCTCTCGATCCTGACGCGCTCGAAGACCGTCGCGATCGTGGGGCTCTCGCCGAACGAGCTGCGCGCGAGCCACTTCGTCGGGTTCTACCTGCGGCGCCACGACTACCGCATCGTGCCGGTGAACCCGCGCGAGAAGGCGATCCTGGGAGTCGAGAGCTATCCGGACCTGGGGTCGATCCCCTTCCCGGTGGACGTGGTCGATGTCTTCCGCGCGCCTGACGCGGTCCCGGGCATCGCGCGGGAAGCGGTGAAGATCGGCGCCAGCGCGCTCTGGTGTCAGTACGGCGTGATCAGCATCGAGGGCGGCGAGATCGCCGAGGCCGGCGGCCTCAAGGTCGTGATGGACCGCTGCATGAAGGTCGAGCACGCGCGACACCTGGGACGCATGCACTGGTTGGGCTTCAATACCGGGGTCATCACCGCGAAGCGCTGAGGCGCGAACTACAGGCCCAGGTAGGCCTTCCGGACCTCCGGCATCTCGCGAACGGCGCGCGCCTCACCCTCGATCTCGACCTTGCCGTGATTCAACACGTACGCGAAGTCCGAGACCGCGAGGCTCATCTGCACGTTCTGCTCGACGAGGAGCATCGTCATGCCCTCCTTCTTCAGCGTGCGGATGATCTCGAAGAGGTTCATCACGAAGAGCGGCGAGAGGCCGAGGCTCGGCTCGTCGAACATGAGGATCTTCGGCTTGGCCATGAGCCCGCGCGCGATGGCCAGCATCTGCTGCTCGCCGCCGGATAGCGTGCCCGCCAGCTGCGTGCGCCGCTCCGCCAGGCGCGGGAAGAGCGTGAAGACCTGATCGAATGAGCGAGCCATCTCGGCGCGCGCGCGGCTGACCGTCGCGCCCATCTCGAGGTTCTCGACGATGCTCATCGTGGCGAACAGCTGCCGGCCCTCGGGCACGAGGACGAGACCGAGGTCGGCCTTGGCATGCGGCGAGAGCTTCGTGATGACCCGATCGTCCATCGTCACCACGCCGGTCCACGCGGGCAGCAGTCCCGTGACCGCGCGCAGCAGCGTCGTCTTGCCGGCGCCGTTGCTGCCCACGAGCGCCGTGAGCTTGCCCTCGCGCAGCTGAAGGGAGGCGCCCCAGAGGATCTGGACGGCGCCGTATCCGGACTCGATGTTCTCGACGGCCAGCGTGCTCATGTGCTCTCCCGCATGAAGCGCTCGGCGATCTTTGGATCGCCGAGGTACGCCTCGATGACCTTCGGATCGGCTTGGACCTCGGCCGGCGAGCCCTCGGCGATCTTCTTCCCGTAGTCGAGCACGACGACGCGATCGCACACGTTCATGACCGCGTGCATGAGGTGCTCGATCATGACGACCGTCACGCCCTGCTGTTTGATCGCGCGGAAGGTCCCGAGCATCTCAGTGACCTCCTGGGGGTTCAGGCCCGCGAGCACTTCGTCGGCGAGCAGCAGCTTCGGGCGAGCCGCGAGGGCGCGGGCGAGCTCGAGCCGCTTCTTCTGCGCGACGTTCAGCTTGCCGGCGAGCACCTCCGCCCTGTCCGCGAGGCCGAGCGAAGCGAGCGTCTCGCGTGCGACCTTGGTGGCGGCAGCGAGGCCCAGGTTCTCGCGGCCGAAGCACGCGCCCACCGTAACGTTCGCGATGACCGAGAGGTCGTTGAGCGGCCGCACGACCTGATGCGCTCGCGCGATGCCGCGTCTGGCGATCTGGAACGGATGCATGCCGCTGATGACTTCACCGTCGAAGACGATCTTTCCCTGATGTTTGCGGTAGACCCCGTTGATCGCGTTGAACAGCGTCGTCTTGCCGGCGCCATTCGGTCCGATCAGGCCGAGGATGGCGCCAGCCTCGACGTCGAAAGTCGCGCTGTCGCACGCCACGAGCCCGCCGAAGCGGACGGTGCACTGCTGGACCTGAAGGAGAGCGCTCATGGGATGGGGTCCGCCGTTCTCGTCACGGGATATAGCTCCGCAGGATGGGGAAGCGGTCGCGCAGCCAGCCCACGAGGCCCGCGCTGACGAAGAGCACCACGATGAGGAGCAGCAGTCCGGCGAGGAAGAGCTGGAAGTTCGCGAGCGTCGGGTTGGTGATGAGGAAGCCGCGCAGCCATTCGTACGCGGCGGCGCCGACGATGGGACCGGCGACCGTGCCGATGCCCCCGAGCACCACCATGACCAGCGATTCGATCGAGCGGAACAGATCGAACGCGATGCCCGGCTCGATGATGCCGTTCTTGAAGAAGAACGCCGCGCCGGCCATGGCCGGGAACGCCGCGGAGATGACGTACGCCATGACCTTCGCGCGCGCAGGGTCGACCCCGACGACCATCGCCACGTCCTGATCCTCGCGGATGGCCATGAGCGCGAGCCCGAACTTCGAGCGCTTGATCGCGTACGACGCCGCGATTGTGGAGATGGCGATGATCGTCATGACGTAGTACGCGAGCTCGCCCGCCGCCTTCGCGCCGCCGTACTGCGCGTAGATCGAGAAGTTGAAGAACATCCCGACCGCGCCGCCAAACGGCTCGAAGTTGTTGATCGCGGTCTTGGTGGCCTCGTTGATGCCGACCGTCGCGAGCGCGAAGTACGCGCCGCGCAGCCGCAGGATCGGGACGCCGATCAGCAGCGCGATGAGCGCCGAGGGCACCGCGGCAGCCACGAGCGCCGCGAGGAAGTGCCAGCCCTGGATCTGCATGAGGTAGAAGGCGAAGTAGCCGCCCAGGCCGAAGAACACGATGTGTCCGAAGGACACATAGCCGGTGTAGCCCATGATGATGTTGATGCTCGAAGCGAGCGTGACGAGCATGAAGACGAGGAACAGCTCCTCGCGCATCGACGGATTGCCCGTGAGGATGGGGATCGCGGCGAGCACTCCGATCACCACGACGATGAGCGGCAGAAATGGCAATCGGTACCGCCTCACGTGCGCTGCCTCATGGCGCCCTCATACGCGCGACCCAAGCAGACCGGAGGGACGCAGCAGCAGGATGAGGATGAAGATCACGTACTCCAGCACCGGCACCCATGAGACCGGGATGAAGACCGTCGAGATTCCCTCGAGGAGCCCAAGCACGATGCCGCCGACGAGCGCTCCGGTGGGGTTGCCCAGGCCGCCGAGCACCACGATCACGAAGCTCTTCACCTCATGGCCACTGCCGGAGAGCGGCGTGAACGAGAAGAGCGTCGACAGGAGGCCACCGCTCACCATCGCCAGCGCGGTGCCGATGCCGAACGAGAGCGCGAGCATGCGGCGCGAGTCGATGCCCATGAGCTCCGCGGCGGCGCGGTTATTCGACACCGCGCGGATCGACTTGCCAGTGCGCGTCCGGAACAGGAAGAAATACAGCGCCGCGGCGACGACGATCGCGACCACCACTGCCACCGCGTGCGTCCCGAGGATCGTCACGTTGCCGAGGCTCACCGAGCCAAGCGAGATGTCCACGGCGCGGGGGGTCGTCGTGAAGGCCGACGTCGCGATGCCGATGACCATCAGATTCACCGAGTAGGTCGCGAGCAGCGTGGTGAGCTCGGGCTGGTTGATGACGCGGTCGACCGCGATGAAATACATCGCCACGCCGAAGGCCAGGCCGACGAAGAGTGCCGCGACGATCCCGATGTAGGGGTTCACGCCGAGGACGGTGAACAGCAGGTACACGACGTACATGCCGAGCGCGATGACCGGACCGTGCGCGAGGTTTATCACTCGCATCACGCCGAAGATGAGGGTCAGGCCCATCGCGGCGAGTCCGTAGACGAAGCCGAGCATGAGACCGTCGATCGCCGACGGGATAAGCGCGTCGAGGCTCATGCCCGGCTCGTGCTACCTATTCAGTTGGCTTGGTTACTTGCGCAGCTGCGCGTCTGCTGACTTGGCCTCGGCAGGCCAGACGATCTGCGTCGCGAGCTTGCCATCGGAGCCCTTCAGCCACTGCACGTACACCATGTCGTGCGCGGTCTGCTTGCCATGCGTCTTCGCGTCGGTCGAGAACTTGATGTGCCCGAAGAACGTCATGAGGTCGGTCTTGTCCATCGCGGCCTTGACCTTGGCGGGATCGGTCGAGCCCGCGTCCTCGAGCGCCTTCTGGAGCACGAGGCCGGCGGCGTAGCCGCCGGCGGAGTGGTAGGACGGCGGCGCGTTGAACATCGCCTTGTAGGCGGTGGTGAACGCGTCGACAGCGATGCCGTAGAAGGGGATGTTCAGCGCCTTGGCGCCGGCCTCGCCGTACTTCACGAGCGGCTCCCATTGCGAGGGGCCGACGATGAACTGCGCGGAATCGCCGATGTCGGCGAACGTCGGCTCGGGCGGAGCGACGAGGAGCGCGATGAACCGCGCGCCGACCTTCTTCTCGTAGAGCTGCTTCGCGAGGGTCGTGCCATCGACAAGGTGGCCCCCGCCGATGATGGCGTCGGGAGCCTGCGCGATGATCTGGTTGATGAACGGACCGAAGTCGGTCGTGCCGGTGTCGTAGCCCTGGTTCACGACCACCGTGAGGCCCTTGCTCTCGGCGTATGGCTTCGCGGCCACGACGACGGAGGTCGAGAACGAGTCCTTCTCATTCACGATCGCGACCTTCTTGATGGTCGGGTCGAGCTTGAGCATGAGGTCGATCGCGCCGGTGAGGTACTTCGAGGCCGGCGTGTAGACCTGGTAGATGTTCTGGAAGCCCTGCTCCATGGTGGCGTCGTCGGCGCCGCCGGCGGTCACCATGACCTTGCCGTTCTGCTCAGAGACGACTGCGGCGCCCTTCACGAGGCCGCTCGAGTACGGCGACAGGAGGAAGTCGACCTTGTCGTCGTTGATGAGCTTCGTATAGAGCGCAGAAACTCGGTCGAGCTTCGACTCGTCGTCGTAGAACGTGATCTTCGGCATAAGGACCGTGCCGTCCTTGAGCTTGATGCCGCCGGCCTTGGTGACCTGATCGACCCAGAGCTTGATGCCCTCGGTCTGCTTCGTGGACGCGACCTGCTGCGCACCGGTCTGCGAGTTGGTGAACCCGATGTTCAGCGACTTCGTCACGGTCGTCGTCGTGGCATTGGCCGATGCCGTCGGCGTCGCGGTCACAGGCGTCCCGCCGCCGCATGCCGCGGCGACCAGGCCGAGGACCGAAAGCGCCAGCGCGATGATGCGTGCATGTCTCATGACTGCCATCTCCTTCGCGTGCCGGGGTCCGCGCCCCATTCTCCTAGGGCCCGAGCACCCGTGCCCGAAGCACCTTCGCGGTGAGCCTGCCTTGTGGCCGCCGCGCGCGGAATGGACCTCATGCCCCTGTTTTCGAGAGCCGAACGGCCCCGCTCCACGCCTGCTCGCAGCCTGGTCCCCGACACTCCGGCGTCGCGAGCAAGCAGCCGGGCGCTTGGCCTCCGACGTCAGACCGACGATCCTCGCAGCCGATCCGCCGCGTCCTTCCGTGCCGCAGCTGGAGCGCGATGTTCAGGAACGAGGTCGAGCACCTTCTTCGTGGCGGCCGCGTCATCGCCGGCCACAAAGCCCTCCAGCGGCAGGCCATCGAGATACGGCAGTGCCCTTCCCGCATTGCCCGCGCGATGTTCGCGACCGCTGGCGCCGATACCATCGACCCGATCACAGGAGGTCGACAGATGGCCACAACACGTCAGGCGCGCGCGACATGGAACGGCGATCTCGCGAAGGGATCGGGCCAAGTGAGCGCTCTGTCGAGCGGCAAGTTCAAGGACCTTGCGGTCTCGTGGGCCGCGCGGACCGAGGCACCCAGCGGCATGACGAGCCCCGAGGAGCTGCTCGCCGCCGCGCACGCCAGCTGCTTCTCGATGGCGCTCTCGGCGGGCCTCGCGAGGAAGGGCGCGCCGCCTGAGCGTCTCGAGGTGACCGCAACGGTGACCTTCGACAAGATCGGCGACTCCTGGACCGTGGTCTCCTCGGACCTCGAGGTGAAGGGGAAGGTCCCGGGCCTCGACCTTGAAGGATTCCGTCAGGCCGCGGAGGCGGCGAAGGACGGCTGCCCGATCAGCCGCGCGCTGCGCGGCAACGTCGCGCTCACGGTGAAGCCCTCGCTCGCCTGACCTCCAGGCGCCGCGTCGCGTTCGCGCGCGACACGATGAACGCGACCGCCGCGAGGATCAGCGCCGCGCCCGCGAGCGTCGTCGGCGTGATCGGTTCGCGCAGGAAGAGCGTCCCCAGTACCACGGCCACGACCGGGTTCACGTAGGCGTACGTCGAGACGAGCGACACCGGCGCGTTCTGCAGGAGCCAGGTGTAGGCCGAGAACGCCACGAGCGAGCCGAACACGATCAGGTAGGCGAGGCCGAGAAGCGACGCCGTCGAGAAGCGCGCGGGATCGAGGTCACGAAGCTCCCCGTTCAGCGGCGCGACCGCGATCAGCACGATGCCCGCGGAGATCATCTGGTAGGCGGTCGAAGCGAGGGCGCTCTGCGGCATGTCGACCCTCGGGGAGATGAACGTGCCGGTCGCCCACATGAGCGTCGCGCCGACGAGCATCACGAGACCGGCCGCGTCGGTCTGCCCGCTGACACCGCTCGGCACCACGAGCACTGTGACGCCGACGATCCCCACGGTCACGCCGAGGACGAGGTCCCGACCGACGCGGTCGCTCGCCAGCAGCCGCAGGATGACGATCCAGAGCGGGACCGACGCGACGATGAGCGCGGCAAGCCCCGATGGAACGGTTCGTTCGCCAAGGTTGACGAGGCCGTTGGCGCCCGCCAGCAGCAGCAATCCAACGGTCGCGGCGCCGGCGAATTGCCGGAGCGACACGCGCAGCGCGGGGCGGTCGCGAAGACCGATCCACGCCGCCAGCAGCAGACCGGCGCTGAGGAAGCGCACACCGGCAGTGAGGAGCGGCGGCATCGTCTGCACGACGAAGGCGATCGCGAAATAGGTGGAGCCCCAGACGACATAGACGATCGCGAGCGCGATCCAGACCATCGTGAAAGAACGTAGCGGCTATGCGGGTTGTGAGACGTGAGCTACTTGACGATCACGATCCAGAAGACCCCGTAATCCTCCATCCAGTTCGCGCCCTCGACGAGCGGACGGAGGTAAAGCCGGTACGTGCCGGGCGTCATCGGTGCCTGGATCGTGAACTGGAACCACGAGACCTGACCCGGTCCGACGTAATCGGCGGGCTGCAGCGCGATGCGGTTGTAGCGCGGCCATGCGGTGTTCGGCGAGCCCATCGAGCCGTCCCCACCGAGCGGCGACGGTGCATCCTGCCCGGGCTCGGGCTGCCACGTGCCGAGATACGCGACCTCGCCCATCCGCCCGTTCACCCAGCCTCGCGCGCCGGCGTTGTAGTACGCGACCGTAGCGGTCGACTTTTCGCCGGCGCAGAGCGTCGGGTAGCCCGACTGCCCGTACCAGGCGGCGTGGAATCCGGGAAGGCCCGCAGGGATCGCCGCGGGGGGCGGGATCCCCGGGCCGACGCTGGACACGCACGGTGTGGGCAGCCCCGCGTTCACGCTCGCGATCTGGCCCGCGACGACCTCCGTGTTCCCGAGCGCCGCGCCGGCGCTCGTGACGCGATAACTGCCGGGCGGGACGTCGACGAACGCGTACCAACCCCTGCCATCGGCCACGATCGTGCGGACCATCACACCGCCGGTGGACGTGAGAAGTTCGACGCGCGCGCCGGGTGTCGCCATCCCGCGCACGTGCCCGGTGGTCGGCTGTGTCTTCCAGATCATCGTCGGCACGACCGAGGGCTGCGCGAAGACGGCTGGCGACGTGCCGTCGTAGATCGACGGCTGCGTGAGCGCCTTCACGAGCTCGGCGCGTTCGGCGGTGCCGCTGCGCGTCCCCGCGTCGGTCATGGCGTCGGGTGTGCGGTATGAGTAGCCGGCCCAGCCCGCGCCGAGATTGCCCGCCGTGCTCGGCGCGACGGCGATGCGCGCCTGAGCCGCGCTCGAGGCGATGTCGTTGAGGTAGAGGCCGGTCCCGATGACGCTGTAGCGCCGGTATTGGTTGTCCTTCGCGAAGTCGGACCACTCCTTGAACATGACGTCCTGATTCGTGGTGAGCTGACGCTTGTAATTCATGACGATGTTCGTGTCGAGGATCCCCTCCTGCATCCAGCCGTCCCAGTCCTGCAGCACCTCGGCGTAGGTGCGCGTGCCGGTGAAGCCGGCGCCGTGCTGCGGGCCGTAGCCGTACGCGATCGTGTCGGCCGAGATGCGAACGGAGGGCCGGATGGCGAAGCTCTCGACGTAGATCTTCCGCACGATGTTGGTGATCTGGTCGCGGCGCCACTGCGTCCATTGCGCGTCGCTGTTCCCCGGCATGTCGGTGCGGCCGGTCTCCTGCTGGAAGCGCGCGACCGCCGTGGAGTTGTATCCCCATGAGGGCACGTTCGTGCCGAGGTTTGTGTCGGGATAGCGGATGCGGTCGAGGTTGATGCCGTCGATCGCGTAGTTGCGGACGAGGCTCGTCGCGACGTCGACGATCCATTGCGCAGCGTCGGGGTGGCCCGGGTCGAGGATCCAATCGGTGTTCACCTGCATCTGGCCGTCCGAGCGGTGCGTCAGCCAGTTCGCGATCCCGGTGGCCGAGGGACCGTGGAGGTTGTAGACGTGGTCGGGAGCCGTCGGCGCCGTCGTGCCGCGCCAGATCGCGGTCGCGATGGTCCACGCGTGCACCTGGAGCCCGTTCGCGTGGGCTCTGTCAATGAGCGTCTGAAGGGGGTCGAACGGGGCGGGGTCGACGCCCGCTTGTTCGGTCCGCGGCGCGATGGAGCGGTTGCAGAAGCAGTCACCGCGGCGGACGACCTGAGCGACGATCGCGTTGGCGTTGATCGCCTTCGTCTGAGCGATGACCTCGTCGATCTGGGCCGGCGTGTACAGGCCGTCGCCGAAGGCGTCGACCCAGTACGCGCGAAACTGGCCGTTGGCCACCGCGGCGGTCGATACGGAAGCGCCGTCGTCGAAGGATGAGGGGACGGCAGCCGCGCTCGGCGCAGGCCGGAGCACTACCACGAGCAACGCTGTGACGAGCGCGACAGCCACCTTCCCCACACCCGCTCAACGCGGGCGTTCCGCCGTTCGGTGTGCCCTGGTGGTACGGAATGGCTACTGCTCGTGCGTGCAGGGCGGGCGAGCGGCCACACCTAGACTCGGCCCGTGCCGCGCCTCTTTCGGTTCGCCGTGACGGCCCGGTGGGCGGGTGGGGGAATGCGCTGGCGTGACTTCGCTCGCCATGCGGAGTCACAGGGCTACGACGTACTGCTGGTGACCGACCACATGGGACAGCAGCTCGCGCCGATCCCCGCGATGATGGCCGCCGCGGATGCCACCGAGCGAATGCGCGTTGGCTCGTTCGTGTTCTCCAACGACTACCGCAACCTGGCGATGCTCGCCAAGGAGATCGCGACGGTCGACGCGATCTCTGGCGGACGGGTCGAGGTCGGCATGGGCGCCGGGTGGAGCGTTTCTGACTACCGGCAGCTGGGCATCGCGTACGAGCCGCCCGCGGTGCGCGTCGCGCGCCTCGAGGAAGCGGTGCCGCTGCTCGACCGGCTCCTCCGTGAAGACGTCGTCGACCACGCGGGCACCTATTACCGGATGCGCGAGACCCGCATCCTGCCGCGGCCGGTCCAGCAGCCGCGGCCTCCGTTCATGATCGGAGGCGGTGGAGCACGTGTGCTGAAGCTCGCTGCGCGCTCCGCGGAGATCGTCGGTTTCGCGCCATCGATCGACGCGAACGGGCGTCCCCGGCCACACAGCGTGACGATCGGCGGGCTGCGGGAGCGCGTGAAGCGCTTCGACCGGTACGCGGGCGATCGCGACGTCGAGAAGAACCTATGGGTCTTCGACGCTGGGGTGTCGGATCGTGCGCGCTCTTTCTCGCGCGCCGCGGCGACGATCGCGAAGCGCAGCGTGAACGCGCTGGTGCGAAGCCCGTTCTTCCTCTACGGCACGCGCGCGTCGCTGCGCTCGCAGCTGCGCGAGATGCGCGATGAGCTGGGGATCAGCTACATCGCGGTGCCGGGACGAGCGATAAACGAATTCGCGACGATCGTCCAGGAGCTTCGCGGGACCTGAACCGCGCGCACCTATGCTGCGTACACAGGTGAACATGCGCGCGCTCGTCGCGAGCTTGGTCCTCGTGGCCGCGCTTTCGGCCTGCGCGGCTCCCGCGGTCTCGCCGGGCGCCGGGGCCACCGGCACAGGAGCGACCGGCGCTGTGGCCACCGGCGCCGCTGTCCCGATGGCGACCTCGACGTCGACCCCGACCGTGGCCGCGAGCCCCCGGGCCGCGTTCCTGTCCTATGTGTTCACCGACGTCCGCGACGACAGGCAGTTCAAGCTCACCGACTTCCCCGGCAGGACGGTGCTCGTCATCGGGATGGCGGTCTGGTGACTGTCCTGCAAGGCACAACAGTTCGTTGTGCGTGACGCGCTCCCGAACCTCGGCAGCGATGTCGTGATGATCTCGCTCGACACGGACTCGAGCGAGAACGCCGACCTGCTGCGTCGCTACGTCGAGCAGCAGGGGTTCCCGTGGCGCTTCGCACTCGCACCGCGTGACGTCCTGCGCGAGCTCGGTGACGTGTTCGGCACGCAGTTCCTGACGCAGCCGTCGGAGCCGATGTTCCTGCTCGATCCGCGTGGCGCGACACATCTGCTCGCCTTCGGGCACAAGAGCGCCGGCGAGCTCGGTCAAGCCGTCCAGCGATACCGCTAGTGCTCGAGCAGCTGGGCGCTGCCTTCGGCATCGGCCTCCTCGCGACGTTCTCTCCGTGCGCGCTCCCGCTCTATCCCGGCTTCCTCGCGTACCTCGCGGCGGGAGGCGCGGGAGAGCGCGGATCCGCGCGCTGGCTCGGGGTCTATGTCCTCGGCGGCGTGCTCACGATGATGGTCGCGCTCGGTGCGCTCATCGCGGCGCTCTCGGTCGCGATCGGCAGGGTGCTCGTCATCGTGACGCCCCTCGCGGACCTGGCGGTCGTCGCGCTCGGAGGTGCGTTGCTGATCGGCCTCGATCCGTTCTCGCGGCTACCTGTTCTCGCGGGCGCGACGACGGGCGGCTCGCGCGCGCGGTCGGCGTTCGCCTACGGCCTGATGTACGGGCCGATCGCGCTCCCATGCTCCGGCGCGCTCCTCGTGGCCATCTTCACGCTTTCGATCGGCGTCGTGTCGTTCGCCGAGAAGATGCTGTTCTTCCTCGTCTTCGGCCTCGGCTTCGGTGTGCCGCTTCTCTTGATCTCGCTCGCGGCCGAAGGCAGGCAGCGTGCGCTGCTGCGGCTCTTCACGCATCATCAACGCGTGGTCTCGCGCATCGCGGGCGCCGTCCTCATCGCGGTCGGCTTGTGGGATCTGGCCGCGAACCTGCCGACCGCTCTCCTGTACCTGCGCTGACCCGATCGCTGTTGCGCCACTGCACCGACCCCTGCGCTACGCGACCGGCGCCGCGTCGACGCGATGCACCGCGAGGAAACGCTTGATCCCGAGCACCGGCAGCAGCGCACGAAGCGCAGCTGGGAATGCCGGTGCGGCCACCGAACGCTCCACGACCTCCGGCGCGACGACCGGGTAATCGGCGCCCTTCCAGCGGACGACGCCGCCGTTCGCCGCGATCAGGTTGCGGCACCAGTCGGTGCCGTCGCCCCAGGGAAGCGGGATCACGAACCCTGACGCGGTCGGACGGATCGCGATCGGCGTCCGGTACACGCGACCCGATCGCCGGCCGACGTGCGTGACGAGAGCCCACACGGGGATCCATCCACTGGACGCGAGACCCATGAGCATCGGATTCAGAGCACGTGTGAGTCGTCGTACTGTGCGTGCCATTGAGATACCTCCGTTGCGCTCGGAGACCTCCTGTGATTCAATCATCTGATTGATTGAGAGTCAAGTGCCAGAAGGGAAGCGAGAAGCCCTCGTGACCGCCGCATACCGGGTCATCGCCGAGCGCGGGTTCGAAGGTCTGCGCACGCGCGAGGTCGCCGGCGAGGTCGGCGTGAATATCGCCACGCTCCACTACTACTTCCCGTCGAAGGAAGATCTCATCAAGGGCGTGATCGGTCATGCGATGACGAGGTTCCAGTCGACGCTCACCTCGACGGGGACCGCGTCGCAGCGGCTTCGCGCGCACTTCCATGGTCTGCGGCGCCTGTCGCGCGATGAGCCGGAGCTGTTCGCGGTGATGGGAGAGCTGATGCTCCGCTCGTCGCGCGACCCCAAGCTCGGCGAGATCATTCGAAAGACGATGGAGTTCTGGCACGGCACGCTGCGCACGCTGTTGCGCGGCGCACGTGACGAAGGCGCGATCAGAGAGGCGATCGATCCCGACGGCATGGCGGCGGTGGTGGTCGCGACGCTCCGGGGCGTCTATCTGCTCCCGGGGAGCCCGGCTTCGGCGGACGGTCTCGACAAGGCGCTGCGCCAGCTCGAGAAGCTGATCGCTAGATGAAGCCCTCCGGCTTCCAGTCGATGCCGAGCTCGCTCGGCGGACCCATGTAGCCGAGGAGCGCCGACGCCGCGACGACCGAGGGCGATGCGAGGTAGCCCAGGCCGCCCACACCCATGCGGTTTGCCCAGTTGCGGTTGAACGACGTGATCGCGGTCTGGCCCTTCACCAGGGCATCGGGTCCCTGGCCGAAGCAGGGTCCGCACCACGATTCGCGGATCTCTGCGCCGACCGAGCGGAACACATCCGCGATGGATTCGCCGCCCAGGCGCGCATCGGTCCGCTCGATGTCCTGTTTGACCGCGCCCGAGCCTGGGAAGATCACGAACTCCATCGCCGCCTTCTTCGCGCCCTTCAGTTTCGCGGCTTTGATCACGAGCGCGGCCTCCAGCAGGTCGCCGTATCCGCCGTTGGTGCACGATCCGATGAAGGCCTTGTCGAACGGAATGCGCTCGCGCGCGACCTCGGACGCGGGGAATGCGTTCCCGGGCGAGAACGGCTTCGCGATGAGCGGCTCGACCGCCGAGAGATCCAGCTCTTCGTCGATCTCCCACGGCACGTCCTCGCCTGGACCGAACTGCGGGTAGGGAAGCGCGATGTTCTTCTCGCGGAACCATGTCAGCGTCGTCTCGTCCGGCGCGAAGATCCCGTTGGTCGCCTCGCCCTCGGCCATCATGTTCGCGATCGTGTTGCGATAGCTCATTGGCAGCTGCTTCGACGCGTCGACGAACTCGACGCTCATGCCGCCCGACTGCTTGGCGCCCCAACGCGCGAGAAGCGCGAGCACCACGTCCTTCCCGCTGACCCATGGGTTCAGCTTTCCCGTGAAGCGGACGCGCCGCTGCTTCGCGTTCGTGAAGTAGACGTAGCCGGTGGCCCAGCCGAATCCGAGCGTGGTCGAGCCGACGCCATACCCCAGCGCGCCATACGCGCCGTACGCGCGGCTGTGCGAGTCGGCTCCGGGGATCAGCGCACCGGGCACGACGAGACCCTGTTCCGGAAAGTAGAAATGGAAGATACCGTCGCCGGGCGTTGCGTACTGCGGCTTGCCGATCTTGTAGTGATCCGCGAACTGCTTGCCGATGCCGGTCTGCCTGTCGTCGGCGTCGCGGTGGTTGAAGACGAAGTGATCGTTCGCGTAGGCGACCTGGCGCGGGTAGATCGTGTCCCCGCCGCTGATCTGGTTGAAGGTGTGGATCGAGAACGGCCCGGTGCCGTCCGACGCCGGCAGCAGGTCCGCGTAGACGCGAATGGTCGCGCCCGGCCGCACCTCGGCGTCCTTGTCGACGCGATGCGACCACAGGATCTGCTCGGTGGAAGAGAGCTTGCGTGCGATGCGATGTTCTGGCCAGACGATCTGAGGTGCTCGACGCACCGACTCCTCGAATTCACGCCGCCCGACCTTGATGATCCCGCCAGAGCGGCGGATCTGGTCCTCGTTCTCGCTCAGTGCCGCGGCGTCGTACGACTTTCCGCGGGTCTCATTACGGAGAGCTCGATTGATTGGATCGAACGAGAGCTCGTCACCCTCCTGCGCGTCCTGCACAGCCTCGCGGCTCTGGACCACGTGCAGCCCGAGGTTGAGCGCGTTGCGGCGGAAGATGTCGCCCATCCCCGCGCCGCAGACGATCACGATCTCGTGCCCGGCCTCGTCGCCCACACCCTTGAGGCCCGCCGGGCTCATCTCACGCGAGGATCCGATCGCGAAGCGGTCGCCGGCCACGATGAAGCTCTCGCCGCGCGCGACGCGCTCCACGAAGTCCGGCATGAGGAAGCGGAAGGATCCCGCCTTCCAGCGCGCGTCCAGCGTGTCGAGGCTCTCCGAGACGCAGTCGTTCGCCGGCGTGATCTGGTCCGTGTCGATCGCGTCGAGCTTCTTGCCCGGTACCTTCGGGTCCCAGAAGATCAGCGCCTTCCCGCGGATCAGCGTCGCGGCGCTCGCGGCGCCGGCCGCCTTCGTCTTGCTTGCCTCGCCGACCATTGCGCCGGGCAGGAGCCGCGCCGGCGCGATCGTTCCCGCGTGTGGAGTCGTCGTCACACCCTCATCTTGTCATGCGCGGCCAGCGTCGTTCCTGCGCGCGGCGGGGCTAGGCTTTGCGCGTGGCCGTCATCCAGTCGCTGCTTGCGGTCCTGCGATTCCTTCTGGAGCTGTGTCTCGTCGCGGCGTACTGGTCGTTCGGCTTCACCTTCCCGGGGATCGCCGGCGTGATCCTGGGCATCGGGCTCCCGGCCATGCTCATCGCGATGTGGGCACTCTTCGTCGCGCCCATGGCCCCACGCCGTCTTTTGGGGAACACGCGCCTGCTGCTCGAGTCCGCGCTATTCCTGCTCGGCACCGGTGCGCTCGCCGCCATCGGGCTGTGGCCGTGGGGCGTGCTTCTGTTCGTGATCTTCGTTCTCGACCGGGTGCTTCTCGAATGGTTCGGGAAGCCGGCCTGGGCGACGCCCGCTTCGCGCTAATTCTTCACCGCGGGCGCAACGGGCTTCCGCTTCAACGTCCCGCGCTCGTGCGAGAAGTGGATACGCTCCGCGTTCAGCGCGCGCAGGCGCCGGATGGACTCGTCCGCCTCGCCGGTCGCGAACGCGCGCGCGTCCTGGGCGGCCTGACCGACGATGAGGACGAGGCCATCTTCCGTCTCGATGGTCACCGACTGATGGCCGGGTGTGTGCCCGGGCGTCGCAAGCGCGCGCACGCCTGGAGCGACCTCGACATCGCCGCTGATCCGCTCGTAGCGCGCCTCTGCGAAATCGAGCCACTCCGTCACCGTAAATCCGTCGTGCCACGCGACGTCCCACTCGGCCTGCTGCACGACGATGGGCACGCCGGGGAAGGCCGAGTTCTGCCCTGAGTGATCGAAGTGCAGGTGCGTGTTTATGACCAGGCGCACCGCGTCCGGATCGAGCTGCGCGCTGCGCAGCGCATCACGGATCGCGCGACCCTGTGGCCGGTAGTGCTCGTCGATCCACGCGTTGCCCGTCCCGATGCCCGTGTCGACGAGGACCAGTCCGTCGGCGAGGCGCACGGCGAACGCGTTGACCGGACCGGTCTGCCCCGCGAGCGGGTGGCCATCGGGATAGGTGACGTCCGCCATGTGCAGCGGAAACAGGTCCTCGATCCTCATCGCTGCGCGCTCTCGCGATGGGCCATCAGGCGCGCGCGAGCGTCTCGAGCTCCTCCGCCGTGAGAAGCCGGTCGCTCGCCTTCGCACGATCGAAGATCCGCGCGACGCGCTCCGCTGTCGGCTCGAAGCCGTGCGACTCCAGCCAGAAGATCACGTTCGACTTGCCGGACATCGGGCCGACCTCGATCCGCTGCTCGCGCCCGAGCACGGAGGCCGGCACGCCCGAGTAGACCCGATCGGCGAGCGCGCGATCGCCCATGCGCAGTGCCTTGATCACGGCCGCCGCGTGCACGCCGGTGCCGGTGCGGAACGCGTCGGACCCGAGCGCCGGATAGTTGGTCGGGATCGGAATGCCGCAGTGCTCCGATACGAGCGACACGTATTCCACCAGCGCCGACAGGTCGCGGTCGCCCAGACCCCAGAGCTGCATGTTGATGAGCAGCTGATCCATCGAGGTGTTGCCGACGCGCTCGCCGATCCCGAGCGCGCAGCCATGCACGCGGTCGGCGATCGCCGTCGCCGTGAGGGCGTTGATCGTCCCAAGGCCGCGATCGTTGTGTCCGTGGTAGTCGAGCGCGACGTCGCGTCCTCTGATCACGTCCTTCCTCAGGAAGGTGAGCAGGTTGCGCACGCCCTCCGGCGTGGCATGGCCAACGGTGTCCGACGCGCAGATCCGTCCGGCGCCGGCCGCGATCGCGGCCTCGTAGAGCTTCAGCAGGCTGTCAACGTCGGCGCGCGTGGTGTCCTCGGTGACGAACATGACCGGCAGACCGGCCTTCACCAGCGCGCTGACCGATTCGTCCACGCTGCGCAGCATGTCGTCGATGGCCCAGTCCTCGGCGAACCGGCGGATGGGCGAGGAGCCGATGAAGGCGCACGCCTCGATCGCCACACCAGCCTCTTGCGCGGCCTCGATCGCCTCCTTTACATCCGCCGCATGCGTGCGCAGGGCCATGTTCGGTTTGAGCAGTTTGAGCTTGGTCGTCTCCTTCGCCAGCGCGACGATGTCGCTGCGCGCGCGGTACGACGAGCCAGGCAGACCGATGTCGGCGCTCTCGATGCCGAGCTGGTCCATGAGATGGAGCAGCCGCTTCTTCACCTCGAGCGGCGGGTTGCGCACGCTCGGCCCCTGAAGGCCGTCGCGCAGCGTCTCGTCGTCCAGCTCCACCGCGCGGTAGTCGGCCTTCGCCGCGCGACCATCGCGGTTCCAGTCGTAGATGAGCGCGTCGTTCATGGCAGCGCCGGCCTGTCTCGCTGGGCGTCCCAGCGCAGATAGAGCAGATCATCCGCCGTGAAGCCGGTGTGGCGCTGAGGCGTGAAGCTGTACCGAGTCACCACTCCCAAGAACGCCCCCGTCTCCAGTCGCAGCCGCAGACGCGCGCCGTCGAGCTCCGTCGGCGCCTGCCGCGCCGCGGCGTCGATCAGGCCGAGCGCATCGTAGGCGGTGGCGGCGAGCGTGCTCGGCGCGCCATGGCGATTGCGGAATTCCTGGAGGAAGGCGCGCTGGTCCTGTGTCGTGACGAAGCCAGGCAGCAGCGACCGTGAGCCCGGCCACGTCACCAACGTGCTCTGCTCGCGGAGATTGGTGACATCCGCGGTCTCCGTGAGGTACGACAGGTACACGCGTAGCGCGGTCGCGTTGGTCGGGATCGAGCGGATCAGGTCGCCGTACGACGCGCTCGCTCCGAAAATCACGACGCTCTTCGCGACGGCCGCGGCATCGCGCACGCGTTGCGCGCTGCCGGGCATCGCGAGGCTGACCGGGCTTGGCGCGACGATGGACCGCCTTTGCAGCTCGGCGACAAGCGCCGAGCGCTCGACGACGGCTGCCGCAGATTCGTCTCCGGCCAGCAGCATCGGAGCGAGCAGGTCGCGCCCGATAAGGTCGTCCGCGAGCGTGCGCGCGATCGCGGCGGGTGTCGGGGCAAGCGCGAAGGTGAAGCGGCCGCCGATGCCCGAAGCTGGATCGGCCACGGGCAGCGTGAGCAGAACCGGGACGGACGCGACCTGGATCGCCTGCGTCAACGTGTCCCCAGGCGGCGTCGCGGCGCCGATGATGATGGCATCGGCGCGATCATCGATGACGGCGCGACGGAGCTCGAGCAGGAGCTTCGCGTCCGACCCCGCCACGTCCACGAACCTCACCCGTAGCTTGATCAGGCTCGTGCGCGGTTGATCCATCCAGATCTGCATGGCGTCGCGCTGCGGTTGGCCGCTCGGCGAGCGCGGTCCCGAAAGGTCGAGGAGCACTGACACGTTCACGATTCCTGGCTCGCGCGTCGGGACGGGTGTCGGAAGCGTCACCTGTGGGTTGTTCGTGCACGCAGCGAGGGCGACCGCGAGAAGGAGCGTGAGGACGCGCATGCAGGGTTAGGCGCGCGTGCCGTCGGGCACCGGTTGACCCTCCGCGTACACGTGGCGCATGGCGTCCTCGGGGCGCGGGTCCGGTTCGCTCTCGGCCTGCGCGATCGCCGCTTCGATGTCGGCATCCAGACCCGCGCGCATGTCGGCCATCTCCTTCTCGGTCACGCCGGCCTCGAGCAGGTACCGCTTCCCGCGGTCCATCGGATCCTTCGCCTTCCACTCCTGGACTTCGTCCTTCGTGCGATACCGCATGTCGTCGTCATCGGATGTGTGCGGCTGATAGCGGTAGCACTTGAGCTCCACGAGCGTCGGTCCGCCTCCGGCGCGCGTGAACTCGACCGCCTCCTTTGTCTTCGCGTACGAATCGAGCACGTCCATCCCATCTGCGATGAAGCCTGGCATGCCGTAGCCGGAGGCTTTGTCGGCCACGTTTCGAACGGCCATCTGCCACTCGAACCGCGTCGAGATCGCGAGCAGATTGTTCTCGATGACGAACACGACCGGTAGCTTGTGCACCGCCGCGAAGTTCGCGGCCTCGTGGAAGTCGCCGGGGCTGGTGGAGGCATCGCCGCCGAACACGAAGACGATGTTCTCTTCCTTCCGGTTGCGGATCGCCAGCGCGAGGCCGACGGCGTGCGGGAACTCCGTCGCCACGCACACCGACCGCGTCACGATGCGATCGCGCGGCTTGGAGAACTGGTTCAGGACCTGGCGTCCCGCGGAGTGCTCGTCCGTCGCCTTCGCGAGGACCATGCGGAATTCCTCGAGCGGCGTGACGCCGAGAACGAACGCGACCCCCATGTCGCGGTAGTAAGGAACGGTCCAGTCCTTGCCGCGGCGGATGTTCCACGCGGCGCCGATCTGCGCCGCCTCGTGACCATCGGTGCCGGCGCCGAACGGGGTGCGGCCCATCCGGTTCAGCTGCAGGATCCGCTCGCTGACCATTCGCGTCATGAGCATGTAGCAGTACATGCTCTTCAGGTCATCGAGCGAAAGACCGAGCTCCCCGTGCCGTGTGCTCGAGGTCACTGCCACGGGGTCGATGGTACCGAACGATCGGCCCCGCGGTGACCATCGTTCAGCGCGTGCGCCACAGCGCGAACGCCAGAGCGAGCGTCCACGCGCCAAGCACGATGCGCTCGGCCGTCCACAGCGTCTGACTCTGCATGTTCAGCGGGGCAGACGCGACCGCTGCGACGATCGTCAGGACGGCGAGCAGCATCGTTGGGAATCCGAGCCAGCGCGGGACGACCCCGGTCTCGGCCCACATCTTCCCGGTCGTCCACCACCAGATCCCGCGCACGAGGAGCGCGGCCACCACGAGATCCGTGTTCACGGAGGCGGCGATGCCGACCGTGATGGTCGCCGTGCCGGCGCTCGTCGCGAGCACGGCTCCGCTCTGCCGTACGGCGCTCTGCCGGACGTGGAGCGCGGCGAGCACGGGCAGAAGGAGTCCGTAGCCGAGCGCGATCAGGAGGAAGTACCAGTCAGGGAAGAAACCCTTGCCGAAGGCCACCGCACCGAACTGCGCGAGCCCCGCGACCGCGCCCCAGATCGCCGCCTTCGTCGTATCGGTGCGGATCGCCTCGGGGCTGTCTATTGCGTCTTCTTCTTCCCTTGCTCGTCGTACTCGTAGAAGCCCTGGCCTGTCTTCACTCCCAGTTGTCCCGCGAGGTACATGCGCTTGAGCAGCGCCGGCGGCGCCCACCTCGGATCCTTGAACTCCTCGAAGAAGACGTTGGCCACGTGATAGTTGATGTCGACCCCGGTGTAATCGATGAGCTCGAACGGTCCCATCGGATGACGCAGACCGAGCTTGACGGCCTTGTCGATGTCCTCGACGGAGGCGACGCCCGCCTCGAGCGCCCGGACCGCCTCGAGCATGAGCGGGATCATCAGGCGGTTCACGATGAAGCCGGGTGTGTCCTTGCAGACCGCTGGCTGGTGGCCCAGCTTGATCACGAACTCGCGCAGCGCCTGGACCGTGGCGTCGCTCGTCGTGAGCGCGCGCACGATCTCGACGAGCTGCATGACCACCGGCGGGTTGAAGAAATGCAGACCCGCGAAACGGTCCGCGCGCTTCGTGGCGCTCGCGATCTCGATGATCGTCAGGCTCGACGTGTTGGACGCGAAGATCGTCGACGCGGGGCAGACGCGGTCCAGCTCGCCGAAGACTTCCTTCTTCGCGTCGATCACCTCGATGACCGCCTCGATGACCAGATCGCGATCGGCGAAGTCCGCGAGCGACGTCGTCCCGCGGATGCGGCTGCGTGCGGCCCTTGCGTCGTCCTGCGTCACCTTTCCGGACTTGACCACGCGGGCGAGGGATCCGTCGATGCGCCCGAGGCCGTTGTCGATGAACTTCTGATCGATCTCGCGCGCGAGAACGTCGAAGCCGGCCATGGCGCAGACCTGCGCGATGCCCGAGCCCATCTGCCCGAAGCCGACGATGCCGACCTTCTGGATGGCCATACCGATGTGGATCCTCCCCGCCGCTGTCGGACGCGAGCATACGGCGGCTTGCGGTGATGCCCGCGCGGCGCCACGGGCACGTTGCACGTTCCTTCTGTGCCGTTCGCGACACAAGAGCACGCCAGCGCGTGCCCGGGGCGAACGCCTCGCGGTGTCCCAGCGTCGTCGCCCCTGCCCAATTCATCGGAGCGCCCGCCTCGATACGATGGGTCGGAGATGCAATTCCGCGGGCCGGGCGCGCTCGATATCTCCCTCAACGTGAACGGACAGGACGTCACGGTGCATGTCCCTCCGCATCGCTCGCTCCTCGACACTGTCCGTGAGTCGCTTGGGCTCACCGGCACGAAGAAGGTGTGCAACGAAGGAGACTGCGGCGCGTGCACGGTCATCGTCGATGGCCGTCCGGTCTACTCCTGCCTGACGCTGGCGATCGCCTGCGAGGGCCGGACCGTCGAGACGATCGAGGGATTGTCGCGCGATGGGAAGCTCCACGTGGTCCAGCAGGCGTTCATCGACCACGATGCGTACCAGTGCGGCTTCTGTACGCCGGGCCAGGTGATGTCCGTCGTCGCATTGCTGCGCGCGAATCCCGCGGCGCGTGAAGACGACGTGCGCCGAGCCGTCGCCGGCAATCTCTGCCGGTGCGGCGCGTACAACAACATCGTCGCCGCCGGCGTCGCCGCGGCGAAGAAATCCTGATGCCGGGTCTGCGCGTCCTGGTGAGCAAGGATGAGTTCGAGGGCGAGATCTACACATCGACCGTCATCGTCGAGGGCAACGACCTTCCCGCGCCGAAGGACGGCGCCGATTCGAGCGAGATCGGCCGCGCGCGGCCACGGGTGGACGGCCGCAGCCGCGTGAGCGGCACCGCGCGGTACACGCAGGACGTGATCCTGCCGGGCATGCTGCACGCGCTCATCCTCCGCAGCCCTTACCCCCGCGCACGCGTGCGCGCGATCGACACGAAGAAGGCCGAGGCGCTGCCCGGTGTGCGCGGCATCCTGCATCGATTCAACGTGCCGGAGATCGAGTTCCGCAGCGAGAAGACGATCTTCCGCGAAGAGGTCCGTTTCGTCGGAGACGATGTTGCCGCGGTCGTCGCCGACGACGAAGACATCGCGCGCGTCGCTCTCGGACTCATCGCGGTGGACTACGAGATCCTGCCGCACGTCGTCGATCTCGAAGAAGCCATCCGAGACAAGGCGCCGAAGCTGACCCCGGAGGGGAACGTGTTCGACGCCGGCTCGTACAAGCGCGGGGACGCGCGCAAGGGTTTCAAGGACGCCGTGGTCACGGTCGAGGCGACCTACCGCACCTCCACACAGATGCACAACGCGCTCGAGACGCATGGCGCGGTCGCGTCGTGGGATGGTGATCGACTCACGGTCTGGGAGTCAACGCAGGGCATCTTCGAAGTCCGCAACATGATCAAGAACGCGCTGAAGATGGACCCCGCGAAAGTCCACGTCATCTGCGAGTACATGGGCGGCGGCTTCGGCGCGAAGCTGGGCACGTACAAGTACTCGCTGTACGCCTCGCTCTTCTCCATGCGCCTTGGCCGTCCGGTGCGGTGCATCCTCTCGCGGCGCGAGGAGAATCTCGCCGCGGGCAACCGGTCGGCGACGCTGCAGCACCTGCGTCTCGGTGGCAAGGACGGCCGGATCGTCGCGCTCGAGCACGAGTCCTGGTCGAACTCGGGCCAGGGCCGCTGGGCCGCGAATCCCACGGGACCCACCAACACGCTCTACGACATCGCGAACATCGCGAGCACGGCGCACCGGGTGATGACCAACGCCGGCGCCCTGTCGGCGTTCCGCGCACCGGGCTACGTCGAGGGCACGTTCGCGCTCGAGTCGGCGGTGGACGAGCTCGCCGCAGCGATGAACGTCGACCCGCTCACGCTGCGCCGCCGACATGCCCGGAGCGCGATCGATCCGCGCACCGGCAACCGCTACACGCTGAAGCGCCTCATGGACTGCTACGCCATCGGGGCGAAGGAGATCGGCTGGAGCAAGCGCAAGGCCGCAGGCATGCGCGGGTCCGCGCCGCATCGCCGCCGGGGGCTCGGCATGGCGACACAGATCTGGGGTGGTGGCGGCGGGCCGCCGGCGTACGCCGACGTGCACTTCGAAACGGACGGCACCGCGGTTCTCCGCGTCGGCGTGCAGGACATCGGCACCGGGACGCGCACCGCGGTCGCACAGATCTGCGCCGATGAGATCGGCCTCACCCTCGACCAGGTGACCGTTCGTATCGGCGACACCGATGCGCCGTACGGGCCGGGCTCGGGCGGATCCGTGACGCTCGCGTCCATCGGCCCGGCCGTGCGCCTCGCCGCGAACGAGGCGCGCGCGAAGCTGCTCGCCGCCGCGGGCGGGGTGCTCGAAGTGCGCGCGGACGAGCTGCGCTTGGAGCGCGGCGTCGTCGTGAGCAAGGGTGCCCGCACGCCGCTGCGGGAGATCCTCTCGAAGCTCTCGAACAGCACCATCGTCGGCACCGGCCTGCGCCATCCGAATCCGACGGGCCTCGCGATAAAGACGTTCGGCGCGCACTTCGCGCAGGTCGAGGTCGACGTGCGGACCGGCGAGATCTTCGTCGAGAAGATCGTCGCGGTGCACGACATCGGGCGCATCGTCAACCCGCTCACGGCCGCGAGTCAGGTGCAGGGCGGCGTGATGCAGGCGCTCGGTTTCGCCCTGACCGAGGAGCGCATCGTCGACCGCGGCCTGGGCCGCGTGATGAACGCGAACCTCGAGTGGTACGAGATCCCCACGGCGATGGACGCGCCGGAGATCGTCGTGCGATTCGTCGATACGCCGGACCGCAAGGCGAACAACCTCGGCGCGAAGGGCCTCGGCGAGCCACCGATCATCCCGACCGCGGCCGCGGTCGCCAACGCGGTCGCGAACGCGACCGGCGCCCGCGTGCGGCACGCGCCGATGACCCGCGCGCGTGTCCTCGAGGCGCTGGCCATCGCCGGAGCCATGGCGTGAGCCAAATGGGATGGCGGTGAGCGGGTGAGCCTCTTCTCTTACGCTCGCCCCCGGGCTCTTGCCGAAGCGCTGAAGCTGCTGAAGAACGGGACCATCGCGCTCGCCGGCGGCACCGATCTGGTGACCCTGGTGCGTCACGGCGTCGCCCGTCCCGACCGGCTCGTGGACCTGACCGGCATCGCAGGCCTGCGCGGCATCGCGCGCGAGAAAGGCCGCGGCATCCGCATCGGCGCGCTCACGCCGCTATCGGTGGTCGAGCACTCCGCTGAGCTCGCGAAGCTCATGCCGATCGTGCCGCAGTCGCTTCGAGACGCAGCCACGCCGCAGATCCGGAACATGGGCACGGTCGGTGGGAACCTGCTGCAGCGCAACCGCTGCTGGTATTTCCGCGACGAAGGCGTGCCGTGCTGGCTCAAAGGCGGGAAACGATGCTTCGCCGTCGACGGCGAGAACCGCTATCACGCGGTCGTCGGAGCGCACGAGTGCTGGATGGTCTCGCCGTCCGATCTCGCGCCCGCGCTCATCGCCTGCGACGCCGAGATCGAGATCTCCTCGAGCCTTGGGAAGCGACGCATGAAGCTGGCCGAGCTCTTCATCGCACCGCATGGCCGCGAGCGCCGCGAGCACTCGATCCGCGCGGGCGAGCTCATCACCGCTGTCCGCATCCCCGAGAAGGCGCTCGACCGCCGCGGCACGTATCTCAAGGCGATGGAACGCAAGGCCTGGAGCTTCGCGATCGTCTCGGTCGCCGCGAGCGCCCGTGTGAAAGACGGGAAGGCGACCGACGTGCGGCTGGTCCTGGGCGGGGTCGCGCCGGTGCCATGGCGCGTGCCCGCCGCCGAGAAGCTGCTCGAGGGCACCGCGCTCGACGACAACGCCTGTCTTTTGGCCGCGGACGCGCTGCTCGACGGCGCGCAGCCGCTGCGGGACAACGGCTATAAGGTCACGCTTGCGCGGGAGCTCGTGCGCCGCGCGCTCCGCTCGCTCGTCACCGCCTGAGGTACGGCTACTCCGCGAGCGGCCGCACCTCGACCGCGCCGCCCGCGGGCCAGGACCTCGCGATCTCGAGCGCCTCAGCCTCGGATGCGACCTCGACGATGGCGTAGCTCCCGACGGACTCTTTCGCCTCGGCGAACGGGCCGTCGCTCACCATCGGCAGGTCGCGCTTGCGGACTCGCCCGAGACGGACCGTGCGCGTGGCGCGAGGGTCGCCCAGCCGGTGCCCTTCCACGATCCTTCCGGCTTTCGCGTGCTCGCCGAACCAGCGCCCGATCTCCGCGATCGCGGCGTCGCGCTCGGCCGGCGGAAGCGCCAGCCACTCCTGGCCGTCGGCGTAGAAAGTGAGCATGTAACGCATGTCGCTCCTCCGTTGACCGCTTCCGCGGCTCCACCCTAGCGACGAAGGGACCCAGGAGGAATCGACAAAACCGCACAATGGCCCACGTGCCCAGCTCCGAGGTCGTTCTCATCGACGCGATCGAGTCGTCGCTCTTCGCATACCCGCCGATCCGCGGCCTCAGCGCGGACCTCGGCGTGAAGGGGATGCGCGGTCGCGTGACGGGTCTGTCGCATCCGCTCGCCAACCTGGTCGGTATGGCGCAGCTCAAAGACGACGAGGCCGACGCGACGATCGCGGCCGTGAAGGAACGGTTCGCGAAGGAGCGCAAGGCATTCGGCTGGGTCACCGGACCGGCCACGCGACCGCGCGATCTCGATCGCCGTCTCGGCGCGGCCGGCATGCAGCCCATCGCGCACCTCGCCGGCATGGCAGCGCCGGTCGACCTTTCGGTGGCCGCCACTGACGCCGTTCGGATCCGCGAGGTCAGCGCCACAGAGCAGAACCGCGAGACCGAGATGATGGGACGCGCGTACGGCATGCCCGCGGAGATCGCGGCGCTCTTCGTGCGCCTCCTGACCGAGAGCCTCGGCATCAAGGGCCGGGCGTACTTCGCCTATCTCGACACCGAGTCGCCGGTGGCCTGGAGCTATCTCGTGTACCTGCCCGACTCACCGATCGTGCTGCTCGGCGGCGCCGCGACGCTGCCCGAGGCGCGCGGGAAGGGCATCTACAGCGCGCTCGTGAAGCGCCGCCTCCTGGACGCGCGCCGCGACGGTCGCGAGGCCGCGGTGATCCAGGCCGACCGCGACACGTCGGCGCCCATCTGCGCGAAGCTCGGCTTTCGTGAGCTCTGCTCGCTCGAGGTCTACGCCTGGTCGCCGGAGTCCAGTCCGGCGGGATGAGCTCGCGCGAGATCGCGGCCGCGATGGCGCATCTCGGCGCAGAGTCGCTTGCCGGACACGTGCTCGCCGATCCGAGCCTCATCCGACGGTATGGCTTCGCCGTCATTCGCCGCGGCGCGATGTGGTGCTTCTCGTCGGCGAAGCTCGATGCGGGCGTGTTCAACCACGTGAGCGGTTACGGGACCTTTGCCGCGGCATCGCAGCGTGGGATCGACGCGGTCCTTCGCCACTACGACACCATCGGCCGCGCCGCCCACTTCGAGGTGATGCTGCCCGCGGTCTCCCGCGGCGATCGTGCGCTGCTCGCCCGCAACGGTTTTCATGACAAGAGCGTCATCTTCCAATGTCACGTACGGACGTCGTCCCATCCGCCACGCGTGCGTGACGTCGACGGGCTCGCCATCGCTCGGGCCCGCCGGGCCGACGCCGAGCGCTACGGGAAGCTCGCGAGTCGGGGCTTCGGCGATCGCGGCACCTTCGCGACCGTGTTCGAGCGCGGCTGGGCCGCCCAGATACGGCGCGACCCGCGCGTGGCCGCGTTCATCGGAAGCGTGCATGGCAGGCCAGCGGCAACAGGAGTGACGATCGTCCGCCCGAGGATCGCCGGGTTGTACTCAGGAAGCGTCATCCGCGCGTTCCGCGGACGTGGGATCCAGAACGCGATGATCGCGGCGCGCGTGGCACACGGATGGGCGCGCGGCATGCGAACGTTCTACTCGTGGTCCGACCCGGAGACGACCTCGGCGCGCAATCTGCGCGATGAGGGATTTCGCACGCGCTTTGAAGTCCACTGGTACGCGCGAGAGACGTAACCGCGAATGACCGCGGCACAGCTGCCCGCACGAGAACAGGCGCGCCTCCTCGCGAAGGTGCGGAAGATCTGTCTCGCGCTGCCCGAGACCAGCGAGCGCCTCAGCCACGGTGAGTCCGCGTTCTTCTACAAGGTAGAGAAGTCCTTCCTGAACATGGACACCTTTCACCATGGCGCGACGCACTATTCGGCCTGGGTCGCCGCGCCGCTCGGGGCGCAGGACCTGCTCGTGCGCAGCGATCCCCGGCACTTCTACGTGCCGCCGTATGTCGGCTATCGCGGTTGGGTCGGCATCATCCTCGACGCGGATCCCGACTATCGAGCGCATCATCAACGATGGATACGCGCAGGTCGCGACAGGAAAGAAGCGATGACCGCCGTTCGCCGCACACCGGTGACCGAGCTCATCTGGATGGTTCACCTCCTTCTGTATCGCCTCAGCGGCGGACGCATCGGCGGACGGCTCGGCCCGCTGCCGGTGCTCCTCCTCACGATCAAAGGACGGAGGAGCGGCGAGCCGCGGACCGTCGCGCTCAATTACCTTGAGGACTCCGGCCGCTACGTCGTGTTCGCGTCGCACGCCGGGGAGGCTCGCGAGCCGCCGTGGTGGTTGAACCTGCGCGAGGCGGGCGAGGCCGACATCCAGATCGGCGCGCAGAGACATCACGTGCGCGCCCGCGAGGCGGAGGGCGAGGAGCGGGAACGCCTGTGGACTCGGGTCAAGCGTGAGGACGACGCGTACGCTGTCTACGAGACACGCACCAGGCGACGGATCGCGACCGTGGTGCTCGAGCCGAGCTGACTCTTGGCCGCGCTCGCGGCGCGCGGTGCCCTTCGGCTACGCGATACGCCGCTTCGCGCGGCGCGCCGTCACGACGAGATTGACCAGCAACACCAGGATGAGCATCGCGAGGAGGAGCCATCCCACGGTCTCGTGAAGGCTTTCGACGGCGGCGCCGAGGAGCCAGGTGATCGTGAGTGCTGCGACGATGCCGATCGCGAGCTGGCTGTCTTCGATCACGAGCCCGACCACGTTGTCCCAGATCCCGCGAAGCGCACTAGACATTGCGCGCTTCGACGTTCGCGCCGCTCGGAAGCATCCACCGGAGCATGCGCACCGCGATGAAGGAGACGCCCAGGAAGATCGCCAACAACACCAGCAGCGACAGCGCATCGCCGGGCCAAGCGAAGCCGAGACCCTCGGTGAACCAGAACACTCCGAAGGCCGAGAGGATCGCGCCGACGCCGAATTTCAGCCAGTTCTCCGGGATCATCGTCAATGGCTGGCGCAGTGCGACGCCGAGCGCAAGGACGAAGATGCCCGCTGCGATCGCGCCGACGATGGCCGCGTTGAGCGCGTGCGCCCCGTTGGCGCCGAACGCGATGACGATGAACGCGACCTCGGTGCCCTCGAGCAGCACCGCTTTATAGGCAACGATCGCTCCGATCCGGTCGAACTCGGTCCGCTGCAGGCCCTGTGCACGTAATTCGGCCAGCTCGCGTTGGTAGATGAGCTCCTCGTCGTGGATCGCGACGATGCCCGCAAAGCGCAGGATCGCCTTGCGCAGCCACCGCAGACCGAAGAGGAGCAGCAACGCGCCCACGATCGCCTTGAGCAGGAGCTCGGGAACGATGGTGACGATCGCGACGCCGAGGGTCGCGATGATGACCGCGAGTGTGAGGAGGGCGGCGAACGTGCCGATGAGGGGAGCCCGCCAGCCACGCGTCACGCCGACCGCGAGGACGATCGTCAATGCCTCGACGAACTCGACCGCGCTCGCGGCGAACGCCGGGAGCGCGGCTGTGGCGAGCGCGAGTCCGAAGTCCATTGCTTACGATTCTCGCCGAGAGAGCCTCCACGCGAGCAAGCCGTACATCGCGGCGGCCCAGATCACCAGCACCGCGAACGACTGCCACACGTCCGCGAAAAGGGCTTTGCCGGCGAGCCCGTTCGCCATGATGCGCATGCCCTGGCTGGTCGGCAGCGCCCGGAGGACGAGATCCGCCGCGCCGGGGATCGGCAGGCCGACAGCGAAGGCGGGCCCGATCACCGGGATCAGCATGACGCTCGACCAGCTGTAGACCTGCTGCGCGCTCTTGAACAGGCCGCCGATGAGCAGTCCGATGCCGATGAGCGCCACGGCCAGCAGTCCCGTACCGGCGACGAAGGTCGGTATGTCTTCGGGTCGCAGGCGCGTGAGCCCGAGCATCACGGCAACGGATATCGCGGTGTACGCGAGGCCGACGAGCGCCTTCGCCGCGATGACCTCGAGGTACGAGCCCACCAGCAGGAGCGCGTCGAGCGTCTTCTTCTCGACCTCTTCGGTCAGCATGATGGGCACCGCGAGGACCGCGATCATGCCGAGCATCATCACCACGGTCGCGAGCACGAAGTACCGGCGCGGCCCCATCTGACCCATGACGCCCTGATCGGCCGAGCCGACCTGCACCGTCTCGCTCGTGAGCACGGCCGGCGGTTTCTGACCCGCGAGCTCGCGCGCGCCGGCCTGGATGCTCGACTCGACGAAGTTCGCGGATCCGTTCGGGATCTGGGGTTGGATGACGGCGATCACCGGCGAGCGGCCGGCCCTGATGGCGTCGTCCACGTCGTTCGGTAGAACGAACGCCACGTCGACGTCCTTTGATTCGACCAGGCGGCGCGCATCCGCCGCGGTCGCGACGTGCTGCAGCTTCAGGCTCACAGACTGGCCGGTCTCGGCTCGCGTCTTGAGCGTCTGCACGATCGCGGACGTCTCCGGCCCGGCGTACGCGACCTTTGCTTCGAAGATCTTCTCGTCGGGGAAGATCGTGTTGTACAGGACCGCCAGGATGATCGGCGTCAACAGCGACACGAGCACCCGCGACTCGCGCAGGCCGTCGACGACGTCCTTCCGGAAGAGCGTGATGACGATGCGCGGCCGGATCACAGCGCGCGTCCCGCGAGCGCGACGAACACGTCTTCGAGCGTCCCTTCCTGTGAGTGGATCGTCAGCACCAAACCCGCGCGCATCCACTCGTCGAGCCGCGCGGCGTCCGCGGGGTCATCGAGCCTGACGCTGTGCTCGGACCGGTCCTGGAGGAGCACGGTCGCGCGGCGCTCACCGTGCTTCAGCTTCAGCTCGCGCGGTGTGTCGAGCGCCACGATGCGCCCCTGGCTGAGGAACGCGACACGGTCGCAGAGCTCGTCGGCCTCCTCCATGTAATGCGTGGTGAGGAAGATCGTGGTGCCCTCATCCGAGAGCCGCGCGACGAGCGCGCGCAGCTCGCGCGCGGACGACGGGTCGAGACCCCGCGTCGGCTCGTCCATGAAGAGCACGCGCGGCCGGTTCACGAGCGCGCGCGCGACCAGCAGCCGCTGCTTCATGCCGCTGGAGTAGGTCTTCACCTTGCGCTTCGCGGCGAACGTGAGACCAACCGTCTCGAGCAGCTCGTCGGCGCGCGCGGCCGAGACGCCGTACAGGTCGGCGAAGAGGCGCAGGTTGTCGCGCCCGCTGGCCCGCTCGTAGAGATTGGGGTCCTCGAAGACGGCGTTGATCAGCGGTTTGATGCGGTCGCGCTCGCTGACCGCGTCGTATCCGGCCACGGTGGCGCTGCCGGCGGTCGGACGCGCCCGGCCGGTGAGCATGCGGATCGTCGTGGTCTTGCCCGCGCCGTTGTGTCCCAGCAGCCCGAAGATCTCGCCTTCGGCGACAGCGAAGCTGATCCCGTCGACCGCGCGGACGTCGCCGTAATGCTTCTCGAGGCCGGTGACCTGGACTGCGGTCCCTGCCATTGCTAGCGGCGGAACCGTCCCATCAAACGACTCAGATCGCACCGCGCGGCGGGCTGCTCGCCGATCCACCAGATGAACACGATGAACAGGAGCCAGTAGATCGCCTGATATACGGACTCGAACGGCTCGACGAGGGGTCCAGCGAGACGATGGGCGAGCGACGCTCCGATGGTCGACACGAGGAAGAGACCCATTGCGATCCAGACGCCGAGGCCGCCGAGCGGGCCACGCGGCCCGATGATCCAAGCGTCGGCGGCGCCCCGGAGGAGATCGAGGATGCCGCGCGTGCCCGCGCGCTGATCCTCGAGCAACGCAGCGAGCTCGGCCTCGTAGCGGCGGCGCCAAGCTGGCGGGTAGAGCTTCAACAGGATCCTCATGCGCGTGCCAGCCTACGGATCCCGGTCGTCGTGAGCCGGCGCAGGCCCTCCAGGTGCGCCTCGAGCAGCGCCCGTCCGGGCGTCGTCAGGCGATAGGGAACGCGGCGATCGCTCGACGCGAGCGCCTCGATGTGCCCGAGCCGCTCCAGCCGCGCGAGCGCTCCGTACAGCGTGCCCGCGCCGAGCGTCGTGCCGGAGAGCACCCGGATGTCCTCGATCATCGCGTACCCGTGCTTCGGGCCGTCCGCAAGGCTCACCAGGATGAGCAGCGCCGGTTCGGTGAAGCGTCCGAGGTCGAGCTGGCTATCACGTTTCACGGTATATCGCCAAACGTAATAGCCTCCGGCTCGGCTGTCAATGTGTCTGGGGTCCGGCGTAGCCTCAGATGGTGGAGACCGACACAGGGTTCCTTTTCGCGACCGCCGCCGTGAACATGAGCCTGGCTTCGCTCGCCGGCCTCGTCATCGCGTTCCGGCGCACCGGCATCTGGGCGGCGCACGACCTCTTTCGCCTGCGTCAGATCGTGGAGTGGGGCTTCGCGAACGTGCTCCTCGCGCTGCTCGTGTTCCCGCTGAGCAGCTGGCTCGCGTCCGAGATGTCGGCGCTCCGAGCCGTCGGGGCGGTCGCGCTCCTCTACATCGCAGTCAATCTGCTGGCTCTCGAGCGCCGGCGCAGAGGCACGCGCGACCTGATCCGCGTCACGCCACTCATCGTCGGCGTCGACGTCGCGCTGGTGATGCTCGCGACCGCGACGATCATCCTCGCGACGATGACCGCGTGGGAGCTCACGCTCCTCGCGCTCATCGCGCGACCGATGCTCGCCTTCCTCTTCGTCCTCGCGACCCTCGGCCGCGAGGGCGGCGCCGTCTAGTCCAGCGTCGCCGCGTGCACCGAAACGACGTATGGCAGGTACTGCGCGATCCGCTCCCACGACGTTCCCTCGTTCCGGCTCGCGTAGACCTCGCCGTTGGACGTCCCGAAGTACACGCCGGCGTCGTCGAAGTTGTCGGTGTCCATGCCGTCGCGCAAAGATCCGAGCGGTGCGCCGTGCGGCAGACCCTTGTCCTGCCGGGTCCAGCTCGCGCCGCGATCGGTCGTCTTGTACACACCGATGCCCGGCTCGGGCGCAGTGCGCTTCCGGGCATCGAGCGGGATGACCCATGCGGTCTTCGGGTCATGCGGGTGCATGGCCGCGGAGAACCCGAAGTTGCTCGGCAGACCCGTCGTGCGGAAAGTCCACGTGGTCTCGCCCGGGTCGCGCCAGTACACCTCCTCGTGCACCCTCATGAAGCGCACGCCGGCGGTCTTGGGGTGGGCGAGAAGCTTGTGGATGCAGTACATGACGTCCGGCCGGTCCTGCTCACCCGGGGCGCCGCCGGTCCGCGTGTTGTCCTGTTCCCACGAGGCTCCGCCGTCCCTCGACGTGTAGACGCCACCGACGCTGACGCCGACCTGCATGAACTTCGGATCAGACGCATCGACGGCGATCGAGTGGAGGCCGAGGCCGCCGAAACCGGGCACCCACTTCGCGCGTGACGGCTGATCGTCGAGGCTTTTTACGAGCGCCCAGGACTCGCCGCGATCTTCGCTTTTGAAGAGTGCCGCGGGCTCGACGCCCGCCCACATCACATTCGGCGTCTTCGCGTGGCCCGGCTCGATGTGCCAGGTCTGAGAGAACGTGCGGTCCGAGCCTTCGGGGAACGCGGGGTTCTTCGCGACCTGCCAGGTCTTTCCGAGGTCGCGGCTGTATTCGATGCGCGACCCGCCCCAGCTCTGGTTGATCGCCGCGTACATCGATCGGTCCCGCGGGTCGAACGTGGCGTGATAGATCGGCGCGGGCGCGTAGGAGGGTCCGTCGACCGACCATTTCTTCCGATCCGCATCGCTCTGCAGCTGGAACAGGCCCTTCTTGGTCCCAACGAGCAGCTTCACCGTCTTCGGCATCGCATCCCCTCCTTGATCAGTCGTTCAATTCGCAGTGGATCCGCCCGAAAGCGCCGGAATGATGTGCAGGACATCGCCGTCGCGCAGCGTCGCGTCCTCCCAGCCGAGGAGCCGCGCGTCCTCGTCGTTCACGAAGAGGGCGAGGTGAGCTCGGAGCTTGCCATGCTCGTCGCGCAGGCGCTCCGTGAGAGCGGGGTGCGCGCCCGCAAGCCCGTCGAGGGCCTCTCGCAGCGTCACGGCTTCGAGACGCACCTCGCGCGCGCCTCCGGCGAACCCCCGCCACGCGCCATGGAGCAGCACTCTCACCACGTCACCAAGCCTAGGCCGACTGCCCCGCGAGCCCCCGAGCGGCGGCCAGCCGGCGCTCGAGCAGGGCTCGTTCGGCCGGGTTGTCAGTGAGCGCGAGCGCGCGGCGATCGGCGTCGAAGGACTCCGGGATCCGTCCGAGCTCGCGCAGGAACTCCGCCCGCGTGGCGTGGAACAGGTGGTACGAGCCAAGCGCGTCGGCGAGGGCATCGACCTCGGCGAGGGCGATCTTCGCGCCCGCGACGTGACGCACCGCGATCGCGCGGTTCAGGCGGATGACCGGCGAATCGCCGAACGCCAGAAGCGCGTCGTACATCCGGACGATGTCGGGCCAGCGCGTCTCGCGCCACGAGGGCGCATCGGCATGCGCAAGCGCGATCAGCGCCTGCAGCTGATACGGACCGGCCCGCCCCGCGCGCAGGAAGCGACCGACGATCGCTCTGGCCTCATCGATCTTCGCGCGGTCCCACTTCATCCGGTCCTGGTCACGGAGGAGCACGATGTCGCCGTTCTCGTCGAAGCGTGATGCGGCTCGCGCGAGATGGAAGCGCATGAGCGCCTGCAGGCCGAGCGTCTCGGGCTCGTTGGGCAGCAGGTCTGTCACGAGCGATGCGAGCCACTCGGCCTCCGCCGCGAGATCGCGGTCCGACGCGCCGCGCCGCCCGGTCGAGAGGTAGCCCTCGTTGAACATGAGGTAGAGCACCGCGAGGACCTCCTCGAGACGCTCGCCCAGCTCCTCCTTCGCGGGGACGCGAAAGGGGATGCCGGCGTCCACGATCTTCCGTTTCGCGCGGACGAGGCGTTGCGCCACGGTCGATTCGGGCACGAGGAAGGCGCGGGCGATCTCCGGCGTCGTCAGGCCCGCGACCGAGCGCAGCGTGAGCGCGACCTGCGCCTCGCGCGCCAGCGCGGGGTGACAGCAGGTGAAGATGAGCTCGAGGCGCTCATCGGGCAATGTCTGCGCGTCCCCTCCGCCTACCCGGCGAACGCCAGGCCCTCCCTCGAGCGGTCCGATGGATTTTTCCAATTGCGCGACCTTCTCCTGATAGCGCTTCTCGCGTCGTAGACGGTCGATGCCCTTGCGGCGGGCGGCGGTCATGAGCCAGGCGCCGGGGTTCGCGGGCACTCCCTCGCGCGGCCAGTGCTCGAGCGCGGCGACGAGCGCGTCCTGCACGCACTCCTCCGCCAGATCGAAGTCGCCGAGGGTCCGCACGAGCGCCGCGGTGAGCCGGCCGGCCTCCTGGTGGAAGACCGCCGCCACCGCGTCATTCGTGATGGTGGTCGCGGCTATCGCTCCACGATCGGCCGGACCTCGACGGTGGTCGACTTCCCGGGCCAGCTCTTCGCGATGGCGATCGCGGCGTCGAGGTCCGGGACGGCGATCAGCGCGTAGCCGCCGACGTGCTCCTTCGACTCGATGAACGGACCGTCGCTCACCTTCATCTGTCCGCTCACGCGGCGCACCGTGGTCGCGGTGTTCCGGTGTGCGAGCTCTCCGCCCTTTTTGATGACGCCCTGCTTGGACAGGTCGTCCCACCAACTGCCGATCTCGGCGTACGCGCTCTTCAGCTGCTCCTTGGACTGCGCGGCCCACTCGTCGTCGTTGCCGACGAACATCAGCATGTACTGCGGCATCTACCTTCTCCTACCCGTTGTCGACGATCTGCCGGATCTCGATCGCGTGGCCGGGCCAGGTCTTCGCGACGGCGATCGCCGCCGCCTTGTCCGGCAGCTCGAGAATGCTGAAGCCCCCGACGGACTCCTTCGCTTCGATGAACGGTCCGTCGACGACGGTCACCTTGCCGCCCTGCTTCCGGATCGTCGTCGCGGTGCGCGTCGGCTGGAGCTCGGCCCCGCCGTCCACGATCTTCTCTCCGTTGGTCTCGAACCACTTGAAGATCTGGTTGTAGACCGCCTGCTGTTCGGGCGTGGGGTTCCCCTGGTAATCCACGCCGTCGTCGATGAAGAGGAATGCGTACTTCGCCATCTGGTCCTCCCTGGCCGTTCCTGCGTTCTCACGAGTACGACGAACGGCTTCCCCCGGAATAGACAGCGTACTCACGTCGAAGGCGTCGCGACTATGGACCGTGCGCGAGTCAGCGGTACTGAGTGGCTTTTGGCACACTGCCGCGCTCCAGCCGGAGGAGCACTCGCTTCGCGTCGAGACCGCCGGAGTACCCGCCCATGGTGCCGTCGCTTGCCAGGATGCGGTGGCAGGGGACCACGATCGGAATGGGGTTCGCCCCGAGCGCTTGACCCGCGGCGCGGGAGGCCTTTTCGCTTCCGGCCCTCGCCGCCACCTTCGCGTAGGTGCTCACATCTCCGAACGGGACCCGCGCCGTCGCTGCGAGGATCCGGCGCTGGAAGTCCGTCAGCCCCGCGAGGTCGAAGGCCACGTCGAAGGCGCGACGCCTCCCATTGAAGTACTGGTCGAGCTCACGGGCGACCGGGTCGGCCCTGCGCGGGTCGGGCAGCACGCCCGGTCCATAGGTGCGAACGATGCGCGCAAGCTCGCCCTGCGACGGCTCGGCGCCGTAGTGGATCGTCAGCACACCCTTGGGACCGACCGCGATCCAGAGTGGGCCGAGAGGAGAATCGACGACGCGGTATCCGACCGTCTCGAGCCCGTCGCGCCGCGCGCGCACCAGCAGTCGCTCCCGCGCATCGGTCATGAGGACTTCGGTCGTCGCAGCGGCTCCGCCCTTTCCATCGCCAATCACTTCATCGCCTCCCGGACCTTCTTCATCGCTTCGGCCACGCGCGACCGCGCGGCCTCCTCACTGCACTCGAGCGCGCGCGCCACGTCTGCGTAGTCGAGCCCCTGCACCTTGCGCAGCACGAATGCCGCGCGCTGTCCCTCCGGCAGCACCTTCACCGCCGCGCCGAGGTCGGCCAGCGACACGCCGTCACGTTCCGGTGCAGCGAGGCGCAGATCGTCCATGCGGACCAGGCGCTTCGCGCGCCGCGCCCGGTCGATGACCTTGTTCGTCGCGATGCGGTAGAGCCAGGCACGCTCCTGGCCGCGCCGCGGCGGCGGCCAGCCTTTGAAGGCCGCGAGGAACGTCTCCTGATAGATGTCGTCGGCATCGTCGCGGTCGCCGGTGAGGCGCAGTGCGTAAACGAAGATCTCGCGCTCGTGGCGTGACAGCAGATCGCCGAACGTCAAGAGCTCTGTCATTCCTGATGTATAGAACGCGGCCGCGGTCTCCATGTGAGAAGGCGATGAGCCCCTTCAATCGTTCCATGGGAACTCTCCTCGGATCCCAAGCGCCCCTCATCCTCGCGTTGTGGGCACCTGGCGTCTCTGTCCGAGTGCGGCGTTTGTGTGCCGCTTGCGAGCGCCGTTACGTGACAGTGACCAGCTGGGCCGTTCTAGGATTGTGGCGGAGCACCGCGCCGCAGTGCGCGCTGGCGCGCCATCTCCTCGCGGGCGAACGCGGCGTCCGTGCGATAACGATCGCGCCTCTGTTCATTGCGGCACGTGCGGCAGTAGGCGACTCGCCCGTCGCGGTGCCTGACGACGTTCTCGGGCGTGAGGTCGTGGCCGCGGCGGCACTGGGCCACGCTTGGCGACCCGGTTCCAACTGCTGCGTCCCTGCTCATCCGCAGGTGATCGAGGTTCACGCATCGTCCGTTGCGGCAGAAGCTATCGATGCGTGCCCACGCGGGCAGTGCTCCCCGGCTGGCCTCGTATAGGCGCACGCGTACAGTGGTAACGGAGCTCCGCGCGGTCCAGACGCAGCAGCCGCTGACGTCGCACCGTATCGGCTCGCCGCCGTGCGGGAGAACGCGGAGCTGCACGGAGCGATGGTACGCAGCCGCCAGCCGTACGGCTCGTACAGTTCGAGCAACAACCGGTGGAGGTGGGTCATGGCGTGCGCATGTGGCGCTTGTTGCGGTCAGTGCTGCTCAGGGAGCTCGACCTCGAAGCCCGAACCCAAGAAGTAACGCGCCCGAGGCGCTCGCGCGCTCGGTGGTCGGACGGAGCCGTCGCTAGGTCGTCTTCGACTTGTCAGATGCGTGCGTGCCCTTCAAAGACTCAGGGGCGACCAGCGCCACCGACCAGGAGGCGTCGCTACTCCGGAGGAAGCCGCGTCTTCGTCCCGGGACCCTTCCCGCTCCACTTCTCGTCGATCGCGTGCCTGATGGCGAGCAGGCTCACGCCTTTCACCTTCATGTCGATCACGTCACGCGTGATCCCCGTGCAGATGTCTCAGCCAAAGCTCATCGTGTCCAGGCGGATCCGTCCGTCCGGCAGCACCTCGCGGACGTAGCAGTCGAAGTTCGAACGGTGACCTGCCGCGACGCAGCCGCAGTAACAGGGGAACCACTGCAGCGTCGCCTCGTTGGCAGCCGCGTACCGATACATCGCTTGCGTCTCAGCCGGCAGCTGGAGGAACTCCGGAGGCCACTCGTTCTTCGACGGACTCGCGTAGAGCTGGACGAGAGCGTCGCCCGGGCGGTCGAACCGAGGCGCGCAGGATGTGACGACCGCGCCGGCTGATAGGACGAGCAAGCGCCGACGTGAGACGGTCAGGCCCACAGCCCGATGGTAGTGGGCGCACCCGTACTACATTGCCCGTCGATGGATGCGCCGGACGCGCAGGGTCAACGTCCGAAGCGTCTCGCCGCGGCCCTCGGGTTCGTCGCTGGCGTTGCCGTCATCGTGGCGATCGGGCTGGTGATCGGCTGGCGTCTCAACTGGTTCGCGGCGCCCGTCTCGATTGATGACACTCGACCGAGGACCAGCTTCAGCGCGCGGGAGCTACGCGGCCAGGTGCTCTATTACGCGAGCTGCGCGAGCTGCCATGGCGGCCCGAGCGGAGGCGGGATGGCGGATTACCCGCCGCGCCACAACTCCAACGGCCATACCTGGAACCACCCCGAATGCGAACTGAAGCAGATCATCCGCGATGGCGGCGACGAGATGACCGCGGCGATGCGCGACATGATGGCTCCTCCGGGCGCGCCGAAGATGCTCGCGTTCAAGGACAAGCTCTCCGACGCGGAGATCAACGATGTGCTCGCCTACATCAAGACGATGTGGCTCTCCTACCAGCAGGACGCGCAAGCCTACGTGACGCGCCAACAGTGCGGGCCCTGAGGCGTCCTTCCGTGTCGGCCCCGCACGGCGGGGCGTCGCCGTGGTGCGTGTCAGATCATCACACGTCGCTGCCGCTGTCTAGGTCGCTTCTCTTCGACTCCTCCCTGTGGAGGAGAGGGCCGGTCTTCCTCGCCTGTTGAGCACGAACGGACGGCACCGCGGGTAGGCTGGCCGGAACGATGCCCCGCTGGGACCTCCACACGCATTACTACCCGCAGGCCTACTTCCGCCTCATCGAACAGATCGGCGGCGACTTCGCGTTCGGCCAGAGCCCGACCGGTCAGACGATCATCCGGTTCCGCGGAGCCCGCTTCTTCGGCATCACTCCGCCGATGACCGACGCTCGGAAACGCATCGAAGACATGGATCGGGTCGGCATCGACGTCGAGGTCCTCAGCCTCTCGACTCCGAACGTGTACTTCGCGCCGCCCGAGCGCCAGGCCGAGGTGGCGCGCCTCGTGAACGACGCGTACGCCGAGCTGATCTCGAAGGAGCCGAAGCGCTTCAGGGGCTTCGCCTCCATCCCGATGGACGATCCCGACGCGGCGCTGCGCGAGCTCGAACGCGCGCTCGGGCAGCTGCGCCTGAACGGCGTCGTCGTCTTGTCGAACATCAACGGTCGCGCCCTGACCGATGCGCGCTACCGGCCGTTCTTCGAGGAGTGCGACCGGCGCTCAGTCTGCGTCTTCATCCACCCGATGATCCCGCCGAACGGCGAGTACTTCGCCGAATACGTCCTCGGCCCGATCGTCGGCTTCCCGTTCGACACGACGCTCGCGGTCGCCCGGCTCTGCTACGCGGGCGTCTTCGCGCAGCTGCCGCGAATCCGCTGGATCCTGGGCCACCTCGGGGGTGCGGTGCCGTACCTCTTCGAGCGCCTCGACAACGGCTGGCGGGACTTCGCAGAGTGCCGTGCCAACATCGACGAGCTCCCGAGCGTCTACCTGCGACGCCTGTACTACGACACCGTGTCCTTCTCGTCCCCGTCGCTTCGGCTCGCGCTCGGGCAGGTCGGTGCCGATCACCTCGTCATGGGCAGCGATTACCCGCATCTGCTCGGCTCGATCGAGCGCAGCGTCACGAGCGTCGAGTCGCTGGACATCTCCCAGGCGGACAAGGACAGGATCTTCAGCGGCAACGCCGGCGCGATCCTGAACAACGTCTGAACGCGCCGCCGGCACGCGCCGTGCGCTCGGTCGCCGACGTCGAGGACGAAGTGCCAGGACTCGAAGGAGCCGAGCCGGCCGCGAGCAACTGCTAGGGAGCGCGTATGACTCCTGCCCGATGACTCACTCGCGTAGCGTCGGGCGATGCCTCACGTTTGAACAGTGATGCGACTCGGACGGCTGCTGCTCTACCTCGCGACGCTTGCCGCCCTCGGCATGGTCGCTGTCGCCAGCGCCACCGCCAGCGCCGCCCACACCTTCTAGCCAGCTACCGGCGCAGCTCGAAGATCACCTCTCCCTCGATGAATTCGCCCGTCCGGGCGAAGCCCAGCTTCTCGTGGACCCGCAGCGAAGCCCTGTTGTCGGGCGTCGTGCTGGAGATGAAGTGCTGGATCCCGTGCGCCCGTGTGGCCCAGTCCATCAGCGCGACAGCGGTCTCGGTCGCGTATCCATTCCTTCGCGCGGCCGGGAACACCGTCCAGCCGAGCTCGAGCGCGCCATCGACGTTCGTGTCGTTCACGCCGGGCGCGCCGTGGAAGTTCACGAAGCCGACCATCTCGTTCGTCTGCCGGAGCACGATGGCCCGCACCGACCAGGGGTAGCGAGCGGGATCGGCGGTCAGCTGTCCGCGCCGGAAGCGCAGCAGGTCGCGCTGGTCGTCGTCCGGGAAGGCGTCGGGGATGCGGTATGGCGCGATCCGGCGGATGGCCTGGCGGTCTCGCGCGATCAGAGCGTCGAGCAGCCGGCCGTCGAGCAGCGGCAGGTCGAGCCGGTCGCTGCGGACGGTGGTCTCCGCGGCTCCGATCACGCCTTCGCGGCGGTCCGATCGAGGGTCGCATCCGGGAGCCGAAGCGGGCGACCGGTCCCGCCATGACGCTCCATGCTCATCTCGGACAGCACCGAGAGCGCGATCTCCGATGGCGTGCGGCCGCCGAGATCCAGGCCGATGGGTGCATGCACCGCTCGGATCCGCTCTTCGGGGATGCCCTCCGCCCGAAGCATCTTCGCGATGAGCACCGTCTTGCGCTTGCTCCCGAGCAGACCGACGTAGCGCGCCTCTCGTTTCACTGCCTCGCGCAAGCAGTGCGCGTCGAGCTTGTGGCCGCGGGATGCGATGACGACAAAAGTGTTCCAGCCCATCGGCATCGTGCGCAGCGCGTCGGCCATGTCCATGCTCATCACGTCGATGCCGGGGCCGAATCGCTCCCGCGCGGAGAACTCAGGCCGATCGTCGATGACCGTGACGTCGTACTCGAGCATCGCGGCCATCTTCGCGAGCGCGAGGCCGACATGGCCCCCTCCCGCGACGACGAGGCGCGGCTTCGCGAGAACCGGCTCCACCAGGAGCTCGTGCTCCTCGTCGAGGGCGATGGTCCGCGCCGTGCCGTGGCGCAGGGCGTCGAGCGCGGCAGCCCGCGCCTGCACGTCGCGACCGCCCAGGCTGCCATGCGTCGAGCCATCCGTCTCGATGAACAGCTTGCCCTCCGGCTCGAGCTCGCGTCCCTGACGCTTGAAGAGCGTCGCGACCGCGACCGGCTTGCCGCCCGACGATGCGGCGAGCACGTCGCCCAGGAGATCGCGGCCGCCAAGACGCAGCGCGCGCTCGCCCGGCTCGATCGCGATCCACATCGTCCCGCCGCACACCAGCCCGGTGTCCCAGGCCAGGTCCTCGGTGAGCTCGTACTCCCGAAGCGAGAGATCACCGGTCTCGATGACCCGCTTGGCTTCGACGAAAGCGTCACCCTCGACGCACCCACCGCCGAGCGTGCCGGAGAGGCGACCGAGATCGTCGACCAGCAGCTTCGCTCCGACGACCTGGGGCGTGCTGCCGACCGTGCGCACGACGGTGCACACCGCGAAGCGGCGCCCTTCGCGCTCGAGCTCCGCCATCCGCCGGTAGATCTCCCGCATGTCGCCTGAGAATAGGCCCGAGACCCCGAAACGGTGAGGAAAACCGGGAAATCTGAGCAGAGCTGTCGGCGGACACCGCGGTGCGCGACCGACCCTGAGGGCCCGATACCCAAATTGGCACGAAGCCGCTCTGGTCTGACCAGCAGTCCCTCGAACGGTGCTGGTCGCCTGCCACCCAGCGGAAAGGCCTGCCCCCTTCTCGTGGGTGCTAATTTCTCTCCGCTAACGCGCCGGAGGGGGTGTGTCCGTGGCAGACGATCAAGGAGGAGCCACTTCACCAGGGACGGGTACGAGCATCGAACCAGCGGAAGAGAAACGATCGTTCTCGATCACGCGACGCAGCTTTCTCATCGGAGCCGGTGCCGGCGCTGCTGCGACCGGCGCGGTCCTCGGCGGAGCGGTCGTCGTCAACAAGGTCGTCAATCCCGATAAGCCGGCGACGACCACGGCGGTCACCGGTCCGATCGCCGCGACGTCGCGGCGCGTGACGCTGAACATCGACGGCACCAAACACGATGTCGTCGTCGACAATCGAGAGAGCCTCTGGGAGACGATGAACTTCCAGCTCGGCCTCAACAACAGCAACCTCGGGTGCGACCGCGCGCAATGCGGCGCATGCGCGGTGAATGTCGACGGCAAGCCGATGAACAGCTGCACGATCCTGAGCGCGCGCCTCGGCCGCGGTCAGAAGGTGACGACGGTCGCGAGCCTGCCAACGGGCCCCGGCGTCGCGGGTCTGCATCCGGTGCAGCGAGCGTTCTGGCTCGACGGTGGATTCCAGTGCGGCATCTGCACGCGCGGTTTCATCATGTCGACCGTCGCGCTCCTCGCCGCGTTCCCCAAGCCGACCACCGTCCAGATCCAGGAGGGACTGGCCGGCAACATCTGCCGTTGTGGTGAGTACGCGAAGATGTACAAGGCCGTGAACACGGCCGCCGCCGAGATGCGCGGAGAGAAGGTGACCTACCTCGCGTCGCCGATCGTGGTCAATGCCACGGGCGTCAAGGACGCCTCGCCGACCGCCGTCGGTGTCTCGAAGGAGTTCACGTTCGCCAGCCCGCTCGGGACGATCGAGGACTTCGATCCATTCGCCGAGCAGCTCAAGAAGCGCGACGGCATCCTTGCCATCACTGGTAGCGAGCGCAGCGTCACCGTGAAGTGGGACCCGGCAAAGCTGGACGAGACCAAGGTGCGGGGCATCTTGTCCGATCTCGGCCACGCGGCCAGGTAGGAGGGGTAGAAATGGCACACATCGAAGCGGTACGCGTCGTCCAAGATCCCGCCTACGCGGCCAGCCTCTCCGACTCCGACTGGAACGACCTCGCGCAGGATCCGGCGTGGCAGGAGATGGTCGGCGAGCAATCCGAGACCATCGCACCGATCGTCGCCATGTACGGGCACAAGCTGCCCGGCGGCGGGCGTGAGAGCGCCCCGACCGCCGAGCTCCCCCCGTTCCGCCCGTTCACGATCCTCGGCACGGACATCGCCCGGATCCAGGGCTATGGGATCGTCACGAACCAGGGCACGTACACGGAGAACCTGCGGATCGCGGGCATGCTCTTCATGCGAACGCTTCGCAGCAAGTACCCGCACGCGAAGATCAGGTCGATCGACACCAGCGCTGCCGAGAAGATGCCCGGCGTCGCCAAGATCCTTCACCGCGGGAACCTTCCGGAGGAGTACAAGGACGTCTTCATCGGCTCCGCCCAGCCCACACGATTCATCTTCAGCGAGGAGGTCTTCGAGGTCGGGGCGCCGATCGCGGTGATCGCCGCTGACAGCGAGCACATCGCGGACGAAGCGATGCGCCTGATCAAGGTGGAGTACGAGGTCCTTCCGCACGTCACGGACATGCTGGAGGCCATGAAGTCGTCGACGCCGAAGCAGTTCACGAGCACCCTCGACGGGACCACGATCGCCGTCACGGCGCCCCTGGTCCGGGGCGACCCCACCAACGCGAAGGCCGACGTGACCGTCGACCTCGTGGCGCACAAGTCGGTGGAGCAGCACGTCGCTCTCGAGATCACGAACTCGCTGTCCTACTGGGACGGCGACAAGCTCAACATGACCTACACCAACCAGCACGCGCACGGGACCCGCTCCGGCCTCTCGCAGGCCCTCAAGCTCCCGCAGAACAAGGTCCGCGTGCTCCAGACGGGCTATCTGGGATCCGGCTATGGCTACCGAAGCGGCATCGACCTGTCCGAGGTGCACGCCGCGATCCTCTCCAAGGTCACCGGTCGCCCGATCAAGAACAACTACACCCGGTACGAGGACTTCGTCACCAGGACGCACCGCAACGAGTTCCGCGACGAGATGAAGCTCGGCGTGAACCGGGACGGCAAGATCCAGTTCGGCCAGTTCAAGGTCATCGCCAACGTCGGCGCGCAGCGCGCCAGCGCTGCCAACGGCTCGTGGGTCAACATGCAGAACCTCTACACGATCCCGAACCTGAAGCTCGAAGCGATCGACGTCATGACCAACAGCTACAAGTCAGGCCCGTACCGCTGCGTCTCGCACCCGAACGGCACGTTCGCGCTCGAGACGACGATGGACAAGGCCGCCTACGCGATCAACATGGATCCGGTCGCGTTCCGGCTCGCGAACCTCAACGAGGTCGGCAACCCGGACACCAAGCGGCCGTTCAGCAACGTCGGGACACGCGAGGTCATCACGCAGGTCCGTGACGCGATGAACTGGAGCAAGGTCTGGCACGCACCGAAGGCCAAGCTGGTCCGGCCCGGCGTGTATCACGGTGTCGGCATGGCCGTGCACCTCTGCAGCCACGGCGCCGGCAGCAACCCGTCGACCGGCCAGATCCTGATCAGCAACGACGGAAGCGTGCAGGCCGTGTCGGGCACGACGGACATCGGCTCCGGCCAACGGACCCACATGGTCATGATCGCGGCGGAGGCGCTTGGCATTCCGCTCTCGCAGATCACGATCACGCCGTACATCGATACCGACAACACCACCGACACCGGCGGCACCAACGGAAGCCGCATGACCAACACCGGTGGGCGCGGCATGTACGAGGCCGCGATCGACGCGCGCAACCAGGTACTCGACTGGGGCGCCCGCAAGTTCAATGACAACTTCACCAAGGCGACCCCGCCGGTCACTACCCGCGTGACAGCGAGCGACGTCGACCTGGTCGACGGCATCGTCTCCCTGAAGAGCGACCCGAAGCAGACGCTGAAGCTGTCGGACGTCGTGCAGTTCAAGGCGACCTCGATCGTCGGCGTATCGAACTACCTTCAGCCGACCACCTGGGAGCAGGTGGCGCTCGCCGCGCACGCGGCCGAGGTCGAGGTCGACACCGTCACGGGCACGGTCAAGATCACGCGGTACGTCGCCGCACACGACGTCGGCAAGGCGATCAACCCGTTCTCCATCAGGCAGCAGGTCGAAGGCGGCGTGGTCATGTCCGTCGGCGCGGTCCTCACCGAGGAGCTCCTCGTCGACAAGGCGACCGGACTTCCACTCAACGCGAACCTGCTCGACTACCGACCGCTGTCCATCAAGGATGCCCCGCTGGCCGAGGTGATCATCGTCGAGAAGGCGAAGGCCTACGGAACATTCGGCGCGCACGGTATGGGCGAGCCCCCGATGGGCCCGGCCGCGCCGGCGATCGTCAACGCGGTCTACAACGCGGTCGGTGTGTGGATCACCGACATGCCTCTGACCCGAGACAAGCTGCTCGCGGCGCTGAAGGGAAGCTAGAAGGAGGGATATGAGATGAGAGCGTTTGAGCTGTACGACGCGAACACGATCAAAGAAGCCGTTGACCTCCTGAAGGCGAACGCCGCGAAGAATGCCCGCGTGGTCGCGGGCGGCAGCGATCTCGTCGGTGGCCTCATGAAGGACTGGGTCCACGGCAACGGACTCGCGATCCCTGAGGTGCTGGTGGACATCACCACGATCAAGGACATGGTCGGGATCAGCGAGAGCGGCGGCTCGCTCACGATCGGCGCGGCCACCACGCTGACCGACGTCATCGACAACAAGGTCGTCCAGGACAAGTTCGGTCTGCTCGGGCAGGCGGCGCAGAGCGTCGCCTCACCGCTCATCCGCAACTTCGGCACGCTCGGAGGGAACATCAACCAGCGACCGCGCTGCTGGTTCTTCCGGGGCGAGGACTTCAACTGCTACAAGAAGGGCGGCGACTTCTGCTACGCCGTTACCGGTGACAACCGCTACCACGCGATCATCGGTGGCGAGCTCTGCTACATCGTCCACCCCTCCGACACGTCGACCGCGCTGCTCGCCCTGGGCGCCTCCGCGAAGATCACGGGCGCAAATGGCGACAAGACGGTCGCGTTCGACGACTACTTCACCGGACCACGCGTGGATGTCCTCCGCGAGAACGTCCTCAAGCCCGGTGAGTTCATGACCCACGTCACCATTCCGGCCCCGGCGTCGGGAACGAAGTTCGGCTGGAGCAAGCTCAAGGACCGGCAGGTCTACGACTTCGCTCTGATCTCCGTGGCCGTGGCCTTCACCATGGACGGCGGCAACTGGAAGGACGGCCGCGTCACCCTCGGCGGCGTCTCACCGGTGCCCTACCGTGCCAAGGTCGTCGAGGACGCCCTCAAGGGCAAGGACATCAAGGCGACGGCGAAGGCCGCTGCGGCGCAGATCCGCACCGTGGCCCGTCCGATGAGCCTGAACTCCTACAAGGTCGACGTCGCAGCCGGTCTCATCGAGCGCACGCTGCTCGACGCAGCAGGCTAGTCGAACAACAAGCGGGAAACGCAAGAGCGGCGACGAAAGTCGCCGCTCTTGTGTTTCTCCTCGCATTCGCCTGGGCCTGCCCTTCGGGCGGCCGGCGGCTCATCGCCTCGCTTCGCTCGCTTTGGGATTCGCTCGCGGCGGCACAGCCGCCGCGCGCTCAGCGTATGTTCATCATTCCGCCGGCGCGCGGTGAGCTCGCTCGTCCTCGTCGAACCGCGCGTCGGTCGCGATTCGCTCGCGCGCCTGCTGCTTGACCGTCTTGATGATCTTCAGCGCCCACTGGTGGGACACCGCGTCGGCCACGACGTAGGCGCCATCCGAATGGATCCACGACCCGCCTTCACCGTCGGTGATCTGACCGCCGGCCTGCCGCGCGATCAGGCCGGCCGCGGCGACATCCCAGGGCCGCAGCTCGAGGTTCCAGTACGCGTGTAGTCGTCCTGCGGCGACGTAGCAGATGCCCAGGGCCGGCGAGCCGAGCGTCACGTGGTGTAGCACCTCGCGCGACGTGAGGTCGTACACGCGCAGGGCCTCGTCGCGCAGCGGTCCATCGTGCGGCAGATCGCAGCCGACCCACGCCTGATCCCAGAACTCCGGCCCGAAAGAGGTGGTTCGGACGCTGATGTGCTCGTCGTTCAGCGTCGCCGGCTCGCCGACCTGCGCGGCGAACATCTCGTCGCGCATCGGGTCGTACACGACGCCGAGCCGCAGCTGACCGGCCACCCGGAGCGCGATCGAGACCGCGAAGATCGGTATTCCCTGAGCGAAGTTCAGGCTGCCGCAGATCGGATCGACGATCCAGAGCCGGTCCGCGTCGACCGGGATGGGGTCGTCCTCGGGACCCTCTTCGGACAGGATCGCGTCACCCGGACACTCCTGCAGCAGGAGGCTCTCGATGACCTCCTGGACCTCGAGGGCGCTTCCGACGATGACGTTGCGTCGGCCACGCCAGCTCAGGAAGCCGGGGTTGCCCAGGCGAGCGATGGCCACTTGCCCCGCACGAAACGCGGCGAGCTTTGCGAGCTCCAACGCGGCCTTGTCGTCCATGCCATCCTCTCTCTTCTCGGGACTCCGGCGACGGTACTGAAGCGCACATGTGAGGTCAACCGTGAGCGAAGCGCCAGAGCCAAGGGTCATCCGCACGATCGTGTGCGCGTTCTCGCGCGAGGAGCTTCCGGCGGAGGACCTTCAGATCTTTCGCCGTTTCGAGCACTCGGTCCGCAAGGCGGGCTGGAACATCCGCGTGCGGCTCGAGCCGCTCGAGAAGCTGCCTGACCACTACGACGTCCTGGTCGTATCCCAGGCGCTGCGCGATCGTGCCGAGCGCTTGGGCGGCGACGCGATCCTCATGGTGACGACGCGTCAGACAGCGGCGGTCGCCGCGGACAAGCTGTTGGCGGAGCTCGCCCGCGGGTTTCCGATGACCGCGGAGCGCAGGGACCCGAGCGCGCCGAAGATAGTCACCCACCGCGGGACGGAGATCCTCTGATGGACGAATCGGAGCGCGCGAAGCTCGAGACGCGCGTCGCGCGCCTCGAACAGCAGATCCGGGCGTTCAAGGAGCTCCACGCGAGCGAGCTCGGGCTGATCCTCGACGAGCTCACCGCCCTGCGCGCCGACCTCGCGGCGCGCGCGCCACGGCAGACGGCACCGGGCTCGCAACCCGACGAGGGGAACGACGGACAGGATCCGGCTGCCTCCTCGCCCAAGCGCGCCGCGTGGCTCGCCGAGCAGGAGCGCAAGGAGCGAGAGCGCCGTGAACCGATCTCGAGGCGCGAGCTGCTGCGGGGTCGGGAACGCGACGAGGACGGCTAGGAAGCGGAGGCGCGGCGGCGCCGGCGCAGGACGCGATATGCGACCTCGGCGACGAGCGCGAAGAACCCGAGGCCCAGGAAGACGTAGGCCTCGGGCGACAGGCCAGGTAGGAGCGGCTGGGACGCCTTTGTCGGACGAACGATGGTCACCGCGTTCGGATTCGTGGCCATCGCCGCTATTCCAGCAGCGTCGAGCGTGACCGCGTAGATCTCGAAGTTGCCGCTACGGGGCGACGCGAAGAGCAGCTGCGATCCGTCAGCCGAGAATTCGAAAGGCCCCTGCGCGAGGATCCCCTGCGCCAGCTGGTCTCGCTGGGTCGTCGACTCGGGCTGCTGGAGCCACAGGTCGGTCCAGCTCTTGTCGATCGAGAGATGTTCGGTGATGTACAGGATCTGCCCGTTGGAGAGGAACACCGGGAAGTGGCTTCGCTCACCCTCCGGCGAGATGGCGGTGGACTCGCCGGGTCGGACCGCCGAGGTCACCAGCACGCGCGAGAGATCGCCGTCCGAGAATGCGATGCGCGTGTTGTCGGGCGACCAGCGCACCGAGTGGCACGCGAAGGTGCACTGGCTGTTCTTCTCGCTCGCGAGCTCCTTGGTCATTTGGACGGAGCCGCTGCCATCTCGTGCGGCCGTCCAGACGTCCATCGTGCCGGCGTTGTAGACGTAGAACGCGAGCCGCTTGCCGTCGGGACTCCAGCTCGGGAACGTCGCGATCTGGCCGGTCTTCGTGACCTGCGTGCGGCGCTGGCTGGAGATGTCGATGATCCAGATCTCACGGTGCGTGGCGTCGCCCGAGTCGACGGCGATGGCGTTGCCATCCGGGCTCCACGCGGGGTGGCGATCGTCCACGTCGCCGCCGCTCGAGATCTGCTTGGTGTTGGCGCCGTCGGCGTCCATCACGTAGATGTGGAACGTGCCGTCACGGTTGCTCTGGTAGGCGATGCGCTTCCCGTTGGGGCTCCACGTCGGGCGCAGGTTCGACATGTCGGTCGTGTCCGTCAGCTGCCTGATGGGCGACGCCGCGGATGTGACGAGCGTCGTGAACGAGCCCAGCGTCAGCGCGAGCAGGATGATGCGGAGGCCGATCAACAGCCTGCCGGCGTTGGCGCTCATTGACCGGTCCGATGCATGAACAGGTTCCATGATGACCGCGCGAGCAGTGCGCCGAAGATGCCGATCAGCGAGCCGCCGGTCAGCAGGGCCAGCTGCGCGGCGATGCCCTCCTTCGCGGCCGTCGTCGCCGTGAACGATCCGGTGACGAAGAACGCCCCGACGATCAGGTTGAGCCCTGCCCACAGGATGCCGAGGAACGCGACGACGCGTCTCACGCGGCCTCCGACTTATCGGACCGATGCCGCCAGCCCGGGAAATGCGTGCGCGCGTAGTGATCAGTGACCCACGTCGTCGTCATGGCCACCATGAGCGGCCACCGCGCGAAGACGTACCGCATGTGATCGAGCACCTTCAACATCAGCAGCACCATCGCCGCCACATGCAATGTCGAGGCCCCCCAGAGGACCGGTCCTGGGACCTCGATGACGTAGCGAAGGGCCTTCACCAGGCCAGTGACCGTGATGAGCCCGAGGCCGAATGTCCACGTGGGGAACGAGAACGCCGTCTCGTAGAACGTGAACTGGCCGTCTGTCGCTGCTCGGCCGCCGAGGTGCAGCCGGAAGATGCGCGCGACCATCCGACCGAGTGATGGCGGCAGCTCGTGGGCGAAGCCGCGGAGGTGATGCCGCCACTGACCGCTGGGCACGAGGAGCTCGCGATGGCCGCTCATCCACCAGTAGGTGAGGAAGTACGCCACGGACAGCAGGATGATCGCGGCGCCCAGGTAGTGAACGCGGTAGATCAGGTACAGGGGGACCGGCGCGCTCACGTCGATGATGCCGCCGAGGTACTGCCAGACGCCGGTCGGCAGCGCCAGGAGGAAGCCCACCGTGATCACCCAGTGTCCGATCACCGTGGCGCGGCTGAAGCGGCGTACGTGGCCGTGCTTCGTGTGATGCGCGTTCCGCGCCAGCGCTGCTCCGAGCAGGCCGAACGCGACGCCGGTCGCGAGGATGAACGGGATCGTCCGGACGAAGACGAAGTTGTCCGACAGCTCGTTGCCGAATGGCTGGGTCGTTCCCACCTGCGCGAGGATCGCCAGGCCGGCGGCGGTCCCGCCGGCGACTCCGACGAGGACGATGAGCAGCGCGACGGCGCGCACGACCGTCAAGCCTTTCCGTTCGCCGGGCTGCCCTCGAACGTCTGGAACGCTCGGAGCTTGCCCCAGGTCTCTTTGTCCGCGACAGGTGCCGAAAGGCACAGGCGTCCTGCGTCGACCTTCACGACGCCCTGCCGAATGCGGATGTTGATGGGGCAGCGCTCGACACACGCCGGTCCACCCTCGCGCCAGTAGCACAGGTCGCACTTCGCGAAGGTGTCCTTGTCCGCGTCGTAGGTGATCCGCGAATGCTGATTGAAGGTCAGCTGGTTCGTGGCGGTGGCCTCGCTCGAGACGGGGAAGATGCAGGCCTCGTTGCAGCGGCCGCACGACACGCAGGTCTCCTCTTTGATGAAGCGCGCGCCAGTCTTTGGCTCGACCTGAAGGGCATCGACCGGGCAAACGTAGAGGCACTCGGCGGTCGGGCACTGCAGGCAGGGCTCCTGGTGGAACTGGCCGCGGTCCGGGTACGCCGCCTGGATCACCGGATCCACTTTCGTCACCGGGTCATTGAAGATCCGGATCCGCGGGACGTCGGAGAGCCCCTGCTGCTTGTGCACCTGGGAGCAGATGACCTCGCACGTGAGGCAGCCGATGCAGAGCGTCGGATCGGGGAAGATCACGCCCTGCGACACTTGCGTCGCGCGCGGCGTCTTCGGGCTGGAGGCCCCCAGACCGCCGATCGCCTCGAGCGCGATGAAGGCCACGATGGGTGCGGCGGTGCGCAGCAGATCGCGCCGCGAGACGTCGGCAGCGCCATCGGAACGCTCTTCGTGCTGGCTGGGCCCGTGACTCAAGGGCGTCGTCCTTGTCGCTCGATTGGCTGCCGGATACCCGGACGGAAGTTAGCCTGCTCAGGAACGCCCGTCAACGCGCATGGAAACGGCCCATGCCTGCGAAAATGGAACGATGCTGGAGTTGGAGCGCCTACGCGCGAATCCGCTCCAGCTGGGCCTCGCGCGCCTGGTCGAGGCTTCTCAATACGCGGAAGCGGGACGGGTCGCCGACGCGCTCGACGCGCTGGAACGCGCACTCCAGGAAAGGTGCCGCTACCGGCGCGACTGGCTCGAGCAGGACCCTCGCCTTGCGAGCCTTCATCCGCTGCCGCGGTTCCAGGACATCGTGAGGCGCGCTGACGCGCGCTACGCGGAGGACGCCGCCGCGGCGCGCCCGCACCTCATGTTCGCCCTGCCGGACGATCTTCCGGACGCGTTCGGCTATCCGCTGCTGGTCGCGCTTCACGGCAACAACGCGAACGCGCGTGTGACCGCGCCGCACTGGTCGACGCTGGCGGACGCGCGGTGGGTCGTCGCCGTGCCGCAATCGAGCGAGATCGGTATGACGCCCGAGGCCTACACCTGGAACGATCGCGAGCGAGTGGTCACGGAGATCACCGCGCATATCGATCGGGTGAAGCGCGCGACGCAGGTCGACGTCGGCCGGATCGTGCTCGCGGGTTTCTCGATGGGGGGGCTGCAGGCGATCGCGCTCGCCCTCACCCGTCGCGTGAAGGTGCGCGGCGTCATCCTGGTTGGCGCGTGGATCCCGCGGGGCGATGAGCTCCGCGATCTGGTGGAAGGTGGCGCGGGAAAGATGCTTCGCGTGTATCTCGTCGTCGGCGATCAGGATCCCAGCTACGCCCGCACGCAGGAGCTCTTCGACCTGCTTTCGCGCCACGGGGTGCGCGCGCACATCGACGTCCGTCCTGGGCTTGGCCACGAACACCCGGCCGACATGGCCGACACGCTGTCGCGCGCGGCGGGGTTCGTCACCGCGCCCTAGCCCGCGAGGTCCTCCGGGCGATCGACGTCGCGGTTCACGCCGGGATCGTCGACGTCGAGGTCGGTGCGCAGGTCGAGGTGCTTCCTGATCACCTCGTGCAGGTTCGACGTCGGGCTCGTCGCGAGGATCTCGTCTCTGAGCTCGAGCGGCAGGGCCACCGGATGCCCGCGCTTGCCGTTGTGTCGCGGGGAGACGATCCCGCGTCGCTTGGCCCATTCGTCGATGACACGGCGGACCGTCGCCGCCTTCACGAAGGGCATGTCGCCCGGCAGCACGAGGAGCACGTCTCCGCTGGCGGTCCGCACGCCTTCCTGGATCGACGAGAACATGCCTCTGGACGGGTCCGGATTCTCGACCGGTCGCACGCGCGCGTCGTTCATCGCGTTGACGTCGCGCTCGAGCTCGGAGCGCGCAGCCGTACCGACGACGACGATGACCTCGCTCACGCCGCCGTCGAGGAGCGCGCCGATGGTGTGATCGAGGAGCGGGTCGCCGTCGATCCTCGTGAGCAGCTTTCGTCCGCCGAACCTCTCGGCGGATCCGGCGGCCGTCACGATCGCGATGGAGCGAAGAGGCTCACGCATCCCTGAGCGACCGGAGCGCGCGCTCGGCGAACACGCGCGCGGCGCGCTTGCGCTGGCTGATCGTGCCCGAGGTGTTGTCCATCGGTCGGGCGGCCTTGTGCGTCGCGTCGGCCACGGCGGTGATCGCGTCGTCGTCGAGCTTCGTGCCGCGAAGCGCGCTCGCGTCGACCGCCACCGGACGTGATCCGAGCGCGGTGATGGCGACGCGCGCGTCGACGACCACGCCGCCGCCCCACTTCACCGCCGCGGCGACCCCGGCGATGGGGAAGTCGAACGCATTGCGATCTCGCTGTTTCAGATACGTGCTTCGCCAGCCGTCGCTCGGCGGGAGGCGGATCTCGGTCACGACCTCTGCGGGCGCCAGCGTCAGGTAGCGGATGCCATCCTCGCGATAGCACTCCGCGAGATCCACGTCGCGCTCGCCGCCCGGTCCCACGACATGGATGGTCGCGCCGAGTGCGATGAGCGCGGGCACGGTGTCGGCGCTCGCCACCGCGAGACAGCGCGCGCTCGACGGAGCCACGCGGCACACCACCTCGGCGTGCGTCTTCATGCAGAAGCCTTCGGCGGTGCGCCAGAAGAGGGATTGGTCGTACCAGTTGCAGCGCGTGTCGAGACACACGTTGCCGCCGATGGTGCCCATGTTGCGCAACTGTGGCGTCGACACGAGGGCGGCGGCCTCGCTGAGCGCGCGATAGGCGTCGCGGACCTTCGGATGGGCGGCGACCGCGGTGAGCGTGGCACCGGCGCCGACGCGCAGGCCCAGGGGTAGGGGCCCCTGTTCGGCGAGCGCAGCGAGCGTGCCGTCGCGTATCTCGCCGCCGACCACGCGTCCGAGCGAGATGACCACCTCGGGCTGGAACTGCCGGCGCTTCATCTTGGGGTAGACGTCGGTGCCGCCCGCGACGTACATCGACGTCTCGAGATGCTCGGTGCGCACGCGGATCGCATCGGCGAGCGTGGGCGGTGCGACGTAGTGGAACTTCGGAAGGCGCAGCATCTATTCCGCCGGAGCCTCGGTCTTCTTTCGCTCTCGCGCGTCGCGCGTGTCCGTCGACGCTTTCAGTCGTCTCATTGCGGCTTTGGCGCCAGACCGTGCGTCTGACAAGCCATCTGGGCCGATGCGGTCCTTCAACACACCGCGGTTGTCGCGCTTGCCGAGAGCGTCAAGGATCTTCTCCGCGGTGATCGGCGTCTCGTCAAAGCGAACGCCGATGGCGTCGTACACCGCGTTCGCGATCGCCGGGATCACCGGGTTCAACGGCCCCTCACCGGCTTCCTTCGCGCCGTAGGGGCCCTCGCTGTCGATGGATTCGACGAGGATGGCCTCGAGCTCCGGCGTGTCGAGGCTCGTGGGCAGCTTGTAGTCGAGGAGGCTCGGCTTCTTGTGCAGTCCGCCGCGGAAGACCTGCTCCTCCACCGCGATCTCGCCGTAGCCCATGTAGGCCGATCCCTCGACCTGCCCCTCGGCGTTCGCGGGGTTCAGGGCGCGGCCGCAGTCGTGGGCTGTGGTGATCTTGTCGACGGTGAGCTGCCCGGTGTCGAGGTCGACGGTGACCTCGGCGACCGCGGCCTGGTACGAGTAGGCGGGCGATGGCCCGACCCCGGCGCCCTTGTAGCTGCCGCCGATGCCGGCCGGCGGCCGGTACGACCCAGCCGCGACCAGCGTGCCGAACTTGGCCTCGGCCAGATTGGCGGCCTCGATGAAGCTCATCGAGGTGCTCGGATCCTTGAGGTCGTAGATCTTCCGGTACGCGGCGGCCAGGCGCTCGGCCGGGACATCGAGCTTGGTCGACGCGATCTCGAAGAGCTGCGCGCGGAGCTTCAGCCCCGCGTTCCTGGTCGCGTTGCCGGCCATCATCGTGACGCGGCTCGAATACGAGCCGAGATCCACCGGCGTGAGGCTCGTGTCGCCCGACACGACGTGGACGTCCTCCGGCAGGATCCCGAGCGTCTCCGCGGTGATCGCGGCGAGCATGTTGTCGGAGCCCTGGCCAATCTCGCTCGTGCCGCACATCACCGTCACGCCGCCGCCGCGGTCGATCCGGATCTCGGCGCCGGAGTGGGGCATCTCGTTCCAGTAGATCGGCAGGCCCGCGCCGGAGATGTAGGCGCTTCCGGCGACGCCGATGCCCTTTCCTTTGGGCAGCCCGGCCTTCTTGCGCTCCCAGCCGGTGGCGCTGCGGACCGCGGTCAGGCATTCCCCAAGGCCCATCGACGTGACGCGCAGCTCGTTCACCGTCCGGCTGTTCGCGGGCTGCAGGATGCGGAGGCGGTACTCGATCGGGTCGAACCCGAGGTCCGTGGCGATCTTGTCGAGCTGGCACTCGAACGCGAAGCGCGGCTGGGTCGTCCCGTGCCCGCGCTTCGGGCCGCACGGGGGTTTGTTCGTGTACACGCGAACGCCGTCGAACTTGTAGGCCGGCACCCGGTACGTGACCGTCAGCAGCGCGCCGGTGTAGTACGTGGTCGCGATGCCGTACGAGGCGTACGCCCCGCCGTCGAGATAGCTCTGGAACTCGACGGCCGTGATCTCGCCGTCTTTCTTTACGCCCGTTTTGATTCGCATCTTCACCGGATGCCGCCCGCGGTGCGCGTAGAAGACCTCCTCGCGGTCGAGCGTGATCTTCACGGGCCGCCGCGTGCGCATCGACAGCAGCGACGCCGCGAACTCGTGGCCGAACGGGTCGGACTTCCCGCCAAATGCGCCCCCGTTCGGAGTCGCGATCACCCGGATCTGGCTGCGCGGAAGCCCGAGCACCTTCTCGAGCTCGCGGTGGACGTAGTGGGGCACCTGGGTGCTCGTCCAGAGCGTGAGCTTCCCGTCCGCGTCGAAGAACGCGACGCACGAGTGCGACTCGAGGGGCGCGTGGGTGTTGCCTTCGAAGAAGAACCAGTCCTCGCGCACGTGGTCAGCCGCGGTGAATCCGGCGGCGAGATCGCCGAAGGAGAGGTGCACCTCCTTGAAGACGTTGGCGCGCTTGGCCTCATCGTGGATCTTCACATCCTCCCGCTGCAGGGCCTCCTCGATCGTGAAGATCGGCTCGAGATCCTCGTACTCGACGTCGATGAGCGAGAGCGCGTCGAAAGCGGCGTCCTCGTCGAGGGCGGCGACGGCGGCCACCGGCTCGCCGACATACCGCACCTTGTCGAGCGCGAGCGCCGTCTCGTCCTGCGTCGAGGGCATGATGCCCATCTTCTCTGGCATGTCCTCACCGGTCACGATGGCGACGACGCCGGGGTGCGCGAGCGCGCGTGAGGTGTCGACGCGCAGGATGCGCGCGTGCGGCCGCGTAGAGCGGAGCAGGCGTCCGTAGAGCATGCGCGGCAGATGGATGTCGTCGGCGTAGCGCGCGCTTCCGGTGAGGTGCGCCCACGCGTTCACCTTCGGAAGCCGCCGCCCGAGGATGCTGAGCTCGCTCATGCTCTTCGCGCTCGGCTGAGCCCGGCTTCGCCGGCTGGCGCCTCGCCGCCTCGACTCCGCTCGTCGAACTCGCTCCTCGCAGGTGAACCGCTCGTCGCTCGTACTACTCGTTCCACAGCCTCGTAGATCGCCGTGTAGCCGGTGCAGCGGCAGAGGTTGCCGCTGATCGCCTGCGCGATCTCATGGCGCGTCGGCGCCTTGTTGTTCTCGAGCAGCGCTTTCGCCGTGAGCAGCATCCCCGGCGTGCAGTACCCGCACTGCGCCGCGCCCTCCTCGGCGAACGCGGTCTGGAGCGGATGCAGCTCCGACCCGGTCGCCAGACCTTCGACCGTGAGGATCTCGGCCGCCCCGAGCTGTTGCGGCAGCGTGAGGCACGAGAGGATCGGGACTCCATCGACGAGGACCGTGCACGTGCCGCACTCGCCGAGCTCGCAGCCATGCTTCGTCCCGGTGAGTCCGAGCTCCTCGCGCAGCACCTCGAGCAGCGTGTGATGCGGTTCGGCGGCGACGGTGTGGGTCTCACCGTTGACGCGCAGGGTGAGCATCGCCTTGGTCATACCGTCTCCCGAACCTTCACGGCGCCGCCGATGCGCCGCGAGAGCGCGTCGGCGGCGCTCGCGCAGCGCTCGCCGATCTTGCGCAGGGTGCGCAGGTCCACGCGCTGCTTGAACCCGACGATCATGACGAACGCGACCTTCCGACCCCGCGCGTCGACAATGGGGGCGGCCGCCGCCCTGACGCCCGCGAAGAGCTCCTCGTCGTCATACCCGATCGCGTCGCCCTTCTTCATGACCTTGCCGTGCGCGCCCTTGTCGAGGGGCAGCCGCCGGCCGAGGGGTGCGGTCATATGGAGGTCCGTGTCGGGCTCGGCCCGCGCCGCGATCTCGAGCTTGCCGTCGTGCACGACGCCGAGGATCGAGGTCTCACCGAACGTCTCCATGAGCGAGACGAGATAGGGCTGCGCCAGCGCCCGGAGGTCTGGCGTGCTTGCATCGGCCAGGCTGCGCAGCTCGGGCCCGAGGCGGAAGCGCGTATCCGGATCGCGCACCACGAGCCCGTAGGCATCGAGCGTCAGGAGCACGTCGCGCAGCGTGCCCTTCGATACGTTGAGCGCCCGCGCGAGCTCGCTGATGCCCTGCGGGCGACCGCCGTCGGCGAGCGCGCGCAGCACGCGCGCCGCCTTGTCGATCGCCGGCACCGGCCTGAGGCTCCCCGTACTGTCCGCCATACGCGTACGGGTGATGGTACGACATCGAAAATCCTCCCGACCGAAAAGAGGAGGCCGGCGTGATTTCGATGCTGTTCCGCGTCCCGTGCCCGACCGTCGATGGCCAGACCGCGCGCGATCTCTACGACAGGCGCGTTCGCCTCATCACCGACGAGATGCGCGCGGACGCCCGCGCCAGAGGCTGCCGCTTCCACCGCGCCTGGTTCGCACCCGACGGACATGCCTTCTACGCGGTGGCCATTTGGGAGACCCGCGACGGAGCGCGCGATTTCTACCGCCGATGGGACATCACCGATGAGCCCGGCGAGGAGGCGATCCTTCTTGACGGCGACATCGGCCTGGTGCCGGAGTCGCCCGGCGGCTAAGGATGCGGCTCCGCCGTCTCGATTAGCATCGTCCTCCGGGCGATGAGGTCCGCCTTCAACCGCTGCCCTTCGGGTGGCTGATGACCTCTACCGATCGAACAGACCGGTGGAGGTACGCATGGATCCGCTGCTCGTCGCCACTGTCCTCGCGCTGCTCGTCCTCATCGCCTCGATGGTCAGCATCGAGCTCGCGCTGTCGGTCGCGATCATCGAGATCGCCGCCGGGGTCATCGCCGGCAACGTGTTCGGCATGGCCAGCCCCGCGTGGATGGACTTCGTCGCGTCGTTCGCCGGGATCGTCCTGACGTTCCTCGCCGGCGCCGAGGTCGATCCCGCGATCATCCGGGCAAAGGCGAAGGAGTCGATCCTGATCGGCGGGGTGTCCTTCCTCCTGCCCTTCATCGGCGCCGGCCTGTTCGCTTTCTACGTCGCCGGCTGGGATCTGCGCCAGGCGGAGATCGCGGGGATCGCACTGTCGACGACCTCTCTTGCCGTCGTGTACGCGGTCCTCGTGGAGACGGGTCTTGTGAGGACGGAGCTCGGCAAGATCATCATGGCTGCCACTTTCGTCACGGACCTCGGCACCGCGCTGGCCCTCTCGCTGCTCTTCATCCAGCCGAGTCCGTACCTGCTCCTATTCGCAGCCGTCGCGGTCGCGGCGATCGTCGCGATGCTCGTGCTGCAGCGCCCCTTTTTCGCGCGGTACGGAGACCGCGTGATCGAGCCGGAGATCCGCGGCGCGTTCTTCGTGCTTCTGCTCTTCATGTGGACAGCCGACCTGGCGAAGAGCCACGCCGTCCTGCCCGCGTTCCTTCTCGGGCTCGCTCTATCGCGCGTGTTCGATCAACATCCGGAGCAGAAACGGCGCTTCCGCGTGGTCGCGTTCTCGTTCCTCACCCCATTCTTCTTCCTCAGGGGCGGGATGAACGTGAGTCTCGCCGCTCTTTCCGCCGCGGTGCCGCTAATGGCGGGCTTCATCTTCGTCAAGCTCGGGCTCAAGTTCGTCGGTGTCATGCCGGTCGCGCTCCGTTACCTGCGTCCGCACGCCACGTACACGACCTTGCTGATGAGCACAGGTCTGACCTTTGGAACGATCGCCTCGCTCTACGGTCTGAATGCCGGGATCATCGACCGGACGCAGTTCTCGGTGCTCGTGACGGTCGTGATCCTGTCCGCCGTCGTGCCGACGGCCATCGCGCAACGCTTCTTCTCGCCGCCGGTCCACGCACTCACGGCAGACGAAGTGGCCGACGTGGAGGACGAGGAGTTCGAGCCGGCACGCTGAAGCGCGGAGAGTTCCGGGGAAGAAGAAGAGGACGGCTTGCGCCGTCCTCTTCCTTAGTGCCTCGGACGCTCGCCTAGTGCGAGCAGGCCTTTGCGGTGCCGGACTGGTCGGCGGTCTTGAAGGACTGCCCGCAGCCGCAGCTCGAGACGGCGTTCGGGTTGCGGAGCGCGAACCCGCCGCCCATGAGCGCGTCGACGAAGTCGATCTCGGAGCCCTTGATGTACATCGCGCTCATCGGGTCGACGACGATGCGGACGCCATCCTGTTCGATCAGGGTGTCGTCCTCCTCGCGGCCCTCCGCGAATGTCATGCCGTACGAGAACCCGGAGCATCCGCCCGGTGTGACATACACCCGCAGGGCAAGGTCGTCGCGACCCTGCTTGGTGACGATCTCCTTGAGCTTGTCGGCGGCCCGCGACGTCATCGAGACGACCGGCTGGTCGATCCCGGTACCGGTCTCCTGTTGCTCGATCGCCACGTGGCACCTCTTTCATCGCGAGTGGTCTGACTGAAATTGTAGCCCACCTACACTCGATTTCGTGCCCATTTCGCTGCATCACGCGCAGGTCTTCTACCCGCCCGGCGAGGAAGCCAGAGCCCGCGACTTCTACGGAAAAGCCCTGGGTTTGGCCGAAATCCAGCGGCCAGCCAGCCTCGCTGACCGGGATGGCCTTTGGTTCGCGGCCGGCGCCGGCCAGGTGCACCTCTCGGCCCAATCCGACCTCGCTCTGAACGCCCGTCGCCACTTCGCTCTCCAGATCGACGACCTCGACGCGATGCGCGCGGCTCTGTCGGCGCGCGGCGCGCACTTCGAGGAGGCCACACCGATACCGGGCTGGCGTCGCTGCTACGTGTTCGATCCGTTCGGTAACAAGATCGAGCTGGATGAGATTCATGACTGAGCGAGGAGCTCTGCCGCGACGAGCGAAGACCGCCAGTCCTGAACCCTCTCGCGGCGCAGCCGCGAGATTGAGCGAGATCCCGGCAGAGAGATGAGCCGCTTCCGCTTCTCGCCGCGTCCGAACCGCGCGCACGAGATCAGCTGGCGTGACTGGAGCGAGGCGGCGTTCGCCGAGGCGCGGGAGCGGAACGTCCCGGTGCTGCTCGCCATCAGCGCGGTGTGGTGTCACTGGTGCCACGTCATGGACGAGACCAGCTACAGCGCCGAGGACATCATCTCCGTGATCAACGAGCAGTACGTCGCGATACGGGTGGACAACGATGAGCGCCCCGACGTGAACCGCCGCTACAACATGGGTGGCTGGCCGACGACCGTGTTCCTCACGCCCGACGGCGAGATCATCCACGGCGGCACGTACATCCCGCCGGAGAACATGTTCCAAACACTGCACGCGGTGTCCGAGTTGTGGCGCACCAAGCGCGAGGACATCCTCGTCCGAATCGCCGACGCGAAGGCCCAGGAGGACGCGGCGCGCGCACCCAAGCCGGGTGATCTCTCGAAGGAGATCGTGGACCTCGTCGGCGCGCACATCCGCGGGCAATACGACATCGAGCAGGGCGGGTTCGGGCGCGAGCCGAAGTTCCCGCAGACCAAGGTCGTGCGCTTCCTCCTCGACGAATATCGCCGGTACGAGGCGCCCGAGCTCGAGACGATGCTGCGCACAACACTGGACGCCATGTCATCGCGCGGCATGTACGACCACGTCGAGGGCGGATTCTTTCGCTACGCGACGCTGCGAGACTGGACCATCCCGCACTACGAGAAGATGCTCGAGGACAACGCCGAGCTTCTGGCCGTGTATGCCGAGGCGCACGCGGTCTTCCCGGACGCGGGCTACGACCGCGTGCTGCGCGACATGATCCGCTGGATGGATGCCGTGCTCTTCCAGCCGGAGACCGGTCTCTGGGGCGGCTCGCAGGATGCCGACGAGCACTACTTCACCCTCGACGCGGACGAGCGCGCGAAGCACGACGCACCGTTCGTCGACCGCACGCTGTACAGGTCGTGGAATGCCCTCGCCGCGGCCGCGTACCTGCGCGCCGGCGAGGTCCTGGACGACAAAGCGATCCGCGCGAGAGGCGTCGAGGCCGCCGCCGCGATCGGCCGGCGGTTGCGTGATGGGGCGGGCGCGCTCTGCCGGTACGACGCCGCCGGCGGGCCGCAGCTGCCCGATCTGCTCGGCGACGCCGCGGCACATCTTTCGCTCCAGGTCGCCGTCGGTGACGTCGCCGGCGCCATCGCGCAGGCAGAAGCGATGCGCGAGAGGCTCGCGGACCGCGAACGCGGCGGCTTCTACGACACACCGTCCAGCGATCAGCCGGGCAGGCTCGCGCGTCGCGAACGGCCGATCGAGGACAACGCGACCGCCGCGGATGCGCTCTTGGGCCTGGCCCTGCTGACCGGCGACGACGCCTGGCGCGAGCTCGCGCATCGGACCCTGCGCTCGTTCGTCGGCGAATATCGCGCCTGGGGCCAATTCGCGGCCTCGTACGCCAACGCCGTCGCCCGCGCGATCCGCGAGCCGGTGTCCGTGATCGTTGTCGGCCGCATGGGCGATCCGCAGGCCGAGACCCTGTGGCGCGCGGCACGATCCGCGCGCGATCCCGACGTGGTCCAGCGGCGCCTCGACCCGAACGTTGATCCCGCGGCCATCGCCGAACGTGGCTTTCCAGCCGACCGCGCCGCCGCTTATGTCTGCATTGGCACGTCCTGCAGCGCGCCGCTGACGGACGCGGGCTCGCTCCGCCGCGAGCTGGACTCGGCGCACCAGCGCTTCGCGTCGCAGACCGCCTAGGCCGGCCGCGCGCCGCCCGAACGCGCCCGCGAGCGCGAGATCAGGGGTCGAGGAGTCGGCCGAGGCGCTGCGACGACTACGGCGCGAGCGTGCCGCGGACCCAGACGGCCTTGGGCGACAGCAACACCTCGAGATCGCGCGTCGGATCGCCGCTGACGAACACGAGGTCGGCCCACGATCCTGCGGCGATGCGGCCGGCCTTCGGCCATCCGATCACGTCCGCCGCGCGGCTCGTGGCCGCGACGAGGGCTTCCTCGCGCGACAGCCCGGTCTCGTTCAGGTAGCGCAGCTCCAGGGCGAACCGCTCATGCCGGTTGAACGGCGTCCCGGCATCGGTGCCGGTGGCGATCCGCACCCCGGCCTTGTGTGCCGCGCGCACCCCCTCGTGATGCTTCGCAGCGACCTCGCGCGCTCGCGCCATCACGCGCTCAGGCACCTTCGCGGCGTTGTCGATGATCGCGTGGAGCGCGGTGAACGTCGGCACGAGAGCGACGTCGTTCTCTTTGATGATCCGGATCGTCTTCCGGTCGAGCAGCGTGCAGTGCTCGATCGAGTCGATGCCCGCCTGGGCCGCGATGCGCATGCCCTCCGCGCCATGCGCGTGCGTCGTGATCTTGATGCCGGCCTTGTGCGCCTCCTCGACCGCGGCGCGTGTCTCCTCGAGCGTGTACTGCGACAGGTTCGGTCCGGCGCCCTCGCCGAGCACGCCGCCGGTGGAGAAGAACTTGATGACGCCGCAGCCGGCGGCGATCTGCTCGCGCGTCGCGCGGCGGACCTCGTCCGGTCCGTCAGCGACGCGGCCCACTTCGGCCCCATGACCGCCGGTGTTGGTGATGCCGCGTCCCGCCGCGACGATCCGGGGGCCCTCCACGGCGCCACGCTCGATCGCGCGGCCGAGCTCGATGACCATCGTGCCGTTCGCGCTGAGGTCGCGCACCGTGGTGACACCCGCGCGGAATGCGGCGCGCGCGTTGCGAAAGGCCTTGAGCGTCGCGAGCGCATCCGACTGACGGACCTCGGCACCGAAGTTCGCCTCGCCGTCGAGCGTGAGATGGCAGTGGCAGTTGATCATCCCCGGCATCACGAAGGAGCCGGGTGATGGAATGACCTCGGAGCGTTCGCCCTGAGGCGTCTTCGGGATCGCGCTCCGCTGACCGACCCACACGACCTCGTCG
>JBGPKU010000003.1:0-102042 GCA_041486085.1 Candidatus Limnocylindria bacterium | reverse complement strand
GATCTTCGCGCTCTCCGAGAGCACGACCTCGATCTGGCGCGCGTCCTTGCCCGACTCGGCGGCCATTTCGCGCGCGCGCTCGCCCGGCATGACATGCGCCCGATGCACGATGCGCCCCTCGCTCTTCGACACGACCTTCTGCGCCACGGCGAGGATGTCGCCGTCGCGCAGCGTGTCACCCTGCGCCGTGACCGCGCCGCTGATAAGGGCGGCAAGGTCGTCGCCGGGATGGATCTCGGGGAGGCCGTCGACCGCCGTGACGGTCAATGAACGTACGATGGCTCCATGTTGACACTCGGCTGGAAAGCCTCGGCCGAGCAGTTCGGCCCGCGCGAGCTCCTCCGCTTCGGCGTCCTGGCCGAGGAGCTCGGGTTCGACAGCGCCGTGGTGAGCGATCATTTCCACCCCTGGCGCGACACCGGTGGACACGCGCCCTTCTCCTTCGCCTGGCTCGGAGCGCTCGGGGCGAGCACGACGCGGATCCGTATGGGGACGAGCGTCGTGACGCCGACGTTCCGCTACCACCCCGCCATCGTGGCCCAGGCCTCAGCCACCTTGGAGCTCCTCTTTCCCAAGCGCTTCTTCCTCGGCGTCGGGTCAGGCGAGTCGATGAACGAGACGCCGGTCACCGCGGCGGAATGGCCCGAGCCGGGCGAGCGCGTGCGGCGGCTGCGCGAGGCCGTCCGACTGATGAAGAAGCTCTGGACCGAGGACTACGTCACCTTCGATGGCAAGTACTTCAAAACGCGCGAGGCGAAGATCTTCGACAAGCCGCCGGGCGGCGTGCCGCTGTACGTCGCGGGTGCGGGTCCCCAGGTCGCCGAGTTCGCGGGAAAGGAAGCCGACGGCTTCATCTGCACGTCGGGCAAGGGCGCGGAGCTCTATCGCGACGTGCTGCTCCCAGCACTGGAGAAAGGCGCGCACGATGCCGGTCGCGATCCAACGACGATCGAGAAGACCGTCGAGATGAAGGTGTCCTATGACTCCGACCGCGAACGCGCGATGAACGAAACGAAGGAGTGGGCCGCGCTCGCGCTTCCGGCCGAGGACAAGGCCGGGGTGGAGGACCCGCGCGAGATGGAGCGCCGCGCGAAGGCGGCGGAGTCGAAGGCGCACACGCGGTTCATCGTGTCCACGGACCCCGACGAGCATGTCGCGAAGATCCACGAATACGTCGGGTGGGGCTTCACGCACCTCGTTTTCCATTTCCCGGGGCAGGACCAGGAGCGCGCCATGCGCCTGTACGCGCGCGACATCCTGCCGCGGCTGCGTCGGTGATCGACCTCAGCCCCGCATCGCTCGACCTGGTGGACCATGCGCGGGTCGCGCACCTCGCGACGGCCGACCAGTACGCACGACCACACGTGGTCCCGATCGTGTTCGTCGCACGCGACGACCGCCTGTACTTCCCGCTCGATCGGAAGCCGAAGCGGGAGGACAACTGGCACATGCTGCGCCGGGTCAGGAACATCGAAACGAACGGCCGCGTTTCCATCGTCGTGGATAAGTACGACGACGACGACTGGTCGGAGCTCGCGTGGGTCCTGATCTAGGGCGTCGCGACGATCCTCGAGACCGGCGGCGAGCGCGACACCGCGGCGGTCGCGCTCGCCGCGAAGTACGCGCAATACCGCGGTGGGAGCCTCGACGGTCGCCCCGTCGTCCGGGTCGTCATCGAGCGCACCGTCCAGTGGAGTGCCGGCGACACGCCGACCTAACGCCTCGCGGCGCGGTCTACCATTCCGCGTCTCATGGAATTCGGCTTCACGCTGAAGCCTGACGTCTCGCTCGAGCGCGCCGGATCGCTCGCGCGGCTCGCGGAGCAATGCGGCTTCAGCTATGGCTGGATCTTCGACAGCCACGTGCTCTGGAAGGAGCCGTACGTTCCGCTCACGCTCATGGCACAGGCGACGACGAAGCTCCGCCTGGGCACCTGCGTGACGAACCCCGCGACGCGCGAGCCGTCGGTCACGGCAAGCACCCTCGCCACGCTGCAGATCTTGTCCGGCGGACGGTTCGACCTCGGCATCGGACGCGGGGACTCCGCGCGCCGTGTCCTGGGGAAGCCGCCGACCACGCTCGCCGTGCTGGAAGAGGCGACGCGGGTGATCAAGCAGCTCGTCGAGGGCGGCGCCGCGACCTATGAGGGCGCGACGATCCGCCTCGAGTGGGCGGCTCCCTACCGATTGCCGGTGTGGATCGCGGGCTACGGCCCGAAAGCGCTCGAGCTCACCGCGCGGGTCGCCGATGGCGCGATCATCCAGCTCGCGGATCCGAGCCTGGTGGGCTGGTGCGTCGGCCTCCTGCGCGACGGTGCGCGCAAGGTCGGACGCGACCCGAATGAGATCGCGGTGATGGCCGCTGCCGCCGCGTATGTCGGGCCGCGCGAAGCCGCGCTCGAGCGCGTCCGCTGGTTCCCTGCCCTGGTGTCCAACCACGTCGTCGACCTGGTGCGCCGCTACGGCGAGGCGGGCCTGCCGAAGGACCTCACGGCGTACGTGAAGAACCGGCCCGGCTACGACTACCAGCACCACGCCGAGGTCGGCTCGACGAACGCCGCGTTCGTGGACGACGAGTCGGTCGAGCGCTTCTGCGTCGTGGGAGACGCGAACGCGCACATCGCCAAGCTGCGTGAGCTCGCGAAGGTCGGCGTGCGGCAATTCAATCTCTACCTGATGAACCGCGACGAGGAAGAGCAGCTCCAGATCTACGGCGAGAAGATCATCCCCGCCCTGCGCGACGTGGAGCCCGCGGCGATCGCCTGATCCGCCCGGACCCTAGCGTTTCTCCCGGATCGCGCCGATCTCCCCGCCGTACGCCCACACGTCGATGCCGGGGGCGTCGAGCCCATGAGCGCCGAGGATCGTGCCGATGTGCGCCCGGTGGTCGCTGCCGTGGTGTACGAACTGCGTGACCATCGTCCACGCCTCCAGCTCCTCCGGCGGGTCGGGGCGATCGTCGACGAAGACGCGATCGGGGTCGAACTCCTTGCCCGCGAACACCCGCTCGACGGCGGCCTTCACCTTTTCGAGCACCGCGCCGATCTCGTCGAGCGACATGTCGCGGTCCCTCTCTAACGGCGTGTCTACGACCGGGAAGCCGATCAGCCTGAGATAGAGCGTGTCTCCACGCACGATGTGCGCGAGCGTGCGGCGGATCGTTCCGTATGTCCCCGGCACCGTGAGGTCGAGCTCGGCGTCGGACAGTGTGCGCAGGTGCGCGAGCAGCCGCTCTGTTGCCCACACGTCGTGCCGCAGCTGCCGGAGCATCGGCGGAGTCGACATCTACTTGACCTCGCGGCTCGCGCCGAGCTCCATCGCATACGGCCAGATCTGCAGGTCGAGCGTCTCGAGGCCATTCGCGCCGAGGATGGTGTTGATGTGGGTGCGGTGGTCGGTCCCGTGGTGAACGAACTGACTCGCGGGTGCCCATGCGGCCATCTCGAAGCGCGGCGCGCCGGCGGGACGAAGCGGCGTATCCGGGATGACGCGGTCCGGGTCGAGGGCCGGCCCGGCGAAGAGGCGTTCGACGGCGTCCTTCACATGCGTGAGGTGACGCGCGACGTCATCGAGCGTGACCCGGTCATTCGCACGGAACGGCGGATCGTGGAACACGGCGCCGAGCAGCCGGACCAGATAGCCCTCATCCGATGAGACGATGTGCGTCAGCGTGCTCCGGATGGTCCCGTACGTTCCGGGCACGGTGAGCTCGAGCTGCGCGTCGGTCAGCGTGCGCAGGTGCGCGAGGAGCCGCTCTGTTGCCCACACGTCGTGGCGCATCTGGCGAAGCATCAGCGGCGTCGGCACGGCTACGTCTGCAGGAGCGGGCTACCCCGCTTGATGAACTTCCCGCGGCCTTTCTTGCCGAGCCACTTGTCCTTGTCCACGACGACCTCACCGCGTGACAGCACGGTGGTCGCCTTGCCCTTCACCTTGCGCCCCTCGTACGGGTTGTAGTCGACGCGCATGTGGTGCGTCTTCGCTGAGAGCGTCTGCGTCGCCTTGGGGTCCCACACGACGATGTCGGCGTCGCTGCCGACCGCGATCGTGCCCTTGCGCGGGAACATCCCCATGATCTTCGCCGGCGTGGTCGAGGTGAGCTCGACCCAGCGATTGAGGGTGATCCGCTTTCCGACCACGCCGCCGTCGTAGAGCAGGACCATGCGCGTCTCGACGCCCGGCGCGCCGTTGGGGATCTTCGAGAAGTCGCCCTTGCCGAGCTCCTTCTGCTTCGGCAGGCCCTTGAAGCCCTCCTTCATGCAGAACGGGCAGTGGTCGGTGGACACGACCTGCAGATCGTTCCTGGCGAGCCCCTTCCAGAGCTCTTCCTGGTGCCACTTCTCGCGCAGCGGTGGGCTCATGACGTATTTCGCGCCGTCGAAGCCCGGCTCGTCGTAGTTGTCGACCGAGAGGAAGAGGTACTGCGGGCAGGTCTCCGCGTAGGCGGGCAGGCCGCGGTCGCGGAAGAGCCGCACCTGCTCGAGCGCCTGGGCCGCGGAGAGGTGGACGACGTAGAGCGGCACGCCTCCGGCCATCTCCGCGAGGCGGAAGGCGCGGCCCGTCGCCTCGCCCTCAGCCTCGGGCGGACGGGTCAGCGCGTGCCACTTGGGCGCGGTCTTCTTCTTGGCGAGCGCCCGCTTCACGAGGACGTCGATGACGCCGCCGTTCTCCGCGTGCATGCAGATCAGGCCGCCGTTCTCGCCGGTGCGCGTCAGCGCCTTGAAGATCGAGGCGTCGTCGACCATGAACACGCCGGGGTAGGCCATGAAGAGCTTGAAGCTCGACACGCCCTCTTTGACCATCGTGTCCATCTCCCGCAGCACCTTGTCCGACACGTCGCGCACGATCATGTGCAGGCCGTAATCGATCACGGCCTTGCCCTGCGCCTTCTTCAGCCAGGTGTCGCGTGCCTTGGCAAGGCGCTCGCCGAACCCCTGCACCGCGAAGTCGACGATGCAGGTCGTGCCGCCGAACGCCGCCGCGATCGTCCCGGTCTCGAAATCGTCGGACGCCATCGTGCCCCCGAACGGCAGCTCCATATGCGTGTGCACGTCGATGCCGCCCGGGATCACGTACTTGCCGGTCGCATCGATCTTCTTCGCGCCCGCGGCCCCCAGGCCCTTGCCGACCTGCGCGACCTTCTCCCCGTCGACGAGCACGTCGGCGCGGAACGTGTCGGCGGCCGTGACAACGGTGCCGCCGGTGATGAGCGTCTGTGGCATTGCTCCCCTCCCGAACGGCGGGATGCTACCCCCTAGACTCGATCTCATCACCGACACTGTTTCCCGCACACGGCGCATGACCGCGGAGGACATCCGCTCGCGCGGCGACAGCCGTCTTTTGGACGCGAGGGAGCGCCTCGCGAAGCTCGAGGCCGGCGCCCCGAGCGACCCGATCGCGCTCCTGCGAGCCGTGGACGATCTCCAGCTCGCGCTGACGAACGTCGCGAGCGACATCTCGGTCCTCGTGAATGTGCATCCGGATCTCGGGGCCCGTGAAGCCTGCGAGAGGATCCAGCAGCGGTCCACCGAGCTCGGCATGCGCGTTCTCCAATCGCGACCGATCTACGACGCGCTCAGCGCCGTCTCACCCGACGGTCTCGACGCGCACGCCGCACGCGCGCGAGAGCTCACGCTTCGCGACATGACGCGCGCCGGCGTCGCTCTTGATCCCGCGCGCCGCGCGAAGGCACAGGAGCTGCGCGCCCGCGTCACGCAGCTGTCCCAGGCGTACGCGCGCAATCTGCGCGACGACGTGCGCACCGTCGAGCTGCCCGCGACCGCCTTGGACGGCCTGCCGGCGGACTACCGCGTCGGACATCCGGCTGCGGACGGGCACGTGAAGGTGACGACCGACCCGCCGGATATGGCGCCGGTCATGGCGTACTCGCGCGACAAGGCCGCGCGCCTCGGGCTCGCGCGCGCGTACTTCGACCGCGCCCGCGGCAACATCGAGGTGTTCGACCAGCTGCGCGCCGCCCGGCACGAGCTCGCGGTGACGCTCGGATACCCGAGCTTCGCGGCGTACAACCTGGAAGACAAGATGATGGCCTCGCCGGACAACCTGGATCGCTTCCTCGATGAGGTCCGCAATGCCGCGCGCGAGCCCGCCGACCGCCAGTACGCCGCGCTGATGGAGATCGCCCGGCGCGACGATGCGGCGGCGAAGCGCATCGGCACGTGGGATCTCCAGTACCACCTCGCGCGCGCGAAGGACGAGCGCTTCCGATTCGACCCGCGGGAGGTGCGACCGTATCTCGAGTACCGGTCCGTGCGGCAGGCGATCCTCGACCTGGCGTCGCAGCTCTTCGGTCTCGTGTTCACCCGCATCGAGCCGGATGACATCTGGCACGAGGACGCCGAGCACTTCGCGGTCACGATCGACGGCAAGCCCGCCGGCTTCATCTCGCTCGACATGCACCCCCGCCCGGGCAAGAACAAGTGGGCCACGTCCTTCGGCTACAAGCTCGGGGTGAAGGGGCGACAGCTCCCGCACAACGTGCTCGTCTGCAACTTCCCCGACCCGAACGCGTCGGAGGGACCCGCGCTCATGGAGCACGGGCAGGTCGTCACGTTCTTCCACGAGTTCGGGCACCTGGTGCACGGGATCGTCCGCGGGAACGTCGTCGAGTGGGCGCGCCTCGGCCGTCCAGCGGAGAACGACTTCATGGAGGCGCCGTCGCGTTTCCTCGAGGACTACATCTTCGAGCTCGACGTGCTTCGCCGTTTCGCCACGCACGTCGAGACAGGCGCGGCGATCCCCGAGGATCTCGTGAAGCGGCTACAGGCCGCGCGTGACTTTGGTCAAGGAGTCCTGGCCGAGCAATCGGTCGTGCAGAGCCGGCAGTCGCTCCGCCTGCACGACGCCGATCCGGCGGGACACGACGCGCGCACCGTGGCGCGGGAGGTCGCGGACAAGGAGTCGCGTTTCGAGCAGCTCGACGGCAGCAACTGGCCGGTCAACTGGGAGCACATGGGCAGCGAGGCCTACGCTGCGGCCTACGGTACATACCTGTGGTCTAACGTTATCGCGGCGGACATTCGCACCGGCTTCTCAAACGGATTGATGGACACCGCCGATGCGCACCGCTATCGGGACCTGGTCCTCGCGCCGGGTGGAAACATTCCCGCGGCGGACGCCGTCGCGAATTTCCTGGGGCGCCCGTACAACGCAAATGCATTCAAGGAGCGTCTCGCCAAGAGCGGCTAGAAAAGAGTGGCTAGCCGTCAGCGCGTCGAGCAGAAGAACCTCGAAATCTACGGCGGCAAGCTGCTCCCGTGGTCTCGCGCAGGGCGTCAGCTGATCGCGGAAACGAAGCGCCCGACGAAGTTGTCGCAGCAACGCCGGTCCTGGCTGGCAACGGCTGGTCCGGGTGGGCGCGTGCATCTGACCAGCATCGGTGCGCTCTGGGCCGACGACACGTTCTACTTCGTGAGTGGACCGCGGACGCGGCAAGAGCCAGAACCTCGCCACGCAACAGGAAGAGCGTGATCTTTGTGAACCTGGACGATCCCAGCGCGCCCTAGCGGGCGAGGTTGACCGTCACGCTCTTGCGCTGCGTGAACCCGTCGAGCATTCCCTCAAGCGAGTTCTCGCGACCGAGGCCGCTCTCTTTGAACCCGCCGTAGGGCTGGCCGACGATCTGTCCGCCGCCGCCGTTGATCTGGACCCACCCCGCGTCGACCGAATGCGCGGTGCGTAGAGCTTGCGTGATGTCGTTGGACCAGATGTACGCAGCGAGGCCGTAGTGCGTGTCGTTCGCCATGCGGATCGCCTCAGGGGCATCGTTCCACGGGATGGCGACCAGGACAGGCCCGAAGATCTCCTCGCGAGCGAGGCGCCAGTCGTTGCTCGTGTTCGCGAACACCGTGGGCTGGATGTAATAGCCGTCCGCCAGCGGTCCGCTCTTCGGCGGCAGGCCGCCCGTGACGGTGCGCGTGCCGGCCTGGTGCGCGCCTTCATCGATGTAGCCGACGACCCGTTCGAACTGCTGGCGGCTCACGATCGCGCCCATGTCGCTCGACTCGTCGATGGGATCTCCGACCTTGAGCTTCTCGAGCTTCTTCGCGAGCCGAGCCAGGAACGAGTCGAACACGCTCTCGTGAACGAAGAGGCGAGAGCCCGCGGTGCACGACTGGCCCTGACGCGCGAAGCGCATCGCATCGATGACTCCGTCGGCAGTGCGGTCATCGTCCGAATCAGGGAACAGGATCTGCGGGCTCTTGCCGCCGAGCTCGAGCGTGACCGGGATGATCCGGTCGGCCGCGAGTCGGAGGATCGCCTTTCCCGTCTCCGTCGCGCCGGTGAACGAGATCTTCGCGATCTGCGGATGCTCGGCCAGCGGCGTGCCGACCTCGTCGCCGGTGCCGGTGACGACGTTGAACACACCCTTCGGCAGATGCTTCTGAAGGATCCGCGCGAACGCGAGCGTCGCGAGCGGCGCGTTGGCCGACGGCTTCAGCACGAGGGTGTTGCCCGCGATGAGCGCGGGCGCGACCTTCCACGCCGCGATGAGGATCGGGACGTTCCACGGCACGATCGCGGCCACAACGCCGAGCGGTTCGCGCAGGGTGTACGAGAACATCTTCTCGCCGAGCGGGATGGTCTCGCCCTTCAGCTCGCCGCCGAGGCCGCCGAAGTACCGAAACAGGTCGGAGACGCGCTGAGCCTCGGGCCGCGACTGCGTTCGGATCGCGTTGCCGGTCTCCATAGCGAGGGTCCGAGCCAGCTCCTCGACGGCCGCATCGACGTCGTCCGCGATCCGCATGAGCAGGCGTCCCCGATCGCGCGGGGCCATCGCGCGCCACGCCGGGAACGCGGCGGCCGCGGCCTTGACCGCGCGATCGACGTCGACCGCTCCAGCGCGCGGCACCGAAGCGATGACCTGACCTCGTTTGGATGGGGTCTCGACGTCGAAGGTCCGGCCGTCGGCGCTCTCGACCCACTCGCCGCCGATGAGCATCTTCTCGCGCGAGGGCGCCGCGACGGCCATCTATGGCTTCGCGATGTCGTCGTACATGTCGGGCCGGCGGTCGCGGTAGAACTGCCAGGTGTCGCGGACCTCCCGCACGAGGTCCATGTCGAGATCCGCGACGAGCAGCTCCTCGTTCTTGTCCGAGGCTTGCTTGATGATCTTCCCACGCGGGTCGGCGAAGTAGGACGAGCCGTAGTAGTCATTCTTCCCGAACTCGCTCTCGACGCCCACGCGGTTGATCGTGCCGACCCAGTAGCCGTTCGCGATCGCGTGTGCCGTCTGCTCGATGAACCAGAGGTGCATCGAGAGTCCCCGCGATGTCGCGGACGGGATGAAGACGAGCTCGGCGCCGTGCAGCCCGAGCATGCGCGCGCCCTCCGGGAAGTGACGGTCGTAGCAGATGTACACGCCGACCTTGCCGACGGCGGTATCGAACACCGGATAGCCGCCGTTCCCGGGACGGAAGTAGAACTTCTCCCAGAACCCAGGCAGGTGCGGGATGTGCGTCTTGCGGTACTTCCCGAGGTACTTGCCGTCCGCGTCGATGACCGCCGCGGTGTTGTAGTAGATACCGGGCTGGTCCTCTTCGTACATCGGGACGATGAGCACCATGCCATGCTTCTTCGCCCGCTCCTGCATCGCCTTCGTCGTCGGGCCGTCGGGGATCTTCTCGGTGTAGGCGTACCCCTTGCGGTCCTCGATCTGGCAGAAGTACGGACCGTAGAAGAGCTCCTGGAGACACATGACCTGGGCGCCCTGCTTCGCGGCGTCGTCGATGTACCGGAGGTGCTTTTCGACCATCGAGTCCTTGTCGCCCGTCCAGGAAGTCTGGACCAGGGCCGCCTTCACCTTCACGACTTCGTCTCGCTGCCCTCGATGCGGATCCGCTCGCGTCTGCTCGCCGCGGGTTTGTCCTCGGGCGCGGTGCGTTCGATCCAGTGATCCAGCAAGGTCCTGAAGGCGATCAACAGCTCGTGCTGAGCGGCCTTGAAGTGCAGGCGGACCGCATCGGGGATCTCCTCACCCAGCGCCGACGGCAACGCACGGCGAACGGCGTCCAGGGGGCTCGGCTCGGTCGTCCAGTCGAATCCGGCCGACGCTTCAGCGAATCTTGCGGCGATGTCGTCGCGGCGCTGCGTGAAGAATTCCTCGCGCGCAGCGACCTCGGCGATGGGGTGTTCCGGCTCATTCATGTACCGCTACCTCCAGTGTCTCTGCTCGCCCGCCCAACGGACCGAATCCGCAGTATGCCGCCCAGAGCAAGGCCTTTGGGCCGGCCGGTCCTATCGATAACCCTCGCCAGGATGTCGGATCGGAGGTGCGGCTGGTCGCGGCGCGCGGCCGGCAAGGAGCGCTTTCAAGCCGACCAGTCCGTCACGCATCATCAACTGGTGGTTGAATTCGAAGGCCGGTCGCGCGACCGGGGCGAGAAGGTTCAGCAGCGATAGGTGGGTCTCGACATCCTCGCGGAATCGCACCAAAGAGCCGTGCGGCGCCGGGTCGATCTTCCAGCCGATCCGACCCGCGATGTCGCCAGCGACGGTGGCTTCCAGTCGGCCGGTGCCACGATCGGCGATCACCTGCGAGAGCACGTAGGTGATGCGATACGGAAGGAATGACCGGACCACCATGCGGTAGCGGCCGCCGGCCACGCGTGTGACTTCGCGGAACTCGGGCCACCAGAGCGGGTAGTCGATCACGCGCTCCAGGGCGGCGTAGACGTCCCTTGCCGGGGCAGGGACCTCCCACTTGCTGGTGAACAGGTAGCGCGGGGCAAGCACGGCGGGAGCGTATCGCGGCATGCAATTCCCCCGAAATCTGGTCCATTGACAGGCGTTCCGGGCATAGCCAGTGTGCGGTCGAGGGAAGCAGTTGGCCACCCTGGCGTGCCCGTCGTGCGGCGCGCTCGTCGACTCGGCAGCCACTCGCTGCGCGAACTGTGGGTCGCCCACGGAACGACCCCAGGCGTCGGGCCCGTCGCTGCAGATCGCGAGCGACAGGTTCGCGCGCGCCGGCGATGAACGACGGGTCGTGACGGTGCTCTTCGCGGATCTCACCGGCTCGACGGCACTTGGCGAACGTCTCGATCCCGAGGATCTGCGGGTCGTGCTCGGCGACCTGTTCGATGTGCTCGCTCGCGAGGTGCTGAAGCTTGACGGCACGGTCGACAAATACATCGGCGACGAGATCATGGCCGTCTTCGGCGCGCCGACCGCGCACGAAGACGATGCGGTGCGCGCCGTCACCGCGGCGATCGCGATGCAGCAGGCGATGGCGGCCCTGAACACCTCGCTCGAGCGTCAATACGGCGTCCGGGTCGAGCTCCGCGTCGGCATCAACACCGGCGAGGTCGTGTCCGGCGTCCTCGCCGGTGAGCTTCAGGCGGCGTACACGGTGGTCGGCGATGCCGTGAATACCGCCAAGCGGGTGCAAGCGGCCGCGAGTCCCGGCGACATCATCGTCGGCGAACGCACCCGTCAGGCCACATCGCGATCGTTCGAATTCGCCCCCGCTGTTCCCATCGTCGCGAAGGGCAAGTCGTTGCCGTTACCCACGTTCCGATTCGTTCGTGCCGTGGACCAGCCGCGGGCACTGAGCCAATCGGAGCGGTTCTTCATCGGACGCACGCGCGAACGCGGGACGCTCCTGGCCGCGATCGACGGGGCAACTCACGGAACGGGCGGCATCGTCGCGATCCTCGGCGAGCCGGGGATCGGCAAGACCCGCCTTCTCGCGGAGGGACGTGCCGCGGCGCGCGCCGCCGGCGCGACATGGCTACAGGGGCAGACCTCGGCGAACGGGCAAACGATGAGCTACCTCCCCTTCCGAGAGATGCTTCGGTCCTTCGTTCGCATCGAGCCCGGCGATACCGATGAGGTCAAGTGGTCAAAGCTCGAGGGGGGCGTACGCGACGAGCTCGGCAGCGCGGGACTCGAAATCCTTCCCTACCTCGCCAGCGTGCTCGCGCTGCGCGTGCCCGACGAAAGCATGGAGACGATCCGCAACCTCGACGCGGAGGGTATTCGCAGGCAGGTGCTGCGGGCGATGTTCCTGCTGTTCGATGGGCTGGCCCGCGCCGCGCCGACGGTCGTCGTCTTCGAGGATTGGCACTGGGCGGATCGATCATCCGAGCAGTTGCTCGCGCACCTGCTGCCGCTGTCGGATCGGCTGCTCTTCATCTGGACGGGTCGCCACGAAGGAGACACGGCGACCGAGCGCGCCATGCGCACCTCGCGCGAAGTGGCCGCGGAGCGGTATCACGAGCTCGTCCTCGCGCCGCTCACCTCGGAGGAATGCGCCGCGCTCGTCGGCGCCGCTCTCGATGCCAAGACTCTTCCCGCGGGTCTCCAGGATGCGGTGGTCCGGCGATCGGAGGGAAATCCGTTCTTCGCGGAGGAGATCCTTCGGGCGCTGCGAGACCTCGATGTCCTGACGCGCGACGAATCGCGTGGTGAATGGATCCTCGGCGAAGAGCGCGACCCCGCTGCGCTTCCGACGACCGTGCAGGGAGTCATCGCCGCGCGCCTGGATCGACTGCCGGTCGATGCCCGCGAGGTCGCGGGTGTCGCTGCGGTCATCGGCCGGACGTTCTCCTACCGGATGCTTCTGGCGGTGGGTAGCGGTCTGAGCAACGTCGAACGCGGCCTCGAGGACCTGGCCCGTCAGTCCCTCATTCGCGAGGGCCACGTCCCAGAGCGCGAGTACGCCTTTACGCACGCCCTGATCCAGGAGACCGTGTACGCCGGCATGCTCGTCAGGAGACGGCGCGAGCTTCACGCGCGCGTCGCCGCCGCGATGGAGCTCATCCTCGGCGACAAGCGCGAGGAGCAGTACGGAGTGCTCGCCTACCACTACGCGCAGGCGGAGGATTGGCCGAAAGCGCAGGACTATCTGTTCAAGGTGGGCGACCAGTCGCTGCGCATCGCGGCCGATGCCGAGGCCGTGGGCCACTTCGAACGTGCCCTCGACGCGTACGCACGGGCATTCGGCGATCGCTGGGATCCGTTCGCGCGAGCGACAATCGAGCGCAAGATCGGCGAAGCGCGCTACCGCCTCGGCGAGTTCGATCGGGCGACACGCCACCTCGACCGCTCGCTGGAGCTGCTCGGTGCGAGCCGACCGCGCACCCGCACGGGCGTCCGGATCGCGATCGGCCTCGAGCTCGTTCGCCAGATCGGACATCGCCTCGTGCCATGGCTGCGCCTCCGCCGGCCGGCGCGCCCCGAGGTCAGCGAGGCGGTCATGCAGACCCTCTGGTTCCACCAGTTCATCGACTACTCGAGCGATCTCGAGCGACTCCTCTACGACATCCTGCGCACGCTGAACCTCGCCGAGCGCGCCGCGCCATCACATCGCACGCTCCGCGCGTACTTCGGCATGACGCTGATGTGCCACAACATCGGGTTGCGGGGCATGGGCTCGCGGTACGCACGCATGGCCGGCGCGATGGCCGGGAACATCGGAGACACGCTCGCGGGAGCGCTTGCGAACGCGAGCCTCGGTCTCGATGACTACGCGCTCGGAAACTGGGCCAGCGCCGCGACACGCCTGGCCGCCGCCGTGCTCGGCTACCACACCGCCGGCGAGCTCGAGGCGTGGGCCGCGATCAGCGCGTACCTGAACGTCGTGCTGGTCGGTCAGGGCCGGCTGGCCGAGGCGATCCCGATCGCCGATGAGCTGGAGCGCACCGGCCGTATCGCGCGCGATCAGCGCATCGAGGCGCTCGGCCCCCACTGTCGCGCGCATCTGCTGTCGTGGGCCGGAAGGGAGCGGGAGGCGGCTGTGGATTACGAACGGTCGATGGCGAGCTACCGCGCCATCCCGGACAACCATCTGCTGGTGATGGCGGCGGGCGATGCTGCCAAGATGCGGGTACGCGAGGGATCGTTCGAGCTTGCCCGCGCGCTCACCGATGAGGGAGAACGCCTGGCCAGGGAGCATCATCTCGCCGGATGGGGGCTCACCCAGCTGCTGGCGGCGCGCGCTGAGCTGCTGCTGCGGGACGTTGAGCACGACGCGGCGAGGCGGGACGAGGCGCTGCGCGCGGCGGAGCGCGCCGTAAAGAAGCTCGACGGCCAGCGTCGCCTACACCTCGAGGCGGTGCCGGCCGCGCTTCGCGCGCGTGGCTCGCTCGAGTGGCTGCGCGGCCATACCGACAAGGCTCGGGCTGCCTGGCGCGAGAGCCTCGCGGCCGCGGAGCGCATGGGCTGCGTGACCGAGGCGCTCGAGACCCACACGACGATCGCGCACTACGAGACATCGGATGTCGACGCGAGCGCTGCCGGCACCATCGCGGCACGCCTTCGGGCCGACGCCGCGGTCGCGGAGACCGCCTGATGTTCGTTCTGAGGGCCCACCTCGAGCATCTGGCCATCGTCTCGTGGGCCGTGCCCTCCGAGCGCATCGGAGCGATGCTTCCACATGCCCTGGTGCCCAGCACGATCGACGCGGCCGGGAAGTGGGCGGTCTTCTCGATGGCCGTGATGTTCGATTCGACCGGCGGTCAGCCGTACACCCAGGTCAACGAGCGCGCCTATGTGCGCAGGCGCGACGGCACGGGCGAGGGTGCGTTCTTCTGGAAGAGCCACGCGAACACGAGCCAGGCCGACCTCTATCGCTGGCTGCTCGGCATCCCGGAGTTCCACGACGACGTCACTCTGCGAGTCGCCGGCGACCGGTACACCTGCACGTTCGATGGCCGAACGGTGCTGGAGCTGGACCTCGGCAGGCAGGGCGCCATCCCGCCCTGGTACGGCGACATCAAGGGCAAGGAACTCAAGAAGGCGTGGGAAATGTCGAGGAATCCATTGATCGGCTACACGCTCGACTGGGGCGAGCTCTGCGAGACACCAGTCCAACACAACATCATCCCGGGTCGGCCCGTTCTGGTCAGAAGCGTCGATCCCTCATTCATGGTCCCGGCGATCGCGCTCGACCCGGGCCAGGCCGCGACCCCGATCTTCGTCGTATACGAGAAGGCGACGCCCTTCTATATCCGACTGCCTCCGCGTCCCGTCGCAGGCTGGTGCCGGCTGGTGACGAAGCTCTTCTACGGTTGGAAGCCCTGATCGGCTTCGAACTCCTGGTACACGGAATTGAGCGACACGGGGATGTCGTACTCGGGCCGCCCCTCGGCCGGCTTGCCGAACACGAGGTAGGTGCCCCAGTGCCTGAGCGCCCAGTCGACTAGCCCATCGGGCACCGCCGCCCCGGCGAGCGGACTCCACGGCACGTCGAGCATGCGGCACACCTGTTCGCCTGCGAGCCGATGCATCAGATAAAGGCCCACGGGGAAGAGCATCTTGAGCCGTTCCTGATGGAACGCCACGAGCGCATCCGTCATGAGCCGGCCATCGTCCGAAGGTCCGTGCTGCCGGCGCTCGACGGCGTCGATGAGCGCAAGAGCCTCCCCCAGGCTATCGGCGCGCAGCGCCGTCGGCACGCCGAGCAGCTGGCCGACGACGTTCCACAGGACGAGGTGATCGTCGGCCTCTTGCGCGGTGATGTTGACCCAGAGCTTCGCCAGATCGCGGATGACCAGTCCGGAGAAGCCCATCTGCATGCCGAGCAGGTCCTCTCCATTGATCGGCACGCCCCAGGCGGGCTGCCACGGCCGAGCGGGATTGTGCGTCAGGATCCAGCGAATGCAAGCGTGCATGAGGCGTACCCGCAGGATCGCCCTGACCGCATTCCCCTTGGGCGTGAAGCCATCGGGTTCGTTGACATAGAGAACGAACTGCAGCGTTTCGTAGAGGCGTCGATTGGTGTTGTTCGATAGGTAGTTCGTGCTTGCCAGGACCTTCACGCCTTTGACGCTCGCGAACGCCTCGAGCAGCGCGCTTGTGCTGAGGATCACCATGATCTTCGCGAAGTTCTTCTTGAAGAACTCGCCGGCGCGCTCCAGCTGGCCGGCGAGTTGGGGCGGCACCGCCGGCAGCGGGGTGAGCAGGGGCTCGATCGCGTCCTCATAGGGCAGGAGCTCGGCGTGCTTGTCGTCGAACGCGAGCGTCCGGACCGACAGGAGCGCTTGATAGAAGTTCCTTACCGCGTCGGCGGGATCCGCGGCCGGGACGGTATTCGCGGTCGGGGCGTTGGCGGTCGGGGTGGTGTTCGACTGCTCTGGGAGAACGAGCTCCGAGATCGCATCGACGATCGGGTCGGCCCAACCGTCCCCCTCGAGTCGGAGCGGCTCCAGCACTTTGTCGCTGTACCGGGTGATGCCGCGGGGATCCTCGTGGGGCGGCAATGGATACGGCGCGACTGGCGTCAGAAGTCGGCGGGCGAACACAAGGGCGCTCTCAGCGGCCAGCGAGAACGCCACGAACGTGTCGACAGCGAGCAGGAACGCCAACGCGAGCACCCGGAGTTCTGAGCTTCCGCCCCTCCCTAGGCCGCGAAACTAGCGCACACAGCAAGGCCCGGCTTGGCTCAGGCTCTGGTCATTCCCTTGATAAGCAGGTCTAACCCGCGGTCGCTCTGCGCCGGCGCAGGCGTGACTGCTTCGCGCGGTTGCCGCAGGTCTCCATCTCGCACCAGCGCCGGGTGTGGTTCTTGGTGCGATCCACGAAGAGCCAGGCGCAGGCGTCGTCGGAGCACTCCCGGAGGTGTCCGCGGTCGCGATCGTTCGTGAGGAGATCCGCAGAGGCGCGGGCGATCGGCCAGAGCGGGCGCGCGAGGTCGTGGGTCTCCGGCCATTGCCAGACGAAGCTCTCGCCGCTCTTCACCAGCCGCGCCTGTGCGGCGGCAGCGGCGGCCTCCTCGGCGATGGTCTCGACGTCCTCGCGTGCGGGCTCCTTCTCTTGCGCGATGCGCGCGAACGCCCGCCAAACCGCCTCACGGAGAGCGACGCTGCGACGATGTATCTGCATGGCTTTCTCGGGTCGGCTTTCAGCCTCGGCGATGAGGCGCTTCGCCCCGGACGGCCGCAGGACGCCTGCCTGGCGCGAGAACTCGACCAGATCGGCGTATGTCTGGAGGTGCTCGTGACCGGAACCCTCGTACCGGCCGCTCCGCGTGTTGGTGAAATCGGTCGACAGATCACCGCCGATGTATTCGAAGCCGTGATCGAGGACCGTGGGAACGTGTTGCAACTAACTCTCCTTAAGCCTTGACGAGGGTTAGTTTAGCGCGTAACTTTCTGTGAGCGCAATAGAGGGTTATCGCGAAGTCGAAGCCCCCCTGGGAAGAGGCCAACCATGGAGCTGCTCATCGCACTCGGCGCATTCGTCCTCGTGGACGTTCTCGCGATCCGCTACGGCTTCGACAGCCGTCAAAACGACGCGGACCGTGAGGTCAAGTCGGCGGTGCGAAGTGGCAGCTAGAAGCCGTTCGCAGCCGTAACGAGAGGGGTGTTCGTGGCTACCGTGCTGAGCGACTGGCTAGGCGGGGAGCTGACCGGTGGCGGCGAATTTGTCGGCCACGTCGAGTGCCTCGTCGATGGCCTTCACCCCAAAGCGGATCTCGTCCTCGCTGACGGTCAGGGGCGGTGCGATGAACAGCATGTTCCACCGGTTGAGGACGTAGACATCGCGTGACATCAGCGCGTTCTTGATCGCGGTCTGCAGCTTCGCCGACGGCCCGTTCCAACGCTCGAGCGCCTCTTTGGTCGCGCGGTCCTTCACGAGGTCGATGCCGATGAAGAGACCCTTGCCCCGCACGTCGCCGACCGACGGGTGCCGCGCGGCGACGGTGCGCAGCTCCTTCATCAGGAGCTCCCCCATCTTCGCGCCACGCTCGATCAGCCGCTCGTCACGGTAGGCCTTGACCGTGGCGACGCCGGCTGCGCAAGCCAGCGGATGCCCGGCGTAGGTGAGACCCGACCACAGGACGTTCGTGTCGAAGTGCTTCGCGATCGGCTCGTCGACGATCACGCCGCCGAGCGGAACGTAACCGGAGTTCACGCCCTTCGCGAAGGTCATCATGTCGGGTACCACGCCCTCGTGCTCCGCCGCGAACCACTTCCCGGTCCGCCCGAATCCGGTCATCACCTCATCGAGGATCAGGAGGATCCCGTGCTGGTCGCAGAGCGACCGCAGCCCGCGGAGGAATCCGTCGGGAGGGACGATGAGACCGCTGCTGCCGACGATGGGCTCGAGGAAGATCGCTGCGACGTACTGCGGCCCCTCATACCAGAGCACTTCCTCGACGTGGGCCAGCGCCTTCTGCGCGTCGTTGCCGAACATCGAGCGGTACGGGTCCGGATTGAGGAAGCGGACGACACCGGTGATGCCGGGCTCGTTCGCCCAGCGACGGTTGTCGCCGCCGAGGCTCATCGCGCCCTGGGTCTGACCGTGGAACGAGCGCCACTGCGTCAGGACCTTGTGGCGGCCCGTGTACTGGCGTGCGATACGGAGCGCGTGCTCGTTCGCCTCACTGCCGCCGGTCGTGAAGAGCGTCTTCGTGAGGTCGCCCGGCGTGAGCTCCGCCAGGAGCCGCGCGAGCTCGGCGCGACTCTCCTCGCCGAACGACGGCGTCACATAGCAGAGGCGCTCGGCCTGTTCCTGGATCGCCCTGACGACCTTCGGATGGCCGTGGCCGAGGTTGACGTTGACCAATCCCGAGGAGAAGTCGAGGATGCGCCGGTCGCCCGAGTAGAGCCATGAGCCCGCCGCCCGATCGATGACGACCTGCGAGAGCGCGCCCTGGGCCGACCAGGAGACGAAGACGTGCTCGCGCGTCTCGCGAGCGACCTCCCCAGCATCGACCGAGCGCTTCGTGTCCAGCGCCATGGGCGGAGTGTACGTCGGCAAAGCGACCCAGACGCGTGAGCGATACCCTCGGTGCGTGAAGCTCGGGGCGACGCTGTGGCCGCAGAACACCACGTGGGAGGCGCTCCGCGACGCAGCCCTGGTCGCTGACGGCGCCGGCTTCGAGACGGTCTGGACCTGGGACCACTTCTACGCGCTGGCCGGCGACGAGGAGAAGCCGAACTTCGAGTCGACCACCATCCTCGGCGCGCTGTCTTCGCTCACGAAGAACGCGAAGCTCGGCGCGCTCGTGCAGGGCGTCACCTACCGGCACCCGGCGATCATCGCGAACGTTTCCGCGACGCACGACCACGTGTCGAACGGCCGGGCGATCTGTGGGATCGGTGCGGCCTGGAACCAGACCGAGCACAAGGCGTATGGCATCGATCTCGGCACGCCCGGTGAACGGTCGCGACGCTTCAGTGAGGCCGCGAAGATCATCCGCGCCCTCCTCGACGGCGAGCGTGTCACGTTCAAGGGCAAGTACTACCAGCTGAACAAGGCCGTGCTGAACACCCGCCCGATCCAAAAGCGGTTGCCGATCATGATCGGCGGGGCCGGCGAGCAGAAGACCCTTCGCACCGTCGCGAGGTACGCGGATATGTGGCACGCGTTCGGCACACCCGAGGTGATGAAGCACAAGATCGAGGTCCTTCGCACGCACTGCTCCGAGGTCGGGCGCGATCCGAACGAGATCGAGGTCTGGGGCGGCCAGTGGATCTGCGTGCGCGACGACGCCGAGGAGGCGCGTCAGGTGCTCGACGAGATCCGTACACATCACCCGCCGATGAACCCGCCCAACGCGATCATCGGGGACCCGGACCAGGTCGCCGCGAAGCTCAAAGGGTGGTGGGACGTCGGGGTCCGCGGATTCATCCCGGGATTCGCCTACCCGTACGACACCGTCACCATCGAGCGGCTCGCCAAGGAGGTCCGTCCCCGGCTGCAGAAGCTGATCAAAGCCGCCTGACCACAGACGCGGCCATCCAGCGTGTCTGCTAGTTTTCTCTCTGTTCAATGAAGATCGGTGTGCCGAAGGAGACCATGCCCGGCGAGGCCCGCGTAGGGCTCGTGCCCGAGACTGTCGGACGCCTGGTCAAGGCCAACAACACGGTGATCGTCGAGCGCGGCGCCGGCAACGCGTCGGCGTTCACCGACGATGCGTACGAGAAGGCCGGCGCGCAGCTCGTCGACAACGCGTTCGACGCCGAGCTCGTCGCGAAGGTGCAGAGGCCGAGCGACGCCGAGATCGCGAAGCTCCGCTCGGGCACAACGCTCATCGCCTTCCTCCAACCGCTCACCAGTCACGACCTCGTGCGGTCGCTCGCGTCGCAGGGAGTGACCGCGCTCTCGATGGACGCGATCCCGCGCATCACGCGCGCCCAGCCGATGGACGCGCTCTCCTCTCAGGCGACCGTCGCCGGGTACAAGGCCGTGCTGCTCGCGGCGGCCGCGCTCCCGAGGTTCTTCCCGATGCTCACCACCGCCGCTGGCACGATCGCGCCGGCGAAGGCGTTGATCATCGGCGCAGGGGTCGCGGGCCTCCAGGCGATCGCCACGGCTCGCCGTCTCGGCGCCGTCGTCGAGGCCTTCGATACGCGGCCGGTCGTGAAGGAGCAGGTGCAGTCGCTCGGCGCGAAGTTCCTCGAGATCGACCTCGGCGAGAGCGGCGCGGGGCAGGGCGGCTACGCCAAAGAGCTCTCCGAGGACGCGCATCGCAAGGAGGTCGAGCTCCTCGCCAAGGCCGCGCGCGAGAACGACATCATCATCACGACAGCCGCGATCCCGGGACGCAAGGCGCCGGTGCTCATCACCAAAGAGATGATCCCGACGATGAAGCCGGGCTCGGTCATCGTCGACCTCGCGGCGGAGACCGGCGGCAACGCCGAGCTGACCGAGGCCGGCAAGACCATCGTCGTGCACGGGGTGACGATCATCGGCCAGCTGAACATTCCGTCCTCGATGCCGTTCCACGCGAGCCAGATGTATTCGCGCAACATCGCGAGCCTACTGGGCCTGATGTTGAAGAAGGACGGCGCGTTCGACCTGAACATGGAGGACGAGGTCGTGAAGGGAACGGTCATAACGCATGGCGGCCAGATCGTGCATGAGCCGACGAAGAAGGCCATGCAACCTCCGCCGACCTCGGCGCGGGTTGTTTCTTGAGCGACCTGCTGCTCGGCGCGTACATCTTCGTCCTCGCGATCTTCGTTGGGAACGAGGTGATCTCCAAGGTCCCCTCGACCCTGCACACGCCGCTCATGTCAGGGGCGAACGCCATTCACGGGATCATCATCGTGGGCGCGATGCTCGTCGCGACCGCCGTGCCCGGTCCGATCGGCACGGTGCTCGGCTTCCTCGGCGTCGTTCTCGGCACGATCAACGTCGTCGGCGGGTTCGTCGTGACCGACCGCATGCTCCAGATGTTCCGTGCGCGTCCCCGTCCCGCGAAGCCGACAGACAAGCTGGTCGAGAAGTAATGGAGCAGCTGAGGGAGCTCGTTCCCTGGGTCTACTTCGTCGCGGCGATCACGTTCATCCTCGGCCTGAAGGGCCTCTCGGGACCGACGACGGCGCAGCTCGGCAACCGTGTTGCGGCGGCGGGCATGCTCCTCGCCGTCATCGCGACGTTCCTCGAGAGCCAGGTCGCCTCGGCGTGGCTGCTCATCGTTCCGGCGATCGCGATCGGCTCGGTCGTCGGCTTCGTCGGGGCGCGTCAGGTGCCGATGACGGCGATGCCGCAGATGGTCGCCATCTTCAACGGCGCCGGTGGCGGCGCGGCGGCGCTTGTGTCGGTGCAGGAGTACCTGCGTGCGGCGTCTGCGGGCGGCGCTCCTGCGGGCGAGGTCGTCGCGATCCTTCTCGGCCTGATGATCGGCGGCGTCTCGTTCTCCGGCAGCGTGATCGCCTTCGGGAAGCTGCAGGGGATCATCGACGCCCGCGCGTTCCGCTACGCCGGGCAGCAGATCGTCACCGGCGGGCTCTTTCTCGGGATGATCCTCGGCGCGGTCGCGCTCATCGGGGACGCTGCCGGCGTCATCAACGTGCCGAACGAGCTGATCCTGGCCGTCATTGGCGTGCTCTCGCTCGCGTTCGGCGTCGCGCTGGTCATGCCGATCGGCGGCGCGGACATGCCCGTCGTGATCTCGCTCCTGAACGCCTACACCGGCCTCGCGGTGGCGATGGCCGGCTTCTCGATCGCGAACCAGATGCTGATCATCGCCGGCACGCTCGTCGGCGCATCGGGCACGCTGCTGACGCGCCTCATGTCGAAGGCCATGAACCGCTCGATCACGAACGTCCTCTTCGGCGCGTTCGGCGCGGCCACGGCGGCGAGCGCGGGCGCGAAGACCGACGACGGCCGCTCGTTCCGCGAGGTCAGCGCCGAGGATGCGGCGATCCTTCTCGGCTACGCGCAGAGCGTGATCATCGTTCCCGGATACGGCCTCGCCGTCGCGCAGGCACAGCACAGCGTGCGCGAGCTTGCCGATCTGCTCGAGGCCAAAGGCATCGAAGTCCGCTACGCGATCCATCCGGTCGCCGGGCGCATGCCGGGCCACATGAACGTCCTCCTCGCCGAGGCGAACGTCCCGTACGAGAAGCTCTTCGATATGGAGCAGATCAACGACGACTTCCAGCGCGCCGACGTCGCGCTGGTCATCGGGGCGAACGACGTGACCAATCCCGCCGCGCGCGCCGACAAGTCGAGCCCGATCTACGGCATGCCGATCCTCAACGTGGACCAGGCGAAGAACATCATCGTGATCAAACGCTCGATGAAGCCCGGCTTCGCCGGCATCGACAATGAGCTGTACCTCGACCCGAAGACCGGCATGCTGTTCGGCGATGCGAAGGAGGCGGTCGGCCGCGTCGTGGCCGAGGTCAAGAAGAGCGCGTAGCACCCGTCGTGGCCCGGCTCGCGCTGACGCGCTCGCAGATCCTCGCGTTCCGGCGGAGCGTCGGCGCGCTCGATGAGCGGCTTCCGGCCGGTGCCCCTTCGCTGCGGCGCGCCGCATGGGCCGGCCTTCAAGACAGCATGCCCCGCGCCGCGCTCCTTTCTCTTCACGCGCGTGTGAAGGGCATCGGACCCACGGCATGGGAGCACCCGTCCCTTGTGCAGATCTGGGGACCGCGGTTCAGTGCCTACGTCGTTCCGGCGCGCGATGTCGCAGTCTTCACTCGCGGTCGGCTCCCCGATGAGGCGGACGAACGCCTCAAGTTCGAGCAGCTCGCCGCGCGACTTCACGCATACTTGGCGGGTCGCCGGATCAGCTTCGGCGACCTGCAGCGACCGCTGCGACTACCGCACCCCAACTACCTGCGGTACGCCGCACCGACGGGCCGCGTCCGGATCCGCTGGGACGGTGCGCGGCAGCCGATCGTCTGGACGACGTCGCCACCGAACATCGAGCCGCGTGCCGCGCGTGCCGAGCTCGCACGCCGGTACCTCCATGTCTTCGGTCCGGCCACAGCGGCGTCGTTCGCGCAGTGGGCGGGCATCGCGCCCGCGCCCGCTCGCGCGGCGTTCGACGCGCTGGCGCGATCGCTCACGGCGGTGCGAACGCCGGTCGGGGAGGCGTGGATCCTGAGCAGCGACGAGTCCGCTGCCCGCGCGGGGCCGAGGCGCGTGGCGCCCGCGCGTCTACTCCCGAGCGGCGACACCTACTTCCTCCTCCAGGGAGCCGACCGCGAGCTGCTCGTACCGATCACCGCTCGTCGCCGTGCGCTGTGGACATCCCGCGTGTGGCCGGGCTGCCTGCTCGTATCCGGTCAGGTCGCCGGGACCTGGCGGCGCGAAGCGGGTAATGTCGCGATCGAGCCGTGGCGGCGCCTTTCGGGGAGCGAACGTGACGCGGTCGAGGTCGAGGCGCTCGGGCTGCCACTGCCCGATGCGGGCAGCCGGATCCGCGTCCGCTGGATCGGCTGAGGCTTACAGGCGGTCGCGCCGGTGCGGCCTCGGCGCTGACGGGACCGGCGCCGGTCGCGGAACGTCCTCGGGTCTCACGTTCTGGCACTTCGGGCAGTACCACGACTTGCGCACTTCATCGGGATGCCAACCCTGGTGGACGACCGTGCCGCAGACGTGACACGGAAGACCGGCGCGCTCGTCGACCCACATGCTCTCCGCGGCGTTGAGCCCGAAGCGCGTTCGCCGAGGCCCACCCTCGCGGTTGCGGCGGATGAGCTTGCGCGCGTGAGCGACGATCTCGCGGAGCTTCGCGTCGTCGAGGTCGCTCACCAGAGCCCAGGGTGAGGTCTTCGCGAGGAAGAGCGCCTCGACCTTGAAGACGTTGCCGATACCTGAGATGACCTTCTGATCGAGCAGCGCTGTCGCGACATCCCTATCCGGCTTCGCGCGAAGCCGCGAGAGAGCCTCGTCCATGTCGAACTCGTCGCGGATGATGTCCGGCCCGAGCGCGCTCACGATCGGATGGAGCCCGAGCTCGCGCGCGGTGAGCAGCTCGACGATTGGCGGATGGAAGCACGGCGCCACGGCCGTTGCGGTGCGGATCACGACGCGCGCTTCGGTCTCCGGCTCCCACCAGCTCTCGCCGGGGCGATACACGTGCCACGCGCCGGTCATCTTCATGTGCGTATGCAGCACGACCTCATCCGGCGTTGAGAAGTGGATGAAGAGGTGCTTCCCGTTCGACTCGACCTTGGCCACCGTGCTGCCCACGATCTCATCGCGGCCAGCCGCAGCGCTCACCTTCGGCTGAGCGACCTCGAATCCGGTGACGACCTGGCCCGCCAGGTGTCGCCGCAGCACCACCGCGGTCCGGTGGATGGTGTCGCCCTCAGGCACTGCGCTTCAAATAGCCGCGCGGGGTCCGCGCGAAGCCGGCCTCCTGGAGCGGCGCCGCCATCGGGGACTCGTCGATCGGCACTCCGTCGACCTCGTCGATGAAGAACGGCGCGCCGCGGATACGGGAGGCCTCGGCGGCGAGAGCCTTCGCGATGAGCGATCGCGTCCGAGCCGCGTCGATGTCCTCATCATCGGCGAATGTCAGCAGCGCGCGACCTCCCCACGGCACCGCCCGCGAGCCGGATGACGACGGCCGATCCCTGGCCAGCCACGCCGAGAGCACGCCATCGACCAGGACAACCAATGCACCCGCGGAGCGCATCGGTCGCCGCACGGACGGGCCCGTTCGCTCGTCTGACACGTGAGACCGCCGTCCGTCCGGCACATCGGAGCGCCGTCCGTCCGAATCCTCAGAGGGCCGTCCGTCGGACCGCTCCGCTTCGGAGTCTTCGGTCCGATTGTTTGGCCAATTCAGCGCGGCGCCGTAGGGATTCGCCGGATCCGTCGCCGCGATCGTGACGACCTTGGGCTCGGCGTCCGAATCGGGCTCGCGCAGCGTGCGCAGCCGGTCGACCGCGCCCGGAAGCGCGAACTGTGCCGCGCCACGTCCCGCGACGAAGTAGCCGCGCCGGACCCGGCCGGCCTCCTCCATCGCGCGAAGCACGCCATATACCGCCGCGAAGCCGCCCTCGATCTCCTCGGCCTGCACGACCTCGCGCGTGATGACTCCGTAGCGGTCGAGCAGCTGGCGGACACGCGCGGTGAGGCGCTCCGTCGCGGTCAGCGTCTCGTCGCGGTACGTCGACACGAGCGACCAGCGTCCGGCCAGGTCCGGCGAGAGCCCGCGCTGCGCCGGGCCGCGACGCCGCGCGTTGCGCACCGGTGACGGCTTGAGCAGGGCGCGCACCGGATGGAGGCTGTCATTCGTCACCTCGCCGGCCCACACGAGATCCCAGAGCGCGTCCTTCACCTCCGGTGCGAAGCCACCGCCCAGCCCGGCCAGAAGCTGCGGGAAGAACATCGCACCGCGCGCCGAGAGGCTCTCACGAATGCGCTTGTGCGTCGCTCCCTCACGCGGCGTCGCGACCGTTGGAACGAGCGACGCGTGCTCCGCGAGGTAGAGGGCCACGCGGCCGTCGCGCGGGCCGAGCGCGCCACCGCCCACCCACAGCGCCGCCCCCGATGCGAGCAGCGCATCGAGGTCGCTCTCGTCATACCCGGCGACGCGTGCCGGGAGGATGCGTGTCTCGAGATCGGACGCGGGGACAAGGGCGCCCTCGAGCTGCGCGATCGCGTCGAGCAGGGCGGCCTCACCCGAGCGCGGCGAATCCAGTCCGTGCCATCCGAGCTCGAAGCGCGCGAGCGCGCTCTGTTCGACGGGCTCGACCTCCTTGCGAAGGCGCGCCAGCGATCGCTGACGGAGCGTCCGCAGGACGCCGGCGTCGATCCACTCCGCACCGTGACCACCGGGGCGGAACTCACCTTCGACGACGGTGCCGGCGACCGCGATCTCGCCGAGGGCCGCGAGCACGAGCGCCGGACCGACGCCAAGCCGTCGGGCGAGATCCGCTGCGGTGAACGGGCCATGCGTGCGCGCGTAGCGCCGCGCGAGGGCGGCCAAGGGACGCGCGTCCCCGATGAGGAACGCGTCGGGCAGGCCTTGGGGGATGACCACACCGAGCGCGTCGCGGTACTTCGCGGCGTCCTCGGCCGCGATGACGCGCGTCTCGAGTGCGATCGGAACGCGCACGATGCGCCGCTCGCGCTCGAGGTCGGCCAGCCATTCGTCGATGTGCGCGCCGGGGATCGTGCGCGCGGCAATCTCGTCACAGGTCAGATCGCCGAGACGCAGGAGCAGCTCGTGGACCGCATCGGGATGCTTCGCGGCGCGATCCGGATCGAGATGCTGCAGCTGAAGCTCGAGCTCGGCCAGCGCGTCCGCGTCGAGGAGCTCACGCAGCTCGGCCTCGCCGAGCAGCTGCCGAAGCTGGAGCGGATCGACGGTGAGCGCCTGGGCCCGTCGCTCAGCGAGCGGCGCGTCGCCCTCGTAGATGAAGTTGCCGACGTACGCGAAGAGCAGCGCCGACGCGAATGGCGACGGCGATCGCGAGTCCACCGTGACCACGCGGATGTCACGGCTGCGGATCGCCCGCAGGACCTCGAGCAATGCGGGCATGTCGAAGACGTCCTGCAGGCACTCGCGGTACGCCTCGAGGATGATCGGGAACGACGAGAAGCGCGACGCGACCTGCAGCAGCTCCCCCGCGCGGCGACGCTGGTGCCATAGCGGCGACCGCTGGCCCGGATAGCGTCGCGGCAGGAGCAGCGCGCGCGCAGCCGCTTCGCGGAATCGCGCGGCGAAGAGCGGCGTCTGGCCGAGCCGGTCGATGACGAGCGCTTCGGCCTGGTCGGGATCCGGAAGCACGATGTCGACATCCGGCGCCTTCTCAGCCTCGGGGAATCGCGCGACGATCCCGTCGTCGGTCCAGAGCACATCGATCTCGACATCACTTCGGTCGCGCACCATCGCGGCGATCGCCATGGCCCACGGCGCGTGCACCTTTCCGCCGAAGGGCGAGAGGATGCACATGCGCCAATCGCCGACCTCGTCGACGTACCGCTCGACCACGATGGTCTTGTCGTCGGGAACGGCGCCGGCGGCCGCGACCTGATCGCGCAGGTATTCGAGTAGGTTCTTGGCGGCGAGCTCGTCCAGATCGTGACGCTCGCGCAGCAGCTTCATGGCGGCCGCGGGTTCAGCTTCCCGCAGGATCCGGGTCAGCGCGCCGATCGCGCGGCCGAACTCCAGCGGGCGGTTCGCGCTCTCGCCCTTCCAGAACGGCATCTTCCCGGGGACGCCCGGTGCCGGCGAGACGAGCACGCGATCGTGCGTGATCTCCTCCACGCGCCAGGTGGACGCGCCGAGAAGGAACGTCTCGCCCACGCGCGTCTCGAAGACCATCTCCTCGTCGAGCTCGCCGACGCGACCCTTCCCCGGCTCGGCTCCGACGAGGAACACGCCGTACAGGCCGCGGTCCGGGATCGTGCCGCCCGAGGTGAGCGCGATGCGCGCTGCGCCCTCGCGCGCGCGGATCGTTCCGGCGACGCGGTCCCACACGATGCGCGGCCGCAGCTCCACGAACTCGTCCGACGGGTAGCGCCCCGAGAGCATGTCGAGCACGTTCTCGAGCTGGACGCGCGGCAGCTCGGCGAACGGCGCCGCACCCTGCACCAGCCTCTCGAGCTCGTCGACGCCGATCGGCTCGCGTCCCGCGATGGCGACGACGTGCTGCGCGAGGACGTCGAGCGGATTGCGGATGTAGCGGCTCGCCTCGACGGCGCCGGCATGCATCCGCTCGGTGAGCGCGGCGGATGCGAGGAGATCGCCGCGAAACTTCGGAAGGATGATCCCGGTCGATGGCGCGTCCACCTGATGTCCCGCGCGACCGATGCGCTGCATGCCGCTCGCGACCGAGGGCGGCGTCTCGATCTGGACGACGAGGTCGATCGCGCCCATGTCGATGCCCAGCTCGAGGGTGCTCGTCGCCACGAGCGCTCGGATGCGGCCCGCCTTCAGATCGTCCTCGATGCGGAGCCGCTGCTCCCGCGCGATCGAGCCGTGATGCGCATGTGCCAGCTCCTCGCCAGCGAGCTCGTTCAGGGCGGCGGCGATGCGCTCGGCGAGCCGCCGGCTGTTCACGAAGATCAACGTCGAGCGGTGCTCGCGCACGAGCTGCAGGAGTCGCGGGTGGATGGCGGGCCAGATCGAGGTCCTGCCGTCCGTTCTGGTAACGGGTCCAGAGCGGAATTCCAACGGTTCCCCGAGCCTGGCCATGTCATCGACCGGCACTTCCACCGTCAGCTCGAGCGCCTTCCGGTGCCCGGCGTCGACGATGCGGACGGGCCGCGGGCCCGTCTCGGTGAATCCACCGAGGAAGCGCGCCACCTCCTCGAGCGGCCGCTGGGTGGCGGAGAGCCCGATGCGCTGCAAGGGCCGGCCGGCCAGCCGCTCGAGGCGCTCGAGCGTGAGCGCCAGGTGCGCGCCGCGCTTGGTCGACACCATCGCGTGGATCTCGTCGACGATGACCGTCTCGACATCCTTCAACGCGGCGCCTGCGGAGCTGGACAGCACGAGGTACAGCGATTCCGGTGTGGTGATGAAGATGTCCGTCGGCATCTTCGTGAAGCGGACCCGGTCCTTCGCAGGCGTGTCGCCGGTGCGGATCGCGACCGTTGGCTCGCGCACCGGCAGACCGAGCCGCTCGGCCGCGTGACGGATGCCCGCGATCGGCGAGCGCAGGTTCCGCTCGACGTCGACGACGAGGGCCTTGAGCGGCGACACGTAGACGACCCGGCAGCCGCCCGCCGGCCGCTGTAGCAGGTCATCGATGCTCGACAGGAACGCGGCAAGAGTCTTGCCCGACCCGGTCGGGGCCATGAGGAGTGTGCTGTCCCGCTTCTTGATGGCCGGCCAGGCCTGCGCCTGCGCGGGCGTGGGCGCGGCGAACGACGTCCGGAACCAGTCGCGGACGGCCGGATGGAACCGCTCCAACGCGTCGCTCCCCATTGAGGAGAGGTTACTCGCGGAAGGGCCCGCGGACCGCCTCGGGCCCAACGTTCGCGCGCGCCGGCTAGCGAAGCTGGTTGGCGATGTCGGCCAGACGCGTCACTTCGACCGTTCGGGAGGCGATGTCGAAGGTGATGCCGTTCTCGGTCCAGCGAATGTGCGTGATACCGCGGTCGATGCTGGCGACCGCGTACTGGCCGCGGACCCGGATCGGGCTGTCGGGCTGCGCCGCGGTGGCGCGGATCGGATCGGCGCCCTCGACCATCGCGACCGAGACGAGGTCGGTCGTGCCAAGGATGCGGAAGGTCGTGATCGATGCCAGCGTGGGAATGAGTCCTGTCTCGCCGTTGATCCCCCGGCGCGCCGTCACCACGGCCATGTCGTCGGGGAGTCGGAGATTGAGGTCCGGCACAGGCTTGAGGCCGGTGAGGAGCGATGGCCCGAGCAGCGGCGCGCTGGTCGCCGTGACCTTCTGTGCCGCGGCACTCACGAACGATGGGATCGGATTGTTGAGCGGCTCCTTCGGCCAGTGCGGCACGCTCACGAAGAACGCGATCGCGAGAGCCGTGGCCGCCGCCGTCAGGAGTGCCTCGAGGCGGCCGCTCACTTGAGCTGGTTCGCGATGTCGATGAGGTCGCTCGTCGTGCGCGTGGGCGACGTCATCCAATAGGCGATCCCGTTCTCGGTCCAGGCGATCACCGCCGGCCCTTCCACAGACGCCACACCGGGCGCACCGCGGATCACGACGACGCTGCGTAGGGTCCACGACGGCGCTTCGTTCGCGAGCCGGTCCGGCATGAACGCAAGGTCGACGTCCGACCGTGTCGGCAGGAGGAGGGGCCGGAGTTGGACACCGCGCGGCACGGGCGCCGTGGAGCCGGTCGTGTCCGCTTCGACCGAAGCCGCCGGCTGTGCGGCCGGTGCTGTCGGTGGGCGCGTCGTCCACACGGCGAGCGTGAACACGATGCAACCGAGCACCAGCGCGCAGCTCCAGAGCGCGAGGTGCGGGAGCGCGGCCCAGTCCGCGGGACCAGGCTCACGCGGCGATGAGCGATCGAGGTCGACGATGACGCCACGCACGGAGTTCGGTGACGATGCTAGACCGGGCCGCCAGCGCCAGGCGACCTAGCATCGCTCTGTGGGACCGGCGATCGAGATCCGCGGCGCGCGCGCCGGCTACGGGCCGTCGACCGTCCTCGAAGGTATCGACCTCGACGTCGCTCCTGGCGAAGTCCTTGCGGTCGTCGGAAGGAGCGGCACAGGGAAGACCACGCTGCTCCGCCTGATCGCGGGTTCGGTCGCACCGACCGCAGGTGAGGTGAAGCTCTCCGGCGCGGACCCCGCCGAGGCCCGGCGCAGGAAACGGATCGGCTTCGTCGGGCAGGACGCCGCGCTCCACCCGTGGCGCACCGTGCTTCAGAACGTCCATCTCCCCCTTGAAGTGAACCAAATCGAGCCGAACGGTGGGCCGACGCCGCGCGAGTGGGTCGCGCGCGTCGGCCTCGACGCCGCGGCCGGCGCGTACCCCCATCCGCTCTCAGGCGGGATGCGTCAACGCGTGGCGCTCGCGCGCTCGCTCGTCGCGGATCCCGCATTCCTCCTCATGGACGAGCCGCTCTCGTCGCTCGACGAGCTCACGCGCGAGGATCTGCGTGTCGACCTCGTGGGCTTCTGGGGAGAAGCCCGCACGGTCGTCTATGTCACGCACGACATCGCCGAGGCCGTGTGGCTCGCCGACCGCGTCGCGGTCATCGGTGGCCATCCCGGCCGAATCGTGGGGATCGTCGCGGTCGCGCTCGCGCGGCCGCGCGACGCGGCATTGCGGCGCGACTCCCGATTCCTCGACCTGGTTGACGATGTGCGGAGGTTCCTCACGTGATCGGTGCACGTCGCACCGTTGTCGACCTCGCTATCGCCGCCGTCGCGATCGGCATCATCGCGATCGCTCTGGAGCTATGGACGAGCGCGTTCCACGTGCCGGGCTACCTCGTACCCGCTCCGAGCGCGGTCGCAACACGGTTCGCGAGCGACCTGCCGTTCTTCTTGCGCGAAGCGGTCGTCACGATCGTCGAGGCGGCGGCGGGCTTTGCCGTGGGGACCTCTGTCGCCTTCATGATCGCGGCGGCGATGGTCCGTTCGCGACTGTTGGAACGCACGCTGTTCCCTCTGGCCATCCTCGTGAAGCTCACTCCGATCGTCGCGATCGCGCCGCTCTTCACCCTGTGGTTCGGCTTCGGCAGTGCGCCGAAGGTCGGGATCGCGGCGCTCATCACGTTCTTTCCGATGGTGGTGAACGCGTTCGTCGGTCTTCGGTCGGCCGATCCTCAGGAGGTCGCGTTCCTCGAGACGCTCGGCGCGACGCGCGATGAGATCTTCCGCCAGCTCCGCGTGCCGAGTGCGCTGCCGTACCTGTTCTCGGGCGCGCGCATCAGCCTCAACCTCGCGCTCATCGGTGCGGTCATCGGCGAATGGACCGGGGCGGACCGGGGTCTGGGACGAGTGATCCTCGTGGCGAACGCGAACCTCGACCTGGCGACGCTCTTCGCCGCTGTCCTGCTGCTCGCCGCGATCGGGATCGCCGCGAATGCCATCGTCGGAGCGACCGAAAGGCGCGTGTTGCATTGGCATCCCGCACAGTTAGCCACATGAAGCTCTGGCTCGCGGCGTTCATCGTGCTCGTGACGGCGTGCGCTCCGGGCGCCGTAGGCCCGGCGCCGGTGACGCCTCAAGCGTCGCCCTCGGCGAAGCCCTTCCCCATCGAGAAGATCACGTTCATCGCCGGCTTCAAGCCGCAGGCGGACCTGCCGTTCGTCGGGGTCTACGTCGCGCAGGAGCGGGGGTACTTCAAGGCGCAGGGCCTCGAGGTGTCGATCCAGCACGCGGTGAGCGGCGAGCACGTCCAGCTGCTGGCGACCGGTCGCGCGCAGTTCTCGACAGGAAGCGGAGGCGACGTCCTGAAGCGCGTCGCGCAGGCCGACGTCCCGCTCGTGTCGATCGCGCTCATCGGACAGCGCGACGAGCAGGCGTTCGCCGTGCGCGCGGACTCGGCGATCAGGACGCTGGCGGACTGGGAGGGAAAGCTCGTCGGCTACAAGTCCACGCCTTCGGCAGACTACCTGGCACTGCTGAAGATCGGCGCCGTCGATCGATCGAAGGTGCGCGAGGTCGCGGTCGGCTTCGATCCGCGAGTCCTCGCGACGGGCCAGGTCGACGTGTACCCCGTCTTCGCGGCCAACGAGCCGGACACGCTGGCGCGGCAGGGCGTCGCCGTCCGGTTGTTCGACCCCACGGCCTATGGCATCCCATCCTTCGGTCTCACATACATGACCAACCGCGATCTCGTGGCCACGCGCCCCGACGTCGTCAAGCGCTTCCTGCGGGCGGCTCTGAAGGGCATCGAAGATGCGATCGCCGATCGCGACGGCGCGATAGACATCGTCATGAAGTACGCGCCGGGCGAAGATCGCGCGCACCAGCGCTACATGCTCGACACCGAGATCGACGCCGCGCAGAACGACACGACGAGAGCGCGAGGGATCGGCGCGATGACGAAGGAGCAATGGACCGCACTCGAATCCTTCCTGTCGGAGTACGGCGCTATCCCGAAGCGGGTGGATGTCACGACCGTCTTCAACGATTCGTTCGTCAACGAGCTGTACAAGAGCGGCAAGCTCGTCTGGCCGTGACCGCGGCACCGCGAAGCGACATCCTGGTCGAGCTGCACGTCCCGGATCTGGGCGTTGCGGAGCGCTTCTACCGGCGCTTCGCGTTCGAGGTCGTTCGCGAGGAGAGACCACGTGACGGGGACGGTTATCTCGTGATGCGACGAGGGTCCAGCCTGCTGTCCTTCTGGGGCGGCACCGATGCCGTCCGCGATCACGAATACTTCCGGCGCTTCCGCAGGGTGCGCAAGCGCGGCTACGGCGTCGAGATCGTGATCCCCGTCGACGACCTTGAGTCCGCGCACCGCGCCGCAGTCGCCGCCCGGGCTGTCGTGGCGGAGCCGCGCGTGAGGGAGTGGGGTGCTCGCGATTTCCGGGTCGAAGATCCTTTTGGCTACTACCTCCGCTTCACGGAGCCGCACGATCCGACGCGTCGATCGGTCCGCCGACGCGCCGCACATCGCCCGGTGTCCGCGCCAGGCGCGCGAGGGCGCCTCCGACCGTGACGTCGCGGCCGGGGACGGCTCGCTGTGGCGCGATCTCGGCGAGGGGAACGAGCACGAACGCCCGATCGAGCAGGCCCGGGTGTGGCACGACCAGATCGGGTTCGTCGATGATCTGGTCCCCATACAGGAGCAGGTCGATGTCGATCTCTCGCGGACCCCAGCGCTCCCGTGGCCGCCGCCCCAGACGCGATTCGAGGGACGCGGCCAGACCGAGCAGGGAGCGCGCCGATCTCGTCGTGTCGGCGGCCACGCAGCAGTTCAGGAAGGCCGGTTGATCGCGAAGACCGTAGGGCGCCGTCTCGTAGACCGAAGAGATCGCGGTGATCTCGACGTTGAGGGCGAGCTCGGCGAGCGCGGCCGCGATGGCGCTCTTCCGGTCGCCGAGATTGGCACCGAGACCGAAAGCCACGGCTACCACGGCACGAGTATCGACGTGAGCAGCGAAGGTGGCGCGTGAGCGAATTCGAGGTCCGCGCGGTCTCGTCTCCGGGACGTCATGGCGCGTATGACGGAGAGCACGACCAGACGCGCGTCTTTCTGGTGGATGTGTCGCTGCGATCGCGCCAGCCCTTGCCGAACGCGGACCCGAACGAGCTTGCCGCGGTGGCACGGACCGTGGTCGCCGGCCCCTCACGCCATCTCCTCGAGCGCGTCGCGTTCGACGTCGCTGACGCCGTGCTGGCCCGCTGGGATCAGGCGGAGGCGGTCTGGGTGCGCGTGACGAAGCCCGACCCACCCGGGCTCGACGCCGCAGCGGAGGCGGTCGCAGTCACGCTTTCGCGCGAGCAGCTCGGCGCAGTGCAGCGGCTATCCGCACGACGCGCACGGAAGGGCGGACGTCGTGCACCCGAATGAGCTCCGCGCCCTGGAACGCGGCGAGTGCGACGCACGCCAAGGTGCCCTCGAGCCTCTCCTCCACCGGCAGATCGAGGACCTGGCCGAGGAAGCTCTTCCGGGACGGACCGACGAGCAGCGGCATCGGGCGCAGCCGTTCGCGAAGCTCGGCCGTGCGAGCGATCAGGGCGAGGCTGGCGGTGGCGGTCTTTCCAAAGCCCAGACCCGGATCGGCGATGAGGAGCGAGGGATCGACGCCGCCTCGCTGCGCGGTCTCGGCCAGACGCCGGACCTCGCGGACGACGTCCTCGACCGGGTCGCCGCTCGCTGCGATGCCGCGCTCGCGGGTCGTGTGCCCGTTGTGGGTCAGCACGAGCGACGCGCGATGACGCGCCGCCACCGACACGAGCGCCTCGTCGCGCAGCCCGGACACATCGTTCACGATCGTCGCTCCGAGTCCGATCGCCGCTTCCGCGACGCGCGCCTTCATGGTGTCGATGGAGATCGCCGCATCGAGCCCCATCGCGAGGGCCCGCAGGAGCGGGAGCACACGCCCGAGCTCCTCCTGTTCGGAGACCTGCGCCGCCCCGGGCCGCGTGGACTCGCCGCCGACGTCGATCACGCGCGCGCCGTCCGTCACGAACTCGCGGGCGCGGGCCACGAGCGCCTCGACGTCGAGCGCCAGCCCATCTCCACTGAATGAGTCAGGGGTCGCGTTCACGATGCCCATGACCGCGGGCGGATCACCCCAGCGCACCACGCCGACAGTATCGGCGGACTTCGCGCCCGCCCTCGAATGGCTGTACGGGTTCTCGGACATGGAGCGGGGCGTCGGATGGAACTCGCGCTCGAGCCCGAAGCTTGAGTGGAACCTTCGACGGACGCGCGTGCTCCTCGACCTGGCGGACGCGCCCGACCGGCGGATGATGTGCGTTCTCGTCGCGGGGACCAAGGGCAAGGGGTCGACCGCCGCGATGCTCGCGCGCATCGTGTCGGCCTCCGGCGTTCGCGCCGGCCTCTACACGAAGCCGCACCTGCAGACCTATCGCGAGCGGATCCGTGTCGATGGCCGGGCGATCGACGAGCCCGCGTTCGCGCGCGGCGTGGCCGAGGTGCGGCCGCTCGTGTCCGCGCTGGCGCAGCGCATTCCGGACGCAGGCTCGCCGACGACCTTCGAGCTCACCACCGTCCTTGCGCTCGCGCACTTCGCGGCGGAAGGGTGCCGGGTCGCGATCGTGGAGGTCGGGCTGGGCGGCCGGCTCGACGCGACGAATGCCGTCGATCCTCACGTCAGCGTCATCACGCCGATCAGCCACGACCACACGAAGATCCTGGGCACGCGTCTGGGCGACATCGCGATCGAGAAGGCCGGCGTGCTGCGGCCCGGCCGGGTCGCGATCCTCTCGCCGCAGCCCGCGACGGCGCGGGCGGCGCTGCTCGGTGAGTGCCGGCGCCGCGGGGCCGAGCCGCGCGAGGTCCGACCCCTGTCGACGCGCCTCGTGCCGCGCGACGCGCTCGCGCTCCGTGGCGAGCATCAGCGCGTCAATGCGGCCGCCGCCATCGCGGCGGCCGAAGCGCTCGCGGAGCACGGGCTCCCGCTGCGGCGTGACGCGATCGCGAGCGCGCTGGGCGACATTCGCTGGCCAGGGCGATTCGAGCTCGTGCCGGGCGAGCCGGTGACCGTCCTCGATGGGGCGCACAACGACGGGTCGGCGGCTGCGCTCGCGCACGCGCTCGCTCGCGAGCTCCCCGGGCGGCGCGTGCGCTTCGTGATCGGGGTGATGCGCGACAAGGACGCGCGGGCCGTCGTCCACCCGCTGCTCGGTCGTGCGGCAGCGGTGTTCGTGACGCGCGCGCCGGGTGTGCGCGGCCTCGCTGCGCGCGAGCTCGCGCGGCTGGTGCGCGGCGTGCCGGTCACCGTGCTGGAGGAGCCCGCGGACGCGATCGCGTCCGCCCGAGCCTCGGCGCATCCCGGCGAGGTCGTCTGCGTCACCGGGTCGCTCGCGCTCGTCGGGCGTGCACGTGACGTGCTGGGTCTACCGGTGAGCGAACGCCTGTGGTAGCCACGCTGATCGAGGGCGTCATCGAAGTGCGGGGCCTCCGGTGCGACGGATGCGTCGTCGACCTCTGGGTGACGGCGGACATCACGCAGGCGGTCGTGACGGATGAGCTGGACAGTGCCATCGATATCGCGTCCCTCGCGGCGACCACGCGCCTGGCGGTCGTGCAGCGCACGCGTCCATCCGCCCACGCGATCACCGCGGAGATCGAGCGCGCGCTTCTCGACCACTCGCCAGTGATCAGCCGCGCGCAGGTGAAGGTCACACTTATGCCGTGATCCGCGCGCTCGTCTTCGACTTCGACGGTCTCATCCTCGAGACGGAGGGCCCCGCGCTCGAGTCCTGGGCGGAGATCTATCGGGAGCATGGCTTCGACGTCCCGATCGAGAAGTGGCACGGATACCTCGGAAGCGATCGCGGGTTCGAGCCGGTCGACTACCTCGCGGCGCTGGTCGGGGAGGGCCTCGACCGGGTGGCGACGCAGACGCGGCGCGACGAGCGGAAGAACGAGCTCATCGCGGCGCTCGACGTGATGGCCGGTGTTCGCGACTACATCGCCGACGGTCGGCGGCTCGGGTTCAAGCTCGGGATCGCGTCGAGCTCGTCCCGCGCCTGGGTCGTCGGACACCTCGAGCGACTCCGCATCCACGCGTTGTGGGACGCGGTGTTGACGCGGGAGGATGTCGCACGGACGAAGCCCGCGCCGGATCTCTACGTCGCCGCGGTCATGGCGCTCGGCGTTCCGCCGTCCCAGGCACTCGCGCTCGAGGATTCCCCCAACGGCATCGCGGCGGCGAAGGACGCCGGCCTGCGCTGCGTCGCGGTGCCGAACGCGCTCACGCGGGACCTCGATCTCGGACGGGCAGACGTCCGCCTGTCCTCGCTCGCCGACATGCCACTCGAACGACTGCTGGCCGTACTCTCTGCCCGATGACTGTCACGGCGGCGCAGGCGCGCGTCCGTTCCGCGACGAATCCACGCCGCTACTTCGGCGCCGCCTGGCGTCACCCGGTCGGACGCGCGGTCCTGAAAGCCGTGCTCACGGTGTGGGCCGCGACGACGATCACCTTCTTCCTCATCCGTCTCATGCCTGGCAGCCCAGTCGACATCAAGATCGACGAGCTCATCAACACATCGAACGGCGCCCTCACGTACGAAGAAGCGCGCGTCATAGCCTCGAGCCTCTTCGCGATCAATCTGGATGCACCGCTGCACGAGCAGTACCTCTCGTTCATCGGAAACGTCGCGCGCGGCGATCTCGGCTTTTCGTTCCTGTCCTCGAGCACATCGGTGACGTCGATCATCCTCGGGGTCCTTCCCTGGACGCTGTTCGCGGTCGGCTCGGGGCTGCTCCTCAGCTTCGTGGTCGGCGTCGGCCTTGGACTCGTGGCCGCGTATCGGCGGAACTCGGCGTTCGACCACGTCGTCTCATCGATCGCGTCCGTCGCCACATCTGTGCCGAACTTCCTGACCGCGCTGCTGATCGTCCTCATCTTCGGCGTGCAGCTCGGGATCCTGCCGATCGCCGCGATGCGCGGCTCGTATACGCCTGGGATCCAGGTCGGCTTCAACCTGACCTTCATCCTTGACGTGCTCTTCCACGCCTCGCTGCCCATCGGGGTGTTCTTCCTGACGAACCTCGGCCACTGGATCCTGTCCATGCGCAGCGCAACGCTGGCGGCGCTCGACGAGGACTACGTCACCGCCGCGCGCGCGCGCGGTCTCACCGACGGGCGCATCACGACCGCGTATGTTGGCCGCAACGCGGTGCTCCCCCTCGTGACGCAGTTCGCTATCGCGGCGGGCTACGTCGTGGGCGGCGCGGTGATCATCGAGCAGATCTTCGTCTACCAGGGCGTCGGCCTTCGGCTGTTCAACGCCGTGAACCAACGCGATTACCCGGTCATGCAGGGCATCGTGCTGATCACCACCGCCGCCGTCGTCACGGCCAACCTCCTTGCCGACCTGCTCTACACGAGGCTCGATCCGCGTATCGGCCGCGCGGGCGGATCCGGCGGATGATCGCGAGCGCGCTCGAGTTCCTGCGACTCCTGTCAAAGCGGCCGGTCGGGCTCGCTGGATTCATCGGCGTTCTGGCGTTCGGCTTCATGGCCTACATCGCGCCGATGTTCGTGCCGCTCCAGGACACGCCCAACATCAGAGAGATCTACCAGACGCCCACCTTTGCGCACCCCCTGGGCACGGACTTCCAGGGCCGCGACATCCTCAACCAGATCGTCTACGGCGGCCGCGACATCCTCACGGTCGGTTTCCTGGCGGCCGCGTTCTCGACGACGCTCGCGGTGACCTTCGGCGCGCTCGCCGCGACGGTCGGCGGTCGACTCGACACGGTCATCCTCGGGATCACCGACGTGGCACTGACCATCCCGCAGCTCATCCTGCTGATCGTGGTCGCCGCGATCCTTCGTCCATCGGGCTTTCTCATCCTCGCGGTGATCCTGGCGCTGCTGCAGTGGCCGAGCCTTTTGCGACAGGTGCGCGCGCAGGTGCTGTCGCTGAAGGAGCGCGATTACGTCGAGGCCGCGCGGTCCCTCGACCTCGGCCTCCCACACATCATCTTCCGCGAGATGCTGCCCAACATGCGCAGCTACATCGCGATCCACTTCATCCTGGCCATGACGCAGGCGATCTACGCCCAGGCCGGGATCATCTTCCTCGGGCTGGTGCCGCTGTCGGGCCAGAACTGGGGCATCATGCTGTACTTCGCCAACAGCCAGGGCGCGATCTTCTTCAAGGACTCGTTCTGGTACATCATCAGCCCGATCCTCGCGATCGCGCTTTTCCAGCTGTCGCTGGTCTCGCTCGCGTCGGCGCTCGAGGACATCTTCAACCCGCGGCTACGGTCAGCATGAAGAGCGAGCGACGACCGGCGTGACCGTCGCGACGCGCGCCGGCACCGGCACCACCACCTCGGTGCTCTCGGTGCGCGGACTGTCGATCGACTATCAGACGCGGCGCGGAGCCGTGCGGGCCGTGCGCGACGTCTCATTCGACGTCGAGCGCGGCGAAACGCTCGCGATCATCGGCGAGAGCGGCTCGGGCAAGACGACGATGGCGGTCAGCCTCATCGGCCTTTCGCCTCGCAGCGCCGTCGTGCGGACCGGCGAGCTGCTGTACACGAAGGACGGCGTCACCACGGACATCCGCAAATACGAGCAGGACGAGCTGCGCGAATTCCGCTGGTCCGAGTGCGCGATGGTCTTCCAGGCCGCCCTCAACTCGTTCAACCCTGTGATCACCATCTGGGACCAGTTCCTCGACACCGGCAAGGCACACCGGATGAGGGACGAGCGCGCGGTGCGCGCCCGCGCCGATGAGCTCCTGGATCTCGTCAATCTCGACCCACGACGCGTGCTCCGCGCGTATCCACACGAGCTCTCCGGCGGCATGAAGCAGCGCGTGCTCATCGCGATGAGCCTGCTCCTCGGTCCGCAGCTGCTCATCCTCGACGAGCCGACGACGGCGCTCGACATCCTGACCCAGCGCGCGATCCTCGACCTGCTCCGCGAGCTGCGTCAGAAGCTCGGCTTCGCGATGATCTTCATCTCCCACGACCTGTCGATCGCGGCGGAGCTCGCGGATCGAATGATCACGATGTACGCAGGGAAGATCGTTGAGCGCGCGACTGTCAGCGACATGTTCTACCGGCCGCGCCACCCCTACTCGGTGGCGCTGCTTCGCGCGGTGCCCCGTGTCTCCGGCGTGCTCGGCGCGATCGAGTCGATCCCCGGCTCGCCGCCCGACCTCATCCGGCTCCCGCCGGGCTGTTCGTACGCGCCACGCTGCCCCTTCGTCATCGACAACTGCCGGGAGGCCGAGCCGCCGCTCGTCGCGGTGGACACGCCTGCGCACGACGCCGCGTGCATCCGATGGAAGGACGTCGCCAAAGCGGTCGGCAACGCCGAGCGCCCCGTCGCGGTCAAGCTGGCGTGACGCACGGACGAGGCGGGGACAGCCCGCTTGCGGGCTCGGACCAACGAGGACGTGTAGTACGAAGTACGAGACTCATCGAGCTCGAGGGCGTCACGCGTTCCTTCAGCACACCCCTGGGCGAGGTCACCGCGGTCGACCACGTGTCTTTGGCCCTCGACGCGAGCGAGGTGCTGTGCATCGTCGGTGAGAGCGGCTGCGGAAAGACGACGACCGGACGGCTCCTCGCAGGTCTTCTTCGCCCGACCGCCGGCCGTCTCCTGTTCGAAGGCAGCGACGTGTGGCAGACCAAAGGCGAGGCGCTCAAACGATTTCGCAAGGCCGTTCAGCTCGTGCACCAGGATCCCTACGCGTCACTCAATCCGACACGCACCGTGGCACAGACTCTCACCGCACCACTCGTTCACCACGGGCGGGTCCGCGGCAGCAAGGGCGCGATCGCCGCGGCGACCGAGCTGCTTGAGCGCGTGGATCTCGTTCCGGCTCGCGACTTCCTGGAGAAGTACCCGCATCAGCTGTCCGGCGGTCAGCGCCAGCGCGTCTCGATCGCCCGCGCTCTCACCGTGGAGCCGCGCGTCATCGTCGCCGACGAGGCCGTGTCGATGGTCGACGTCTCGATCCGGATCAGTCTGTTGAACCTCCTGCTGTCGCTGCGGCGCGAGTTTCGCGTGACCATAGTCCTGATCACGCATGACCTCGCCGTGGCGCGTTACTTCGCGCGTGAGGGACGCATCGCGGTCATGTACCTGGGCCGCGTCGTCGAGCTCGGGCCGAGCGAGATGCTCGTCGCCGATCCCGCCCACCCGTACGCCGAGGCGCTGATCGCTGCGATCCCCGAGGCGGACCCGACGACGACGCGCACGAAGGAGCGCGTGCCGCTGCGCAGCGCCGATGTGCCAAGCCTGCTGGAGCTCCCGCCGGGCTGCACCTTCCACCCGCGCTGCCCCCGTTCAGAGGTGGGCCTGTGCGACGTAGTCAGACCGGACCTCGTCGCGATCCCGGGACAGCGCGAGGTGGCCTGCCATATCGCCGTCCGCGAACGCACGGGCAAGCAGGCGGCGCTCGCGACGTGATCGGCGGGGAGGTCGCTCGGGCGGCATTGCGCCTGGCGTCGCTGCTCGTTCTGTTGTCGGGCGTGACGGTGCTGTTCCAGGACCGCTCATCCGCTGAATTCGTCGTCGGGATCATGGCGCTCGTCGTGAGCGTCCTGTTCCTCGCGTTGGTACTCATGCTGATGCGACTCTCCAGCCCGAGGTTGCCGCCGCCGCAACGTGACAACATCGGTTCGAAGGACTACAACGAGCCGGATCCCCAACAGGGGGACCGTATCCGCAGGAGGAGTACATGACCGAGGCCGAACGCGGCATCCGTTATCAACCGACGCGACGACGACTGCTCCGCGACTCCATGTTCACAACACTCGGCCTGGTGGCCGCGGCGTGCCAGGCCCAGCTGCCGGGCGCGTCAAGCTCGCCGGGCGCCAGCACCGCCGGCAAGGCCAAGGGTGGCGAATTCCACGGGGCGTGGCCCTACGCCCTGCCGCCGGCCGGGCACTACAACTACTTCGCGACGAACGCGATCCTGTCCGGTGGCATCTTCACCGATCTGTTCATCCCATCGCTCGCGATCTATCGCTGGGCCGACGCGAAGTGGGACTACTGGCTCGCTGAGTCAGCCTCGCTCAACGGCAACGACTACACGGTCAAGCTGCGCTCGGGTCTGAAGTGGGACGACGGCACGCCGTTCACGTCGAAGGACGTGGTCACGACGTACTGGATCGGCCGTATGGAAGGCTTCGGGATCTGGAGCTTCATCGACACGGTCACGGCCGTCGACGATCTCACCGTGAAGTTCCACTACACCAAGCCGACCTCGATCGGCGAGCGCCTCATCCTGCGCAACGGCATCCGCCCGGACAAGACGTTCGGTGCCCTCGCGAAGCAGGCGATGGATCTGTTCAACGCCGGAAAGACCACGGCCTCGGATGAGATCAAGGCGGTCCGCGCTGAGAAGGACAAGCTCCGCCCGGCAGCCGCGCCATCCATCGGTCCCTACAAGATCGACATGGCCAGCGTCACCGACGCGCAGCTCTCGATGGTGCGCAACCCGGGTGGCCTCTTCGCGGACAAAGTGAACTTCGACAAGATCCTCGTGTGGCAGGGTGAGACCGCGCAGGTCACGCCGCTCGTGCTCTCGGGCGACGTCGACTACGCGACCCACGGCTTCCCGGTGGCCACCGACAAGCAGTTCCAGGATCAGGGGATCAAGGTCATCCGCGGACCGCTGTTCACGGGGCCGGCGCTGTACTTCCACTGGGAGAAGGCGCCGCAGTTCCAGGACAAGCGGCTCCGTCAGGCGGTCGCGCACGCCATCAACCGCGCGGAGAGCGGCCAGATCGCCTACGGGGACTCCGGCAAGGCGCCGAAGTTCATGGCCGGCTACTCCGACTCGCTCGTGCCGACCTGGCTCTCGACCGAGGACCAGAAGAAGCTGAAGGAGTACGAGTACTCGACGGCGAAGGCCGACGCCCTCATGAAGGACGCCGGCTACGCCAAGGGCTCCGACGGCATCTACGCCAAGGACGGCAAGAAGCTCGAGTTCGAGCTGTACTACCCAAGCGACTTCGCCGACTGGTCGAGCGCCGCGACCCACGCCTCTGACGCGCTCAACAAGTTCGGGATCAAGATCACGCCACGTGGCGCGCTGCGCGCGCAGCAGCTCGTCGATACGAACGACGGCAAGTTCCAGATCGCGTTGAACGCGTGGGGCATCGGCAACCCACACCCGCAGCAGTCGCTCGTGCGTCCGATCCGCGAGTACAACACCACCCCTGCGGGCGGTGGTCAGAAGTACCCGGTGACCAACGGCCTCGACTGGGAGGCCAAGCTGAACGCGGCCGTCGAAGGATTCGACACCGCGAAGCAGAAGCCGGTCGTCACCGAGCTCACGCTCGCGTTCAACGACCTGCTTCCCGCGGTCCCGCTCTGGGAGCGGTTCAACAACAACCCGATGAACGACAAGAAGCGCGTCGCGGGCTGGCCGCCTCTGACGGACAAGATCTTCCAGAACGGCAGCGGCGACAACTTCACGGTCGTCATGCTCATGGACGGCACGCTCTACAAGCTGTAACGAGCCTCGTACCTGTGACGCACGCCGGCGGCGATCTCTCGAAGTACCGAGAGATCGCCGTCGTGCTTGGTGGCGGGCTCCGCGCGGATGACAGTCCGACCGCGTCGACGCTCGCGCGAGCCGACGCCGCCGCGGAGCTCGCGCGCGCCCGGGACGTGGCCCTCATCGTGTCCGGCAGTCACGGCGATGGTCCGAAGCCGAAGATCACGGAAGCCGAGCACATGGCCCGGCGGATCGCCGAGCGCGGCGTGCCAGCTTCGCGCGTCTTCGTCGAGGACGAGTCACGCGACACGCTCAGCAACGCGGCGTATGTCGCCGAGCGCTACCTCACGAACCTCGAGCCGCGGCGTCTGATCATCGTCACTTCGCCGTTCCACATGGCCCGGTCGCTCGAGACCTTTCGGCTCGTCCTCGGCCCGGCATGGCCGCTCGAGGCACACCCCGCATCGCCGACCGCAAACGACGACGCGCACGCGGGGACCGAAGCGCAGTACCTAGGCATCACGCGTGCGCGCCTGAGGGGCCTCATCCCTGGCGACATCCCCGCGATCGTCGAACGGGTCCGCTCGACCATGCACGAGAACGTCGGCGACGATGCGCCGCGACGTTAGGCCGCGATGCCGACCTTCCTCGCACCGGCCTCGTCGTACGCCTGCAGATCGACCTCGATCTTGACCTTCTGGCCGACGAGCACGCCGTTCGGCACCGGCATGTTCCAGGTCAGACCGAAATCGGTCCGATCGATCGAGACCGTTGCCGTCGCGCCGAGCTTCTGCGAGCCCATCGCGTCGACACCGATGCCGAGCAGCTCGATGTCGAAGCTCACCGGTCGTGTGACGTCACGGATCGTGAGATCGCCGCTCGCGGTGTAGCGGCCCTCGCCCTTGGCGAAGATCGCGTTGCTCTTGAAGCTGATCGTCGGGAACTTCTCCGCGTCGAAGAAGTCGCCGGAACGAAGATGGCCATCCCTGCGCTCGTCGTTCGTGGTGATCGTCGCCACCTCGGCCTTGATCTCGAAGTCGGCCTTCTCCGGCCGATCGGGATCGAGCTCCAGGCGACCGGTCAGCTTGCCGAGTCGGCCACGGACGGTGCTCACCATCATGTGTTTCACCGAGAAGTTGACCTGCGAGTGGGCTGGATCGATGTACCAGAACATATGTGCTTTTCTCCCTGGCGGAGCGCCGTTCTTGCGGACTCCGCATTGTTGTCTGTACAATCAACTCGTTGCCTACGCAATCTATTCCGAAGTTGAAGCGCCGCCTCAGCGAGGCGGAGGTCGCGGGCTGGGAGGCATTCATGCGCGCCTGGGCCGTGACGTCGCACGCCCTCGAGCGCCTCGCGGCCAGCCGTGGCGGCCTGCCGCTCGGCGAGCACTTCCTCCTCGTACAGATCGCACGCGGCCCCGAGACGGGCATCCGTCCGACCGACCTGGCAGCGCGCTCGCTCCTGACGAAGAGCGGCGTCACGCGGGCCATCGACCGCCTCGAACGCGATGGACTGGTCGAGCGGCGCGCGTGTCCGACCGACGGACGCGGCCAGCACATCCTTCTCACCCCGCGCGGCCGCAGGCTCGTCATACGCTCAGCGCCGGGTCACATGCGGGCGATCGCGAAGCACTTCGGCGATCCGCTGCCCCCGCAGGAGCTCGCCGCGCTCACCACCGCGCTGGGGCGCATCGCCCAAACAGGCGAGAGCGCCTGAGCAAGACCGCTCCGATCTCTCCCAGAGAGACAGCACTGGGGGATCGAATGGAGAAGCTCGTCCTCGCGATCAGCGCCGAGCACGCCGATGCGCTGCTCGACGGCTCCCGTGACTCCGATCACCGGGCGCTGCCACCGGCCCGACTACCGGCGAAGGCCTATCTCGCGGTCGTGGGAACCGGCACGATCGTCGGCGAGTGCGTTCTGGGCGAGCGCGCCGGCCGCACGAAGGCCGGGTGGACGTTGCCGGTGACGAACGCGCGCCGGTACAGGACGGCGAAGCCGGTCAGCGAATTCGGTCTGACGAAGATCCCGCGGAGCTTCCGATACGTGGAAACTCGCTAGCCCGGATGCAGCGATCGAAGAGCAGCTCCCAGCCAATCGTGAGCAGATGATCGTCTCGTAGAGCGGCGAGGATATCCGCGGGGATCACGGCCGGCTCGGGACCCTCGAAGGGCGCGCTCGTGACGAGCGTTCCATCGTGTTGCAATGTCGTGCGTCGCCAATCCGCCATCGGCGAGGGATGTTCGTGCTTCGGTATCTCTTCGTCGGGCTCAAAGATCCGCGCGGCGAATTTCGCCCAGCCCTCGACTTCTGGCAAGCCCCGCTGGATCGCCCGGACCGGATCCGTCTCGAAGAGGACCCGCATCGTTTAGTTCGCGGGCTTCCACGCGAAGGTGACGTGAGTGATCAGGGCGCCGTCGGTCTCGAAGGTCCAGGTGCTGTAGTTGGCGAAGTGGCCGGGCGCGCGCGTCAGGCCGCGCAGGATGACGGTCGTCCCATGCGTCTCGTGGTCGCGTATGCGGCGCACGAAGTTGGGCGCCATCCGGACAAGACGACGGGCGCCGTCCTTCCCCTGGAGGTCGCCGTCGCCGCCGGGGAGCTCGATCTGGACGTCCTCCGCACAGACGCTGGCGGCACGCTCCGCGTCGCGCGACTCGAGCGCGTCCATGAATGTGCGTGCGGCCTCCAAAGGAGCGGGCATTAGGACGATTATGTACGCGTGCGGCCTGTCCGCAGTCTCATTCCGTACGCCGCGCTTGCCGTATCCCTCGTTGCTGTGACGGTCGTGGCCCTCCTGGCCACGACGCTGGCCATCCCGATCAGCGTGCGCGAGACGCCAGCGACCAGTTCGACACCCGCACCGAGCGCGGCCCGACCGGTCACAGACCTTTCCCCATCAGGTCGTCTGGCCTATTGGCGTTCCGAAGCGAACGGCGACTACCTTCTCTGGCTCGCGAACGCCGACAACTCGCGCCGCAGGTCCGTGGCGAAGGCGGATCAGTCGAGCAACTCCGTCTCGCGGACGAAGTGGTCCGCTGACGGCGGCTCGGTGGCGTACGTCGAGAGCGGCGTTCGCCTCGTCGTCGTTCGCGTCGACGGCGTCCAAGCCAGATACACCCTCGCGCCCGAGCTGCGCGCCGACGGCTATCGCATCGTCGACCATCACTTCTCTGCGAGCGGTGCACGCATTGCCGCGACGGTGCAGCGCATGACCGGATCGCAGACGGACGTCTACGTCAGTGGCGCGGGGGGCGTGTGGACGCGACTGACGACGACGGAGGACGTGCTCGCGGCCGACTGGCTCAACGAGGACGAGCTGCTCGTTCAGACGACAGGCGGCATCATCGGCCGGCTCCGCGCGACGGGCCGCGATCAGCTGCGTCCGCTCACGGGCCTTCCCGGCGCGACGCCGATCATCGGCGAGGACGGACGGATCTATTTCCTCAGCGGACGTGTCTCCGGATTCGCGAGCACGAGTGAGACACTCGTGTACGCGTCGGCATCGGGCGTCTGGAGCATGACCGCCGACGGTGAGGATCTTCGGCGCGAGCCGGTCAACCTCGACATCGACGCGTTCCGGCTCGATGGCGAGTGGCCGGGAGGCGGATATCTCCTGCACCGTGGGACGAACCCGGCCCAGGTCGTCTTCGGGAAGGATCCGCAGGCTCTTGCCGCGGGTCTTCCGACAAGCGTTGGGCTCATCGAGCGGCTCGCCGCCTCACCAGACAAGAAGTTCGCCGTCGGGTTCGCCGGCACGAACATGGTCCGAGTCGACATCCAGCCGAGCGGCGCCGCCGGCAACGCCGTCGTGCTGCTGGGTTCGGTGAGTCAGGGCGATGCGTGGTTCCCGCGGAGCGCCGTGCTCGCGAACGTCACGCTTACGCGCGCCGACGTTCCTGCCGCGCGCTACGTGTTCGCGCTCGGCGGTCATCTCTGGACGATGGGCGCCGACGCGATACCGACTCTGCTGCGCGCGGGCAACACCAACGCGCAGACGCTGCGCCGATTCCTCCTGCAGCCACCGGTGTGGTCTCCGGCCGGTGACCGGGTGCTCACGGTCGAGAGCCTCTCGACCGGCGCACTGGCGTTCCAGCTCGTCGCCACGGTCATCGGCCGCGACGGCGTGACGCGTAGATACCTGGCACCTTCGTCCATCAGCCCCGGCGTGACGTGGTCGCCCGACGGCTCGCAGTTCGTAGTCACCGCGCTGCCGGCCGCCGCGACCGACCCGGTGGTCCTTGGGAGCGACCTGACCCTGATGTCGATCGATGCGGGCTCTGGGAGTGCCGTGAGCTCGATCCCGGGGCGTGAGGCGATCTGGACCAAGGGCGGCATGGTGGTACTGACCAACGGAACGGTGCGCATTGGGGACCGTGCCCGCGACGAACAGGTGCTCGAGCTGTGGAACGGGACCCAGAAGAAGCCGATCCAGACAGTCGCGAAGCTCATTGCCGATCCGCGCATGCAGGCGCCCGCGCAGACGCGCGGCCTCACCCAGACAGGCGGCCTCACCGCTGCTCCCGACGGTGCGCACCTTGCCGTGCACGTCGTCTTCCTCGCGCAGGCGCCCACGATCGCGTTCGCGATCGTGCGCGGGCGTGACGGCGTTCCGACAACGGTGATCGCGGGCGACAACATCGGAGATGAAGCCTGGGCCGCGTCCGGACGGAACATCGGCTACACGCTCACGACGCTGGGAAGCGGCGGCACGCGGCAGCGCGCGGTGGTGCGGGACGCCGAGACCGGCGACGTCCTCATGGAACAGGAAGGCCGTTTCGCGGGATGGTCGCCCGACGGCACGTGGACCTACATCGCGCGGAACGACGGCCTCTACGCGCGACGTCTCTCGGGCGGCGACGCGGTCCGCTTCGCGCCCTATGGGGTCGTCGTATCCGCTACGAAGCCCTGAACAGATCCGCAGCGTCCGCGCGGAAGCGCGCGAGCGTCTTCACGTGGTCGGAGAGCGATTCGTAGCCGGCGCCCATGGTGTTGATCTCGAGGTGGGTGCAGCCCATCTGCCTGAAGCCGGCCGCCGTGCTGACCCAGGTCTCGGGACCGGCGAGTCGTGCCACGCTCACGCGACCCTCGATGGGGAACCGCGCGGGATCCCGCCCCGCCTCACGCAGGTAGCCGCGGAAGCGTTCGAACGCCGCGTGGCCGTTCTCGTTCGGTTGGAGCTGCGTGAACCAGCCATCGGCGATGCGCGCGATCCGCTTGAGTGCTTCCTCCGCCGTGCCGCCCATCCACACCGGGATCGGGCGCTGGACCGGCATGGGATTCAGTCCCGCACGATCGATGCGGTGCCAGCGACCGGTGAAGTGGACGACGGGCTCGGTCCAGAGGAGGCGCAGGACCTCGATCTGCTCCTCGATGCGGCGGTTCTTGTTCCGGAAGTTGGCACCGAGCGCCTCGAACTCGACGGTGTTCCATCCAAGGCCGACGCCCAGCCGCGAGCGCCCGCCGGTGAGGATGTCGACCTCGGCGGCCTGCTTCGCGACGAGTGCGGTCTGCCGCTGCGGAAGCACGATGACCGCCGGCGCGAGCTCGAGCTTCGTGATCGCGGCGGCGAAGCCGAAGAGGACGAATGGCTCGTGGAAGGTCGAGCGATGGTCGTACGGGCCTTTCCAATCGGGTCGGGTGCTCGAGTCCGCGCCGAGGACGTGGTCGTACGCGACCAGGTGGACGTAGCCGAGCTGCTCGACCGCCTGCAGGTACTCGCGGATGGCGCCGACGTCCGTTCCGCTCTCGAGCTGAGGGAAGACCGCTCCGACCCGCACACGCCGAGTATGTCGCGCGGCGACGTATCGTCGCCGCCAGATGGACTACGTGGCCAAAGTGCGCGAGGAAGCGCGCGAGGTGTACTCATGGTCGAACGGACCGGGTGACTGCTACGGCGAGCACGAGCATGGCTACGCCAAGCTGCTCTATTGCACGCAGGGCTCGATCGACTTCCGCCTCGCCGATGGGCGCACGCTCAGCCTGAAGGCGGGCGATCGCATGGTGCTGCCCGCCGGCACGCGCCATTCCGCGGCCGTCGGACCGTCAGGCTGCACCTGTGTCGAAGGGAAGATGTAAAAAGCGCCTCCGTCCTGGCCCCGATCTAAGCGAGGAGCGGCTTTGCCGCGACGAGCAGCAGGCAGCATCGCAGGCATAGGATGCCTGCGATGCGACCTCTCGCAAGCCGCATGGGCCGGCTCGGCACGGAAACGGCGTTCGAAGTCCTCGCTCGCGCACGGGCGCTCGAGGCTCAGGGTCGCCACATCGTGCATCTGGAGATCGGCGAGCCCGATTTCGACACGCCAAAGTCCGTGACCGCGGCCGGCATCGCGGCGATCGAGGCTGGCGAGACGCACTACACGCCCTCGGCCGGCATCGCCGACCTCCGCGAGGCGATCGCCAGCTACCTGAACCGCGCGCGCGGCCTGAAGATCGACCCCTCGCAGGTGATCGTGGCGCCCGGCGCCAAGCCGATCATGTTCTACGCGATCCTCGCGCTCATCGATCACGGCGACGAGGCGATCTTCCCGGACCCGGGCTTCCCGATCTACGCGTCGATGATCAGCTTCGCCGGCGGGACCCCGGTCTCGCTGCCTTTGCGCGAGAAGAACGACTTCGTTCCCGACCTCGATGAGCTCCGCAGCCTCGTCACGGACAAGACCAAGCTCATCATCCTCAACAGCCCGCACAACCCGACCGGCGGCCTGCTTTCAAAAGAGGCCGTCCGCGAGATCGCGCGCGTCGCCCGCGAGCACGACATCTGGGTCCTGTCCGACGAGATCTACGCCGAGCTCATCTACGAAGGCGAGCACCACTCGATCGCGCGCGAAGACGGCTTGGCCGAGCGCACGATCATCCTCGACGGTTTCAGCAAGACCTTTGCGATGACCGGTTGGCGCCTTGGGTATGGCGCGTTCCCGAAGCCGCTGGTGGAGCCCGTCACGAAGCTCGTCACCAACTCGGTGTCTTGCACGGCGACGTTCACGCAGCGCGCGGGCATCGTCGCGATCTCGGAGCGACCGCCCGAGGTGGACGAGATGCTGAAAGCGTTCCGGGCTCGCCGCGACGCGATCGTCGCCGGACTCAACAGGATCGAGGGCGTGACCTGTCGCACACCCGCGGGTGCGTTCTACGTATTTCCAAACATCCAAAGGCTCGGTCTGGGCGACGCCGCAACGGTCGCGAGCCGCGTGCTGCAGGAAGCCGGCGTGGCCTGCCTCGCGGGCACGGCGTTCGGCAAGATCGGCGAAGGCCATCTCCGGCTCTCATACGCGAACTCACTCGAGAATCTCGACTTGGCGGTGCAGCGCATCGCTGACTGGGCCCGTGCCTCCAGGCCCGCGGCCGCGCGCGTCTGATCGATCCCTTTCGACTCTCTACTTACCGGTCAGTAAGTACGGCGGAGCAAGCAGGCGACTAGACGCCGATCCCATCCACGACGAGACCGACGATGTCGGTCGCGAGCTGCTGCGGTGAGCGACCGCCCGGAAGTGGATCGCGGCCCGTCCAGGGGTCGAGCAGATTGAGCAATGACTGTGTCGCGAACGCGGTGTCCAGCTGCCGGAGCTCGCCGGCGTGAACGCCGTCATCGAGGATCTGCTGCAGCGGTGAGAAGAAGTGGCGAAAGAACGCACTGCGCGCCTGGCTGGTCTGATCGACAGTGAGTGTCACGCCGCCATCGCGGAGTAGCCGCGGTCCGGAACAGCGCGCGCCGACCAGGAACGCGAGCGCCGCCACAAGGCGCTCGCGCGCCCGGCCACCGCGCCGGGCAGCGGTCTTGAGCCCCGCGCCGTGCTCCTCGAGCACACTGCACACGACCGCGGTGAACAGTGCGCTCTTGTTCGGGAAGTAGTAGTAGACGGTCGGCTTGGTGACCGAGGCCGCGTGCGCGATGTCGTCGAGCGATGCGCCGCGCACGCCCTTTTCGCCCCAAAGCCGGTCGGCGGCCTGGAGCACGCGCTCGCGCGTCGATCCGCGGCTGGCGCGTCGTTTGGACGCTGGCATTCCGGCATTCTACCTACCGGTCAGTAGAGGCAAGCGGGGAGCCCGCGCCGAACGACGACCGTGATGCGGGATGCATCGCCAGCGCCGCCTGCACCAACTATCGTCATTGCTGCGCGCGCAGACATCTTCAGTACCCACCATCTGCATCTGCAGCCGGGTGACATGCCGATCGAGGCTCCGACGCTCAACGCGGCGAGCGCTTGATCCGGCCACCGGGGGAAGGACCGCCGACACCGTTGCAGGATCAGCCTCAGGAACGTCGTCTCGTCACCGTGCTCTTCGCCGATTTCGCGGGATTCACGCAGCTCGCCGACCAGATGGATCCCGAGGAGCTGCAGGTCCTCGTGTCGGGCATCTTCGAGGACCTCGCGGAAGAGGCGGTCGCGAACGACGGCACCATCGAGAAGTTCATCGGTGACGCCATCTTCGTCGTCTTCGGCGCGCCGGTCGCGCATGAAGACGATCCACAGCGCGCTCTGCGCACCGCGCTCGGCATGCAGCGCGCGTTCACGGAGCACGCCACCAGGCTGAACAAAGAGCGCGGAATAGAGCTCGGACTCCGCATCGGTGTGCACACCGGAATGGTCGTCGCGGGATCGGTACGCTCGGTCGCCGAGTACGGCGTCATGGGCGACACGGTCAATGTGGCGTCACGGATCCAGTCGGCCGCGGGCCCGGGCGAGATCTACGTGTCGCAGACCACCTTCCGTCTCACGAACCGGGAGTTCAGCTTTCGCGAGGTCGGCCCGATCGAGCTGAAGGGCAAGGAGAAGCCGATCCTCGTGTACGCGCTGACCGGGGAGCGCACCGACATCCGGCCAGCGATCGACGTCGCCGCACCGCTGGTCGGCCGGTGGATGGAGCTCAGCCGCCTGGACCTCGCATACCAGTCGTCGCGCCTCGGTCACACCGAGGTCGTCCTCATCGCCGGCGAGCCGGGCATCGGCAAGAGCCGGCTGCTCTCGGAGTTCACCGGCCTCGCGACGGCGTCCGAGGAGGGCGTCAGCGCGAGCGAAGGGCCGCGCGTGCTGCGCTGGACGTTCTCGCGTGTGAACCAACGGAGCTACGCCGGCTTCATCGAGCCGATCCTGGTCGAGCTCGAGATCGATATGACCTCTGCCGACACGCAGACCAAGCTCGGAGAGCGTCTCGAGAAGCTGGGCTTCACGAATCCGCTCACGGTCGTGCCGATCCTCGCGCAGTTCCTCCATCTCCCCGGCGCGCCAGAGCCGGCGAGCGATTCGGAGGAGTGGAAGCGGTCGATGTTCATCGCGGTCTACGACCTCTTCGCTGCGCTCGCGCGCGAGCGCCCGCTCCTCTACATCCTCGAGGACCTGCATTTCGCGGACGCCGCTTCGCTCGACCTGCTGTGGTTCCTCGCGTCCCGCGCGTCGCGCGTGCCGCTGCTGTTCCTGCTCGCGCAGCGCATGGGACCGGGCACACCCGAGCCGCGGCCGTCAAGGACGAACTTCACGCAGCTGGTCCTCGAGCCGCTGTCGGACGAAGAGGCCGCGCGGATCGTCGAGTCCACGTTCGAGTGGATCCCCGACGAGCTGCGCGATCGCATCGTCGCGCGCGCCGGCGGCAACCCGTTCTTCATCGAGGAGAGCCTGCGCTCGCTCGTCGAGTCGGGTGCGGTCCAGAAGGACGAGACCGGGGAGTGGCGCCTGCGAGATCGGCCGTCGGTGCTCGAGGTCCCGGCGACGCTCCATGCGGTGGTCGCCGCGCGCATCGACCGTCTCCAGCCGGCCGCCCGCGAGTGCATCCAGCTGGCATCGGTGATCGGGCAGCGTTTCGGCGCTCGCGTGCTTCGCGAGGCCGGTGGCAACCGCATCGCGGACGCCGTCGATCAGCTGATCGCTGCCGACCTCGTGCTCGAGGCCGCGCCGGGCGAGCGGCGCGAGGGCCGCTACCGGTTCAAGCACGCCGTCGTGCAGGAGGTCGCGTACAACACGCTGCTCGTGCGCCGGCGCGCCGAGATGCACAAGCGGGTCGCCGCCGCGTACGAGGCCGTGCTCAGTGAGAACGAGCTCCGCGACTTCTACCCCGCGCTGGCCCACCACTATCTCCTCGGCGACGTACCCGACAAGGCGGTCGAGTACTCGTGGAAGGCGGCGCAACGCGCGACCGCGATCCACGCCTACGTCGAGGCACTCCGGTTCGCGGAGCAGGCCCTGGAAGTGTTCGAGAAGCTTCGCAACATCGACCAGGCGGTCGAAGCCCTTTACCTGATCGCGCGCATCCGCCACTTCCGAGGTGAGAACGACGGCGCGCTCGCCGCGTACGAGCGAGCCCTGGTGCTACTCGAAGAACGCGATCCGAACGCGCCGGAGGTGGCGACCGTTCTCGCGCTCATGGCCGAGCTCTGCACGCGCTGGGACGCGAAGCATCCCGACCTCAAGGGCATCATCGATCGCGGCCTCCGCATCGTGGACGGCAAGCGAGACCGCGCCAAGGTGCTGCTCCTCGCCGCGAAGGCCTTCCTCGTCCGACGCGGACCCAGGCCGACCGACGCCGACTGGGAGGAATCGCTCGCGACAGCGAAGGAGGCGCTCGCGATCGCGGAGGAGCTCGGACAGCTACGGGAAGTCAGCCTGTGCCTCGACGCGGTGGGTTACGCGTACGGCGAGCTTGGGAACTTCCGCGAGTCGTACACGCAGAACAAGCGCCGGTTGCCGATCGCGAAGTCGCTGCAGGACAGCGACGAGCTCATCGACGCCCACACGATGGTCGCGGTCGCAGCGCTCGTCCTCGGGAACTTCGGCGAGGTCCTCGAGAACGCCGTCACCGCCGCCGGGATCGCCGACGAGACCGAAAAGCCGCGGCTCGGCTCGCAGGCGGTGCAGATCGAGGCGCTGGCACGGCTCCTCTCGGGGGACTTCCCCGGGACACTCGAGGCTGCCGCGCGGCGCGAGCGGATGATGCCGATCGGCAAGCCGTACGCCGCGCTGGTGGTCGCGAGCGCTGCCGCCGCCGCGATGACGCTTCCGGAGGAGAAGAGCATCCGCGAGCGTCTCGTGGAGATGGAAGCCGCGCCCATCGACATCGCGGCGTGCGACTTCCTCACGGCGCTGTACGGCTGCCGCGAGGCCGAATCGAGCTATCGGGCGATCCGCAGCGCCGGGTATCCGAAGGGCTCGGTGGACATCGTCGTCATCGGCCCGCTCGCGGTGCTCGCGGCCGCGCGCTGGCGCATCGACGACCCCGCGTTCGTGGAACGCATCGAGAACGCCGTCGAGCGCGCAGGCCACGCTCGCGGCCGTGCGCTGCTCACGCACGCGGAGGGGCTGCGCGCGCAGAAGGCCGGCGAGCACAGCAAGGCGGCGAAGCTCCTCTTCGACGCGGTGCAGTCATTCGCCACGCTGAAGCTCGACTACGAGCGCGCGGTCGCGCTCGCTGACCTCGCGGGATCGCTTCAGGAGACCGCTCGTCGCGATCAGGCAGAGGCGCAGTGCGAGGAGGCGCGAGCGATCGCCGACCGCCTCCAGGCGGTCGCGCTACGCGCGGCGATCGATCAGGTCCTCGTCACCGCGTAAACGGCTGCGCGAAGAACGTACGCACGCAATCGAGTGGATCGGGACAGACCTCGTGGGCCGGTGACGCCCGTGCGACGGTGCCACTACCCCGCTCGCGTACAAGGACACCGCGCTCGCGAAGCTCTTCGTACGCAGCGGCGACGGTGCCACGGCTGACGTGCAGCGCGAGCGCGAGGGACCTCTCCGACGGGAGATGGACCTGAACGCGGCCGGTCCGCAGCGCCAGGCCGAGTGCGTCCGCCAGCGCGACATGCAGCGGCTGCGGCCTGGCTGTCCAGTCGGCGACCGCCGCAGCCACATGACGTGCGCGATCGGCGGCAAGCACCCGGCAACTCTAGCCAATTGGCTCTCGACGTCGATCGCGGTCGTGAGGATGATTCGGGCGTGAATGAGGATTTGAAGCCATTCGCCTGGCTCGTCGGCACCTGGCAAGGGACCGCACGTGGCCGGCCCGGCGAAGGCGCGCAGGTACGTCGTTACGAGGCGATCCTGCGGGGGGAGTTCCTGATGGGCACGAACAAGACCACCTGGTCCTCGACGACGGCGCACCCCGACGGCGAGGTCCATGAAGATGTATCCATCCTGGGTTACGACCGCGGCTCAAAGCGCTTCGTGCTGCACGTGTTCTATGTCGAGCGCTTTGTCGCGGAGTACGTGAGCGAGCCGCAGACCAGTCCGGACGTCTGGGTGTTCACCGCCGATCGCGTGCGGAACGGACCGCCGGGTATGCGGTCGCGCGAGATCTTCACGCGCCGCGGGGATGAGCTCGAATCGCGATTCGAGCTCGCGATGGAGGGTAGGGACTTCGCGCCCTATACAACGGAGACGCTCCGCCGCGCCGGCTAGGCCGATCGCGTGGCCCGCCAACGGCCGCCGACGATCGTGATCGCGGCCGGCACGACGACGAGTACGACCGAGATCGCGAGGACGACGGCCGAAAGCGAAGTGAGGTCGAGCGGCGCGGAGCCGGCGAGCGCCTGCGCGAGCTCGACCGCGAGCAGGCCGAGGTACCCCACGGAGACGACCACGACCAGGGCAATCCGTCGCGCGAGTGGCACGTTCGCGCGTGCGCTGAGCCACGCCAGGACCAGCAGGACCTGGAGCGCGTGAAGCGCCAGCGCGTGCGGCAGCGTGAGCGCGCCGTGCGCGCCGATTGTGATCGGCGAGCTTGCGGCGCCAACGGAAGCCTGCGCGAAGCCCTCGTTCAGCAGGAGGAAGCCGATGCCGAGGCCGACGGCGAAGAACACCAACCCCAGGCGGACCGCCCAGATGAGCGCGCGATCGCCGGCGACGGTGCCGAACGTCCGGACCGCGAGCCACAGCACGGCCAGGGACACGAGGATGATGAGGACGCCCATGACCGAGAACACCGCGGCGTCGAAGGGCGTGTCCGAGTTGAAGTGCGAAGCCGTGCCGCGCCATCGCTGCAACGCGATGAGCGCCACCTCTCCGACGCTCGCCGCTCCGTAGACCAGGGCAAGTGCCCAGTCCTGGATCCGCCGCGGCCGCAGCAGGCCGAGGATCCACGCGAGCGTCGCCGTCGCCACCGCGAAGGAGAGGCTGAACTCGATCGGCTTCCGCCAGCTGACCGCGCCCTGCCAGGATCCTCCGGTCAGCGCGTAGACGCCCGTGTGGAACACGGCGCTCGCCGCGAAAAGGATCGCGATCGCGTAGAGCAGGCGTTGCGGCCCGCGAGCGTTCAGCCAGAGAGCGGCGGGCAAGAACTTCATGAGAGTGAGCGGCGCAGCGCACTGCGCGCGGCGTTATAGCCGCACATGCCATGGACCCCGCCGCCAGGCGGTGTCGCCGCGCTGCAGAGCGTGATGTCAGGAGCGCTCGTCGCGTAGGGGTCCACCGCGATGCGCGGGCGCATCAGGAGCTGCAGTCCGGCGTGCGAGCCGTTCGAGATGTCGCCGCCGGCGTCGTTCGGGTTGCGGCGCTCGATATCCGCGGGCGTCGAGACGACTCGCCTGAGCACGCGCGCGCTGAACCCCGGCGCGAAACGCTCGAGCTGCGCTTCGATGCGGGCGGTCATGTCGACGGTGGAGCCGTTGGGTACGTGGCAGTAGGCCCAGAGCGTGTGCTTGCCGGACGGAGCGCGGGTGTCGTCGAAGAGGCTCTGCTGGCCCACGAGAACGAACGGCCTCTCCGGGTGGCGGCCACGCCACACCTCGCGCTCGCTCGTGGCGATCTCGTCGAACGTGCCGCCGAGGTGCACGGTCCCGGCGCGCAGGCATTCCGGCGCGCTCCACGGCACCGGACCGTCGAGCGCGTAGTCCAGCTTGAAGACGCCGGGCCCGCGCCGGTAGCGATGCAGCGCGCGGCGGTACGAAGGCGCAAGTCGGTCGCCGGCGATGAGATCGAGCTGCGCCGGTGACGTATCGAAGAGGTACGCCCGCGCCGTCGGGATGTCGCTCATCTGCTGGACGCGGCGATCGCTCACGACGACGCCTCCCAGTGACGCGAGCTCCGACGCCAGCGCCTTCGCGATCGCGCCGGACCCCGTGCGCGCGATCGGCCAACCGACGGCGTGGCCGGAGAACCCGAGCAGCAGCGCCGCCGCGGCGCTGAGCGGGTGCTCGAGCGGCAGAAAGGAGTGCGCGGCGATACCCGCGAGGAGCGCCGGCGCGCGGTCCCCTCGGAATCGGCTCACGAGCGACCGGGCCGAGCGCATCGCGGTGAGGCCGAAGCGCGCGAGCAGGAACGGGTGCCGCGGCACGTGAAGGACGGGCCGGAGCACCTCGTCGTAGAGATCGCGGGACGAGCTGACGAGCGGCGCCATGAGCGACGTATACGCGGCGCCATCGGGGCCGAGAGCGCGCGCGGTGTCTTCAAGGGATCGCTCGAGCAGCACCGCCGTACCGTCATCGAGAGGATGCGCGAGCGGCGCTCCCGGATGCACCCAGCGAAGGCCGCGCTCTTCGAGCGCAAGCTGACGGAAGAACGGCGACGCGGCGCCCATGGGATGGAACGCGGAGCAGACGTCGTGAATGAATCCTGGGAGCGTCAGCTCCGCGGAACGTGCGCCTCCACCGATCTCGTGATCCGCCTCGTAGACCGTGACCGAGCGTCCGGCGCGCGCGAGGGCGATCGCCGCGGCGAGGCCATTCGGCCCCGAGCCGACGACGACGGCATCAGGCACGCGCCTGCAGGTACCGGTCGAACCACTCGGTCGCGCGGCGCAGGGAGTCGATCGCGTTGTCGCGTGTGCGAAACCCGTGGCCCTCGCCCTCGTACACGTGCTCGTCGTACGTCTTGCCGGCGGCCCTGAGCGCGTCGGTCATCAGCTTGGCCTCGCTGCGCGGCACCCGCGGATCGTTCGCACCCTGGAGCACGAGCAGGGGCGCCTTGATCTTCGACACGTGGGTGAGCGGGGAGCGGTCGCGGTACAGGTCGGGGACCTTCGCCGGATCGCCGAGCTCGCGTTCGAGGTAATCCCGGAGATCCCCACGCGTCGTCTCGTAGAGCGTCTTCCACGACACCACACCGACGACCGACACGCCGGCGGCCCACGTGTTGGGCGCTTGGGACAGGACCATGAGCGTCATGAACCCGCCATAGCTTCCACCGTATGCGCCGATGCGCTTGGGGTCCGCGATGTTCTCCTTGGCCAGCCACTGGGCGCCCATCACAACGTCCTGCAGATCCTTGCCACCCCAGTCGCCTCGGTTCGCCTCCTGGAACTCGCGTCCGTAGCCGGTGGAGCCGCGGATGTTCGGCGCGAGGACCACGTAGCCGTTGTTCGCGAGCCATTGGCTCGCGCGGTCCCACCAGCGCAGATGCTGGCCGGTCGGGCCGCCGTGGATGTGTACGATCGCCGGCGGCGGTACCCCACCGCGAACAGCCTCGGCGTGCGGGATGTACAGGAGCGCCGGGATCTCGCGGCCGTCCGCGCCCGGGTAGTGGACGTGGATCGGCTCGACCAGCGTGACGGGATCGACCGTCGAGGGCAGCGAGCGTGTGAGGCGCTTGGGCGCGACCATGCGCTCGCGCGTGACCCACACGTCCCATGGATCGCGCGCGCCGGTCCACAGGTACGCAACAAGGTCGGAGTCCGGACCGACGCGCGCCGACGCGTGCACGCCGGGCCGGTCGGCGACGGCGTGGGTCGCGTGCGAGACCGTGAAGACCCTGCGCACCGAGACTTCGGACTCCTCGCTGTGCAGGTGCAGGATGCCGCGGCCGTCGGGCCGCCAGACCGGCTCGGTCTCGTCGTGGATGTTCTGCGTGAGGTACTCGACCTCGCCGACCCGATCTCCGTCGAGCTTTGCGATCGCCGGCTCGTAGCGGCCGCGGACGTTCGTGGTGAAGGCGATGCGGTCGCCCTCCGGCGAGAAGCTCGCATGCTGCGATTCGCCGTCATTCCCCTTGCGCGTGTCGAGCGCCGTCACCGCGCCGCCGTCGGCGGGCACGAGGTAGAGGCCGATGTTCGTCCGCGTCTTCTCTCGGCGCGATGCGAACAGGATCTTCCCGCCGTCGGGCGACCAGCGCGGCTGAAGGTCGTCATGCGATCCGTCGGTGAGCGCCTTCTTCGCGCCGCTCTTCACGTCGATGACGCTCACGCCGAAGCCCTTGCCGCCGACATTCGAGACAAATGCGATCCGCCGGCCGTCGGGTGACCACGAGATGTCGCGGTGCGACACCGCCGGCTCGTTCGTCAGGTTCCGCTCGTGCTCGCCCTCGCGATCCACCAGCCAGATGTCCCAGCGCTCATCGCCACCCTTGTCGCGCAGGAACGCGAGCTGCGATCCGTCGGGCGCCCAGCGAGGTGAGACGCTCCGCTCGGTCCCAGCGGTGAGCTGAAAGAGCTTCTCCCGTTCGATCGGTGCGCTGTAGATCTCGAAGTTGCCGGTCTTGTTCCAGGAGAAGGCGACCTCATCGCCCTGCGGCGAGAGGTCGATCGCGCCGAAGCTCCAGTCGACGTAGGGCGATCCGACCAGATCCTCGATCGCGACTCGCTTGAAGCGCTCGCCGAGCGGGCGCGGCCGGAACACGCCGGCGTCGGGCACGATGTCGATCGGCGGGTTCGCGATGGTCGTCGGCGGCCGCTCGGTGCCGTGCGCGCCCCAATCCTCGGCGAACGGCTTCGGGCGCCTCGTCTCCTTGGGCGGGGCGGGCGGCGCTCCGCCGCCCGCGCTCACGGCGGGCGCTGCCGGCAGGGGCCGCTTCGCGCGGTCGGAGAGCTCGCGGGCCTGGCGCGCGACGACGAGCGTCGCTGGGCCCATCGCGGCTTCGCGCGCCGCGGTCTCCTCCTTGGGCACGATCGGATCGTTGTTGGTCATCTTGTCCTCGAGCCGGCCTCGGTACGCACGGTCCCACGGCGGCGGGATCAGGATCGAAAACAGCTTCGGCGGCCTCGGCAGCTCCCGCTGCAGCTCCATCAACGTGTCCTTGCCGGCGTTCCACATCGGCGGGCGCCCGGCCGAGAGCACCGCCGAGAAGTCGATGCGCAGGAGCGTCCGCGCCGCGTCCGACGCGAGATCGAGATCGCCGCAGACGAGCACACCGCCGGCCTTACGCAGGAGGACGACCGTCGCGCCCTCCGCGCCCGACCGCACGCGGATCGCGCGAGCGTCCGGACGGATCAGCTCATCGTCGGAGAGGAGGACGTCCGGCGTAGTGGCGAGACCCTTCACGTCGTCCGCGTGAGCGGCGATGCGCACGCCAAGTGCGTCGCGGTACTTCAACGCCTCTTTCGCGCGAGCGGCGTTGGTCGCGACCAGGAGCGCCGCGCCGCCCGTGCCGCGGATGAGCCGTAACGCGCGCTCGCTGAAAGGCGGCGGATCGATGAGCAGGTTGCCGCGAGCGGCGTCGAAGACGATGTACTCGCGCTCGTTCTCGAGCGGCTCGTACAGCTCGAAGATCCAGGAACGAAGCTGATGGATGTCCACGAATCAGGCCGGCGTATCGTACCGGGGTAGGACGACCAACGCGTCCACACGTGACAATCCGCCGAGCGCGGAGACACGCTCGATCACGCGCGCGGTCTCCGCGTCGCCCCAATCGAACAGTCGAGAGATCTGCTTCTGCGTGACCCCACCCGCGAGCTCGAGCAGGCGGCGAAGGAGCGCCCCCCTGGCATCGGATGAGGACAGCTTCTCCGCCGCTTTCACCACCTCGGGGTAGCGCCGCACGAACAGGTCATACGTGTAGTTGTAGTCGTCGCTTCGCTCGCCGACGGCTTTCACGCGCGCCACGTACATCAGGCGCTGCAGCTCCTCGATCGCGCGGTCGAGGTCGTTCCGTCCCTCCCTCGACTCGATCCCGAGGTCCGCGCGCATGCGCTTCTTCGGCGTCTCGCCCCGATGAGCGAGGTATTCGACCACACGTCGCGCCAGATCCGTGAGGCGGCCGGCGCGCACGTCCTCGAGATGGTCGTCGGCCTCGCCCGCGCGACCGAAAGTGGCGTAAAAGGTGGGCAGCGTCTTCATCGACACGAATGTGGGCTTCCTCACGAGCAGCTTGCCGTAATAGAGCCTCTTCGCCTCCGGCAGCTCGTCCTTCCACGGCCACATCCACTCCCACTTCTTCGCGTCGTCGGTCGTCGAGAGGTGGTCGAAGCACGCCGGCACCGGGTAGGCCTGGTCCCCGGTGAACGCGAAGCAGAAGCCCAGCGCATCGACGAGCTCCACCAGCTGCGTCGAGTTGCGGACTCGATGCGCGCGCTCGACCTTCTGTCGATGCGCGGCGAGCGCGTCCGCGATCGGCGGCGTTCGGGCCGATGACACAGTCGCGCCGCTCGATCGCGCCGAGCGGGTCAAGAGAGGAACAGCGCGACGAGGCCGGCGACGATGGCGATGCGCATCGCGCGCGATGAGCGCTGGTGCAGCCCAGCGAACGCTCTCCGCAGCGGCGCGCTCTCCGGCAGGTCGTCCCACGCAGGTGTCTGCGCGCGCAGCGAGCGCGCGACGGGGTTTGCCCAGCCGCTCGAATAGATCACCGCCGCGCTCATCACGGCCAACGCGACCCAGCGCGCGATCAATCGCCCTTCGGGTGCACCGCTGACCTCGTACGCGCCGGCCTTGAGAACACTCGTGATGACGACGACGATGACGCAAAGGATGGCGAGCCCGTCCCACCGGGCCAGCGCGGCGCCGAAGCTGGTTCCAAACAACCCGCGCGCCCCGCTCTCGGAACTCGTGGTCCGAAGGACGGCCGGGGCGACGACAGAGCCAAGGACCATTCCCCCGCCCACGAGGATGGCGAGGGAGAGGTGATAGAGGAACTGAAGGGTGTCGCCGTAGAGGGTCTCCACCTCGGTCGAACATATCGCGTCGGCCGCGGGCAGGGCGCACATAGAGGAATTTCCGAGCCGCAGGGTCGGTTTAGACTCGTGGACAAGGGAGCGTTGCCGGATGCCCACATATCGCGACTACTTCGCCGAGATCAAGAAGCGCGTGAAGGAAGCGACCCCGCAGCAGGTCGCTGAGCTGCTGCGCGCCGGCGACGTTCAGCTCGCGGACGTCCGCGAGAAGGACGAATGGGACGCGGGGCACCTGCCCGGCGCCGTCCACGTGCCGAAGAGCTACCTCGAGCAATGGGCCGAGGACCGCATCCCCGACAAGGGCAAGCGGACGGTGCTCTATTGCGCGGGTGGCGTCCGGTCGGCGATGGCCGCGGACACGCTGCGCCAGCTCGGCTACACCGACGTCATCTCGATGTCCGGCGGGTTCAACCGCTGGAAGGATTCCGGCATGCAATGGGTCACGCCAGAGTCCTTCACACCAGAGCAGGCGCAGCGCTACAGCCGGCATCTCCTGATCCCTGAGGTCGGCGAGGCCGGACAGCACGCGCTCCTTCGCAGCAAGGTCCTGCTCATCGGCGCGGGCGGCCTGGGATCGCCGGCGGCGTACTACCTTGCCGCGGCGGGCGTCGGCACGCTGGGAGTGGTCGACTCCGACGTCGTGGACCAGTCCAATCTGCAGCGCCAGATCCTGCACACCACCGAGCGCATCGGACAGCCGAAGGCGCTCTCCGCAAAGCAGACGCTCGAAGCGCTCAACCCCGACGTCACGGTGGTCCCGTACCAGGAGCGGCTCACGAGCGACAACATCGATCGGATCATCGCGGACTACGACGTGATCATCGACGGCGCCGACAACTTCCCGACGCGCTACCTGCTGAACGATGCATCGGTGAAGTGGAACAAGCCGGTGGTGCACGGGAGCATCTATCGGTTCGAGGGGCAGATCACCGTCTTCGATCCTCGAACGCGCCACGCCTCCGACGTGCGCGCGCAGGGTCCGTGCTACCGGTGCCTCTTTCCGACGCCGCCGCCACCCGAGCTCGCGCCATCGTGCGCCGAGGCGGGCGTACTCGGCGTGCTCCCCGGCGTGATCGGGACGCTGCAGGCGAACGAGGCCATCAAGCTGCTTCTCGGGATCGGCGAGCCGCTCGTTGGGCGCTACCTGCTGTTCGATGCGCTCGACACGTCGTTCCGAGAGGTCAAGCTTCGCCGCGATCCGGCGTGCCCGGTGTGCGGTGAGAATCCCACGATCACCGAGTACATCGACTACGAGGGCTTCTGCGCGTCTCCGTCGGAGTGGCAGGCGGAGCACGCGGCCAAGCAGCCGGCGAAGGTCAGCACCGCCGCCGATTGAGCCTGCGGTCCCGACCTGCCCCATATGCTGTCGTAAATGAGGCGTTTCACCCTCTTCCTGCTGCTCTGGGCCCTCGTCGTCGCATGCACGCCGAGCACGACACCGCCGGACGGGTCAGCGTCGGCGAGCACGGCGGTCGCCGAGAGACCGGCGATCAACGAGCAGACCCGCGGTGAGATCCAAGCGCTCCTGCAGAAGCAGGTCAACGCGATGGCGAACAAGGACCAGACGGCCTTCCAATCGACGATCGATCAGGAGCGACGCGCGCTGGTCCGCTGCACGAACGAGTCGTACGACATCGCCACCCGGCTCGGCGCCGGCGCGGCCGGCCAGGTCGGGAAGATCGAGGCATATCTCGACACCTACGTCCGTGCATACGTCCAGGAGGGATCGAACGGGCTCCGCCGAATCTTCTTCCGCAAGGTCGACGGCAAGTGGGTCCAGACGGAGCCCAAGGATGACGAGCTCGGCGGCGAGAAGAAGACGACGGTCGAAGACATCCAGCTCGACTACTGGGGCATCGACCAGGATGTGGTCGGCGCGATCGGCAAGGGGCTGCTGCTCGCACGAAAGACCGTGCTCGACAACCTGCTCTCCGACACGCGACGCGATGCGCTCGCCATACGCTTCTACCCGACGCGCAGTGTGTCCGGCATCCAGGGCTGCACCGTCGTGGGCTTCCACCTTCAGAACGTGGCGAGCGATCCGTACGTCCGCTTCTTCCGCTACTGGTTCACACCGACCGGGGAGATGACGCCGGCGACCATCAGCTTCGTGACGCACGAGTGGCTTCACTGGGCGCAGGACCAGTTCAGTCCCGGGATCACGGCGCGGCTGCCATGGTGGCTCGTGGAGGGCTGGCCCGACTACGTCGGCGTGTCCCGCAGCGACAGCCAGATCAAGTTCGTGCTGTGCCAGACGACCACGCCCACGCTGAAGCAGCTCGAGGACGGCGCCGCCCCGGACGCACCGCCGGAGCTCTCACCGCAGTACTACTCGTTCGCCAACACGATGGTCGAGTACCTCTACGTCACGTACGGCGGCAAGGACGCCTACCGGAAGCTGGCGCTGGCCTTCAAAGAGGATGCGGTGCCGGCCAACGTCTTCCCGAAGGTCCTGAACGTCACTCCGACGCAGTTCTACGAGGGATGGAAGGCCGCGTCGAAGAAGAAGTACTGCTAGCAGGCACGCGACCTTCCGGTCGGGCTGAGCGCGCACACCTGTCCTCACTCCGATCCAGCCGACGGCACGCTCGCTCGCCATCGAGTGCCTTCATCGGTACTAGGACCCTCGTCCCGAACGTACGCATCGCGTGCGCTTGATGGGGACATGTGACGGTTTTGGTACCGCTGATGGGTTGGCGTGAGCGATTCGCGCCGATATGGTCGGTCTCACCACGAGCCGAGGATAGGGAGCACGCACGTCGTGACACTGCTGAACGTCAACGTACAGAACGTACCCGTCGAGGCAATTTCCCTCGACCAGCTTGCGCCGATCCCCGACGTCATCGACCGCGCGCGCGGCGGTGATCGGGGCGCATTCGCCGAGCTCTACGACACTCACTGCGACGCGGTCTACCGCTACGTCCTGTACCGCGTGCGTGAGCCCAGCGACGCCGAGGACCTCACCTCCGAGGTCTTCACGCGAGCGTTCGCGAACATCCACCGCTACCGCTGGCAGGGCAAGTCCTTTCTCGCCTGGCTGTACACGATCGCCCGGAATGCGGTCACGGACCGGCGCAGGCGCGAACGGCCGACCTTGGATCTCGATGACGCGTACGGTGTCGCCGAAGACGGCCCGACCGCTCACGACCGCGCGGTGCGCGGGGAGCAGGTCGACGCACTTCGTGGCGCGGTGAAGCATCTCACCTCGGAACAGCAAGAGGTCCTGGTGCTGCGCTTCGTCGAGAACATGTCCAGCCGTCAGGTCGCGAAGGTCCTCGGGAAGAACGAAGGCGCGATCCGCGCACTTCAGTTCCGCGCCCTCGGTCGCCTTCGCAAGCTTCTCACCACGGAAGTCGCCTGATCGCTCGTCCGGACATGCCGGACGTGCATGGCAGCGAGCAAGCGAAACCTTCGCACCGGTCGCCACATAGACTGAGCATCGAGATGCCCCTCCGCAGGCTGACCCTGGTCTTTGCGTTCACCCTCATCGCGACGGCCTGTTCGATCCTGCCCACCGAGCTCCAGCACGAGCTTCTCCCGTCGCAGACGCAATACGCCACCGCCTCAGCGGCCTACGGGATCATCATCGACAAGCACGTAGACAAGCCGACCTCCAAGCAGCTCATCCCGGGCGCTCTGGATGGCGTCGTCGCCTACCTGAAGGCCCAGAACATCGACCCCAACCCGACGGTCGATCGGCCGGACCTCACGGGCAGCCAGTGGTCCGATTTCGCCAAGCTGAGCGCCTCGCTGGACGGCGTCCTCGCGCGGTATCCGACCGCGAAGAAGGACCTGGTGGAGCGGGCCGCCGTGGACGGGATGGCCCGCTCGATGAACGAGTGCCACACCTACTACCTGGACCCGGACCGCGCGAAGGGCTTCAACAAGCCACCGGCCCCGGTTTCGGGCATCGGCGTCACCATCAACCAGCCCGACCAGAACTCGCCGATCGAGGTCATCGACGTGATCGTGGGTACGCCCGCAGAGCGCGCCGGGGTCAAGAAGGGCGACAAGATCATCAAGGTCAACGGCGAGGACGTGACCAGGCTCACGACGTCCGAGGTCGCCGACAAGGTGCGCGGACCCGAGGGCACGCCCGTGACCGTCACCTTCGATCGCCAGGGCACGCTGCTGGAGCTCACCATGAACCGGGCGCGCTTCAGCTCGCCGCTCACCGAGTCACGCCTCGAAGGAAACGACATCGCGTACGTGAAGATCAAGCAGCTCATCTCGACGGTGGCCGACGATTCGGCGAAGGCCATCCGCTCGATGCAGTCCGCGCGTGGCGTCATCCTCGACCTGCGCGACGACCCGGGCGGCGAGCTTTCGGTCGCGGTGGACGTCGGCAGCATGTTCGTGAAGACCGGCCCGCTCGTGTTCCAGACGGGACGCGACGGGCAGAAGGCGCCGATCGACGTCAACCCGCGCCGTTACCTCGGTCTGAGCGCGCCCATCGTCGTCCTCGTGAACAAGAACTCCGCGTCGGGCTCAGAGATCATCGCCGCGGGCGTGCGGTCCAACGCGGCCGGCACCGTCATGGGCACGCGGACCGCCGGCTGCGTCGGCAGCGGGCAGCCGCGCGACCTGCCGGACGGCGGCGTCCTGCTCGTGACGCTCACCAAGATGCAGGACTCCAAGACCGGCGAAGACCTCAACGGCCCCGGCAAGGGCGTCGCACCGGATCAGACCATCGAGGACGACACCAAGACGCCGAACGTCGACGAGGCGATCCAGGCAGCCGTCGCGTATCTCCACACCCACGGTTAAGAGGACCTCGCGCGCCACGCGCTCAGCTTTGCAGACCAACAATGCGCGGTCCGTTAGCTCTGTAGACCAAGCGCGATCAGCCCTCCCACTAGGATCGCGACCCCGACGTACTGATTCGGCGCGAGACGTTCGCGGAGCACCAGGATCGCCAGGATCGCGGGAATGAGCGGATAGGCTCCGCTTCCGGTCATCACGTAGGACGCGAAGCCCGATTCGATGCCAAGGACGAGCAGCACGTTCGCGCCGGTGTCGAGAATGCCCACGATCGTGACGAGTCCGGCGGTCACGGGATTCCTCAGGCTCGTGAGCGGCTCGCGCCGCCACAACACGTACGCCGCGACGAGGACGATGCCGCACAGCCGCCAGATGATCACGAGCGCGAATGGATCGTTCACCCGGCTCGCCGCCGTGAGCAGCACGCCCCACACGGCGAAGCCGAGCGTCGAAAACACGCCGATCCGCACACCTTCGACGGGACGGCCGAGCGTCCGGCGTAGCTCACGGATGTCGGTCGATGCGACGGCGACGCCAACGAACGTCACGCCGATCGCCGCGGCCTGCCCGGCGGAGAGTCGTTCGCCGAGGAACACGACGATGCCGATCACCGAGAGCGCGGCGTAGCTTGCGACCACCGGGCTCACGACGGCGATCGGCCCGAGCGCGAACGCGCGCAGCAGCAAGACCAGGGACCCGGTCCCCACGATCGCGAGCGCGAGCGCCCACGGCACCTGCGACCACATGAACAACGGCAAGCGGCCGAGCACGAGGAGGAGCGCGACGAACGCGATGACGCCGACGATCTGCATGGCCAAGGCGGTGAGCGCGACCCCCGTGCGCCGCGCAGCCATCGCCGCGGCGTAGTCGCTGAACCCGAACGCGAGCGCCGCGCCGACGCCGAAGAGGAGCGCTTCCACGAACGGCCGGCGGCTTCTAGACGATCAGCTGTCGCGGGGCGCGAGTGAGGTTCCGAGAGCCACTCTCGGTGATGACGAGCATGTCCTCGAGACGGACGCCACCGATCTCCGGGTCATAGACGCCAGGCTCGACGGTGACGACGTCGCCTGGCGCGAGCGGCTTGATACCGCTGCGGCCGACGCTTGGCGCCTCGTGGATCTCGAGACCGACGCCGTGACCGGTGCCGTGGATGAAGCCACGCGGAAGATCACCGTCGCGGGCGGCGCCGTGTTGCTGGCCCGGACGGAGGGTGTCGTATCCGGCTTCGAAGATGATGTCCTCCACCAGCTCGTGCACGGCTCGCCCGGTCACCCCCGGCCGTAGCGCTTTGATGCCGGCGTCCTGCGCGCGCTTCACGACCTCGTACATCCTCCGGATCTCGGCCTCGGGCTCGCCCTTCGACACGGTGCGCGTCATGTCGGCGAAGTACCGCGTCGTCTGGTGCTGCGGGAAGATGTCCATGACGATCGCCTGCTTCGCGCGCAGCGGACCCGTCCCGATCATGTGCGGATCCGCGGCCTGCGGGCCCGGCGCGAGGATCGCGCCCTCGGACACGCATCCGAGCTCGAGCAGGCGCCCTTCGACGATCGCGCGCAGCCGCTCGGCGGTGAACACCTCGCCATCCAGCTCGAGCGTTCCGTCCCCGCGCACCTTGGCCCGCTTGATCGCGTCGACGCCCTTCTCCCAGGCATCCTCGGTCGCGCGCTGCGTCGCCTCGAGGGCGGCGATCTCGTCGGGGCGCTTTGCGCGGCGACGCGAGACGACGTCGGACGCGACGACGAGCTCGAGGCCCATGCCGCGCAACCGGTCGGCAAGGCCGAGGAAGAAGTACGGCGGGACCGCGACCTTCGTGATCTTCCGCGAGTCGAGGAAATTCTTGATCAGGTTGGCCATCAGCTCGTCCCCTGTCAGGCCGGCGCCCGAGAGCTCCTTCAGGCCGAACTCGTTCTGATTTAGAACGGTCGTAGCGCGTGACTCCTTTCGCGCGCGCCCTTCCTCGAGCGAGTTCGCCACGATGACGATCTCACTTCCTTGCTCGAGGGCGATGATCGGATCGGGCGCCAGGAACCGGGTGACGTGATAGACGTCCGGGAACTTGTACCCGTCGGCGTAGAAGAGAAGCGGCAGGCTGCCCCTCTCAGTAGCAGACGCTGACTTCTGCTGACTCACTTCGTCCAAACTAGGCCTTCGCCGCTCGTGCCGCGAATGCCGACACGTCGCCGAATCCTCGCTCTAGCCGCGCCGGAGAGATGCGCCATCGGCGCAGGCCAGCGCTTCCGGCGATCTACGCCCTGGACGAAGGACCGTCGCCGCCGCCAGCGAGGACCGAGGGTTGGCGCGCGAGGAGATCCGGCGCCCAGCGCTCGCTCAAGCCTGCCCCGAGCGCGAAGCCGAAGTCTGCGAACCGAGACTTCGCGTCATCAGCGGTGCTGAGCTCGGCGTGACCGCCGCGATGCCGCCGATGATGAGCATCGGCACGGCAGCCCCGAGCAGCGCACCAACGATCGGTCTGATCGCTCCTGCGGTCCACAATTCCTCGCGGGAGGCCTCCCAATTCAAGCGGAAGTCCTCACGCGTGATCCGCAGCAAGACGCTGAGCATCGCGCCGATGGCCCTGCCACCGCCCATGCGGTGATCCGTGCCGGCACACCGCTTGCGGACGCCGAGCTCGCCCACAAGAACGTCGCGACGATCGCGCGCACCGCCACGAGTGGAAGGAGCCGACGTCACAACGACGTGGCGCCAGACAGATCGGAACGCATTGCGCGCGCTGCTACATAGGTGTTGAGGAGATCGAGCAGGGCCAGCGCAGCGGCCGGACATTGCGTCGGTGGCGGCGACACCCGTTCCCACGGTCGATACGTGCGTTTGTCCCAGCGCCAGAGTCCGTCGTCGGACACGGACGAGTAGCAGTAGTGAAGGATCGGCCGCGTGACCTCGTTCTCAGTCGGAAAGACCGACAGTGGGAGCATCTGGAACCGCAGGCCAAGCTCGGCCGCGGCGAGCGCGCACCCCCACATCTCGCTGATCCAGCCAAACCGTTCGCGGGCGACGGGATCGGCACGCAGATCTTCGGTCCGTTTCAACCATAACGGTGCCAACTCGCGAAGGTCGCTCCTGTGGATCGCGATCGGCACGGCGACCTGTTGGAGTCGTGACGGCACCGCGCCATGCCTTCGCAAAATGGCGCTCTCCGTTTCGGGGTGCATGTACGTCACCGGCTGGGCGATCGGCTGGCCGCGGGTCACATCGAGTTGTAGCGCGCGCAAGAACACGCAATCGGGATCCAAGACGAGGACCGTTTCCTCGGCGAAGGGAGCCTTTGCCGTCCACTGGCTGAGCGAGTAGGGCTTGTTGTACGGCGCGTAGTCGTCGCCAGTCACCGGATGAGGGCTCCAAGGCGGCGTGAAGAACGTCGGCATCGGGAGTTCCTGTGGATGGTCTCTCGTGCTCACAAGACAGGTGAGCGGACCAGACTGAGCGACCCGTGCATGCGAATAGGCGAGCAGCTCCGCCTGCCAGACCTGGTATGGCTGTTGGCTGATCGAGAAGATCGTTTGTACAACGGCCATCGTAGACTCCGCCCGCGATGGGACGAGAACAAGCCTCGACCAGGAGTGCTGCACGACTCGAGCTCATCGCGTACCGGGTGAGCGCCGGTCCCGACATGCGGCTGGTCACCGCGACGCCGCATCGCGAGTGGATGGAACGTACCCCTGGTCGATTCGCGGAACGCTGTCTTCCACTGCTGATCGCGAATCAGGCCGGCTGGCTCCTGCTCAGCCGACATGCCTTGCGCGCGACGTGGAACGGAGTGTCGGACTTATCCGGTCTCGCGATCGAGTACACCGCCGGCGACACTCCCTACCCGGCACGCAGCCATTTCGGTAGCGGCATCCTGACCTGGACGCTGCCATTCCTGTTCCGGACCTCACCTGGTTACAACCTCGCCGTGCGCGGCCCGGCAAACATGCCCAAGGACGGCGTGTGCGCCTTGGAGGGGATCGTAGAAACGGATTGGTCTCCGGCGACGTTCACGATGAACTGGAAGCTGACGCGCCCCGGGACAGTGACGTTCGAAGTGGACGAGCCGATCTGCATGATCTCGCCCGTAGCGCGCGGCGAGATCGAGGCGTTCGAGCCGAGACTGGTCCCGGTCGATACGAGCCCAGAGGTCGCTGTCGCATATCGGGCTTGGGTGCGCGATCGTGCGCGTTTCTTGGAGGACCTCGATCGGCCCGGATCGTCCGCACAGACCGAGGGTTGGCAGCGCCACTACTTCTTGGGCACCTCGCTGAACGGCGAGCGTCGGGCTGATCATCAGACGCGCTTGCGCCTCCGGGAGTTTCGTTAGCGGATAGGCGGAGGTTTACCCAGGCTTGACCTGGGCGTGTACGTTACATGCGGCGCAGACGCAAGGAGGAACCGGTGAGCACGCTCCGGGTCTGGGCGCACTGGCGGGCGCGCAATAGCCCCGCGCCCGCGCCTCTGGTCGCGCCGAACTATCCCGGGGTAGCGCCCGCCGCACCCTCGCCTCTCGCTTGGCCGGTCAGCGTTTGGTGCGAGCTTGCGCGCCAAAGCGACATCGACACCGTCCGATGGTCGGGTGGACTCTGGCCGGGACCACCACCACCGAGCCGAGACCAGGGCTACGGCTCGACGCTTCCGGCCGTCGATTTCAGCGTCTTCGCGGTCAATCTGATCGTCGCCGGCGCTCCGGGTACCAACATCCGGCCGTTCGATTGTGCGGTCACCGATCCGTCCGGCACGGTCTTCGGCAGCGTGTCTGTACCCGGTTTCGTTATCGGCGCCGCAGGGTTCAACAGCTTCGGGGTGACTTCGACCGCCACGGTGTCGAGCGGACGTGGGATCTGGACGTTGGAGCTGCAACCGGCGGCGGCGCCCGCTGTCTCCGGACTGCCCGGCCTACTGAATGGACCCGCGCCGGTGTTGGAATCGTGGGTCGCGCCGGCACGAACCGGGGGTGAATCTGTTCCCGCGCTGGCGCTCGACTTCATCGGCGTTGAAGTGCCTCCGCCTCCGCCGCCGCCTCCGCCTCCGCCGCCGCCTCCTCCGCCTCCGCCGCCGCCGCCTCCTCCGCCGCCGCCTCCGCCGCCGCCTCCGCCGCCTCCGCCGCCGCCTCCGCCGGCATCCGACTGCTACACCGTCGCGCTCGCGTATAGCAAGCCATGCTCGTTAGCGGGCGCACCGGTCACGATCCAATTCACGGCCACGGTCGCCGCGATAGGTACGTCGCCGGCCTATGCCGGGCCCTATCAGTGGAAGCTCGAGCGGCTCAACACCACCACGAACACCTGGATTCAGTTGTTCAACGGCGTGAAGACCGGGGCCGGCGCGAACCAGCTGTCATCTCCGGGCTTGAGCGTCGGCGACTACCGCGTCGAAGTGATCGTGTCAACGCCAACTTGCCAGACGGGCTTCTCCGCGAGCGCGTTCGACGCCTTCACCATCCAAGACTGCAACTGCCCGACGCTGAGTGGCAGCATCGTGGCCAATCCCAGCGCAAATCCATGCATCTGGGATTTCAGTGTTTCAGTGATCAATCCTACAAGTATCGGCCCGCTCACCTTCCAGTGGGACTTCGGCGATGGAACGACCGCCACGACCTCCGCGTCGTTCACGTCACACACCTACACCGCGAGTGGGCCGTACACCGTCACGGTCACCGTATCGGGGCCGGGATGCAAGGCATCCGCCGCCGCGAGCGTCGCTATCAATGTCGACTGCAGCAGTACGCCACCCCCTCCGCCACCGCCACCGCCTCCGCCTCCGCCTCCGCCGCCTCCGCCTCCGCCTCCGCCGCCGCCTCCGCCGCCTCCGCCGCCGCCGCCGCCACCACCAACGACGGGGGGCTGTGGCTGCTGCCTCTGCCAGGTTCTGCTTGCGATCGCTCTCGTCGTCCTCGCCGCGGCGGCGCTCTCATTTGTCGCCGCGTTCTGCCTCGGCGGAGGGCCCGCGGCGCTCACGGCGGCTTTGGTGACGAGCGTGATCGGGCTCGCGCTCTTGGCGCTCTGGGCGCTGATCTGTGGACGTTCCTCGTGTGGCGCGCTGCGCTTCCTCTTCCGCCTCTTCAGCGCGTTCGTCATCGCGGCATTGGCCGTCGCAATCGCGTTCCTGATCTTTGGCGCCTTCAACACATGCTGGATCGGTTGGCTCTTGGTCGCGGCGCTCTACTCCATCGCGGGTCTGATCATCGCCAGCGCGGCGAGCGCTTCCGGCTGCTCGCTCAGCGCGTCCCCATAGTGTTCCGTCATTCCAACGGTGCTCGGGCAGGGCGAGGCTGACGATGTCGCGCTCGAGTTTTCTCGGTGGGGTACTCGCGTTCTTCTATGCGCTTCTGCTGTACGTCATCGTATCGGCGAGCATCGGAGCACCCGTGCCACCGACCATCGCGCTGCTGATGTCCCCGTTCATCGTGCTCTTCCCCGCCGTGCCGGGCCCGCAGATCATGCTTGCCGTGTTCGTCCTGATGATCGTCGAATACCTGTTCTGGTACCTCGTGGCGACAGCAGCGCTCACCTCATCGATAGAGACGACGCGCGAGTCCTTGACAGGCACCGGCTTTGGGACGGTGAGTCCCAGCACGATCCCGTTCGTGGCTCGAGCTGCACTTACGGCGACCCCGGTTCCGGTCGGTTGTCCCCTTCCGCCTCCAGCGCCGGCCTTGTTCGCCCAGCGTCTGCCGACGACGAACGTGATCGAGCTCTTCGCCCGCGGTTCGGCGATGGGTTTCAACGCGGGTTGGAATCTTGGACTCTGGGCGATGCTTCCCTTCGTTTTCGCAGGACTGCTCACCCTGCTTGCGTTTATCGCCACTACGATCGGCACAGCGATCGCGACGATCCTCGCTCTCCTCGGACCCATCGGCGCGCTCATCATCCTCATCTTCGGCGCCCTCGCTGCGGTTGTCGGCGTGATCGTGGGCATCCTCGTCGCAATCGTCGGTCCGATCCTCGCGTTCGTGGGTGCGATCCTCGCCGCGATCCTTGCGACGGCCGCTGCGGTCGTCGTAGCGGTGCTGGCGGTCATAGCGCCGATCCTGCTGGCGCTGCTGGGTCCTGCTGGTCCGATCGTGCTCGCGTTCCTCGCCGGCCTCGGCCCGCTCGGTGTGATCGGACTTCTACTGGCCGTGATCAATTTTCTCGCGGTGATCCCCGTGATTTCGGTATCGCGGCTCTATCAGACGATCCTGGGGTGGTCCAGCTGGCTGATGCCAATGTCCTGGCTTGCCACCTTGATGGGCTTCCTCCTGTTCATCGCAAGTTTGATCACTGCGCCTTTCTTCCCGGGGGGCATTGCCGTCCGATTTGATGGCACGACCGGGACGATCGAGACCGCGGGTGGCCTGGCGGGCAGTACCGGTTTCAGCGGAGGTTTCAACCTCGCAAACTTCACGTTCATCGGGACCGTCGGTGGTGGCGGCGCGTTCACATGTCCGAGCATCTCAAGCCATGAGACTGGGCACACGCTGAACGTGGCCGCATTCGGAGCGATCTGGCATCTGCTCGGTAACGCGATCGAGGAGAACATCGCCCCGATGTTTCGGTTCCGCTTTGCCTACGGCGAGCTCAACGCTGAAGGTCACCGGCCCCGCGCTGGCATGCTCTTCGTGAGTATCTGGAGCTAATGCGGAGTCGGTGATCTTTCGGCGAATGTTCCTCCCTCTCTTGTTGGCGATCCTTCGTGCAATGCCTTCGCCCGAGGGCTGCGGTTGTACGGCGCGGAAGCGCCAGATGATTGCGCGACTCGAGGCAATACCCGTCACGCCACATGGCTCGGTGCGATGAGAGAACGCTCCTGCATGCGGTGCTCTGCGGCCTTGAGGTACCGGAGGACGGCGAGAAAACCGAGATCGACGAGCACGTCGAGCGCCGGACCGAAGCCCTGGTCGAGGAATGCGAACGGCTGGTTCAGCAGCAGGTCGACGAGGATCGCGAGCTCGAAAGAGCGGTAGGCACGAAGCCGTTCGTACCGCATCGCGACGAGGCCGCGAACGGTCAGCACGCCCGCGATGAAGGTGACGACCAGCTTGAGCCATGACGTGAGCGTGCTGCCCCCACTCGCCTGTGCGAGCGCGTCGCGAACGTCGCCGAGTCCGATGGCGGCACCGCCGATGAGCGCCCCGACGGCCACCAGGCTCAGGACGAAGAACACGCCCTGGGTCACGAACAGAGAGACGATGACCCTCCGGAACGCCGCGGTCGACGCGACACGCTCGTACCGATCGCCCACCGCGTCACGTAGTCGTTCGAACCGTGACGGAGATGCGCGGCCGACCTGCGCGGAGAGGAAGCGCTGGCGGAGGAACGGGACGATCGGATCACTTTGGTCGGCATTCTTCAGCAGCTCGAGCGCCTTCGACTTGTCGTACTCATCGAGCTCGCCGGCGACGAGCTGCTCGGCGAGCACCACGGCGTTGACGAGACTCTCGCGCGCGCTTAGGCCGCGAAAGCGCCGCATCTGCCGCATGCTGAGGAAGAGCGCCACGAACAGGACGTAAACGAGCGCCGCCGTCGGCTGGAAGAAGTAGTTGTTGTCGGACGTGACGAATTTCCCGAGCTCGTCGATGAACGCACCGAAGCCGGCGCCCCCGATGAGCGCTGCCAGATAGCGGGTCCTGGACGAGAGGAATCCGAGGAGCAGCACCAGCGCGACGAGCATCCCGAGCCCGCCGAACAACACGTGCGCGATGTGCACTCCTTCCCCGCCCAGCCGCGGATACCCCGTGGCTTCCAGGAAGATCCGGATGATGAGCACGGTACCGACGGCGGAAACGAAGAATGTGTCGAGCAGCTCGGGCTCGGCCGAACGTGACGGCGTGCGCAGACCGAAGAACGTCACCGGTGTATGTTCGACCACGGCGCGGGATCGCGCAGGGGAGGCAATCCATGGCCGCGGCGGGCGCGAGATGACCACCACGACGATCGACCCACCGGGGCTCTTTCGCTCGCCGCGCTACGCCAACATCGTCATCGCTGGCGGGTTCGCGTTCATCGCCGGCCAGACCGCGTTCGACGAGCAGGGCAACGTCGTCGGGGTCGGCGACATCGCCGCGCAGTGCGAGCGCACCCTTCAGAACCTCATGACCTGCCTGCGGGCGGTGAACGCGGTGCCGGCCGACATCGTCAAGGTCACGAACTACGTGACCGATCGCGCGTATCTCGCCACACTGGTCGAGTCGCGCAACCGGATCATGGGTGAGCTTCGGACGAGCAGCACCGCGGTCGTCGCCGGCCTCGCGCGCGACACATTGCTGGTCGAAGTGGACGCGGTCGTCTACCTCGGAAGGGAGGTCCGACTCTGATGGCAAAAGGCTACGTCGTCGTGAACGTCAACGTCCGGGACGCGGATCACTATCCCGAGTACGCGCGGCTCGCGCAGGACACCGTCGCCAAGTACGGCGGACGCTATCTGGTGCGCGGCGCGAAGCCGGTGATCGCTGAAGGTGCTCCTGCGCTCTCGCGCTTCGTCATCCTCGAGTTCTCCTCGCTGGAGCAGGCGCGGCGCTGGTACGACTCGGACGAGTACCAGCCGGTCCGTGCGTTGCGGCACAGGTGGGCCGACTCGGAGCTCTTCTTCATCGAGGGGTACCTCGAGAGCTAGCCTCGCGCGCTCAGCGGCTGATGGCCTGGTAGCGGCGCACGGCCAGCGGAATGAAGACGAGCATGATCACGACGACCCAGATGAGCGTGAGCTCGACGGGATGCTCGGCAGGAAATCCCGCCCCGCCGAAGGGGTTGGGGTTGCCCCAGAGCTGGCGCGTCGCGGCGGTGAGCGCGCTCACGGGGTTCCACTCGGCGATGGGCTGCAGGAACGATGGGAGCGTCGCCGTGGGGACGAACGCGTTCGAGAGGAACGTGAGCGGGAATATGACCGTGAACGAGACCTGCTGCGCGACCTCCACCGCGGGCACCATCAGTCCGAGCCACACGCCGATCCACGACATCGCGAACGCGAAGAGCAGCAGGAGGCCGAAGCCTGCCGCGAACTCCGGCAGGCTCGTGTGCACCCGCCACTCGACGACCAGGCCAGTCAGCATGAGCACGACCAGGATCCCGGCGTTGTAGACGACGTCGGAGAGCGTCCTGCCGGTCACGACCGCGGAGCGCGCCATCGGCAGCGAGCGGAAGCGATCGATGATGCCCTTGTGCAGGTCGTCGGTGATCCCGATGGCCGTTGTCGCCGCCGCGAACGCGATCGTCTGGGCGAAGATCCCGGGGAGCAGGTATTCGCGGTAGGACCCGCCGCCGGGCAGCGGGATCGCGCCGCCGAAGACGAATGCGAAGAGCAGGACGAACATCACCGACTGCAGGATCGCGAAGATCGCGAGCTCGGGGATGCGCGGGATCCGCCGCAGGTTGCGCTCCGTGATGATCAGCCCGTCGCGCAGCGCGTGCCGCATACCGCTGCCGCCGGGCCGTGCCTCGATCGGCCGCACGCTCATCAGCTCGCCACCTTCACTGCCGCGGGCTCCTCGGTCTCTGCCGGCGCCGGCGCAGCCGCGTGGCCGGTCAGCGCGAGGAACACGTCGTCCAGCGTCGGACGGCGCAGGGCGATGTCATCGATACCGATGCCCGCCTCGTCGAGATCACGGACGACCTGCACCAGGCGGCGCGCGCCGCCGTTCACCGGCGCGGTGATCTTCCGGGTGTGCTCGTCGACGATGCACTCACCGTCGGCATCGCGCCGGAGGATGGGCAGCGCTCGCGCGACATCTGACCGGCTGTGGACGACCACCTCGATGCGCTCGCCGCCGACCTGCGACTTCAGCTCGTCGGCGGTGCCGCGCGCGATGATCCTCCCGTGGTCGACGACAGCGATCGTGTCCGCCAGCTCGTCGGCCTCCTCGAGATACTGCGTCGTGAGCAGCAGCGTGACGCCCTCGCGGACCAGCCTGCGAATGACGTCCCACATGCCGAGCCGGCTGCGCGGATCGAGTCCCGTCGTCGGCTCATCGAGGAAGAGCACCCTTGGATGTCCGATGAGCGCGCTCCCGAGGTCGAGCCGGCGCCGCATGCCACCGGAGTACGTCTTCACGATCCGGTCGGCCGCCTCGTCGAGCTCGAACTGCGCGAGAAGCTCGACGGCACGCGTGTTGGCCTCGCCGCGCGAAAGGCCGTAGAGCCGGCCGAACATCACCAGATTCTCGGTGCCCGTGAGGTTCTCATCGACGGCCGCGTACTGGCCGGAGAGCCCGATGAGCGACCGGATCACCTGCGCGTCCCGCACGACGTCGTAGCCGGCGACCGTGGCATGTCCCGCATCCGGCCGCAGGAGCGTCGCGAGGATGCGCACCGCGGTGGTCTTGCCGGCGCCGTTCGGACCAAGCAGGCCGAGCACGCTGCCTGTGGGAACGGTCAGGTCGACGCCGTCGAGCGCGCGCACTTCCTTCTTGCGGGTGCGATAGATCTTCACAAGGCCCTCGGCGGCGATGGCATTCACGGGGCTTCGATCGTACCGCTCGCGGCGCCGGCCGACAGTCGCCAATGACTCATTCCGGCGACATCGGGCTCGGTTAGGTCGGCACGATGACGTACGCGCGGACCGGGAAGGTCGCACCGCCGACCCAGGGGATCGGCACCGCGTGCAGGTAGCCGCCGCTCGACGGGACGCCAGCAAGGCCGGTCAGGTGTTCGCAGACGGGGATGCCTGCACCGAGGAGCGTCGTGTGCGCGGGTCGTGCGGGGTCGGTCGTGTCGTCGATGTTCAGCGAGTCGATGCCGACGAACGTGGCGCCGGCGTTTGCCAGCCACGCGGCGGCTTGTGCCGTGAGGAACGGGTTGTCGCGCAGGTATGCGTCGGTTCGCCAGTGCCGCGAGAAATCGGTGCGCACGAGGACCGCACGGCCACGGGCGTCGAGCCCGGCGAGTGCGTCGGGTCCGATGGCGCGACCACGGGCGGTCGCGTCGACCACGATCGTCGGAAGCGCCGCGAGGCGTTCGAGCGGGAGGGCAGCGAGGTCGGCGCCGTCACGGAAGCGGTGCCGCGGCGAGTCGACATAGGTCCCGGTGTTGCCGCAGAGGTGCAAAGATGCGATGTAGAACTCCGCCTTGTTCTGGTACCGCTCACGGGAGGCGTCGTAGTCGACGACGACGTCGACCGTCGGGACGGGGAGTCCCGGATAGGTCGTCATCCCCGGCTCGATCGGATGGCTGATCTCGATGAACCGGCCTGGCATGTGGTCCTCCTACGCGGGTTCCGCCTCCTCGATCGGCGAGCGTGCACTCATTGTGAGCGTTGCGACGCGCACGCCAACGAGGATGACGACGCCGCCGACGATCTCGAGCGGTGCGGGTTGCTCGCCGAGGATGATGACCGCCTGCGCGAGCGCGAAGATCGGCACGAGGTAGCTCACCATCGACGCCATCCCCGTGCCGAAGCGCCGGATCGCCCAGTAGAACAGGACGAAGCCGACCGTCGTCGCGAAGATGACGAGGTACGCGATGTCCAGCCACGCGAAGAGCGGCCACGACGGCACGTCGGTATAGCCCTTCTCCAGGAACCCAAGTGGGAACAGCATCGCCGCGCCCACGAGGCAGGCGATCGCGGTCACACCGAGCGGCGAGCCGTGGCGGGTGGTGATCGCACCGAGCGTCGCGTAGACGGTCCAGGCCGCCGCGCCGCCGAGGTACAGCAGATCGGCGACGAGGCGCTGGCCCGTGAACGTCAGGCTCGTGGCCGCGGCGATCACCAGGATCGCGCCGACCGTCGCGAGCGCGAGGCCGGCGACCTTGTTCGCGGTGAGGCGCTCTCCGATGAACGTCGCGAACACGACGGTGAGCACGGGATTGATCGTCGGGACGATCAGCGCGCCGTCGGACGCGGGCGCGATGGTGAGAGCGAAGAAGACCAGGGCGTTGTAGCCGAAGATGCCGAAGAAGCCCGCGACGGCGAGCAGCGGCCACCGTTCCAAGCCGAGCGGCGCCTTCAGCGCGCGCGCGATTGCGAGCATGAGCAGCCCGGCGATCGCGAAGCGGATCGTCGAAAGCTCGAAGGGCGGGACCGCGGTGACGCCGAGCTTGCCGAAGGTCCAGCTGCCGCTCCAGCACAGCGCCACCGTGACGAACGCCGCGACGGTGAGGACGGCCGAGCTACGCGACGCGCACCCCGCGCTGGTACACCGCCCACACGCGCCAGAGGGCCCGGGCGTCGGAGAGCGGGTCGCCGTGAACGAGAACAAGGTCGGCCGGCAGGCCCTCCGCGATGCGCCCCGCGTGGTCCACGCCGTACAACGCGCCGCCGTTGCGCGTCGCTGCCGCAAGGGCCTCGAACGGTGCGAGGCCGGCCCCGACGAGGAGCTCGACCTCCCACGCGAGGTGGCCCGCACGCACCGAGCCGCCGCCGAAGTCGGAGCCGGTGGCTATGGTCACGCCGGCGCGCCTTGCAGCATTGACCGATGCGTACGCGCCTTCTTTCCGCTTCGCGATCCGCTGCTTGCTCTCGGCCGACGTGAAGCGATCGATGGTCGTCGTCGTGGCGAAGGTCTCCCACGACGCGAATACCGAGAGCGTGGACACCAGTGTCACGCCGTGGCGCTTCATCGTGCGCGCGATGTCGTCGTCCAGCTCCATGCCATGCTCGATCGAGTCGACGCCCGCCTCCGCGGCCACGCGGGCGCCGTCGAAGTAGCCCGAGTGCGCGGCGACCTTTGCGCCACGCGCGTGGACCGCGTTGACCGTTTCGCGCACCGCATCGACGGTGAAGGGCGAGTCCTTCACTCCGCCTGGCGCATCCATGTAGAGCTTGACCAGGTCGGTCCCGAGGTCGATCTGCCCCAGCGCCGCGTGCTTCAGGCCCGGGCTGTCCGCGGTGACCCACATGTCCGGGTAGCCGGTGCCACCGATCCACGTGCCGGCGACTCGCATGTACGGGGCGCCGGTCTTGCCCTTGTGCTCGTCGCGTACGGCGATCGCGATCGGCACGCCATCGGCGCTCGGCGACCCGACGTCGCGGGACCAGAGGATGCCGGCCCGCGCCAGACGCTTCGCGTTGTCCCGCGCCACCTGGCGCAGCGTGGCGGGCGGGTCGCCGCCGCGGTCGATCCAGTGGCTGCCGCCCTGCATCGTGAGGTGGCTGTGACAGTCGACCATGGCGGGCACGATCGTCGCGCCACCCGCGTCGATGACCTCGGCTCCGGTCGTATCGGCCGAGTCGTTCGGGCGGATCCAGGAGATCCTTCCGTTCTCGATCGCGAGGCTGATGCCAGTACGCAACGACGCGGAAGTGCCGTCAGCCAGCGCGGCGTCGCGGAGGACGATGGGCGCCATAGGGCCGCGATGGTAGCGGTCTAATTGCGGATGCTGCGCCGGTAGCGAGCCGGAGTCTCGCCGAAGAAGGACCGGAAGGCGCGCGTCAGGTGTGACTGGTCCGCGAATCCGGACTCGGTCGCGAGCGCGACGATCGGCTCGTCGGTCGTGGCAAGGCGGCTGGCGACCCACTCGAGACGCAGGCGCCGAACGTACGCACCGAGCGAGACGCCGTTCACCTCGCGGAACGCCGAGACGAGCTCGGACGGTGCCACATCGACCGCCGCGGCGATGTCGGCGACCTGCAGGTGGTCCAGGAAGCGATCGTTGATGAGCTCGGTGGCGCGCCCAAGCCACCGCGGCATCCTCAGCAATGGTCGTGACGCACGCAGCGCCATCACCACGAGCTCGAGGGCCAGCGCGTGCAACGCGAGCTGCGACATCACGTCGGGACGATGGAGCTCGCGCGCGATGGCGTGGCCCAGGAGATCCGCACGCGCATCCTTGCGGTGATCGGCATCTTCGAGACCGTTCGCGACCGGTGCGATCAGGGCCGACCGCGGATCGGGCTGCACGACGATGACGTGCGCACCACCGGCAGCAAAGTGGTTGCTGTGGAGCGAGCCCGCCGGCTCGAGTCGAAGGCTCGCGCGCGTGCACTGCTCCACCGTGCCGCCAAGCCGGGTCTCGAATCCGCCACGCACCACCACCGCGAGCGTCGGACGGTCGTGGGCGTGGGCTGGCAGCACCAGCGCGGACGGAAAGCGCATCTCGGTGATGCGCAGTGATCCAACGTCGATCGAGGCGGCGCGCTGGCTCCCCCACGCGACCGGCACGTCCATGCCACAAGTAGCCGAGCCCCGGCCGTGCCGTTCAAAAACGGCGATCTCGTTCAAGACCCGCAGGAGGAGAGGGCGCAGGCTCACGCCAACACTGTGGGAGGTGACACATGAGGAGAACCACGGCATTCCTGGTCACGCTGCTCGCCTCGTTCGCGATCCTGGCCGGCACCGCGACGGCGTCCGGCGGAGGAGCCGGCGCGACACTCGGGGCGGGCCGCTTCCTCTACCAGGGCTCTCTCGAGGTGAGGTTCGCCTTCGCGGCGGTGTCGTTGCCGAACGGCAGCGCGGCTGGCGGCTTCATACAGAAGTACACGCTCGACGGACTGACCACCATCTACACCGGCCGTGTGACGTGCGTGGCCTTCGACGACGTCAATCACCGCGCGTGGGTCGGCGGTGTGCTGACGAGCGTCCACTCCGACGATCCGAGCGAGACGCACGTCGCCGGCGACGACGCGTGGTTCCGGGTGGTCGACTACGGACGCGATGGCGCCACGCCGGATCGCTCGACCGTGTACGGCTTCAAGGGGGCCATCCCCACGTCTTCCGAGTACTGCCGCTTGAAGATCTGGGCGCCCGACGATGCGCGCACCTGGCCGGTGATCGCCGGGGAGATCACGGTGCGCTGAGCGTCGTCACGTCCAGTCCATCACGACCTTGCCGCACTGACCTGATCGCACGACGTCGAATGCCTGCGCGAAGTCCTTGGCCGCGAAGCGGTGCGTGATGACGGGCGTGATGTCCAGTCCGCTCTGGAGCATCGAGCCCATGCGGTACCAGGTCTCGAACATCTCGCGCCCGTAGATGCCTTTCAGCGTCAGGCCGCGAAAGATCACCTGGTCCCAGCTGATCGGGATCTCCTGGCTCGGAATGCCGAGCAGCGCGACGCGCCCGCCGTTGTTCATGAACGCGAGCATCGAGCGCAGCGCCTCGGGGCTGCCGGACATCTCGAGGCCGATATCGAAGCCCTCGAGCATCCCGAGCTCTTTCATGACCTGGTCGAGGGTCGTCGCCCGGTAATCGACGGCGAGCGTCGCGCCCATGCGCCGCGCGAGGTTCAAACGGTAGGGGTTGCTGTCGGTCACGACGATGTATCGCGCGCCGACCATCTTGGCGACCGCCGCGGCCATGACCCCGATCGGACCCGCCCCGGTGATGAGCACGTCCTCTCCCGCCAGCTCGAAGGACAGCGCACTGTGCACGGCGTTCCCGAGCGGGTCCAGGCACGAGCCGATCTCGTCGGGCATCCCGGGCGGGAGGACGTAGGCGTTCGATGCGGGGACCGACACGAGCTCGGCGAACGCGCCGGGACGGTCCACGCCGATGCCCTGCGTGTTCCGGCAGAGATGACGGCGGCCGGCGCGGCAGTTACGGCAGTGGCCGCAGGTGACGTGCCCCTCGACCGCGACACGCTGGCCGGCCGCGAATCCGCTCACCTCGGAGCCGATCTCAGCGATGGTTCCTTCGAATTCGTGCCCGATCACCAGCGGGACCTTGATCGTCTTCTGCGCCCACGCATCCCAGTTCACGATGTGCAGGTCCGTGCCGCAGATCGACGCGTAGTGCACGCGCACCAGCAGGTCGTTCGGTCCGATCGTCGGCTTCGCCACGTCCTCGAGCCAGACCCCCGGCTCGGCGCGGCTCTTCACGAGTGCCCTCACGGAACGGTCAAGCTCTCGGCTGCGACGCCGTGATGACGCCGAGCTCGCGCCCGACCTTGGTGAACGCCGCGACGGCCCGGTGGACCTGCGCCGGCTCGTGCGCGGCCGACAGCTGGACGCGGATGCGCGCCTGGTCTCGCGGTACGACGGGGAACGAGAACGCGATGACGTAGATGCCCTCGCCGAGCAGCCGGTCGGCCATCTCCGACGCCAGCTTCGCGTCGCCGAGCAGCACCGGCACGATCGGGTGCTCGCCCGGGACCAGGCGGAATCCGGCGTTCGTCATCCCCGCGCGGAAGCGCGCCGTGTTCGCGAACAGCTGCTCGCGCAGCTCACTCGCGGACTCGAGCAAATCGAGCACCGCGATCGACGTCGCCGCGATGACTGGCGCCAATGTGTTGGAGAACAAGTAGGGCCTACTTCGCTGTCTGAGTAGCTCGATGATCTCTTTGCGTCCGCTGGTGTAGCCGCCGGACGCGCCACCGAGCGCCTTGCCGAGCGTGCCGGTGAGGATGTCGACGCGGCCCATGACGCCTCTCGCCTCATGCGAGCCTTTGCCCGTCTTTCCCATGAAACCGACCGCGTGCGAGTCGTCGACGAAGACGAGCGCGCCGTGCCGGTCCGCGAGATCGCAGATCGCCCCCAGGTCGGCCACGATCCCGTCCATCGAGAAGACGCCGTCGGTCGCGATGAGCTTGAATCGCGCGTCCTTTGCGGCGTCGAGCTGCCTGGCGAGATCGGCCATGTCGTTGTTCGCGTAGCGGAAGCGCTTGGCCTTAGAGAGCCGGATACCGTCGATGATGCTGGCGTGATTCAGCGAGTCGCTGATGACCGCGTCCTCTTCGCCGAGGACCGTCTCGAAGAGACCCCCATTGGCGTCGAAGCACGACCCATACAGGATCGTGTCCTCGGTGCCGAGGAAGCGCGTGAGCCGTGCCTCGAGCTCCTTGTGGATGTCCTGCGTGCCGCAGATGAAGCGCACCGACGACATGCCGTAGCCCCAACGGTCCAGGGCCGCGTGTGCGGCCTTGACCACGGCGGGGTGGCCGGAGAGCCCGAGGTAATTGTTCGCGCAGAAGTTGATGACCTCATCGCCCGGCTGTACGCGGATCGCGGCTCCCTGCGGCGAGGTGATTACGCGCTCCTTCTTGTACAGGCCGCCCTCGCGGATCTCGCTGATCTGCCGCTCGAGGCTGTCGAGGAAGCGCCGGTCCATCGCGAGGCATCATCCCCTGTCGGCGCGCGGCTTGCACGACCGCGCTTACCGCGCGGCCCTGCCGTCCTCAGCCGCGCGCAGTCCTTCGGCGCACGTGCCACGGACCACGATCGGCGACGCGTCCGCCTCGTCGGACATTCCCATCAGCGCGTCGAACATCGGATCGGCGCCCCGCAGCGGAAGCTCGCCGCGCTCGTCGCGCCAGTTCTCGCACGCGGAACTCACGGCGCGCACGACCCGGTCCTGAAAGTCGTCGGTGCGGAACTCGTTCCAGAGCGCGACGCGCTCGGCGACCGCCGAGAGCACGTCGGATCGCTGCAGCAAGCTCATCATCGGTGTGCCGTTCGTCTACGCGGCGCAGGGAGAGATGAGCTCGGCCACCGTCCCGTGCCAGCTCCGGAGGAATTCGTGCGCGTCGAGTACCTCGTCTTTGTCGATCGGCGGCTTTGGCGCCCCGGCGACACCCTCGCGCTGAACGACCGCCACGCTCGGCTCACCGCAGACCACGCAGGCCAGCCGGACCACGAGCGCGGTGGCCTCGGCGGTGATGCCGCGCACCGCGCAGCTGGCGAGCCGCGCGCCGCAGCACGGGCACTCCATCCCGCGAATGTTCTCGAGGATCGCGCCGATCCAGTCCATTGGAACGGTGTTACCTGCATGTCTGGAGCCAGACCCGAAAATGCTCGGCGGCTCGGCAGGCTGGCGGCCGGCGCTAGGTCGCCGGCTCATCCTCGGTCGGGAAAGCGCCGAAGAGCGCGCCGCTGACGCGCGCCTCCCCGACGAGGTCCGACCAGATGCGCTCGATCGCATCCTCCTCGTCCGTGGGGCTCTCGCCACGAACGCGGCGCAGCGCCGCGACGACACATGCCCGCAGCGTCGAAGCTGATACATATTCGTCCTTCGCGACGCGCGCGACGCTCGCCGCGCCTGGCGAGCGGCGGTGTGCGTCGAGGTAGGCGGGCGTGTCGTCCGGCGGCGCGCCGTGCAGGGTCGAGCCGTCGGCGAACAGCAGCACGGCGATGTCGTAGGGCGTGATGGTCGAGAGACGGGCGCCTTTGCCGCCGATGTAGACGACGTCGTGAAGCCGGAGCGTGACGCGGCCCTCGGGTGCGAGGGCGCCCGCCCGCGACAGGATCCGCGTCGCGATTGTCAGGTCGGTGGCCGGCTGCTCGCGCACCAGCATGCGAATAGGGTGGCACGGAACCGCCGCGCGGGCCCGGGCGTTAGGAAGGTGATGCTCCGTCTGCTTGCTCTGGGCGTGCTCGTCGTCGCGGCCGCCTGTGGCGCCTCCGCGGGACCGCCGACCAAGACGGCAGATCTCGTCGGCGTCATCACCCGCTCCACGAACGGCGGGAAGACGATCCTGGTGGAGGAGATCCCGACCGATCCGAGCCGCGGCGGCAAGGCGTCGGTGACGATCGACGCCGACACGCGCATCTGGGACACCATCGACCCCTCGAAGGCTTTCCGGATCGAGGCGAGCAGGCTCACCGTCGGGATCACCGCGCGCGTCTGGTTCGACGGCCCCGTCGCGACGTCGTATCCGCTCCAGGGCAAGGCCGCTGATATCGCGATCGGTCCCGCGGCTGCGATGCGGCTGCTTCAGATCCTGAGCAAGGGATCGACGTCCGTGATCGTTCGAGTCAATGGCGCAGAGGCCGCGCGCGTTCCGTGCAACGGCGGTGTCGCGCTCGATCCTTCGACAGCTGGCCTGCCAGCGCTTCCATGGAACATCGAGGTCGTGCGTGAGAGCGATGGCGTCCGGCTCTTGGACCAATCGGTCTCCGACCTTCCCCGATGGCTTCTCGTCCAACAAGACTTAGCGGGTGTTTCGGCCTCTCCGATCCTCGGGCCCTTCGTCCCCTGCCGCTAGACGCCAAGACCCTCCGGCTCCGTCGGTGGACAATCTAGCCGTGGCGGCAAAGGCGGAGATCGTCGCGCGCAGCGACGCTGAGCTGGTCGAGAGCGTCGAGCGCCTCGCGCAGATCGGCTCCTGCGCGATGCCGTCGTTCTCACCGGACGGCTCGCGCGTCGCGTTCATCAGCGACCTGTCCGGCACGCCGCAGCTGTGGACGGTCGCGGCGTCCGGCGGGTGGCCCGAGCGCGTCACGGCCTTTCCCGATCAGGTCGTCAACGCGCGTTGGTCGCCGACCGACGATCTCATCGCCGTGGAGGTCGCGCCTGGCGGCGGGCTCAACCAACAGATCTACGTGGTCCGCTCCGATGGCGGCGGCCTCCGGCGAGTTACGCCAGGCGGCGCCGAGAACAACCGCTTCCACCGCTGGTCACGCGACGGAAGCCGGCTCTTCATCGCGTCCAACCGGAACGATCGGGCATCCTTCCACTCGTTCGCGATCGATGTCGCGAGCGGCGAGTGGACGGTGATCTCCGACAAGCCCGGTATCGCGACGTTGTTCGACGTCAGCCGCGACGGCCGCCTCGCGCTGATCGTGCGCAGCGTCGCGCGCGGGAACTCCGACGTGTACCTGGTCGAGCTCGGGGCGCGCCGCGAGACGCACCTCACGCCGCACGAAGGCCAGTCGATGTATTTCGGGGCCCAGTTCGGGATCGACGGCGCGGTATGGGTGGACAGCGACGATGGACGCGAGCACTCGGCGCTCGGACGGATCGAGCTGCGCGCCGGACTTCCCGCGCCGATCGAGTACGCCGCCACGCGTGACGACGCGGAGCTCGAGGGCGCGCTGCTGGACGAGAGCGGGGGGCGCGCTCTGCTCGTGTGGAATCACGCCGGACGCAGCGAGCTGGAGATCTTCGATCTCGCGACGCGAACGCGCTCCCCGGGTCCCGCGCTTCCCGCCGAGATCGTGGCCGGCGTGCGTTGGGCGCCCGACGGCAGGAGCGTCGCGGTCGTCTGCACCGGATCGCGCTCACCCGTGGACATCTGGACCTTCTCGCCGGGCCGCGCGGCGGTCCAGCAGATCACGCGGAGCCCCCATCCCGGCGTGGACCTGGGCTCGCTCGTCGCGCCGCGTCTGCAGACATTCCGCGCGCCCGACGGCCTCGAGCTCACGGGCTGGCTGTACCTGCCGCGGGATTTCAGGGAGCCGGGTCCGGTCGTGCTCTCGTTCCATGGCGGACCGGAGGGACAGGAGCGTCCGCAGTTCAACCGGACGTACCACGCGCTGCTCGCGAACGGGATCGCGGTGTTCGCGCCGAATGTGCGCGGGTCGACGGGATTCGGGAAGACGTTCGTGCACCTGGATGATCGCGAGAAGCGCTTTGACGGCGTCCGCGACATCGCCGCCTGCGTCGAACACGTCGTCCAGAGTGGGATCGCCGATCGGAAGCGCATCGGCATCACCGGCGGCTCGTACGGCGGTTACATGACGATGGCCGGGATCACCGAGTTCCCCGACGCGTTCGCCGGCGCGGTGTGCGTGTGCGGGATCATCAACTTCCTCACGTTCTTCAAGCACACCCAGCCGTGGATGGCGGCCGTATCGAAGTCCGAATACGGCGACCCGGACACGCAGCGGGAGCTGCTGGAAGCCCTTTCGCCGATCAACAAGATCGACCAGGCGCGCACACCGCTACTGGTGCTCCACGGCGCCAACGACACGAACGTCCCGCTCGTCGAGGCGGAGCAGATGGTCGACGAGCTACGCAAGCGCAACGTCGAGGTCGAGGCGGTCATCTTCCCGGACGAGGGGCACGGGTTCACGAAGACCGCGAACCGCACCCGCGCGGCCGTCGAGACCGTGCGCTGGTTCGCGAAGCACCTATGACCCGCGTCCTCGTCGTCGGCGGCACCGCCTTCATCGGCCCCTCGGTCGTCCAACAGCTCGCGCAGGCCAGCAACCAGGTCGCGATCTTCCATCGCGGCGAGCACGAGGTCGAGCTGCCCGAGGGCGTGCAGCACATACACGGCGACCGCGATCGCATCGCCGAGCATCGCGACGCGATCGCGCGTTTCGCACCCGAGGTCGTCGTCGACATGCGCGCGATGACCGAGGCGCAGGCGCGTGCCGTCGCCGGCGCCGTGCGTGGCATCGCGCGACGGCTCGTCGCGGTGAGCAGCATGGATGTGTACCGCGCGTACGGACGTCTCCACGGGACGGAGCCGGGCCCGCCGCTCGAGCCGCCATTCGACGAAGAGTCGCCACTCCGCGAGAAGCTGTACGTCTACCGCGAGCACACGCCCTCGAGCATCGCGGCGCGACCTGCGTGGATGGATGACTACGACAAGATCCTCGTGGAGCGCGTCGCGCTGAACGAGCCCGAGCTCGCGGGCAGCGTCGTACGGTTCCCGATGGTGCATGGCGAGCGGGACGGGCAGCGCCGCTTCTACGAATACTGGAAACGCATCGACGATGGTCGGCGCGTCATCCTCATGAGCGAGAAGTACGCGCGTTTCCGCTCCTCGCGGACCCACGTCGACAACGCGGCCCACGCCGTTGCTGTCGTCGCGACCGATGATCGCGCGACCGGCGGCGTCTACAACGTCGGAGAGCCCGATGCCCTGACCCAGAGCGAATGGGCGCTCCTCGTCGGGAAGATGATGACCTGGGGCGGTCAGATCGTCGTCAGACCATCCGACGAGATGCCGCCGCTCCTGCGCGACGGCCGGCCGGACGTCTGGGAGCACCACCTGGTCGCAGACACATCCCGGATCCGGCGCGAGCTCGGCTACCGAGAGGTCGTCTCACGCGAGGACGGTCTGCGGCGGGCACTCGCCTGGTACGCGGAAAACCCGCCGGATGACCCGAAAACGGCCGGAAAGCTGGATTACGAGGCCGAGGACAAGGCGCTTGTCACGATCCGTCAGCCGGCGGTGCATTGAAAGAAGACATGGATGCTGCTCTGCACCTGCACGCGGCTCCGGCCGCCCCGGGCCTGCCGGCGCCCTTCGAAGCGCTGTTCCGCGCCGAGTATCCGCGCGTCGTAGCGATCGCACGGCGCATCGTCCGTGACACCGACGAGGCGGAGGATGTGGCGCAGGACGTGTTCGTCTCCTTCTATCGCAAGCATCCGGGAGACGCGGGATACGCGCCGGCGTGGCTTCACGCCGCTGCCGCGCACACCGCATTGAACGCGATCCGGTCGCGCGAGCGGCGCGCGCGGCGCGACGCGGTGCACGCGCGAGAGCGCGACGGCGCCGTCGACCCGCAACAGGTCGCCGAGACGACCGAGGCGCGCGCCGAGGTGCGCATGGCGCTGGCGCGCATGGACGAGCGCGCGGCGTCGCTCCTCGCGCTTCGCTACAGCGGCCTTTCCTACGAAGAGATCGCGGCGGCCCTCGGCCTCCGCAAATCGAGCATCGGAACGCTGCTCAGCCGCGCTGAAGACGCGTTCCGCAGGGAGGTCACGCGATGACTGAGAACAATGTCGAAAAGCTGATGTCGGTGCCGGAGTCGCCCGTTGACAGCGAGCGCGCTCTCGCACGGATCCGGGCGCGCATCGAGCGAGAGAGGATTCATCCAAACCATCAGACCGTTGTTGGGAGCGACCGCGGTCGAAGGGACGGCGCCCTTGTCTCTCTTTGGGTCAAGGGACTCGCGGCCGCAGCATCCGTCGTGCTCATCGCCACGCTGCTCACGGTGAGCGGCGTCGCCGAGACGATCCTGACGATCTTCGAGCCGAAGCAGGTCACCGCTGTGCCGATCACCTCGACCGACATCGCGACCGCGGTCAGCGGGCTGACGACATACGGCACGCTCACCTGGTCCACGCCGCCAAAGCCCTTCGACGTGCCCGACGCCGCGACGGCTGCGAAGGAGAGCGGCCTTACGGTCCTGACACCGAGCCAGCTCCCCGCGGGCGTCAGTCAGAGCTCGGCGCGCTACGGCGTCATGCCGCGAACGACCGCGACGTTCACGTTCAGCGCGGATCAGACCCGTCAGGCCGCGTCGCGGCTCAACCGCACCCCGCCGCCCATGCCGGCGAACATCGACGGCAGCAAGCTGTTCATCACCGGTGGCCCCGGCGTCGTGCAGTACTACGCCGACAGCACCGCACCGACGTCCGGCACGGGCGGCACGCCGCTCGCCGGCATGCCCAAGCTCATCGTCGCGCAGGGCAAGGGCCCCCTCGTCCAGTCGGACGGGGTCACCGTCGAACAGCTGCAGCAATACCTGCTCGCGCAGCCGGGCATCACACCGGCACTCGCGGCGCAGATCAAGGCGATCAAGGACCCCTCGAGCACGCTGCCGATCCCGATCCCCGTCGACATGGCGACGTCGAAGCCCGTGACCGTGCAGGGTGTGCAGGGCCTGTTCATCGGCGACTCGACCGGTCTTGGTAGTGCCGTGATCTGGTCGAAGGACGGCCTGGTCTTCGGCGTCGCCGGCACGCTTTCCGAGGCGGAGATCCTCAAGGTGGCGAACAGCCTGCGTTGACAGAACGAGCGACGAGCGGCTCCGCCGCGAGGAGTCAGTGCAACAGGAGCGGAGCGAGGCGCCGACGCGACGGCCGCGTAGCGGACGGACAAGAGGCGCGACGAGTGTGATCGACTCGCCCGCGATCAGCACCAAGGACCTCGCTAAGCGGTACGGAGCCATCGAGGCACTGGCGGGCCTGACGATGACCATTCCGCGCGGCGCGGTCTTCGGCTTCCTGGGCCCGAACGGCGCGGGGAAGACCACGGCCGTGAAGCTGCTCCTCGGGCTGGCGAAGCCGACGGGCGGATCCGCCGAAGTCCTTGGAGAGCCGATCGGCGAGCGCTCATCGCGGCGGCGTGTTGGCTACCTGCCTGAGCTGTTCCGCTATCAGCCGTGGCTGACCGCACGCGAGGTGCTCCTGCTGCATTGCGAGCTCGCGGGTATCGACCGCGCTGCCTGGACACGCGAGATCGAGGACGCGCTCGCGGTCGTGGGCCTCACCGATCGCGGCTCGACGCGGGTGGGCACGTTCTCGAAGGGCATGCAGCAGCGGCTTGGCCTTGGTGTCGCGCTCCTTGGCGATCCCCAGCTCGTGCTCCTCGATGAGCCGACGAGCGCGCTCGATCCGGTCGGCCGCCATGACGTGCGCGAGATCATCCGGGCGCTCAAGGAGCGCGGCATGACCGTGTTCCTGAACTCGCACCTCCTCACGGAGGTGGAGCAGGTCTGCGATCGGGTGACGATCGTCGATCACGGCAAGGTCGTGGCCGAGGGCACGCTCGACGAGCTGCTCCGCACCGACACGGTGCGCATCCGCGCGACGGATCTCCCTCGGGATGCGCACATCACGCTCCAGCGTTTCGGTGCGCCCGCGCAGGAAGGCGAGTGGCTCACCGTGCGCGGCATCGAGCCGGACCGTGTGCCCGAGCTCGTCGCGGAGATCATTCGCCTCGGCGGACGCGTGTACGCCGTCGAGCCGCGTCACGAGTCGCTCGAGGATCGTTTCCTGAGCCTGTTGGGCGGCGCGTAGGTGCTCATCCTCACGATCGCGCGCCTGACCGTGCTCGAGATGCTGCGCCGTCGGCTCTTCCTCGTGCTGCTCGGTCTCACCGTGCTGGTCATCGGGTTCACGAGCTGGGGCTTCGGTCAGATCACGACGTCCGGCGGGCAGCCACTGTCCCGCGTCCAGCAGGTAGCGGTGGTGTCCCAGCTCCTCATCGTCGTCGGATTCATGTTCAGCTTCACGCTCGCGTTCTCAGCGGTGTTCGCCGGCGCACCGACGCTCTCCGGTGATGTCGAATCGGGCACCGCGCTCTCGATCCTCGCCCGTCCGATCTCCCGCGCGGAGTACGTGATCGGCAAGTGGCTTGGTGTCGTCATCACGATCCTGGTGTACGCGGTGCCGACGACGGCCGCGCAGCTGTTCATGGTCAACCTCATCGTTCAGTACGTGCCCCCGCATCCGGTGGAGTTCGTCATCTTCCTCTCGCTCGAGGCGACCGTGATCCTCACGCTCGCGCTCGCGCTGTCGACGCGGCTTGCGGGAATGGTCGGTGGCGTCGTGGCCCTGATCCTGTGGGGTGTCACATGGATCGGCGGCATCGTCGGTGGCGTCGGCATCGCTTTGAACAACAGCACCGCGATGCACGTCGGCACGGCGACGCGGCTGATCCTTCCGACGGACGGGATGTGGCGCGGCGGCGTGTGGGCGCTCGAGCCCGCCACGATCATCGCGGCGACGCGGCAGGCCGGCCCGGCCGCGGCAGGCAACCCGTTCTTCGCGGCCGACCCGCCTGATCCGCTGTACGTCGCGTGGACCCTCGCGTGGATCGCCGTCATGCTCGGCATCGCGGTCTGGAGCTTCATGCGCCGCGAGGTGTAGATGCCCACGCTGATCCTCGCGAAACACGCGATGCCCCAAGTGCAGAGCGACGTTCCGGCGCTGCGGTGGCACCTCGGGGCCGAAGGCGTGGCAGGCGCGCGCCGTCTGGGCGAGCGCCTGCGGACGTACGCGCCGTCGGAGATCGTCTCCAGCAGGGAGCCGAAGGCCATCGAGACCGCGGCGATCGTCGCGGAGGTCCTCGGCCTGTCCCACGAGGCGGCGGACGGCCTGCACGAGCACGAGCGCCCGGCGCCGGCTCTGCTCGGTCGTCGCGCACGGAACGGTCATCTCCCTGTTCGCAGGAGCCCACGGGGCCGCGAGCGGCTTCGCGCTCTGGGAGCGGCTGGGGCTCCCCTCGTTCCTGGTGTTCGAGACGCCCGGCTGGGCGCTGACCGAGATCGTGCTCTCTCTGTAGCCAGGCGCTAGGATGCCCGGCGTTGGAGAGGGATACGGCATTCCGTCGGCGCGGCGGGTACTTCGCGTACCTGGTCGCGGCTTTCTCGATCGCGTATGCGGTCGTGTATCTCGGACTCGTCCGCAACGATCCGGCGAACCACAATGCCTCGGCGCTCGCGTGGGCGCTGATCGCCGCGGGTGCGCTCTCCGCGACGATCGCGACGGCGGCTCTGGGCTCATTCGTCGGCGGCGCGGCGGGCATGTTCCTCGCGGCGTTCGGCGTGGCGTACTCGCTGCTCTCCTCGGCGCATGGCGTGTTCGCCGGGATCGGCGACCTCCAGGGATTCGCTGAGGTCGGCGCCTCCCCCACCGACCCTCGGGGCTTCGCGACCTTCGGGCTCGCCGGGCTCTGGACGCTGATCGCCGGCCTCGAGCTCCGAGGTCGGGCCGGCCTTCGACCGATCTACTCGACCATCGCGATCGTCGGCGGCATCGACCTGATCCTGCTGTTCATCGCGACGGTGATCGCCTCGACGCCGATGATCCTCGTCACCGGCGGGCTCGCCTCGGTGATCCTCGGCCCGGTCTTCTGGGCAATGAGTGGGCGGTTGCTCACGGCCGAGCGCTAATCCGACACCGCGCCTAAGGGAGGGGGTCTGTATGTCAGCGACGGCCATGCCGGCCGTATCCGCGGCGGAGAAAGCTGGTTGGGGGACGCGGGCGCTCGCGATCCTCATCGACGCCATCGGTATCGGGATCATCGCGGGCGCCGTCTCGAGCATCCTCGGGGGTGGCCCGACAAGCACTCAGTACGAGGGACTTTCGACGCTGTTCCTGGCCGCGTACTTCACGTACTTCTGGTCCGCGGCGGGAAAGGGACAGACGCTGGGAAGCCGAGCACTCAATATCCGCGTAGTGAAGACCGACGGCTCGTACCTCGACTACGCCGGCGCGTTCCTTCGCTACATCGGGTTCGCCGTCTCGTGCGCGGTGTTCCTCATCGGTGTCATCTGGGCGGCCTTCGATGCACACAAGCAAGGCTGGCACGACAAGATCGCCGGCACCTACGTGGTCAAGGCGTAGCGACAGAGCTCCAGCTCCGCGCCCGGGACGGAACGCCGACGTGTGCGCGAAGAAGAGACCCGCGACGCTTCAAGCCGCTGAGAGCGTCGAGCGACGGGCGTCCTCAGTGTCGCCCTTGGTCGCAGCTCCGTTTCTGACCGGCGTAGGATTCCGCTGTGGCCGACCGCATGACTCCGGATGACGCAGACCTGGTCGCGCAGCGAGTTGTCGCAAGGCTCGCGCGGTTGATTGCGGCGATTGCCGTGACACTCGGCGGGATCTGGGTCTTGCTGCTCGCGCTCCTCTACTCATACCGTTCTCAGTCGCCCGACGGGTCGTCGTCGACCGGCATCGGAATCCTCATGCTGGCCGCAGTCATCGTCGCGGCGGTCGTGATCGCGAAGTTCTGGTCAAGAATGCTGCGAGGGACCACCCGCTAGAGCGCCTCTGGCTGGGCTGGCAGAGTCCCACTTTCCACGACGTAGCGGCCGACCTGTCTGGTGCTTTCAATTGACCTCCGTCGGGTGATCGCGCCGGTCTGCGCTATGCATAGACGGCGGTACGATTATTTCGAGGGGTGGCGGGACAGACGTATCCCTCGATGTAGGTGATTCGGAATGAACACGATCAAGACGGTCGGCCTTCTGACCGTCCTCACACTGCTCCTGGTGGTTGGCGCCCGGCTCTTCTTCGGAGCGCAGGCCGTACCGTTCGCGCTCGGTATCTCCCTGGTCATGAACCTCGGCGCGTGGTGGTTCAGCGACAAGATCGCCCTATCGTTCGCCGGTGCGAAACCGGTGAGCGAGGCGGAAGCGCCCGAGCTCTACCGGATCGTCGGGCGGGTCGCGCAAACGGCGAGCCTACCGACGCCGCGGATCTACGTCATCGATCAGCCCGCGCCGAACGCCTTCGCCACGGGACGCGACCCGCAGCACGCCGTCGTCGCGGTGACGCGCGGCATCCTTGACATCGTGACCGAGCGCGAGCTGACCGCGGTGCTCGCGCACGAGCTCGGGCACGTCCGCAACCGCGACACGATGGTCATGGCGGTGGTCGCGTCGATCGCCGGGGCGATCAGCTATCTCGCGCAGATGGCGCAATGGTCGATGTGGTTCGGCGGTGGGGACCGAGACAACCGCGACTCCGGTCAGCTCGGGATGATCGGCATGATCCTCGGCATCATCCTGCTGCCGATCGCCGCGATGCTGGTCCAGCTCGCGATCAGCCGCTCGCGCGAGTACGGCGCCGATGACCAGAGCGCCGCGCTGACGAACGATCCCATCGCGCTCGCGTCGGCGCTGCGCAAGCTTGCGACGTACAGCAAGCAGATCCCGCTCCCGGTGAATCCGGCGGTCGCGCCGCTCTTCATCGTCCAGCCGCTGCTGCCGGGTGGGCTCACGGGGCTCTTCTCGACCCACCCGCCGATCGAGGAGCGCATCGCGCGCCTGGAGAAGATGGCCGGAAGTTATCTCGCGCGAGGCTGAGAAAAGCGCACGGTCCGACGTGCGCGCGCCTACTCCGCGCGCCTATTCGACGATCGACGTCTTGCCGTTCGCGAGGATCGACCAGTGCGTCATGTCGCGGCCCGGCTTCGCGCCGTGCCAGTGCTTCGTGTTCGCGGGAACGAATGCGACATCGCCCGCGGTCACCGAGCGCTCCTCGGTCTCGTCCGCGACGATCCCCTCGCCGGCGGTGATGACGAGGATCTGATCGCACGAGTGCACGTGCCACTTGTTGGCCGCGCCATCCTTGAAATGGACCTCCGAGAGACGCAGGTCGCGACTCTCGTCCTCTCCGACCGCCGTCTGATAGTCGACGGCGCCGCGAAAGATCGGATTCGCGCTCCGTTCGCGGCCCGCCGGACTGATCCGCTTCACCCGCACGGCACGATTCTGTCGCACACTGGAAGGCGATGCCCGCGCTCGTCCTACTTCACGCCTACCCGTTCGATCGAACGATGTGGGACCACCAGGTGCAGGCCCTGCGCGACGTCGCGTCGCCGATCATCGCAGCCTCGTTCCCCGGATTTGGGCGCAGCGACGTGCCGAGCACCCAGCCGAGCCTCGACGACTACGCCGACGCGGTGACGGGCGTGATGGACGCGGCGCGCGTGCAGCGAGCGGCGATCGCCGGCCTGTCGATGGGCGGCTACGTCGCCTTCGCGTTCTGGCGGCGCCATCGCGCGCGAGTCGAGCGCCTCGCGTTGATCGACACCAAGGCCGAGGCGGACACACCCGAGGCCGCCCAGAACCGCATCCGCCTCGCCCAGGTGATCCGCGAGCACGGCGTCGAGGCGCTCCTGAAGACCCCGCCGAAGTGGGTCCAGGACGGCTCCCCCCACTGGCCACTGGTACGGGACCTCGTCCGCGCGCAGCGACCTGAGGCGGTCGCCCAGGGCAGCGTCGCGATGGCGCATCGCCCGGACAGCACGCCCGACCTGACAACGATCGACGTGCCGACGGCGGTCATCGTCGGAGAAGCCGACGCCATCACACCGCTCGCGCAGTCGAAGGCCCTGGCCGACGCGATCCCGCACGCCAGCCTGAGCGTGCTGCCTGACGCGGGTCACATCTCGAACATCGAGGCGCCCGAGGCGTTCGACCGGGCGATCCGGGCATGGCTGAAGCGGTCCCACTGATCGTCGAGGCGACCGGCCTCGAGCGAACCTACGTCACCGGCGACACGCGCGTGGCCGCGTTGGGCGGTATCAGCCTGAACGTGCGCCGCGGCGAGTTCGTGGCGGTGATGGGTCCATCCGGCTCGGGTAAGTCGACGTTGCTGAATGTGCTCGCGGGCCTCGAGCGGCCAACGGCGGGCCGCGTGTCCGTGGATGGCGTCGATCTGGATGCGCTCGACGAGGACGGCCTCGCGCGGTATCGGCGCGACAACGTCGGCATGATCTTTCAAGCGTTCAATCTGCTGCCGCGATACCGCGTCATCGACAACGTCGCGTTCCCGTTGATCTTCGCGGGCGTCCCGGTCGCCGAGCGAACGAGGCGCGCGGGTGCGGTGCTCGAGCGTCTCGGCATGGCGCCACGCGCTGGGCACCGGCCGAGCCAGCTCTCGGGCGGCGAGATGCAGCGCACCGCCATCGCGCGGGCGCTCATCACCGACCCGGCCCTGCTCCTCGCTGACGAGCCGACGGGCAATCTCGATTCCGCCAACGGTGACGCTCTGCTGGGCATCCTGGACGAGCTGCACGCCAGGGGGCAGACGATCGTGCTCGTCACGCACGACGCCGCGATCGCCGCTCGCGCCGGGCGCATCGTGCGGATGCGCGACGGGAGGATCGTCGCGTGAGAGCGAGCGATCTCCTCGCGCTGGCTCTGGGCAACGTCGGTCGTGCGCGCATCCGCTCGACGCTGACGATCATGGGTGTCGCGATCGGGACAGCCCTCGTCGTGCTCCTCATCGGGCTCGCGTCCGGCGCCGAGGAGAACGTGAAGCGAAGCATCTTCTCGATCGGCGATCTGCGCCTTGTGACCGTGCAGCCGTTCCAGCCCGGCTCCACCGGCCTCACGGCGGTGTCGCGCACCATCACCGACGACAACGTCGCGAAGTTCAAGCTCGTCCCGCACGTCCAGGGCACGTACCGGCAGTTCGACGCGCCGCTCGGCACGCTGCTCGAAGGTGGCGAGGACGCCGCGATCCGGCCGCAAGGCATCGAACCGAACGCGCCGGTCGACCGCGGAGACCTTCTCGCGGGCCGTCACATCAACGGCAATGAGCGCGGCGTCGCGGTCCTACCGGGCAATCTCGCGCGGCTCATCGCGCCTACCGTCGACGCGGCGATCGGAAAGACGATCACGCTCCGGCTGGGCGGCGCCGTGAAGCTCGGGCAGACGCGCATCGCCGGCAGCGGCACGCCACGCGAGTACAAGATGACCGTCGTCGGCGTCTTCGACGAACGAAACACGTCGCAGACATCCGTGCGCATCGCTCTCGACGACGCCATCGTCGCGGCCGCCGAGAACCGCGGCCTCGCGCCCGAGGACATGCGCCGCATGACCGGATACAGCGGCGTGTCCCTCGAGACCGAGGATTCGAAATTCGTCGGTGAGGTCGTGACGTCGGTGCAGGAGCAGGGCTTCTCGGCCTTCTCGCTGAAGCAGGTCATCGAGCAGATCGATCAGGGATTCGGGGTGTTCCGCGGCATCCTCGCCGGCATCGGTGGGGTCGCGCTGCTGGTGGCCGCGATCGGCATCGCGAACACGATGGTCATGGCGGTCCTCGAGCGTACGCGCGAGATCGGGATCATGAAGGCGGTCGGCGCCGCGCCACGCGACATCCGCCGCCTCTTCCTCGCGGAGGCGGGCCTCGTCGGGCTCATCGGGGGCGCCGTCGGTCTGGCGCTCGGGTTGGCCGGCGGTCGAATCATCGATCAGGTGATCCGGCAGCTGAATCCGCAGACCAATCCTCCTTCGATCTTCGCCGTCGATCTGGTGCTCGCGCTCGGCGCCGTCGGGCTGGCTCTCGCGGTGAGCCTGGTCGCGGGATTCCTGCCGTCGCGCCGCGCGATGCGCATGTCAGCACTCTCAGCCCTGCGCTATGAGTGACCTGTCCGGCTTGTTCTGGCTCGTCAGCCGTGTACCGGGGGCCGGTAAGACGACCATCGCACACGCGATCTGCGCGGGCTTCCCGCGCGCAGTGACATCCCAATCGACGATCTGCGGGCCTATGTCGTGAGCGGGTATGTGAGTCCGCTCCTCGGCCGTCCCTCGACGTCGCCCTCGCGCGGAATCAGGAGCGAAGGACCAACCGTTCGACACGAAGGTGCTCGAGACGACGGTCGATGAGACGGTCAGGCGGATCCTCGCAGCCTGACTGGCCTTCGCGCCTGTATCACGAAGCGACCCATCGCGAACTCGACCGCTCCGCTCGTGCCGATGCGGTGGTGGAGATCGAGGAGTGTGCGCTCGAAGCGCGCGACGGAGAAGCCGGGAACCTCCCACGGGACCGCCTTCAGGAAGTAGACGAGCGCTCCGACGTCACGGACGACCATCGCTCCCCACCACTCACGGCCGTCCTCGATCGCGAGTCCTGCCGTCGCGAGGCGGTCGCTCAGGCGCGGGAGCGTCACGTCGGGCCATTGAGGAGCCGTCTCGAACAGGCGCAACAGGTCGCTCAGGCTCCGGCCGTCGACCTGCTGCGTGAGGAACGCACCGCCGGGTGTCAGGACGCGCGCTACCTCGGATGGGTCGAATGCCTCGTGGCGCGAGAGGATCACGTCGAAGGACGAATCGGCGAATGGCAAGGGCGCTGCCGCCTCCGTCGCCTCGTAGGGGACGACCGCTACGCCGAGCGGACCCAAGCGTGCGCGTGCGACGGCGACGTTCGGCGGGTAGGCCTCCGCGGCGGCGACACGTGGCGGGAACGCGTCTTTGAGCCCCGAAAGGACCTCGCCCCCGCCCGTGCCCAGATCAAGGAGCGAGCCGGCGCCGCGCATGAGCGGCTTGGCCATCGCTTCGTAGGACCACGGGGGTTGCTGCTCGACCAGGCGATCGGCGACATGACTGAAGTCCCAACCAGCGAACGGCTCGCGCTCTTCTGCGGACCACGAAGCGATGAGGTCGCGATCGTCCACCTAGAACGGGCCGGCGAGCTCCGGCGGGGCGAAGAGGAAGCACGGCGGCTGCCACCACTGATCGACGAGCGCGCCCCGTGCTTGCTGGAGCAGCGCGGCGATGGTGTCGGAAGGCTGGCCGCCCGCGGCCGCGACCACGACGACCTTGCCGGAGCGGAGCGCTGCTCCGTAGCGCTTGCGGATCTCTCGCGGCACGCCGCCGCCCGGCAGCACCCTGGCGATGATCTTCGCGAGCAGCGTTCGCGCACCCGTCCACTTCTTGAACGGAAGCCAGGCGCGGTCGCCGGCGACGAGTGCGCCGCGCTCGGGATCGGAGGCGAGCACCGAGATGTCCTGCTCGCGCACGCCCGAGTCCCGTAGGAGCGTCACGGCCTGGACGGCGGCGTCGTCATCGTCGAAAGCCGCGCCGCTGACCATGCCGCCCGCGACCGCCTCGAGGTACGACGCCGTTGCCACGTGGACAGCCTACTTGGGCTAGGCGCGCCAGGCGAGCACCGGGATACGCATCTCGTCGCCGGTCATGCCGCCATGCGAGCCCCGGTGGCGAACGTCCTGTCCGTCCACGCGCATGATCCGCGCGCCACGATCGCTCATGAGCATCGCGCACACCTCGCCGATCCGCTTCTTCGCGAGAGCCGTGTCGCCGCGTCCGAACATGCCCGCGGCGAGCAGCTCGTCGCGATCGAGCAGGTCGAACGCACCGGGCCAGCGCTGTTCGATGTGCGAGCGCACGGCGGCGGGATGGTCGGTGTGCAGGAAGACCAGACGCGGCTCTCCGGCCATCGGATTGCGCAGCAGGCCACGGAGCTCATCGTCGCCGAGAAGATCGATGATCTTGTCGGGGTCGGTGAAGGCATGACCGTGATCGGCGGTCAGCAGGATCAGGCTGTCGCCGGCGGGACGACCGCTGACCGCTCGCGCAAGGTTGAGGTCGAGGCTCGCGGCCTCGGCCGCGGCCTCGTCGCTCATCGGCCCGTAGAGGTGCGAGGTGCTGTCGATCCCAGACCAGTAGGCGTAGATGTACGCCGGTCCGGCGCCGTGCGGGCCAGCGTTGAGCAGCTCGCGCAGCCGCACACCCATCGTCGTCGGCAGCTGATACCCGACGTAGGTCGCCTCGCGCGCGTGCATGCGCGTCATCGCTTCGTTGCGGAATATCTCCGGCTCGATCACGTAGGACGCGACGCCGCGCTGGCGCAATCGCCCGTGGATGGACGGCACCTTCACGTAGACCCGCGGATCCAGCTTCGTATCGTCGAAGTACGATCCGCGCCGCGTGATCGCCGGACCCCAGCGCAACATCGCGGTCACCTGCTCGAACTCGTCGAGCCAGACGAAGTACGCGATGTTCCCGTGCTCCTGCGGCGTCCGTGCGGTGTGCATCGTGGTGATCGCCGCCGCGGTCGTCGATGGGAACACGGTGGTGCACTCGAGCAGCTGCGCTGATTCGCGGCGGCGGGCGCGCTCGATCAGACCCGCCATGAAGGGCGTCGCACCGCTGGCGCAGAGCTTCTCGAGCTGCCACCACCCCAGGCCGTCCGCCAGGATGACCACGATCTGGCGGACGCCGTCGAGCAGGTTCGGGTCGAGCTCCGACAGCGCCGGAGGATCATCGGCCGTTCGTTCCCCGAACGCCGCGAGCACCGTCGCCGGAACGTTGAGGAGCCCGCGGCCGGAGTAATCGGGCAACACCGCGCCACGCGTGCGCAGGCGCTCGACAAGCGCGGGAGGCATCGCTGGACGATACTGCGGCGCGATGCGAACGGTCCTCGAGGTGGACGGGCTCTTCGACGGCACAGCCCTGCTTTCCGACGCCGCGGTCGTCGTCGAGGGCGGGGAGATCACCTGGGTGGGCAAGCGCTCACGCGCGCCGAAGACGCCGAAGGGCGAGCGCTCCCGCGCTGTGAAAGCGCCCGCGCCCTTCGCCCTTCCGGGCATGATCAACTGCCACTCCCACCTCGTGTTCGATGGCAGCGCAGACTTCGAAGCCGAGTCACGACAGAGCGACGCGGCGGCGACCGTGAAGGCGTTCGCGAACGCGCGCGCGGCGCTCCGCG
>JBGPKU010000002.1:0-114131 GCA_041486085.1 Candidatus Limnocylindria bacterium | reverse complement strand
TCCTGCGCGCGCCGGCCGAACTCGGACCAGGTGGCGACGAGCACGCGATCGGCCATGCCGTACGCGGCGAGGTCGGCGTGGAACGCGGAGACCGCGCTGTCGACGTAGCCCATCAGGCTCTCGTGACGCGCGAACTCCTGGTCATGTGTGTCGAATCCGCCGAGGGTGACGTGGAGGATCTTCGCGCCGACGCCGCTGACGATCAGCTGCGCCGCGAGCTGCAGCGCCGAGGCGAGCTGGTTGCGCGAGGAGTACACGAGGTTGACGTTGTCGTTGTATGCCGCGCGCGGCGTGTACTTGTCTTTCGCCGTTCGCAGGCGGGCGATCGTGTCACGCGCCGAGTAGACGGAGGTATCGAAGAGCGCGCCGTAGATGCCGGGCGTGCCGTTGTAGATGACGCCCATCGCGCGCTCGGCGTCGGTGCCGTTGAACTTGAAGGTGTCCTTCCCGTTCACGACAGAGAGCGTCGCCTCGAGGTCGCGGAGCGCACCCGGGATCTCCGAAGTGCCGCAGGCGCATCCGACCAGCGGATGACCTTGGGAGTCGTAGTTCGCCGCGATGGTCTTGCCGAGCCAGCCGTCCTGCTGCTTGCGCTCCGGATCGGCGGTCTCCCAGATGCGGATGGAATCGAAGTGGCTGAAGTTCGGCTTCGGATACCCGACGCCCTGCACGATGGCGACCTTGCCCTGGTCGTAGAGCGCCTTGATGCCGCGCATGCTCCGGTTGAGGCCGAAGCTCGCCGTCAGCGGCAGCGCCGTGTCTGCGGCGCGAGAGAGGCTCGGCCGCAGATCACGGAGCCGCGAGTCGTTGAGCGGGATGACGCTCTGGAGCCCGTCGGCACCGCCGGCGAGCTGGATCATGACCAGCACCCGGTCGTTCATGACGCCGTCCTTCTTACCGGCGTACACGGCGCGCGCGAACACATCGGGTACCGCTGCGTAGCCCGCGGCGAGTCCGGCGGCCCCGGCGCCGAAGACGAGACCGTTCTTCACGAACTCCCGGCGGGTCAGCCGGGTGAGATCGGTGGCACCCATCAGCGAAATCTCCAATCAGCTGTGACAGCCAGCGGTTTCATTTCAGTTGGAACTCGGGCGACGCGAGCACGGCGAACCAGCGGCTCCGGTCGTCTCGCGAGTTGTTCAGCTCCTGGACCGTTCCGGGGCCGAGCACCGAGTCGAGATGGCGCTCGTGCGCCTTCGCGGCGCTCGGTACCGTGCGCATCTGGCCGAGGACCGTGCTCGCGAAGTTCGCGCGCTGGAGCATCGTGTTCGAGCTGATCCACGACGCGTTGTCACCCCAGCCCGCGACGCTCGGCGGATCGAAGAGGTTCTGCCCGAGCATCGGACCATAGCCGACGATCGTGCGCGACACGTTCGGCGCGGCGAGCACCTTGGCCGTAGACACCATGAACTCGGTCGGTGACTTGATCAGCGCGCGGAACGAGTCCGGTGCCGTGAACTCCGGGCTCGTGAAGATCGCGCGCATCAGGGTCTTCACGTTGTAGCGCGAGCGGCGGAAGACATCGGCCAGGCGGGCGACGTAGCCGTCGGTCGCGCCGGGTGAGACGAAGAAGCGCGCGGCTTCGCGGGAGATGAACGTCGCCGTGACGTCCTGAGCAAGGATCTGGTCGATGACGCCGGCTGCGTCGAACGCCGCGGTCTTACCGAGGAACGTCAGCGGACCGACGTACGCGCGCTTCGCGTCGAAGATGCCGGTCATCGCGGTGGTCTCCGTGCGCATCGGCAGGCGCCATCCGGCGAGCGCCTTCGCCGCGGCCTTGACGTCGTCCTCGGTGTAGTTACCGACACCGAGCGTGAACAGCTCCATCAGCTCCCGCGCGTAGTTCTCGTTGGGCGCCTTTCCGGTGCTTACCGCGAGGTCGAGGTAACGCAGCATCGCGAGGTCGGGCGTGACCTGCAGGAGCATCGTCTTGAGATCGCCCATCGCCATGTTCCGCCAGGTGAGGTTCTGCCAGTACATCGCGGGCGAGTTCGTGCCCACCTTCCGGTAGTCCGACGTGAAGTGGCCGTGCCAGAAGAGCGTCATCTTCTCGGCGAACGGCGTCGGCGACTGCGTCATCCAGTCGACCCACCAGATCTGGAGGTTCTGCATGTTGATCGATGCGTTGTTCAACATCTGAGCCGCGGGCGCTGCCGGCGAAGCGCTGGCATTCGGGAGCGGACTTGCGCCCGTCATCGGCGCGCTCGGACTCGGTGAGCGCGTGTTGTTTGGCGTGGGCGCGAAGGTCGTGGCCGTTGTGGCCGACGCCGCTCCGCTCGGACGCGGGGACGCCGACGGGCTCACGGTCGGTCGCGGCGTCGGCGTGGCGGCGGGTCGCGCCGCGAAGGCCGGCGGCTGCGCGACGGGCGTCTCGATGATGCGGTCGAGCGTCCTCGCGTAGCCCTCGGAGAGAGCTCGGTCGAGCTCGGCCTCGGTGTAGCCGAACGTCGCTCGGCGGAGGAGGTGCGTGATCTTCGCGCTCTCCGTCGCGAGCGGCGAGACCCAGTCCAGATCGCCGGCGAGGCGCGGCGCGGTGATGCCGCTGATCGGCGGCAGCAGCTGGCCCGGCGCGGAGAGGACCGAGCGCTGCGCGGCGACCGGAGGGAGAGAGGCGCCCGGTTTCAGCTGCTCAGGGAGGAGGGAGGCGTCGAGGTTCTGCGAGCCGAAGAACGCGTCGTCGGGGATGAGCGACATCGGATCGGCCTCATCCATCCCGTAGGTGCCCATCGGGTCCATCGCCGCGGCGGCCATCGGGTCGACATCGGCGGCCGTGGGTGCGTTCAGGTTACGGAGGCCGAGGATCCGGGCGCCCGCGACGCCGGCACCGGCGGCCAGGGCGGTGACGAGCACCTTCCGTCTGGTCGGTCCGCCCGTCGGCTGCTTCTTGGTGTTACCCATCCCTCTGGGCCGTGAGAACGACCCCGGGCGGGGGACAGTACGCTGCCGCGACCGTGTCAACGCCGTCGCTGTGGGATCACCGCGATTTCCTGAAGCTTTGGGCCGGTCAGACCATCTCCGAGCTGGGGACGGTCGTGACCCGCACGGCCGTTCCGCTGGTCGCCCTGCTGACCCTCGGCGCCGGACCGCGAGAGCTGGCGTACCTGGTCGTCTCGGCAAGTGGGGCAGTACTCCTGGTCGGTTTGGTGGCCGGCGCCTGGGTCGACCGCCTGAAGCGGCGGCCGCTGCTCATATGGACCGACGCGATCCGGGCGGGCCTGCTCTTCTGGATCCCGATCGCGTACGCGATCGGTGCCCTGCGCATCGAGCAGCTCTACGCGGTGGCATTCATCGAGGCGGGTCTCGGCGCGTTGTTCGACTCTGCCTACCCCGCATACGTGCCGTCACTGATCGGCGTCGACCGCGTCGTCGAGGGCAACAGCAAGCTCGCCACGAGCTCTTCGATCGCCGAGATCGGCGGTCCAGGCCTTGCGGGGACGCTCGTGCAGGTCGCGAGCGCGCCGTTCGCGATCCTCGTCGATGCGTTCTCCTTCCTCGTGTCGGCCATCTCGCTCGTGCTCATCCGAACGCCCGAGCCGCCGCGACCACCGCGCGACGCGGCGGCGCGAATCCGCAAGGAGATCGCGGAGGGCGTCGAGATCGTGCGACGACACGCGATCCTCTTCCCGCTGGCCGCGAGATCGATCCTCGGTCACGTCTTCGGGGCCTTCTACGGCGTGCTGTACTCGATCTACCTGCTGCAGGAGCTGCACCTCGATCCATTCCTGCTCGGCATCGTGATCTCGGCCGGCGGCGTCGGCTCTCTCATCGGATCCTTCTTCGCGCAGCGCGCCGTGAAGACGCTGGGCATCGGCCCCGCGATAATCTGGACGGCGATCGGATCATCGGTCCTCGGAGTCCTCACGCCGCTCGCGCAGGGGCCGGTCGCGCTGGCGACCCTCATGGTGTTCCTGCCGCAGCTCATCGGTGACGGCCTACAGACCATCGAGGGCGTGGGCGAGCGCTCGCTCGTCCAGGGTCTCGTTCCTGATCGGATACTGGGCCGCGTGAACGCCACGCTCGAGGTGGTCTCGCATGGCGTTGGCTATCCGGCAGGCGCGCTGGTCGCCGCGTCCGTCGCCGAGCAGATCGGCGTGCGCGGGGCGATCGCGGTGGGCTGGGCAGGGATGGCCGCTGCCGTTCTGTGGCTCCTGTTCTCGCCGCTGCCCCGTCTGCGGTCCGCGTCCGACTTCCTGCGCGCCAAGGAGGTCCCAGCGGACAGCCCTTCCTAGCCCGTCGCTTCGCGTCGGTCGCTTCTAGACGGACCGCATCACCAGCTGAGCCGACGACGGAAAGGATGACGGCGTCTTGCGTTGCCATTTCCTCGCGTTCGGGCACGACCTGCCGGTCGAGGGGAAGCCCAGCGGAGTAGCCTCAGTCTGTGGCGCTGGTCTTCGTTCCGGCCATCGGGTTTCGACCACGTGGGACACGCACGCTGACTCAGCGGGCTGAAACGATCGCCGATGAGACCCGTCTTGCCGTGATCGCGGCTGCGGCGGCGCCGGATCGGACCGACGTGATCGTCGAGTGGACCCGGACAGGCGATCCAGCAGTCTGTTCTCCGGGTTCGCGAATCCTCGTCCACTCCAACAGAGCGCCGTTGGAGAACGGGCTCGTGGCGGAACTCCGCGTGGGTACGAGCCGACTTGAGGCGATCGCGCTGACCCGCCGCTCGTTTCACCTCAGCCACAACTCGCTTGCCGCAGTCGATGAGATCAGATTCCCGCGGTCGGGCCAAGTCGTCGAAGACGCTGAGTTGCTTCTGCGCGAGGGCGCGATCCTCTGGCGCGTCCCTTTCAGCGTCGCCTCGAGCGGGGCCGACGCGACGCCGCTGAGGGCGGAAGTACGACAGGACGGCATTCTCGTCCGAGCTACCGCTTTGAGTCGATACGAGAGCGAGTTGATCGTGGAGCTTGAAGTTGAGTCGGAACGTCAGATTCGGCAGGTCGGCGGACCAGTGCCCAGCCCACCGGCGATCCCAGGTGGTAGCGAGGAAGACCGGCTGTGGCGCAGAGCCGAGATGCACCGACATTTCGGCGAGAACGCTAGGCCCATCATCCTTGAGGACGACCTCGGCGGGCATCGCGAAGAGCTTCGCCGCCTGTTCGCGCAAGAGCCTCAGCAAGCCGCGTCAGGTGACCGGTACTCGAATCGCTTCTCCGTCGTGTTCGATGCCCCGGGTAGCGACGTCAGGCATGCAACGCTGGTGATCCCGTTCGTCGAGTTGAACGTCATTGAGCCTTCGGCCACTGTGAATCTGCGTGATCTGCCGCTCGATGTGGAGCTAGCCGAACATCGTTTTCGCGTCCTCGCGGTCACGCCACATGGCGCAGATCAACGAAGGATAGTGATCGAACTGCTCTCACCGGCTGTGGCTCCGCGATTCATGCAGCCAGCGCGAGTGCAGGGCTCCGATCTGGAGTTCGGCTGGCAACGACACGATGCCGACGCTCCCGGAAACGCCATCTGGATGGCCACAAGGATCGGAGATCCGCCGATCGTGACCTTCAGCGGGGTCGTGCTACGCGTGGATGGTCCATTGCGGTTGGAGTTGCCACTTGCCCCGCCGCCCTAGGCTCGAACCTTGGCCAGCTCGGGGAAGTACGCGGACGCCTGGAGAGTGAAGAGCTCGGCGTAGCGTCCGTCGAGCTGCATCAGCTCCTCGTGCGTGCCGTGCTCGACGATGCGCCCCTCGTGCAGCACGTAGATGCGGTCCGCGCCGCGCACGCTCGAGAACCGGTGGGAGATGAGCAGCACGGCGCGCCGCGAGAACAGGTCGCGCATGCGGGTGAAGAGGTCGTGCTCGGCCCTCGCGTCGAGCGCGGCGGTCGGCTCATCGAGGATCACGAGCGGGGCGTCGCGGAAGAACGCTCGCGCGAGGGCGATCCGCTGCCACTGCCCGATCGACACGTCCTTCCCGCCCATGAACACCGGACCGAGGATCGTGTCGTAGCGGTCGGGCCACTTCTCGATGAACGAATCCGCGCCGGCGCGGCCCGCGGCGTCGAAGATCGCCGCCTCATCGCTGAAGCGCTCCACGCGGCCGAGCCCGATGTTCTCCCGCGCCGTCAGCATGAAGCGCGCGAAGTCCTGAAACAGCACCGCGACGCGCTGGTAGACCCAGCCGGGCTCCCGCGCCTGCACATCCACGCCGTCCCAGAGCACGCGCCCTTCGTCCGGCGCGTAGAGCCCGGAAAGCACCTTGGCCAGCGTGGTCTTGCCGGATCCGTTCTCGCCGACGAGCGCGACGACCTCGCCTGCGCTTATCTCGAGCGCGATGTCCTCCAGCGCCGGCCGCGCGACTTCGTTGGCCGGCGCTGGATACCGAAACGTCACGTGATCGACCTCGATGCGCTCGAACGGCGTTGGCTGCGCGACTGCGACGCGCTGCGTGCTCGACGCGAGCGCGGAGAACTCGTCCCAGTCTTCGAGGAACAGGCTCGCCTCATAGAGCTGCGTGGCGTTCTGGACTATCCCCGACAGCTGACCGTTGAGCTGCTGGCTCGCGACCACCGCAGCCCCAGCCTCCGCCACGCCGATGCGGTGCTCGATGACCAGATACGCCAGCGCCCCGTAGGTGAGTGCCGTCACGAACGCCGACGCGCCGCTCGACATGATCTGGTAGCGAGCGCGCTGCCGCAGGTTCTTGCGCAGCTCCTCGAGCCGCTCGTTCGAGAGCCTCTCGTAGAGCGCGCGCAGGTAGCCCGCCAGGCCGAAGGCGCGGATCTCCTTGGCGTATTCGCGCTGCGTGAAGAGCCCGAATACGTAGCTGCGCTTGCGCTCGTTCGGCGTCATCGACCGCCACCACCGGTACATCTGCCGGCTGCTCGCGAGCGACGCGAGCCACATCGGGATGAAGCCGACGATCGTGAGCGCGAGGAGGACCGGTTGAAGGACGTAGAGCGCCGCGGCGATGCCGACGATGAGCAGGAGCCCGCGGACCAGACCGATGGTGGAACCCGTCACGCCCATCATCCGGCCCATCGCGTTCTGCGCCCGCCGCAGGAGGTCCTGGAACTCCGGCGTTTCGAAGCGCTTCAGGTCGACGGCGATGATCCGGTCGAGCAGCACCGAGTTGGTGTGCCGCTCGACGATGGCGCCGAGCATCTGCTGCTGCTGGTTCTGCACCAGATTCGCCGCGCTTCCGGCCAGCGACAGCCCGATCATTGCCGCGAGGAGCTGGCTCACGTGCGTGAGGTCGCCCCCGGTACCCGTCGCGAGCACGGCCGCGATGAGGTCGCGCGTGACCACGAGCTGCGCGCCGGTGACGAACGCGCTCACCGCCTGTGGCGCGAGGCTCGCGAGGAACCGACCGGGCGCGGCTTCCCAGACCAGGTGGAAAGACGATCCGAGAACGCGCGGGACACGCCGGAGCTGGCGCCGCTCCTTGGGAGGCTCCATGTGGCCGCGGCCGTGGAAGATCAGGTGACGAGTTTAGGACGCGCTACTGCGAGGTGACGGCCCAGTCGTTCGGGATGATGTGCACCCACGTCTGTCCCGGATCGAGCTTGATCTGCTCGCCCTGTCGGTTGGTGAAGACGAACGGCGACGAGTCGTCCTTGCGGGACCACGTGCCGTCCTGGCGCAGCCCGCTCCGGAACACCGAGGCGGCACCCGTGCCGGTGAGTCGCATGTCGTGTCCGTGGGCGCCGGCGGCGTCGACGATGTCGGGCACCTCCCAGATCTCGGTCTGGATGATCACGACGTTCGCCGCTGCGACAGCGGTGTTGTTCGCGGCGTCGACGTCACGGACCGCCTTGCCCGCGCTGTTCTGCCAGCGCGCGTAGGTCTTCGTCCCCGCGTCGTACTTGTAGGTCACCGTGCTGGTGTCCTCGCGGTACGGGATCACAAGGTCGGTCGCGGCGGCGGCGCCGGCCATGCCCGCGATCGTCGGCGCGTGGTCGTTCGCCGAGAGGAACGCCCACTTCGGGACGTCGTTCACGGTCGAGGCGTTGAGCTTCGTGAGCGAATCGCGTTGCGCGCTCGCGCTCGTGAACATGTTGTATGGCGACTGCCGGAAGGCGACGCGGTAGTAGCCGCCGCTGTGGTCGGCCGAGAGCTCGACGTAGCGTCCGCTCGCGGCGTCCTGGCTGATGAGCGACCATGCGTAGTCCGAGGTGCCCGAGTAGACGAGCGCCCCGCGGACCATCGTCGTGAACGAGCGGTCCGCCAGCCGTGCCGAGCGCACGCCCCCGATCGTCTGCGGATCCTGCGACTGGTAGATCGCGACGAGGCGCGTCACGAACCCTTCGACGAGCTCCTCGATGACCATGTCCGCCTGCGTGATCCCGTAGTGCGGACGCGCTGCGGGCACGTTGTCGACCTTGACGACGAGCGGCCGCGTGTTCGGCGAGCCGTCCCCTAAGGGCTTGCCGTTGAGCGGCCAGCAGTTCGAACAGGTCGCCGCCGGGTCGAACGTCGCCTGTGGCGCCGATGTTGACGGTGCCTGGGTCGCAGCTGCCGGCGCCGTGGCCGTGGGCGACGGCTGCGCTTCGAAGCGCACCGCTTCGCCACCGCAGGCCGTCGCGACGACACCGGCGATCAGCGCCAGCGCGAGCCAGTGCCCCGGCCGACCCTTCCTCATCGTCTCGACTCTAAACGACAGGATCGGCCATTTCGTTCGGCATGCGAGGTCTTGCTCGCTCGTCGCTCTCTGCAGGGAAAGCGGACGCGGGCTGGCTTGGTCGAATGTCCGCGGCTACGAGCGGGCGAGGACCGGGTGGCGCTGCGTCGCGACCAGCACGAGCAGCGCGACGAGGACGAGCGCCGCGGGCGCGAATGTTGGCGCGGGGCCGAGGCTCTTGCTGAAGGCCGCCCACCAGCGCTCGATCTCGCTCATCGAGTCCCAGATCAGCGAGTACTTCTGGTCGAGCGGACCGGCCTTGTAGTTCTCGAGGATGTGTAGCGCGATGCCCACGCTCGCGGCAAGCATCGACGCGACGGCGATCGCGCGAGCAACACGGATGTCACGAGCGCTCGGTCCGCGCCACAGCCGCATCACCGCCCAACCGAGCGCGAGGAGGGCGACCCATGGGACGAGACGCACCAGGCTGCCCCAGTGCCGCTCGACGAGCAGCTCCGCCGCAAGGCCGACGATCGCCACCGCGGCGACCGCGATGACGCTGGTGCGAAGTGTGCCGCCCTCTGTGGTCTCGACCCTCACGGAAGGCTGAGCGTAGCGACGATCTTGTCGACGACGCCCGCCGCCGGGTTGTACTTCGCGAGGTTCTGGCGGAGCTTCGCCAGACTCGTGTCGCTCGCGGCGTACGGGCGGTACTCCTGGACCTCGCGCGCCCAGCTCGACGGGTTCGGGATCCCCGCGGCGGTGAATGCCGCGATCAGCTCGGCGTTCGTCGCGTTGTTGGCCGAGACTCTCGCACCCGCGCTCGCGGAGGCCGGCGCCGCGCTGCTCGTCGCGGCGCTACTCGTCGCGGCGGCGCCATTCGTCGTCGCGGTCGCCGTGGCTGCGGCCGCGCCGGGCGGTGTGGCCGTTGGGCCCGAGGCCGCGCTCGCTCCGCAGGCCGTGAGCGCAAGCGCGAGCGCGACGATCGAGAGTCGTGGGTTCACGCGGAGTAGTCCAACACGTCGTGCCCGCGGCCGCATGAGTGTTCTCTTAACAATGCGGTGGACGGAGCCGGCCGGTCGGACGGGCGAGGCCGCTGTTAAAGGAGGTGCGATGCCTGGGCGGCGACAGGGTCGTGCGCGGCGATCGACGTGCCGTAGAAGTCCAGGTACTCCGTGAGGTGCTCGGACCAATACGACGCGGAGTGGTCGCCGTTCCACTCGTGCCACGCGTGCGCGATGCCGAGGGAGTTGAGCTCGCCGTTGAATTGCTCGGCGAGCTTTGACCACGGGTCCGCGCTCCCGATGTCGATCCACACGTCGAGCGTTCGCATCATCGCGGCCTTCGACTGAACGAGCTGCATCGGATCGCGCAGTGCCCAGTCCGCCGCCGTGCCGAAGTAGCCGGGTGCCGTGTCGTAACGCCGAAGGACGAGGCTGTGCGCGCCGACGACGCTGAATGTCCCCGGGTAGTTCATCGCGAGCTGCATCGCGCCGTGCGCGCCCATCGACACTCCGCCGATCGCGCGATGCGCGGCATCGGCGCGTGTGCGGAAGTGCGCGTCGACGTCGGCGACGACGTCCTTGGCCATGTAGCGTCCCCAGGCTTGGCGGTCCGTTGGAATCGCGTGGTCGACCCAGTAGGCCTTGTCGCCCTGGGGTAGGACGATGATCATCGGCCGGAGCTCGCCGGAGCGGATCATCCGGTCGGCCTTGTCGAAGATGCCGTAGCCGCGCCACTCGTCGTTCGTGCCGCTCATCCCATGGAGCATGTAGAGGACGGGGTAGCGACGGCTCGAGGTGCTGTATCCCGGCGGAAGGTAGATCTCGTACGGCATCGAGCGATCCAACGCCGCGCTATCGAAGCTCATCGTCCGGACGTCCGGCTTGATGCTCGCCTCGAGCGGACCTTCGTCGAGCGTGATGTTCAAGGGAGTGACGATCGTCAGATCAGTGAGTGGCGCGAGCGCGGCGTCCGCAGGCTGCGCGAGCGGCGCCGTCGTGCCGACCACGATCATCACGCCGACGATCGACATGGTCACGAGCGCGCCAAAGCCCTTTACCGAACCCCTCATCGCACTCCACGGTACGCCGGAAACGTTGCGTTGTTGTTACCCATAAGGGTGGCAGAGCATGGCCCGCTTGGCTGTTTGACTGTCTAGAACAGACGTTCTATAGTGGCTCATGCCCAGCACACGGGACCAGCGTCCATACAACGTCTCGTACTACGCGCGGAATCGCGCGTGGGAGATCGAGCGCGTTACACAACGACAGCGAGCGACCGTCGAATGGCTGCGCGACCTCCGACGTGTTCGCTGCATGGACTGCGGCGGCATGTTCCCGCCACACGTCATGGACTTCGACCACCGTGACCCGAGAGCAAAGTTGTTCAGCCTCGCCGCCGACAAGGTGTACCTGAAGAACAGAGCGGTGCTAGAGGCCGAGGCCGCAAAGTGCGACATCGTATGCGGCAACTGCCACCGGATCAGGACCGCGGCGGCATATGCGAGTGGTGTGCTCGAGTATGGTTTCAGGACGAGTCCCAGGGCCGGTGCGACGATTCAGCAGCTGGCGAAACGCGATGCTTACATGCGACGTCGTCGCGAGCAGATGGATGTCGTCAACCGATTCGTGCCCTGCCGTGTACGAGCTGCGGAGGAGTATTCCTGATCTGTGCGATGGAATTCGATCACCGTGAGCCGGCACAGAAGTCGGGTCTTGTTTGTCAGACGGCTGGTCGTGTCAAGATCGCCGCACTACTCGAAGAGATAGCGAAGTGCGATATCGTTTGCACGAACTGCCATCGCGACAGGAGCTATCACCAGCGTCTGCAACGCGGGAGTAGGACAGTGGCAGTCCGCCTGCCTTCCAAGCAGGTTACGCGGGTTCGATTCCCGTCTCCCGCTCCAGATCAGTGGCGACTCATCGAAGAGTCGCGCGTCGTGTATCGCTTCGCCGGGTGACCGCCTAAGAGTGTGTGATCGCCCGCCGCGACGTTTCGGAAAGCTCACGGCACGCCGTTCGATGACAAGGAGAACCGCATGATCGACGGGATCAGCCCGAAGCAGTTCCACGAGTCCGAAGGCGTCGAGGATTGGCGTGTGCTGGGCGATGGTGCGACGGCGTACTTCCGGACTGCGTCGTTCGCGGCAAGCGCCGGGCTCGTGCAGGCGATCGGCGAGTTGCCGGGCGTCGACGACCTCCACCCAGTCGTTGACCTGCGACACGACGGCGTGACCGTGCGCATGATGACGTTCGCGAAGGACTACGCCGGGATGACCCGGCGGCACGTCGAGCTGGCCCGCCAGATCTCGACCGCGGCGCGAAGGCTGGGTCTCTCTGCCGACCCGTCGGCGGTCCAGAGCCTGCTCGTCATCCCGGGCGCGACCTCTCGCGCGGAGGTCATGCCGTTCTGGAAGGCCGCGCTCGGATATGAGCCTCGAGTTGACAGCCCGGCGGAGGACCTCGTCGATCCGCACGATCGAGGACCGGCGTTCTGGTTCGAGCAGATGGAGAAGCCGCGCGCTGATGGCGGCGGCGCGATCCATATCGTGGTGTGGGTGCCGTACGAGCAGGCGGAGGCTCGCATCGCGGGGGCGCTCGCGGCGGGCGGCCGGATGGTGCGCGAGGACTTCGCACCCTCATGGTGGACGCTGGCCGACGCGGCGGGCAACGAGGACGACATCGCGACGACGACGGGCCGCGACTGAGGTCACCACGCGACGCGTGACGCTCCGCGTGGCGTAAACCTCGGCAGCAGCTCTTCTCGCACGCGCCACCCTTCAGCGTTGTGGAACGAAGCCACCGTCTGCGGTTGCGTGATCCACCGCAGCCCCACGAGCTCCGATTGAAGCTCCGCCGCCCTCTCGTACAGACCGAGCGCCGACGCGCGATCACGAGCGGCCTCGGTGCCGGCGATCGCGTCCGCGACCGCCTGAGCATCGCCACTCAGCACCGCGACGATGCGGTCGGTCAGCTGCGCGCCATCGTCAGGTCCGACGCCGCGCCGCCGCGCGAGATCTCGCTCCACGCTGGTGAGCGCGGCGGACGGTCGGCAGTAGTGAAGTGGAAACAGTCGGATCAACGCGGACGTGGCCGCGAACGCCGGCGCCCACCCGAGGTAGGGACCGAAGTGGCGCGCGGTCAAGCCCACGAAGTCGTGCACCGTCGTGAGCGAGGACGAATCGAGTCGCAGCGCGACCACGCTCTCGAAGCCCAGCGTGCGATTGAACGGCGGGTCGTAACGCTCCAGGAGGGCGCGCTCGAGGAAAGCCGCCTCGTGCTCTGAATCGGTGGGCACGATTCTCACGCTCCGGACTCGGGCCACCATCCGGCGCAGCCGAGGTCGGTCGAGTCTCGGTGCCCAGTAGCTGCGCACGCGTTCGCGGAGGTTGCCGGCGCGGCCGATGTAGAGCGGGCGTTCATGAGGATCGAGCATCACGTAGGCCCCCGGCGCGGCAGGCAGGTCGGAAAGGTCAGCCGGTCGCGACGTCGATCCGCCTACTTCACGTCGATCCGCTCGCGTTTCGGTGCGCCGGCGTCGTTCTCGTCGAGCTCGATCCAGCGGTCCAGGAACGAGCGCAGCGCGAGGAGCTGCTCCCGCCACGCCGCACGCATGTGGCTTCGCGTGTCGTCCGGAATCACGGTGCGGATCACACCCTCGATGTGATCGCCCACGCGGTCGACGGGCCGCTCCAATCGGGCGAGCCGCGCCTCGAGCTCTTTGATCCGTGCCTCCAGTGCCGTCTGATCGCTCACACCGTACCTCCAACGCCCGCCTCTGGTGGCGTCCCGAATTGGATCTTCAGCGTCCGGTCCTCGAAGGTCGCTCCCTGCGTCGGAGCGTTGACCAGGAGCCTAGGCAGTATGAGATTGCGCCGAAAGGCGCCGACGCGCACGGTCAGCTCGTCGGCATTGCGCGTCAACGACACATCGCTCTTGGAGACGAACGGCAGCTCGAGCGCAAGGGCGTAGCCGCTCTGCGTCCGCTCGACCCGGTACGGCCGGCCACGGTAGAACTGACGCGCGGGGTCTTCGTCGCCGAACAGCGCGGAGGCGAGGCGATCGAGCATCTCCAATCCGACGACCTCACGATCGAAGAACGGGACCGTGCGCACCGGGACGGGCGCGAAAGACTCCTCGACCATCGGTAGATAGCGGCTTTGCGCCTCCTGCCACGCCGCGAAGTACGTGCCCGGGTCGAGCGGCAGCAACCGGTTGACCACGGCCAGGTCGGTGGCGTAGCCGTACAGATGGAAGTACGTGAACGATCGCTGGGCTTCCTTGATCACCATCTTCTCGAGGTTGAGGACGATCCGCACGGAGGTTCGCTCGGGGTCGATGAGCAGGTCGTGCAGGTGCTCGAGCCGGCGGAACAGCCGCTCGCCGGCCGCGAAGACAGCATCGCTCGGCATGGGCATGCCGATCATCCGCCGAACGATCGGTCCGGCGACCTTCGTCAGCTTCTGCTGAAGCGGGACGATGCGCTCGAGCCACCACTTCGACGCCTCCGGCAGCGACAGAAGGCGCAGCGTCTCGCCGGTCGGTGCGGCGTCGACCACGACCAGGTCGTACTTCCCACTGTCGTGATGCTCGGCGATACGTAGCAGGGCCGCGAGCTCGTCCATACCGGGAAGAACGCTCATCTCCTCGGACAGCACCTCGTCGATGCCGCGCCATTGGAAGATCGTCTTGATGTATTCCTGGACCGCACCCCAGGACTTCGCCACCTCATGCATGACGTCGGATTCGTGGGCCCAGAGGTTCGGCGCGACTTCCACCGGCTCCGCGCCGAGCTCCCGATCGAAGGCATCGCCAAGCGAGTGGGCGAGGTCGGTCGAGATCACGATCGTCCGCGCCCCGCGTTGCGCGCATCGCAGGGCCGTGGCAGCGGCCACGCTCGTCTTTCCGACGCCACCCTTGCCCGTGTAGAAGAGGATGCGGCACGGAGGAGCCATTGGACCGAGCGTACGCTCCGCACGTGCGAAAGGGACTCCTCGCCGCCCCGCTGTACTTTGTCGCGGTAGGTATCGGTCACATCGCTCTTGCGATGAACTGGTACGAGCGCACGACCGGAGTCGCGCGTGACGGGCAGGCCTTCTCGGGCACGATGCTGCTAGGTGCCGGCTTCGTCGCGCTCGGCCTACTTTGGACCATCGCGGCGCTCAAGTTCGAACGGGGTCTTCGCGCATTCTTTCGCGCATCCGTCACCGCGCTCGTCTTGGCCGGGGCGATGGTCGCCTACACAGGGAGTCGCGGCTACTTGCTTGGCGGTTTGACCACTGGAACGCCCTGTTTCGTCGATCCCAGCGGCGCCTGCGACCCTCCGACCGGCGCGACCTACATTGCCGATGCCCGGCCCGACGTCATCGTGATCCTCCTGGGCGGCATCGCCGCGTATTGGATCAGCCATGCTGCCGCGCGCATCGCGGCGCGACGGGCACACGCCGCAACGGACCCGGCGCTGGGATGAACCGCGACCGCCGCTTCAGCTAGTGGCGCAGGGTTGTTCCGCGTGCCAGGTGCCGGAGATGTGGATCGGCGCCGTGGCCGCACCGCCCTTCATCTGCATGTCCACCGTCCCGCCGCCGGCTGGGTGCTGCAGGTCGGCCTCGGTGCTGAAGGTGATCGTTCCGCTCTCCGCGGTCCAGCCGAGCGTCGTCGAAGCGCCCTTGGGTCCGCCGTACATCTTTATCTCGGCCGTGCCGCCGCGCGGGGCCCCCGCGGGACCGGCGAACAGGCCGCGGCCGGGCACCGTGATCACGTATGGGTCTGGTTCGTACCAGCTCGCTTGGAAGAACACGTCGTAGTGGTTCGCGCCGACGTCGAAGCCGATGCGCTCGTCAAAGAGCGAGGGATTGCGCACGCCGCGCGAATCCGCGGTGCCGATGACGACCCGGCAGCGCGGGCTGGTCGCGCTGACGACGACTCCACAGTCAGACGTGACATGAGTGGGACCGCTGGCCCCGGGCAGGCCCGTGAAGGTGAGGTCCTCGGCGGCCAGGCTCGCGCACGCGACGGCCGCCGCGCTCGCGGCGGCCGCGCCACTGGTCGCGCCAGTGCTCGCGCCAGTGGCCGTGTTGCCGCTGGGGGACGACGACGTGGTTGGCGAGAACACGATCGCCAGGGCTGCGCCTGAGATCGCCAACAGGAGCACCCCGGCGGAGATCATGACGGTCCTGCTGAAGCTCTTCGGCGCGGCCGGCACGGCACTCGTCTCCGCCTCGCTCGCTGGCGCCGGCGCGGCTGGCATCTCGTCGAGCGATTCCATGACGTGCTCGATCGCCTCGTCGCGCTCGGGCGGCGCGGCCTTCGCTCCCGCACCCTTCCAACCGAATTGTTGGCCATCGTCGTAGGAGCCGGAGGCATTGATGAGGCTGATGATTTCGGCGATCCGCGCGGATTCCGTTTCGGCCTGCTCGAGCCGCTCCTTCAACCGCTGTTCCTCTAGCTCCGCGGGGTGGAAGATGCCCCAACGCACCTCGGCGAAGTGTTCCGCGACCTCGGGGTCGATCACGCGGAGTCGCTCCACGTACCCTGCGGCCTCGTCGTGGGCCTCCTGCTCTTGAGCCTTCAGCTGCCCGAGCGTTACTGCACGGTTCCCCCACGGCGTCCGATGAAGCTGCTCAAGGACCAGGACGTCCAGATGGAGCGATCGCTCGCGGACCGTCGCGTCCGTGGCTTGGTCGACCAGGATGTTCGCGAGCTCATCTTGGAACGCGCGGGATGCAGCTGCGAGATCGGCTGGGCGCAACCCTCCGTCATCGCGCTCCTCCGCCCGAATGGGCCATCCGGGACGGGTTCTGTAACTGCGGAATTCCGCGGCCCATGGTGTCAGCGGCATCCCATCAAGGTCGAACTCCTCGGGCCCGGGTGGCAACACGGCCCGCACCGCGGCTTCGTTGGCTGCGATCTTCTTGTCGAGCTCGCGTAGCTTGATCGAAGTCAGCTGCGCCTCGAGTGTTCGGCAATGCTGCCGAAGCCGAAGCCAGTCATCGAGGTTGTCGAATGTCACCTCAAAGTGCTTCACGGCGGTCTCGGCCTTGAGCAGCTCGTTCTTCAGGAGGTACGGATCGGTCACCGCGTCCCACGGGTCGGCCTCTTTTGGCGGCCTGCCGAGATCGCTGTCCATCACGCCCTGCCCATCCCTCTTGCCAACATCCCCGACCCCCTCGCTCCACCACCGGGAGCGATCCCGCGCGCACTAGTGTCGTGGTCGGTGCAAGACCTGCCGTCTTGCGAACGTCGTCCACTCGATCAGAGGGGATGCTCGACCGCCGCCTCGGTTTCTTACTCTTCTCTTATGTCAGCGCGAGAACAGCCCGCATAATCGACGCTTGAGATTCGCGCGCCGGATGCTCGCGGCGATGCACCGATGGCCGTACGAAGCCTCACCTGACGGAAGCTCAAGGCGTGACCTGCGCCTGGATCTCCTCCGCGGCTTCTGTGTCGTCGTGATGGTCGCCGACCACATCGGCGGCGAGCGCTCCCTCCTCTATTACGTCACCTTCGGCAATCGGTTCTTCACTTCCGCCGCGGAGGGCTTCGTGCTCATCTCTGGCATCGTCATGGGGACCGTCTATCTGAACGTGATCCGGCGTGAAGGGCTCGTCGCGATGCTCGAGAAGGTCGTGCGTCGCGCGGGCTTCCTGTACGCGCTCACCGTGGGACTCACGATCGGGTTCGGGCTGCTGTCGTACCTTCTCGATTCACCCTGGTCGCACACGATGACCCCAACGCGACCGCTCGAGTTCGTGCTGAGCGTCGCTACGCTGCACCGCTCCTACCCGCTCACCGATGTGTTGATGCTGTACACACTCCTGGTGTTCGCGGCTCCGCCGCTCTTCTATCTCCTCGCGACGGGGCGCACGCGGATCGCGCTCGCCGGGACCTGGGGTCTCTGGCTCCTGTGGCAGGTGTCGCCGGCGGACGTCCAGTTCCCGTGGAACGTGGTCGACGGTGGCTTCCCGTTTGCCGCGTGGCAGCTCCCGTTCGCGCTCGGCGTCGTGATCGGTTATCACCGCGAGCGGATCGCAGGCGCGCTGACCTCGCACATGCGCGCCGCCATCGTCATCGTCGGCACGGCGATCGCGATCACCCTCATCGCCGCATTCGAGCTGACGCTCGCGGACCGTGCCGGTGACCAGCCGTCAGCCCTCGCGTGGCTGCTCTCGTCGGACCTCGTGTTCGGTAAGAACGACCTGCGACCTGGCCGGCTCCTGGCGCTCCTCGGCGTCGCGACCTTCGCATACGCGCTCGTCTCAGTCGCGTGGGTGCCGGTCCGGCGCGCGCTGGGCTGGCTGCTGCTGCCTCTCGGCCAGCGCTCGCTCGGGGCGTACGGCCTGCATCTCTTCGTCGTCGCGTTCTCCGCGACTTGGATCGGCGACATGCTTCGCATCGGAATGGAGCATCCCGCCGATGCCGACAACACGGTCCTGCAATTCGTCGGCATCGTCCTCATCTGGGCGCTGCTGCCGGCGCTTCCGTGGCTCGGTCGCGTCGAGCACCTGGCGAGCATCGGCGCGCCCCTCACGCATCCGTTGTACCGATGGTTCGGCTTGCGCCCGCCGGTCGCGGAGACGGCCTGACCCGGTCAGGCGCAACGCGCTCTCGCGCGCCGCTGCTGCTGCTCGTCGTGCTCTGCGTCACCGCTGCGTGCCGTCAGGATCTGTTCGGCGCGAACGCCTCGGCGACCCCGGCCGGGTCGGTCACGCCCGTCTCGACGAGCGCCCCGACATTCCGATTCATCCCCGACCAGGAGAGCAGCCTGTTCACGATCCGTGTGCGCGAACAGCTCGCGGGTTTTCCCGCGATGAGCGACGCCGTCCTCACGACGAGCGCGATCAGCGGCATCATCGGGCTCACCCGCGACGGACGGCTCACCTCGGACACCGTTGTGAGGATCGATCTCTCCAAGCTGCAGAGCGATGAGTCGCGGCGCGACAACTTCATCAAGCAGGACACGCTGGAGACGCCGCGCTACCCGAACGCCGAGATGACCATCGTCGGCACGATCGGCCTGCCGCAGCCGCTGCCCCAGACCGGCGAGTGGAAGTTCACGCTCGTCACGTCGGCGACGGTGCACGGCACCTCCCACGAGGTGTCATGGGAGGTCACCGCCCAGCGGGTCGGCCGGGAGATCCGCGCGACCGCCCGCACGACCGTCCACTTCGCCGATTTCGGACTGGCGCGTCCGTCCGTCGCGGTGGTCCTCAGCGTGCAGGACGAGATCCGCCTCGAGGTCCTTCTCCGCGCAGTCCAGGGGTGATGCCGCGCCGCGCGTTGCTGATCGCATGCCTCGTAGCGACGTCCTGCTCGGCGAGCGTGGCAACGCCACCGCCGAGCGCGTCGCGCCCGCCCACCGCGAGCGCGACCGCGCTGGCCTCTCCGACGGCGTTCCCGACCACCGGCCGCGTCGTGTCGGGCTCGTTCCGCAGCGCGGCGCTGGCGCGGACGATGCCCTACAAGGTCTGGCTGCCTCCGGGGTACGACGCCGACGCGACCGCGCGCTTTTCGACCCTGTATCTGCTTCACGGTGGGAGCGGTCTGAACCAGGAATGGGTCGACTACGGCGTGCTCGACGCGGCGGAGCGGCTGATGCAGGCGCGCACCATCCCGAGATTCCTCATCGCCCTGCCGCAAGGCGACCAGGAGTACTGGGTCGATCACGTGGTCGACGCATCGACCGGCGCGAACGGTGAGAAGTGGGGGACCTACCTGGCCAAGGACGTCGTGCCCGAGATCGACACGCACTTCCGGACGATCGCGACGGCTGACGCTCGCGCGATCGGCGGACTGTCGATGGGCGGGCACGCGGCCATGCAGCTGCCGCTCAACTTTCCGGGGATCTGGAGCGTCATCGGCGCGCACAGTCCGTCCCTTCGCCCGATCGGTGACGCGCCGACGTACCTTGGCACGAGAGCGGCGGAGTTCGCGGCCCGCGACCCGCTGTCGTTGATCCGCGCGAAGCCCGACGTCGCTCGCGGCTACACCTGGTGGATCGACTCAGGCTCGGTCGATCCGTGGGTCAAACAGGCGACCGCGATCCACGATGCGCTGACCTCGCTCGGAATCGCGCACGAGTGGCACTCGTACGAGGGTGATCACTCGGCGGCGTACTGGAGTGCGCACGTGGCCGACTACCTCCTGTACTACGGACGCGTGCTGCACTGACCTGCGCGCGCGTTGTGGGCTCAGGCTCGGTCCTGCATCGCGCACCACGCGACCGCGATCCGCTTCAGCTCGCCCGCGCGAGCGTTCACCTCGGTCAGGCTGGCGAAGCGCATGAAGCGCGCATTCGGACCGTCGCCCTCGAGAGGCGGGAAAATCCCGGGTATGCGCTTGCCGACGTTGAACATCACCGTGATCTGGTGCTTCTTCGAAACCTGGACGAAGTTCGCGAAGCCGCCGCGGTAGACGAATTGGACCGTGCCGTATCTGATCTCCGCGGTCATGCGGCGGTCCGCACCGAGGATGACCGCGGCGACGCGTCGCATCGCGCTCTCGAGCGGATGTTCCGTCGACGAGAACCAGCGCTCCACCGCGAGCGGCAGCTTGGCGTCGTTGGCCACGGCGCCATGTTGAACGCTCGTGGTCCGGTTAGCCTCGGGGTGTGTCGCGCTTCGCCGCCACGATCTTCATCGGTGCGCTCGTCGTCGTGGTCCTGCTCTTCGCGTTCCGACCTCCCGACTCCCCCGGTGAGGTCGCGACGCCGGCGGCCAGCCAAAGGACGTCAGCTCCGTCGGCGACGCCATCCGCGGTGACCGTGCCGACCGCCTGCGCGACCTACGTGAAGGGCATGGCCTTCGCCTCGGGAACCCTCGCTGAGCGCTCCTCCGCGGCGCAGGCCTGGATGGAAGCCAACCCCGGTCGGCAGGCGTGGGTCGTCATCACCGACGACGTCCTCACCGAGGTGGCCGCTCGCCAGGCGCGCTCACAGCCGGTCCGAGACGTCCGCATCGCGATCGAGCGCGCCGGATTCCGGCTCGGCGCGACCGCGGTCGCGATCGGGTCGTTCCCGATCAAGGTGCTGCTCGTGCCGCAGGTGAGCAACGGGACCATACGGTTCGACCTGCGAGAGCTCGACACCGATGGTCTGCCGGGATTCTTCCGCGGCAGCATCGAAGACTCGATCCGAAAGGCCGCGGATCCCGCAGGCTGGGGACTTCGCATGCGGATCGACGGGATCGCAACCGACAGCGGCTGTGCCGTGGTGTGGGGGAGCGCCTAAGGGGCGAGCCTCCAGCGCGTCGGCCGACCCGCGATCTCGCGGACGCGGACACCGCGCTCGAGGTGACGAAGGTGCGCGAGCGTCTCGGCCAGCGCGAAGCGCTCCTCGTGTGGCGAACGGAGTACCGGGAAGAGGTCGTGCGCGACCTCGTAGGCGGTGCGCTCCCGCGACCCGATCGCGGCGAGTATCGCGTCGAGGCGAGCGTCATGGTGCGCGAGCATCTCGTCGACCCGACCGGCGAGATCGTCGAACGGATCGCCATGCGCGGGAAACACCCGTCGCACCGGCAGATCGCGTATCGCCCGAAGCGCGTCGATGAAGTCGCCGAGTGGATCGTCGCGCGAGTGTGGATACAGGCCGACGTTCGACGTGATGCGCGGGAGCACGTGGTCGCCTGCGAAGAGATAGTGGTCACGCTCGTCCACGAGCACCGCGTGATAGTCGGTGTGGCCTGGCGTCCAGCGGACGCGAGCCATCCGGCCGCCGAGATCGATCTCGTCGCCGTCGTCGGCGGGCCGCAGCGCCGTGACCGGATCGACGCGGCGACCCATCGCGATCCAGGCTTCGGCCATGCCCCGACCGACGTCGATCGGCATGCCGTGCTGCTCGAACAAGCCGTAGGTCTCGTTGATCAGCTCGTGGTCCGCCGCCCAGACCCGGCGTGCGCCCTCGATCTCGGGCCGGTGCATCGTGACGTCGACACCTGCCTTCTCGAGCGTGCCGGCCATCCCCATGTGATCGGGATGCAGGTGCGTGATGAACGCGCCGCGCAAGTCGCGCATTGCGACGTCCGCCTCGGCGAGTCCGGCGTTGAGCGCCTGCTCGGCGTCGGGCGTGTGCATCCCCGAGTCGACCAGCGACCAGCCGCGCTCTCCCTCCACCAGGTAGGCGTTCACGATCTTGAGCGCCGGGATGGGGAGGGGGATCTGAATGCGGCGAACGCCGGGCGCGACGAGATCGCTCAGGACCAGGGACCAAGGGGGCTCATGAACGGTAGAATGGTGTTCTTCCGGCCCGTTCGTCTAGAGGCCCAGGACGCAGCCCTCTCAAGGCTGAGATCAGCGGTTCGAATCCGCTACGGGCTACCGGTCTCGCTCGCTTGTGAGAACGTGTCTATCGCCGCGCGAGCGGCGACTACGTGATGCGGTGCCGTCTGGTACGGATGAGCTGCGTGTAGGCGAATCAATAACACTGAAGCGGTGAGCGAGCCGACGACCGACGATGGATGGGCTGTTCACGCGCCATCAACATCCACGGAGCGTTCCTAGAGGTGGGCGCGAGCCAGTACCACGACATGGTGCCCGCGGCCGCGCTCGGTTATCGCACGGTGTTCATCGACCGCCACGGCGAGGCCCTCGACTCGTCGCCCACGCGCGCGCTCCGCGACCTGTCGGCGCTGCCGGGCACCATCGCCGACCTCGAGTGAAGCTCCCGCTCGTCCTTCATCCGCTGCGGAACCGTGACTTCCGGCTGCTCTGGAGCGGCCAGACGGTGTCGATCTTCGGGAACTTCCTCCATCAGGTCGCCGTGCCGTTCCAGCTCCTCGCGCTCGGCGCGTCGCCGATCCAGCTCGGCATCGGGGCATCGATCAGCACGGCCGTGCAGCTCGTGCTGTTCCTCTTCGCCGGCGCGATCGTCGACCGCGTCTCGCGGCGCCGGGTGATCCTGGTGTGTGACCTCCTGGCCGGCATCCTCGTCATGGCGATCGCCCTGCTGAGCCTCACCGGTAACCTGCGGATCGAGTACATCTACCTCGAGGCGGCGTTCTTCGGCGCGACCGGCGCGTTCTTCATGCCGGCGATGGGCGCGATCATCCCCGAGCTTGTCCAAGCGGACATCCTCGTGCAGGGCAACGCCCTCCGCTCGTTCTCTCGCCAGGGTGCGCGGCTCACGGGTCCCGTGGTCGGCGGCCTGCTCGTGGCGTCGGCCGGTCCGGGGTGGGCGTTCTTCGGCGACAGCCTCACCTTCTTCGTGAGCTTCCTGGCGCTCCTCGCGGCCAGCCCGACGCGCTCCGTGCCCGCGCCGCGCCAGCCGATCCTCCGCGAGATCCGCGAGGGCGTCGCCTTCACGTTCTCCCTTCCGTGGCTGTGGATCACGATCCTCGTGTTCGCGTTAGCGAACGCGACGTACGCCGGGCCGCTCATCGTGGCGATGCCGCTGCTCGTTCGCGACGTGCTCCTGGCCAACGCCGGCGTCTTCGGCTTGATCAACGCGTCGGCCGGGGTCGGCGAGATCATCGGCGGCATCCTCGTCGGCCAGATCAGGATCCATCGCGTCGGGATCGCGATGTACACGGCCGCGGTGCTCGGGAACGTGTGGCTCGCGATGTACGGGCTCCTTCCGGTCTATCCGCTGCTGCTGCTGTACGGCGTCGGCCTCGGCATCGGCTTCATCGGCTTCGGCGTCCTCTGGGACACCGCCGTGCAACGGCACGTTCCGCGAGCGTTGCTCGGCCGTGTCGGGAGCGTCGACGGATTCGGCTCCATCCTGCTGCTGCCGCTCGCGCCGCTCGCGGCTGGCGTGCTCGTCGAGCGGGTGGGACCGGCGGCCGTGCTCGCGGGAGGCGGTCTTCTCAGCACGGCGCTGTGTCTCTTCCCGCTGCTCATCCCATCCATTCGTCAGCTTCGCGCATGAGATCCATTGGTGTCCGGGTCCCGCGCGAACGGTTGCGGCGATAAGCACACTATCGGCGGCGTCTAGCGCCGCAGGGACGTTCCTGACCGCTGCGGTTGTTCAGGCGTTCTCACATCGCTCGATCGCTCTGTCGTTGCTAGCCTTTCGGTTGATGGGAAACTCTACGATCGCGCCGTTCTATGAGGGGTGGCGCCTTTTCAACGACGGTCTGGTCACGGCGCTCTCACCGCTCTCCGCCGATCAGCTCGCACTCCCCGTCGGCTCGCCCACCTGGCCGATCTGGGCGAGCGCGTCGCACCTCGCTGGGGGGCGCGTGTTTTGGCTGTGCCACGTGTTCAAGGAGCCCGGCGCGGAGACGACGCCGTTCACCGACCCATCAGGTTTCGGCTGGGAGGATGACCTCGCGCGCCCCCGATCCGCCGACGAGCTCGTCGGCGCCCTGGTGTCGTCCTGGAAGATCGTTGAGCGATGTCTCACGACGTGGACGCCTGAGACGATGGGCCAGGAGGCCCGACGGACTCGCGGGACCGAGGTCCGGATCCACACCCGCCAGTCCGTCCTCATGCGCCTCATCACGCACGACGCGTTTCACTGCGGCGAGATCTCGCTGGCCCTCGGGAGCAACGGGTTCGCCGCGATCGAGCCGTGGGGCGGGCTCTCGCGAGTCGTGCGCTAGCCTCGTCGAGCTGTTCCCGCGCGTTATCCCGGACTCTCAACCGCCGATCGGGGATCGGTGAGCGTGATGAGGCTATCGATCTTTTCGCGCAGCTCGCGCGGGCTGAAGGGCTTCGCGAGGTAGTCGGCCGCGCCGTGCTCGCTGAACAACGCGATCTCGCCTCGCTGGACCGAGGCGGTCATGAAGAGGATCGGTATGTGGCTGATCGTCGGCCGGGCGTGAACGGCGTCGGCGAGCGCGAACCCGCCCATCTCCGGCATGGTGAGATCCGTGACGATGAGATCCGGCACCAGTCGCTCGATCGCGGCCAGACCGGTCACGCCGTTGTTGGCGATCTCGATGTCGTGCGCACTCGAGCGCATCGTGATCAGGATCAGCTTTCTGATCTGCTCTTCGTCCTCGCAGAAAACGATCCGTGCCATCAGGCCTCCTCTTTACGCGGCCCGCGAGGCGATCGCGGCCGTCCTGCCAGAGACCCCCGTCACTCCGGGATCAACGATTCGACCTTTTCCCGCAGCTCCCGCGGGCTGAAGGGCTTCGCCAGGTAGCCGGCCGCGCCGTGCGCCCCGAACTGGGCGATCTCACCTCTCTGAACGGAGGCGGTGATGAACAGGATGGGGATGTGGCTGATCGTCGGCCGAGCGTGAACGGCGTCGGCCAGGGCGAATCCGCCCATCTCCGGCATGGCCACATCCGTCACGATGAGATCAGGGACCATTCGCTCGATCGCGGCCAGGCCGTCGCGACCGTTCGGCATCAACTCGATGACGTGATCGCTGGACCGCATCGTCACTTGGATCAGCTTCCTGATCTGCTCCTCGTCCTCGCAGAAAACGATTCGTGCCATGTGACTCCTTACGCGACTGCCGACGGAAGCGCCGCGGCGTGCTCGCCGACAGCTGGTACTCCGAGTGGCAGCCGAACATGAAACGTGGAACCCTGGCCCGGCTCGCTCGTCGCCCAGACCTTCCCAGCGTGCAGCTGGACGATCTGGCGCACGATCGGAAGTCCGAGGCCGGTCCCCTGGATGGTCGCCGTGACCTTCGACTCGATGCGGGAGTACCGGTCGAAGATCGTCTCGAGCATCTCGGTCGGTATGCCCATTCCGTGATCGCGGATCGTGAGGACGGCCATCTTTTCGTCGCGCTCCGTACGGAGCTCGACCGCGCCGCCGCTCGGCGAGTACTTGATGGCGTTGCTCACGAGATTTGTCACGACCTGGGTCAGCCGGTCGGACGAGCCGACGATGGTCGGAAGGCTCTCATCGAGGTGGAGCTCGATCGGGTGGTCGGCGGCACTGAGGCGGAAGGGCGCGGCCGCGTCGGCGAGGATGCGATTCAGGTCCAACGGCTCGAGGTTGAACGTCATCCGGCCGGACTCCATCCGGTCGAGGTCGAGCATGTCGGCGATGAGACGAGCGAGGCGCAGTGCGTCCTTGTTGATGTCGCCGGCGAACTCGCGCATCTGCGCGACACTCAGCTCCTCGTCGCGCATCATCTCGCTGAAGCCTTGGATCCCGGTCAGCGGCGTCCGGAACTCGTGGCTGACCGTCGACACGAACTCGGCACGGAGCCGGCTCAGCTGCTCGATCTGCTTGTACGTTCTGCTCGTCGCCTGCTGGTATCCCTCGAGGATGCGCCAGAGTCCCAGCAGCAGCACGAAGCCGATCGTGAACACGACGGGCGCGAGGGTCAGCATCCATTGAGAGGTGTCGCGCAGCGACGCGAACGCGGCGCTGGCCTCCGCCTCTCCCTGGTCCGTCGCCGTGGTCAGACGCACCTCCATCTCGAAGAACATCGGGACCGATTGCTCGTCGTGGATCTGACGGGCCTGGGCCTGGTTGTTGTCGAAGATCGCCGCGGCTTCGCGGGCGGCCGACACGAGGAGGCGGCCGTGAAGGGCCAGCATGTCCCTGGCGAGCTGAGCATCAGACCCGCCGTGTGCCGTGAGCTCGTTGATCTTGGCGATCGTCACCCCGTTGGCCGCGCTCAGGGCGATGGAGTGATCGTTCGACGGGTCGACGATGAAGGCGAGCTCCGCGTTCTCCTCCTCACCGACCGCGGAGGTCACGCTCTGATACGTGTCACGAAGCGCTTGCAGGAGCTGCGCACGATCCACCTGAGCCCGCGTCGTGTAGGCGGCCACGATCGTGAAGGCTGCGAGGCAGATGACCACCCCGGCGAGCCCCAGCGATGCAACCCGTGCTCGGATCGGGCGTCCGGCAACAGCCGGACCGCCAGGGGCGTCCATGCCGGTAGCCTGCGTCCCAGCCAGCCAAGCGTCATGACGCGCCCGTCACGCCCTGTCAGCGGGCCGCTCTGAGCGGGTATCCACTTCGTTGCGAATAGGCTCTCGTCGACATGCCATTCAGGAGCAAAGCACAGCGTCGCAAGTTCGCGGAGCTGCTGGTCAACGGGAAGATCACCGACGAGGCGTACGAGCGGTGGAACCAGACGACCGGTCGCAGGGAGCTCCCCGAGCGCCTGCACCCCGAGAAGAAGGAAGCGGGTAAGCGGACCGCAAAGAAGATGACGAAGAAGAAGACCGCGAAGAAGACCGCGAAGAAGAAGTGCCCTGCGCTACGTGCGCGTTCGCGTGCGCGGGGTGCTGAGGTAGTGGTGCCAGAGCGTCCGCGCCGCGACCGCACGCCATGGACGCCACGTATCGCTGATCTCCAGCTGACGCTCCAGCGTCGGCAGCGCGCGTAGCCGCTTCACCTCGCGCATCGCGGTCGCGAGCGCCAGGTCGTGCCGCGGCCACACGTCGCGGCGTCCGAGTGCCATCAGCAGATAGATGTCGGCACTCCACGGACCGATGCCCTTCAGCTTGACCAGCTCGGCATGCGCGCCTTCGTCGTCCATGAGCGCGACCGCCTCGAGGTCGAAGTCGCCACGCGTGATCGACCGCGCGAGCCCGCGCACGTACGCTGCCTTCTGCCTCGTGAGGCCTGCACCGCGGATACGACGCTCACTCAGCTTCCCCACGCGCGCCGGCGTCACCTCTCCGGCGACCGCGAGCAGCCGCGCGAATGCCGCGCGGCCCGAGGCGAGCGACACCTGTTGCTCGAGGATGATCTGGACGAGCGTCGCGAAGCCGGGCTCGCGTCCCCAGAGCGGCGGCGTGCCGTGCCGCGCGAGGACGCCGGCGATGTCCGGGTCCAGTCGCGCGAGCGCGCGGGCCCCGTGTGCGAGTCCGCGGTCGGTCAGCGGGGCGCGCATCGCACGTACAACGCGCCGCGATCCCTTCGCGTGAGATGACAGCACAGGGGCAGGTTACCGAGGCGGCGACTACCCTTCCGCGCAAGACATGGACGCTGATGCCATCGTCGTCGGTGCCGGGCTCGCGGGGCTTGTCGCGACCGCGGAGCTCGTCGAGGCGAAGAAAAAGGTCATCCTCCTCGATCAGGAGCCCGAGGCATCGCTCGGCGGTCAGGCCTTCTGGTCCTTCGGCGGTCTCTTCATGGTCGACACGCCTGAGCAGCGGCGCCTCGGCCTTCACGACTCACGCGAAACCGCGTTGAAGGACTGGAACGCGTATGCGGGCTTCGATCGCGACGAGGATCAATGGCCGCGACGCTGGGCCACCGCATACGTCGACTTCGCCGCCGGCGAGATGCGTCAGTGGCTGCACACGCTGGGCATGCGCTGGTTCCCGCTGGTGCAATGGGCCGAGCGCGCCGGCAACACGGTCCCGCGCTTCCACATCACCTGGGGCACGGGGCCAGGCGTTGTCGCGCCGTTCGTCCGGGCGGTGCGCGACGCGTCGTCCTCGGGGCTCGTGTCGGTGCGCCATCGACATCGCGTCAGCGCGCTTCTGGTGGGTGGCGGCGCCGTCGAGGGTGTTTCGGGCGACGTGCTCGTCGCGAGCGATGTGAAGCGCGGCGAGAAGAGCTCGCGCGAGATCGCTGGGTCGTTCAGGCTCCGGGCGCCGGCGGTCATCGTGACCTCGGGTGGCATTGGCGGCGACCACGACCTCGTGCGGCGTTACTGGCCGTCACGCCTCGGCACGCCACCGGCGAAGATGCTCTCGGGTGTTCCCGATCACGTCGACGGGAAGATGCTGGAGGCCGCGCGCGCCGCGGGCGCGCGTCTGGTGAATCTGGATCGCATGTGGAGCTATCCCGAGGGCGTGGAGAACTACGCGCCGATCTGGTCGCGCCACGGCATCCGCATCCTTCCCGGCCCGTCGCCGCTCTGGCTCGACGCTCGCGGACAACGGCTTCGTGCGCCGATCTTTCCCGGCTTCGATGCGCTCTCCGCGCTCGAACACATCGCGCGCTCCGGCTACGACCACTCGTGGTTCGTGATGGATTCGAAGATCTTCGGCCGCGAGCTCGCGCTCTCGGGCTCCGAACAGAACCCGGACCTGACCGGGAAGAGCGTCCTCGGTGTCCTGCGGCGCGTGCTGCCCAGTGCGGTCAAGCCGGTCGAGCGCTTCGGCACGCACGGCCGGGACTTCGTCTTCGCGCCGACCGTGGCCGAGCTCGCTTCGCGCATGAATGCCCTCGCCGGCGCGGCGGAGATCGACGCGCCGTCGCTCCAGCGCGAGATGAGCGCGCTCGACGAGCAGGCGGCGTCACCGGTGCCGAGCGACCGGCAGCTCGCCGCCGTCCGGGAGGCGCGCAGATACGTATCCGATCGGCTCATCCGCGTCGCGCGGCCGCACCGCATGCTCGATCCGAAGTCCGGGCCGCTCGTCGCCGTGCGCCTCTGGATCCTCACGCGCAAGACCCTCGGCGGCATCGCGACCGACCTCGACGGGCGCGCTCTGCGAATCGGCGGGCAGCCGCTGCCGGGCCTGTACGCGGCCGGCGAGGTCGCCGGCTTCGGAGGCGGCGGGGTGCATGGGTACCGGTCACTCGAGGGGACATTCCTCGGCGGATGCATCTTCTCCGGCCGCGTCGCCGGCCGGGCCGCATCGCGCGGCTGATCAGCCCGTAGGCTTGCGCGCGTGGATCTGACCGATGAAGCGGCGATCTTCGCTTTGCAGGTCGGTATCGTGCTGCTCGCCGCGAAGATCGGTGCGGAGGTCTTCGAACGCTGGCTGAAGCAGCCGGCGGTGCTCGGCGAGCTCATCGCCGGCGTCGCGATCGGTCCCTTTGCCCTCGGGAGCATCGACTGGCCAGGGGTCGGACGGCTCTTCGGACAGGCGACGGCTGGCGGGGAGATACCGATCCCGCTACCGCTGTGGGTGTTCGCCGAGCTCGCGGCGGTGATCTTGCTCTTCGTGGTCGGACTCGAGACCGACTTCGCCAGCTTCGTCCGCTTCGGTCCCACCGCCGTCGTCGTTGCGATAGGAGGGGTGATCGTGCCCTTCGTGCTCGGAGACGTGGCGGCCGTCGCGTCCGGCCTCGCTCCTGCCTATCTCAGTCCGCCGGCGCTCTTCGTCGGAGCGGCTCTGACCGCGACGAGCGTCGGTGTGACCGCTCGCGTGCTGTCAGATATGGGCCGGCTCGACTCACCCGAAGGGATCACCATCCTGGGCGCCGCGGTCTTCGACGATGTGATCGGCATCCTCGTGCTCGCGGTGGTGGTGGCGATCGCTCAGGGAGGTGCCGTGAGCGCCTTGGACATCGGGCTCATCGGGGGCAAGGCGCTTGGTGCGTGGATCGTGCTCACGGCGATCCTCGTTCTCGCGGCGCACCGGATCGCGGGCGTCTTCGGCGCGTTCCGCTCGACCGGAGCGGCACTCGCCCTCGCGATCGGTCTCGCTTTGGTGAGCGCCTTCGTCGCACAGAGCACCGGGCTCGCGATGATCGTGGGCGCGTTCTCGGCAGGCATCGCGCTCTCGCGCACGCGACTGCGCACGAGCCTGGCGCGCGAAGCGGCTGGTGTGTACCACGTGCTCGTGCCGGCGTTCTTCGTCGTCATCGGCATGCTCGTGAACATCCCCGCGCTCATCGGCGTGCTGTTGTTCGGAACGGCCCTGAGTCTGCTCGCGATCGTCGGAAAGATCATCGGCTGCAGCATTCCTGCGCTTGCGTTGGGGTTCACGTGGATCGGCGCGCTTCGCGTGGGTGTCGGGATGATCCCGCGCGGCGAGGTCGCCCTGATCATCGCGGGCATCGGCCTCGCGACCGGCGCCGTCGACCAGCCTGTCTTCTCGGTCGTCGTGTTCATGACGTTCGCTACGACGATCGTCGCGCCGCCGCTCCTCGTACCGGTCTTCCGCCGCGAAGGTCAGGGCTACGGCTCCACGGGAATGGCCCCGACCGCGGGTCTGCACTTCGAGCTTGACCTGCCCGCAGACCTCTTCGATCTGTTCGAGCGCCATCTCCTGGCGGCGCTGACCGAGCGCGGATTCCGATCGGCAGGGGCATCTGAGGTGGCTGAAGTCCAGGAGCTTCGCCGCCAGGGCGAGATCATCGCGATGCAGGCGCTCCGCGACCGCGATGGCAGAGCTCGTATCCGCGTGGAGTCAGAGGCTGCGATTGCGGATTGGCCGGCGGCCCTCGCGTCGGCGGTCGCGAGCGCCGAAGCGGAGGTCGGGGACGTGCTGCACTCGGCGATCAGCCCATCTGCGGGGAGCAGCTAGGCCGGAGGACCGCCCGCACGGACGAGCCGCAACGCCTCAGGTAGACCGGACGTCCAAGGTGCGCCGTGACCGGGCAGCACCAGTCGCGCCTCGACGCCGTCCAGCCGCGCGAGCGACTCGTAGGCGCGGCGCGCGTCCGCGTTGAACGGGCTGACCCGTGGTCCGGTCGCGCCGCTGAGCACGTCGAGGGTCACGAATGCGTCGCCCACGAAGATCGCATCGCGAGACGAGAACACGAGCGCGCACATGCCCTCGCTGTGGCCAGGTACCCAGACGACCCGTGGCGATCCCGGGACATCGAGCGTCGCGCCGTCGCCGAATGCTGAGACCTCGAGGATCGGGGGTACCCGGGCCATGCCGTTGCCGAGCGCGAACGCGAAGAAGCGTAGTGCGGCAACGATGTTCAGAGAACCGTTCCATTTCGGGTATGACGGCTTGCGCGTCAGCGGTACGTCGAGCTCGTGTACGGAGACCGGCACGCCGCGCTCGCGGCGGATGCGCTCGGCGAAGCCGATGTGGTCGGTGTGCGCGTGCGTCAAGACCACCGCGCGCACGTCGTCGAGCGTGCGGCCCATCGCGGCGAGCTCGGCCGGGAGCGCGTCCCAATAACCAGGGGCTCCTGTGTCCACGATGGTCACCCCGCCGCCGTCTTCCACCAGATAGGCGTTCGCGAGTCCGGGTCCAAGTCGGCGAATGCGGGGCGTGATCTCCACGCCGGGCATTCTGCGCGTTGAGGAGGGGAAGCCCTGGGGCTACGGGACCGCGGGCCGTTGGCCGGCCTCCTCCTGCGCCTCACGCTCGGCGCTCTCCGTCGCCTCGTGCGCGGGGTCCTCGTTGGAGACGAAAACGCCCGTGGCCGTGCCGGGCGCAGCGGTCGCATCGGCGTTGCGCGCCGCGCCGCCTGTCGGGGTGGATGCGGCATTGGCGGCGATGCCGCTGAATCCGATCGCGCCGACGACGGCACCGGCGAGCATCGCGCCACCCACGAGGATGGCCAGGATCGATCTGCGAATGGTGGTCATGGACCTGCTCCTTGTTTCCGACTGGTCCCATTCGGGACATGAGCGGAGCGTCGCGCTCGCGGCTAAGAGCGCGGTGAGCGGGGTCTAAGAAACGACCGGGATCTAGCCGAGCGTGTAGGCGCTCGGATCGACGTGCGCCGCGATCAGCGTGGGCGCCTTCGCGTCGCGTGCGGCCGCGAAGACCTCACGGCACTCTGACTGGGTCGTCACGTCGTAGCCGGAGGCGCCGAAGCCGCGCGCCAGGGCGACGTAGTCGAAGCCGCGGAACGTGGTGCCGATCACCGGGAAGCCCTTGCGCTCCTGGCTCGCCTTGATCTGTGACAGCGCATCGTCCGCAAGAACGACCACGATGACTGGCAGCTCCATGCGCACCGCGGTCTCCAGCTCGGCCATGCTCATCGCGAAGCCGCCATCCCCGAGCACGCATGCAACCTTGCGTTCGCGGTGCAGCAGCTGCAGGCCGATGGCCGCGGGCAGGCCGTAGCCCATCGACGAGAGCCCGTTCGACATGAAGAACGTCTTCGGCGCGTACGCGGTCCAGCACTGGCCGGTGACCGCCTTGTTGTAGCCGACGTCGCAGGTGGCGATGGCGTCCTCCGGCAGAGCCACGCGAAGCGCGGCAAGCACCTGTTGCGAGGTGAGCCGCGGTCGCCTCGGAGACACGAATGCGCGGAATTCATCGCGCAGCTTCTTGACGCCGGTCGGCGCCCACTTCGTCGCACCCGGGCCCGAGAGCGATCGGATCGCGTCGATCGCCTCGTGCACCGGTCCGACGACCTCGACGGTCGCGCGGTAGTAGCGATCGTCGTTGGGGAGCGGCCCGATGTGGATGACCTTCGCGGACGCCGTCCAGTCGCGATCGAACTCGACCGGATCGAACCCGATCATGAGCACGAGATCGCAGGTCTTGATGAGCTCGTAGAGCTTCGCCGTCCCGAGCCCCTCGATCGTGCCGAGGAACAGCGGGTGGTCCTCGCGGAACACGCCCTTCGACTTCGGCGAGTCGATCACCGGGATCGACCACTCCTCGACCAGGACGCGCAGACGTGCCGCGATGACGGCGTCGTTCGCGTCCATGCCGACGAGGATCACCGGACGCTTGCTCTCCCGAAGGCGCCGCGCCGCCGCGCCGGCCGCGTCCGCATCGATCACGTTCCAGAGCTGCTGCTGGACCGCGTTCTCGCCGTCGTCAGCCTGGTCCGCCCGTGCGTCCTGACGCGGGACGTCGCTCGGTACCTCCAGGTAGACGGGTCCGCGACGTGGGCGCAGTGCGACGCGCAGCGCGCGATCGGTCGCCGAACCCGCGTTGGCCGGAGAGATCCGCGCCTGCCACTTCGTGATCGGTGCGAAGAGCGACCGCAGGTCGAGCTTCTGATGCGTCGTGATGTCGAAGCGTTCTGTCGGCAGCTGACCGGTGAACGCGAGCACCGGCGAGCGGTCGAGGAACGATTGCGCCACCCCGGTGACGAGATTGGTCGCTCCGGGCCCCAGCGTGCCGACGCACACACCGGGCACTCCGCTCGCGGTCGCCATCGCGTCGGCCATGAAGCCGGCCGAGGACTCGTGGCGGGTGAGGACGAACTCGAGCCCAGCCTGGCGGAAGCCTTCGATGAGATCGACGACCTCGCCGCCCGGGTGTCCCAGGACGTAGCGAACGCCAGCGGCACGGAGGCGGTCGCCGATCACGCGTCCGACGGTAGCGATGCGCTGAGGATAGGGTGGCGTCAGTCGGAGAGCTGAGGAGCGACCGAGACGACCGCGGTCACGCAGAGCGCGTCGCGGAGCCACGCGGCGAGCCGGCTGCCCGCGAAAGCCCGTTCGATGCGCAGCTCGTAGTACGCGGAGCGCATCGCGATCAGCAGCGAGCGCAGCGCCGTACGCGTCGCGTCGCGAGCGAGCAGCGCCCGGAGCATCGCGGAGCCCCGCACGAGCGGCGGCGCCCAAAGCGTCTCGTCCTTGCCCCACCACATCACGCGCGCGAGCTGCTCGGCCTCGTGATGACGATGCGCATCGCCATCCAGACGCGTGACGCCGGGCACTCCTTCGACGATCGTCGCGAGAGGGAGATGGTGGCCGAGCGCCACATGAGCGGCGACGTGGACGTACAGATAGATGCGCTCGGGCACGGTCGCGTCCGTCGACACGACCAGGCCCTTCGCGCGTCCACCTTCCGGCGACGCGACCAGGAAGGCGCGAACGTCAGTCAGCGGCGCGAAGCGCGTGTCGATACCGAAGCGGTCGGCGAGGTGTGCGCGAAGACGCTCTTCCTCGGCGCGAAGCGTACGGCTCTCGGAGCGGGGAAGCGGATCGATCATTTCGGGAGCCATACGCGTAGACCCTCCTCAAGGTATTCCCGCAGCGTGAGCCGATCGGCGAGCTTCGGGAGCGTCTGTTCGAGATCGCGGAAGATCAGCGACGCGACTGGATCGCCGATGAAGCCTGCCAGCATCGAGCTGCCTTCGTCGACGATCGTCCGCATCGCGACATCCTGCTCGCAGCCGACGATCATCAGCGCGAAATAGAGGCGGATGCACTCCTCCGGGGAATCGATCGCTCGGGCGACCTGTGTCTTGCCGCGCGCGATCCGATGGAGCGTTGCGCGGTCGAGCGCGAGTGACCCGTCGGTGAGGTCGTAGACGCGGTCGACGATCGCATCGAGCGAGGCGCCCGCCGAGAGAGTCCGGATCGCGCGCGATACCCGCTCGGCGTCTCGCAATCGCATCGGGCGAGGGTACGCGCTTCTCTTGGCCGCGGCGTCTCACATATGGGACAGGTGGGCGTCAGGCCTGATTGTCTCCGGCGCTCGCCCTCCGGCCGGTGAGCTGCTCCATGAACCCGGCGGTCGTGATCTGCCAGCTCTCCGCGATGCGGTCGCCCGCGATCCGGCAGATCAGCATCTCGCGGAGCGTCACGCGCTTCCCCCCGTCGGCGCCACCCCGAGGTACTCGGCGCGGTGCGTGGCCGTGGTAACGGTCTGAGTGACCACCAGGTCTCCCTCGGCCACGATCTGCTCGAGGCTCGTGTGCTTGTCGGGGAATGCCCTGCGGTGCAGGCGCATCGATTCGCGGACTTGATCCAGGGTCGCGCTGGCGCAGCTGGCGTCGTGCTCGACCCAGCCGTCGGTGATGCACGCGGCGAACGCCTCCTCCTCTCCTCGGTCGTATGCGAGCCACGCGCGGACCACGATGGCCTTGTTCCGATCCAAACGGTCCTCGGCACCTCCGATCGCGGACGATAGAGGCGCGGGTACGATTCCGCCATGCTCGTCGCCGGCCGCGAGGTGAACGTCACCAACCCCGACAAGATGTTCTTTCCCGCGAAGGGCCTCACGAAGGGCGACCTCGTGAAGTACTACGTGGACGTCGCCGGCTCGACGCTCAATCACGTCGAGCGACGGCCGATGCAGATGAAGCGCTACCCGAACGGGGTCGATGCCGACTTCTTCTACCAAAAGCGCGTGCCCGAGCCACACCCGGAGTGGCTCGAGACCGTGAAGATCCAGTACCCGAGTGGCAACGTCGCGGACTTCCCGGTCGTCACCGACGCGGCCGGTCTGGCATGGATCGCGAATCTCGGCTGCATCGAGATGCATACCTGGCACTCGCGAGTCCCGGAGTTCGCGAAGCCCGACTACCTGCTCATCGACCTCGACCCGAGTGAGGGGAATCCCTGGGAGCACGTTCGCGAGATCGCCATGGTCGTCAAGGACGTGCTCGACGAGCTCAAGGTCCCGTCGTTTCCCAAGACCTCGGGCGTCAGCGGCATGCACATCCTCACCCCGATCGTCCCGGAGCTGCCGTTCCCGGAGGTGCGGCGTCTCGCCAAGGCCATCGCGGTCGAGGTCGCGAACCGCCTCCCGCAGATCGCGACGACCACGTGGGTCGTGAGAGACCGCACCGGCGTCTTCGTCGACTACGGACAGAACGCGTTCGACCGCACCATCGCGTCGGCGTATTCGATCCGCCCGATGGCCGACGCGCGCGCGTCGGCACCGTTGCGCTGGGAGGAAGTGCCGGACGTGGACCCCGGCAGGTTCACGCTCGAGACGATGCGTGAACGCATCGCGCAGGTCGGCGATCTCACGGCGGGCATCTGGTCACAGCGGGTCTCGCTCCTACCGCTGTTCGCGGCGCTCAAGCTGAAGGACCCGGTGCTCGACGACCGGGTGCTCGTGAAGCCGAGCCGCGTCAGACCGGAGTGGACGGAGGACGAGCAGAGAGCCTGGCGCGAGCGCGCGCGCGCGACGGGTTGGAACCGCGGGAAGAGCCGCCAGCCGCCGAAGGTCTGACCCACCCGCACATTTGCGCGACCGGGCGTCCTTTGGTAATACCATTCGCCCGTTTCCAGGTTGGGGAGGTGAGTCGTGAAGACGCCGGTGCTGCCTTTGATCGTGGTCTTCGCCGTGGCTCTGGTGGCGTGCACGCAGCCGGCGGCGGCGCCGACGTCCTCGCCGACGACCGTGCCGACCGTCGCGGCAGCCACCTCGACTCCGGCGCCTACACCGACGTCGCCGATACCTGCGATCCCTGCCCCGGTGGCCGTCGAGGTGCCGGTCAAGGGCGCGGCCCTGCTGGTCCTCGACATCACGAGCGCGATCTGTCCACCGCGGCCCTCCTGCCTCGCGTCGGTCCCGAAGATCGCGAACCTCGTGAAGAAGGCGCGCGACGCCAAGGTTCCGGTGATCTACAGCCTGACCGCGACGGCCGGCTCGACCGTGCAGGCAGAGGTCGCACCGCAGGCGGGTGATGCCGCGGTCACGGGACGCGCGGACAAATTCTTCGGAACGGCCCTCGAGCAGATCCTGAAGGACAAGGCCGTCGAGAACGCCGTCGTGGTCGGGTCGGCCGCCAACGGCGCGGTGCTCTACACGGTGTTCGGACTCAACCTGCGGGGCTTCACCGTGGTGGTGGCGCAGGATGGCATCTCAGCCGAGCCCGAGTTCCCGACGACGCTGACGCGCTGGCAGCTCCTGAATCAGCCGGGGTTCACGAATGCCGACAACAAGCCGCTCGCGAAGGGCTTCGTCACCCTGAGCACCACGGACCAGATCACCTTCAAATGACGATCACGCGCCGCGGAGGAGATCCGGAAGGTCCGGGTCCCCTTTGCGGCGCGCGACATCGAGCTGCGCCCAGGTGCATTGCTTCGGCTCCTTGTCAGGACGGAAGCGCATGAACCGCGTGCCGTGGCGGAAGCGCTCGCCCTCCATCTTGTCGAAACGCACCTCGCACACCAGCTCGGGCCGCACTTCGTGCCACGGCAGATCCTTGCCGCCAGACCAGCGCGAGCCCGCACCGGGGACGCGCCCTTCCATCTCCATACCGGCGAACTGCTTCGCGAACGTGCCCTCCTCCTCGATGAGCGGCGGCAGGATGCTCTGCAGCTCTCTCTCGAGCTGCACGGGGATCCCCGAGGTGTGGCCGACGAAGTCGAGGGTGCCGTCGTCGCGAAACAGCCCGAGGAGCAGGGTCGCAATTCGCTTGCCGCTGGTGCGGTAGCCGACGATCACGCAGTCGACCGTGCGGTGGTGCTTCACCTTCTGCACCGCCTCACGCGACCCGGGCATATAGGCAAGGTCGGTGCGCTTGGCGACGATGCCGTCCAGGCCGAGCACCTCGAGCCGTTCGAGCCAGAACTTGGCCTTGGCCACGTCTCGCGTGATCTCGGACAAAGGAACGCCCCTCACCTTCTTCTCGAGGAACGCGCGCCGTTCCGCGAGCGGCCGCTCGTGGATCGGCTCACCGTTCCAGAGCAGCACGTCGAAGGCGATGAATCGCGCGGGCGTCTCCGCCGCGAGCTTGCGGATCCGCGACTCGGCCGGGTGCAGCCGCATCTGCATGAGATCGAACTCGAGCCTGCCCCCCTGTTCGATGACGATCTCGCCGTCGAGCGCGGAGTGAGGCGGCAGATGGTCACCGAGCGGGCGGAGCTCGGGGAAGTAGCGGAGCAGCGGCCTGCCGTTGCGGCTCCAGAGCCCGAGCTCGCCCCCGTCGTTCTCGAGCACGCCGCGGAAGCCATCCCACTTCGGCTCGTACCAGACGTTCGGTCCTGACGGGATGCTCTCGACGAGCAGCGCTTCCTGGGGCGGGAACGGCACGTTCGGGCCGGCTGGAGAGACGATCTCGTCCGCCGGGAGCCGACCCGACGAGGCGGGGCGCCGGGGCGGCCGCCCGGCGGTCACCGTGCGCCCCTGCTCGGCGCGGGTTGTTTCCACTTGTCCGCGCTCGCGCGCAGCTCCTTCGCGCCCGCGGCGAGGGACTTCGCGCCGGCGGCACCGAGCATCTCGGCGAGCTCAGCCGCGCTCTCGCGCTCGTCGAGCCGCGTGGCGACGACGTGCGTGCGCGCCCTGCGCACTTCCTTGCGCACGCTGATGTGCTGATCGGCGTACGCCGCGACCTGCGGCAAGTGACTGACGACCATCACCTGATGGTGACGCGCGAGCGACCAGAGCGCACGCCCAAGGGTCTCGCCGACCCGGCCGCCGACACCGGCGTCGACCTCGTCGAACACAAGCACCGGCGTCCGGTCGTTCGCCGCGAGTGAGACCTCGAGCGCGAGCATGATCCGTGACAGCTCTCCACCCGACGCGATCTGGTCGATCGGCTTTGCTCCCTCGCCGGGGTTGGGCGCGATCAGGAAGCGCACGTCGTCTCCGCCGGTCGCATCGGGCTCGCGCTGTTCCAGCTGCACGCTGAACGCACACGTCCCCAGCGCGAGATCCTTCAGCTGCGCTTCGACTGCGGACCCAAGGCGCGCGCCGGCCTTCATTCGTGCGGCTCGCAATGCCGACGCGGCCCCGTCGAGGACCGCACGCGCGTCGCGCTCCTCGTCGTCCAGATGCAAGAGACGCGTCTCGCTCTCCCGCAGGTCCTCGAGCTCGACCGCAGCGCGATCGCAGTGCGCGAGGATGGCGGGAACGTCGGCGCCGTATTTCCGCTTGAGCTCGTACAGGAGATCCGATCGCGCTTGCAGCTCGCCGAGCCGCCTGGGATCGGCCTCGATGGCGTCCGCGTAGCGGCGCAGCTCCGACGCGATGTCGTCACCCTCCGAGACCAATCCGGCCAGACGCTCGGTCATCGCTCCAAGGCGCGGATCGAGCTCGGCCGCACGGCGCAGCTCGCGCTCGGCCACAGCGAGGCGATCGCGCGCCGATGCACGATCGCCTGCGACAAGCTCGTGTGCGGCGCGCGCTGATTCGCGCAGCTTCTCAGCGGACCGCGCGACGATGAGCTGCGCCTCGAGATCGGCTTCCTCATTCGGTCGAAGCTTCGCCGCGCGGATCTCGTCGACCTCGTGAGCGAGCAGCGCCGCTTGGCGGTCACGCTCGCGTGGATCGCCGCCGAGCGACCCGCGTTCACGCAGCAGCGACAGCAGCCTCGCGTGCGCGTCGGCCGCGCGCTCGCGCAGAGGTCCGTGGCCGCCGTACTCGTCGAGCACGTCGCGCTGCACCGATGTCCTCGCGAGTCGCAGCTGATCGCCTTGACCGTGGATCGCGACGAGGTCGGCGCCGATCTGGGCCAGCGACGCGACGGGCACGCTCTTCTGATCGATACGCGCGGGCGAACGCCCGGACGCGATCTCGCGCGACAGCACGAGGTCGTCATCTCGGACCCCGGCGAAGACCGCCTCGATGTACGCGCGCTCGGCGCCTTCGCGCACCATGCCGCTGGGGATGCGTCCGCCGGTGACCGCGAGCAGCGCGTCGACGAGCATCGACTTCCCAGCGCCTGTCTCCCCGGTGAGCACCGTGAGACCCGTACCGAGCTCGAGGCGCAGCTCCGAAACGAGAGCGAGGTCCTTCACCGATAGCTCCGCGATGTACGGAACCACTGGTGAAGGACCTCGCTTCAAGAAGAGTGCGTGCGGCCGGGTATTACTTGCCGCGCTTCGCCAGGACGGAGTCCTTCGCCTGCTTGGCGATGCGGAACTTGAGCACGCGCTTCGCCGGGATCGAGATCGCCTCGCCGGTCGCCGGATTGCGTCCCATGCGCGCCTTGCGGTCGACGACGACGAGCTTGCCCACGCCTGGGAAGGTAAAGCCGTTCCGGGCTTCCTTGTACGCGAGCGCCGCGAGCTCCTCGAGCACAGTCGCGACCTGCTTCTTTGGCATGCCAGTCTTCTCGGACAGCCGGTTCAATGTCTCAGACTTCGAGATCCCCGCCACTTCGTCCTCCTGGTGCAGCCTCAAGGGCCATGATTGCTTGGGTTCGCGGGGCATTCTCACACATGAGCGAGCCGGAGCGGAGGGAGCTTGCTCACAAATGCGGGCAATATCAGCTCAACGGTGACGCTGCTGGTGGCCGACGAACCCCCCGACCGCCCGGCCTGGGTCGGTGAGACCCTGCGTCTTGTGGCCGAGGGGACGGCCCGCGGGCGGTCCGCGCTCCTCGATCGGGTCGCCCGGGCGACCGACGCGGAGCTCTCCGCGGGGACCGCCGACGACTGGGGCCTGGGCCAGATCGCCGTCCACCTCCTGCTCATCGAACGCGGCGTCGCCTTGATCGCGCTTCACCTCGCGAAAGGGGAGCCGGCCGGTCGGACCGGACAGCCCCGGCCGGCGGCGCCTTCGGTCAATCGCGCGGGAATCGCCAGCCTGGCTCGGAAGACCGCGGACACGATGGCCCAGGTCGGATCGGAGTTTCCGGCCGAGCCGAACATGGCGTCAGTCGCGCGCCACCCGTACTACGGCGACCTCAACACGTTCGGTTGGCTGCTGACCCTCGGGAATCACTACACCGCCCATCTCGAGGCGCTCGACCGGGGCACCGCCAGCGCGTTGTAACGGCAGGGCCGTCCTCGCGCTTCTGCCGCTCGCGCCATACTCCGCGCGCAAGATCGGGGAGTCCGGGAGGGCTGACGATGGCGTCTAGAACCACCGCCGCGCTGGAGACCTTTTCGCAGGAGGACCGCAGGTTCCCCCCGCCGCCCGACTTCGTCGCACAGGCGAACGTGAAGGATCCGGCGATCTACGAGCGCGCGGCCAGGGACCTCGACGGTTTCTGGGCCGAGCAGGCGAAGACGCTCTCCTGGCGCAAGCCCTTCACCAAGGTCCTCGACTGGGAGGCCCCCTACGCCAAGTGGTTCGTCGGCGGCGAGCTGAACATCTCCGAGAACTGCCTCGACCGGCACGTCAAGGCAGGGAAGGGTACGAAGGTCGCGTACCACTGGGAGGGCGAGCCGGGCGATTCCCGGACCATCACCTACCAGGACCTGCTGGACGAGACGCAGCGCGCGGCCAACGCGCTCAAGGCACTCGGGGTCAAGAGGGGTGACCGCGTCGCGATCTACATGCCGATGATCCCGGAGCTCCCGGCGGCGATGCTCGCCTGTGCGCGGATCGGCGCGCCGTTCACGGTCGTGTTCGGCGGATTCTCGGCGGAGGCGCTCTCAGGGCGGATCAACGACTCGGAGGCGAAGGTCCTCATCACCGCCGACGGTGGCTACCGCAAGGGTGGGACCGTCGCCTTGAAGAAGAACGCCGACGACGCCATCGCGCAGGCAAACACGATCGAGAAGGTCCTCGTCGTCAAGCGCACGAAGCAGGAGGTGCCCTGGACCGAGGGACGCGACGTGTGGTGGCACGACCTGGTGGCGAAGCAGAAGGCCGACTGCCCGGCGGAGTCCCTCGACAGCGAGCACATGCTGTATCTCCTTTACACCTCCGGCACCACGGCGAAGCCGAAGGGCATCGTCCACACGACCGCGGGCTACCTCGCCGGCGTCGCGACGACGCACAAGCTCATCTTCGACATCAAGGACAAGGACGTCTATTGGTGCGCCGCGGACATCGGCTGGGTCACCGGGCACAGCTACATCGTCTTCGGCCCTCTCGCGAACGGCGCGACCGGCGTCATGTACGAAGGCACGCCCGACTTCCCGGACAAGGATCGCTGGTGGTCGATCATCGAGAAGTACAAGGTCAGCGTCCTCTACTGCGCACCGACGGCCATCCGCACCTTCATGAAGTGGGGTGCGGACTACGTGAAGAAACACGACATCCGCTCGCTGCGCCTGTTGGGCTCAGTTGGCGAGCCGATCAACCCCGAGGCGTGGCTCTGGTATCACGAGACCATCGGCGGTGGCCGCTGCCCGATCGTCGATACCTGGTGGATGACGGAGACCGGCATGATCCTCATCTCGCCGCTCCCCGGCATCACCGTCACGAAGCCGGGAAGCGCGACGTTCCCGTTCCCTGGCGTCGGGGCCGATGTCGTCGACGAGGACGGGAAGAGCGTTCCGTTCGGCGGCGCGGGCTACCTCGTCATCACCAAGCCGTGGCCGGCGATGCTCCGCGGCATCTACAAGGACGACAAGCGCTACCGGGACACCTACTGGAGCCGCTTCCCAGGGAAGTACTTCGCCGGCGATGGCGCGAGGCGCGACAAGGACGGCTACTTCTGGCTTATGGGTCGGGTCGACGACGTCATGAAGATCTCCGGTCACCGGATCTCAACAACGGAGGTCGAGTCGGCCCTGGTGTCCCATCCGTCGGTCGCGGAGGCGGCGGTCATCGGTCGCGAGGACCCGGTGACCGGCCAAGCGATCTTCGCGTTCGTCACGCTGCGTGGCGGCACGGATGGCACCGAGGCGCTCTCGAAGGGACTTCGGGAGCACGTGGTCGTCGCGATCGGGTCGATCGCCCGTCCGAAGACGATCATGTTCACTCCCGAGCTGCCGAAGACGCGTTCGGGAAAGATCATGCGGCGCCTCCTGCGTGACATCGCCAACGGCGTGCCGCTGGGCGACACCACGACCCTTGCGGATGCGACGGTCGTGGAGTCGATCCGGACGGCTTCCGCATCAGGAAAAGACGACTAACTACCCGGCTGCCGGGTGGTCTATAACTACGCGCTGACCAATGTGGGGACGGAGGTGATCGCAGCGAGGACCTGATCTTTTGCTGTTCTTCCAGCTGGCGACTGTGAGAGGAGGAGGACTTGGCAACGCGAACTGCTGCCACGACGACGACCGCAAAGCGGGCCTACGGCTTGCCCTTTGTCATATCCGCCGCGTCGGCCGGCACGATCGTCGAGTGGTACGACTTCTATCTCTACGCGACGCTGACGCCGTTCCTTTCACCGCTCTTCTTCCCGGGTGACAACCCGACGGCGGTCCAGCTTTCGGGTTTCGCGGCATACGCCGCGGGCTTCCTCGTCAGGCCGTTCGGCGCCGTCGTCTTTGGCGCTCTCGGCGACATCATCGGACGCAAATACACGTTCCTCGTCACGATCACCGCGATGGGGCTCGCGACGCTCGGTATGGGCTTCCTGCCGACATTCAAGGAGATCGGCCTGCTCGCGCCGGCGCTCCTGGTGATCCTGCGCCTCATCCAGGGCCTGGCCCTCGGTGGCGAATACGGCGGCGCCGCGATCTACGTCGCGGAACACGCGCCCGACAACAAGCGCGGCCTCTACACATCGTGGATCCAAACGACCGCGACCCTCGGGTTCTTCTTCGCGCTCGCGGTGATCCTCTACTTCCGCAACACGATGACGGCCGCCGACTTCTCGACGCAGGGCTGGCGGTACCCGTTCTGGATCTCCGCCGTCCTGGTCGCGATCGCGCTCTACATCCGCATCCGTCTCCGCGAGACACCGCTCTTCGCGCGCCTCAAGGCCGCGAATCAGTCGGTCACCGGGACCGGCAACTGGGCCAAGGAAAGCTTCAGCGGACGCAAGATCGGAACGATCCTGCTCGTGCTGCTGGGCCTGACCGCCGGCCAGGGCGTCGTTTGGTACCAGGGCCAGTTCCAGGCGAACTTCTTCATGGGCACCTACCTCAAGATGACCTTCCAGCAGGCCTACCCGATCATGCTGTGGTCGGTGGCCCTTGGGACGCCGTTCTTCCTCGTGTTCGGATGGCTCTCGGACAAGATCGGCCGCAAGATCATCATCCTCGGCGGATGTCTCATCGCGGCTGTCACCTACATCCCGATCTACCACGCGATGGTCGACGCGGCGAACGTAACGCGCGATGCGACCGGTCTCATCACGAAGGCCGATCCCAACACTCCGATCCTCGTCTTCCTGATCTGGATCCAGGTGATCTACGTGACGATGGTGTACGGCCCGATCGCGGCGTTCCTGGTGGAGTTCTTCCGCGCGAAGGTCCGCTACACCTCGCTCTCGATCCCGTACCACTTCGGGAACGGCTGGTTCGGTGGGTTGCTGCCGCTCACGTACACGGGTCTCGTCGGCGCGACGATCCCGGACGAGAAGCGCTACGTTCCGTGGCTCGGCATCTTCGACCTGCGCAATCTCAACACCACGGGTGACGTCAACGGCAACATCTACCTCGGACTCGCGTACGCGATCATCGTCGCGGTCATGTCGGTGGTCCTCGGGACGCTGTTCCTGAAGGAGCCGAAGAACGTCAAGATCTGGTCAGAGGTCGGCGGCGAAGAGCCCGGCATGGTGACCGAGGCGACACCGGCCGACTAGCGATTCCTCGAGACCGCGTCCTGAAAGCGGGGGGCTGCGGCTCCCCGCTTTCGCTTCTCACTCCCTCGGGTCGCGCGAGCCCTTTGTGAGCCGTTCCTGCCGCGCGACGGAGGCTTCCTCTTCGTTCAGCCCGGTGCGCGCGTTCCATGACTCCCAGCCTTCCCAACCCGCGCTCCAGATCATGTAGCAGACGACCAGGCTCGCGCCGAGGATGCAGACCGTGGCGGCGAGCAGCAGGAGCGCCCCGAGGGGATCGGCGGATTCGGGAAGGGGCATGACAGAGAGGGTACGCCTGCCGTCACTCCAGATAGCGCTCGAACGTGACCCAGCGCACGGCGGCGAGGACCGCGACGGCAGCGATGACGAGGAGCACGGCTGACAGGACGTACGTCCGCGCCGGGCCGCCGACGATCCCGAGCGTCGCGACCGTCAGCACCAGCACCGGCACGAAGAAGACACCATTGAGGTTGTTGGCCGAGCGGAAGTCGCGCGCGAGCAGCGTCAGCAACAGGCTGATAGCGGTCGAGCAGACCACCGCCCCGCTGAACGGCGCGAGCAGCGACGGGACGGCTGAGAGATCGGCGATGCCGATCGCGATGAGCAGCGTGAGCAGAACGGCGAGGTAGGGAAGCCCGACCAGCCCGGTCACGACCAGCACCATCGCGAGCTTCGCGGCGAGGATCTCGCTCACGCTGACCGGCAGTGCGATGAGCAGCTCGACCGAGCGGCGCTCGCGCTCGGCCACGATCGCGTACGTCGTCGTCAGCGTCGGCAGGAGCAGGCCGCCCAGGACGAAGAGCACCGGATAGATGAGCTGCAGGAGGAGCTGGTCCGGGTCGCTCGAGGTCACACCTGGGAAGGGCACGCTCCCAGGGAGGCCGCGCGGCCCGATGAGCCGCAGCTGGAAGAGGATCTGGATCGGCGCGATGAACAGAATGACGAACGGCAGGAACGCGGCGGTGAGGAGAGCGGTGCGGTTCCGTCCGACCTGACGCAGCTCCTTCCAGAGGAGCGCGCGGACCGCGAACGGTCTCATCGCTGCACCGCCTCGAGGAAGACGTCCTCGAGCGACGCGGTCACCGGCGTGCACTCGTACACGTCGATGCCCTGCGCGAGCATGGCCCGCAGCAGCTCGGGAGCGGCCTTCTCCGCGTCGATCGGGACGAGCGCCGCGCCGTCATCGATCGCCACCTCGAGGCCTCGCGCTCGCAGTGCCGCCACGAGAGCGTCCGTCCCCTGCCGCGCCCGAAGGCGAGTGCGCGGTCTCTGCCGCTGGCGGAGCGAGGCGAGCGACTCGTGCAGCAGGACGGCGCCCTTTCGCAGGATCACGACGTCGTCGCACAGCGCCTGTGCCTCCGCGAGGTTGTGCGTGCAGAGCAGAGTCGTGCGTCCGCGCATCGCGTTCGTGAGGTACTCGTGGACCTCGTGCGCCGCGATCGGGTCGAGCCCGACCGTCGGCTCGTCGAGCAGCAGCAGGTCGGGCTCGGACAGCAGTGCCGCCGCGAGTATGACCCGGCGCTGGAATCCGCCGGAGAGCTGCGCGAGCCGCTTGTCGCGATGCTCCGCGAGGCCGAAGGTCTCGAGCGTGCGCGAGACGTCACCGCGACCGTACAGCCGGCGCGCCAGCTCGAGGTACTCGGTCGTCGTCAGGTCCGTGTACATGCCGGCGCTCTGGGGTACGACCCCGGTGCGCCGCCGCACCTCGGCGTAGCCCCGGCCGCCGACCGGTGTTCCGAGGAGCGTGACCCAGCCGGTGGTCGGTGCGAGCGCGGCCTCGAGAAGGCGTATCGACGTCGTCTTCCCCGATCCGTTCGGACCGAGCAGGCATGCCCGCGTGCCGACGGGGATGGACCAGGTGACCTCGCGCAGCGCGACGGTGCCGTTGCGGTATCGCTTCGTGGTCCCCTCAAACGCGATTGCCGCATCCGCCATCGGCGCCAGCGTATGTCGTGCGCGGGGACGACGGGCGCGGTGACTTGACTACCCTGCGCTCGTGCTCGCACGCGTTCGTTCGCTCGGTCCGGCCCTGCCGGTGCTGGCATTCACCCAGTTCATCTCGCAGCTGGGGATCGCCATCATGCTCCCGCTGCTTCCTCTCTATGGCCTCTCGCTCGGGGCGTCGCCGCTGCAGCTCGGGCTCATGACGAGCGGCTTCGCCCTGGCGAACGCGGTCGGGCAGTTCGGCTCGGGCTTCCTGATCGATCGCTACGGCCCGCGGGGCTTCATCCTCGGCGGGACCGCGGTGTACGCGGCGGGGAACGCGCTCATCGCGACGGCCCAGTCGAGCCTCGCGCTGATCGGCTTCCGCGCCGTCGCGGGGCTCGGGGCGGGCGCGAGCCTCGTGGCCTCCCGCCTGTACATCGCGCAGGTCGCCGATCGCGCACGGCTCGCCTTTTTCAACAGTGTGCTGTCGGCGGCGGGGTCCGCGGGCAGCGTCATCGGGCCCGCGCTGGGCGGCCTGGTCGCCGCGGGGGGCGATCTGCGCACGCCGTTCTTCATCGTCGCCGGCACCGGCGCCCTGGCGTTCGTCGGCGCGCTCTTCCTGCCGAGACCTGCGGCACGGGCGCACGCGCCCACGGCGAACGCCCCGGCGCGTGGCGTCCTCAACCGGCCGGTGCTGGTGCTCCTCGCCGGAAACCTGTTCCTGCTCATCGGCTTCGGTAGCTGGATCACGAGCTATGCGCCCTTCGCGACGACGCGACTCGGGTGGAGCACGTTCGATGTCGGCGTGATCTTCACACTGTTCGGACTCGGCGACATCACGCTCGGGCCCTGGCTCGGACATGTCGCCGACCGGACGGGTCGACGTCGCATGGCGATGCTCGCCACGATCCCGATCTTCCTCTTCGGATTCGTGCTGGTGCTCGCGCTGCCGCGCCCGTTCTTCTATGCGATCAGCTTCGTGACCGGAGCGTCGCTCACGGCGTACAACGCATCGTGGTTCGCGATGCTCACGACGTCGGTGACACCGGAGCGGCGCGGTCGCGTCTTCGGGATCGTGAACGCCGTGGCGCAGACCGGCACGATCATCGGTGCGATGGGTGCGTCGGCCCTGTGGCAGGCGTTCGACGTGCAGTGGGGGCTGATCGTGGGCTCGTTCGCGGCGCTCTCCGCCGGGCTGGTCCTGCTGCTGCTGCCTAGAGAGACTTCTCCAGCTCGACGTGATCCGGCACCGGCTGGTACCCCAGCTTGATGTTGACGCCGCGCATCGCTTTGTTCGGCTCGTCGTTGACGGTGCACATCGCGCGAAGGCCCTTCGCCTTGGCGCGCGCGAGCACGTCGACCTTGAGGGCCATCGCGATACCCCGGCCCCGGTGGTCGCGCGCGACGCCGGTCATCCACGTCCAGCCGTCCTTCTTCTGACGGTCGCCGGTGGTGGTGAAGCCGACGATCTCGTCGCCGTCGTAGGCGACGAGGCTGAGGTCGGAGAGCAGCTGGCCGCTCGTCACGGTCATCTTGTAGAAGCGGTCGAAGGGCCAGTGGGGCATCGGCGTCGAGAAGGGAATGTCGTCCCACATCGGGCCTTCGGCCTCCCAGAGCTCGTGCCAGAAACGCTCCATGCCGTCATCGTCGCGCTCCGCGAGCACGTCCGTGAACGAGCGCAGGCGAACGCCGGCCTTGGTCACGCGCTCGAGCGACTCGCTCCATCGAGCAGGCTCGTATGAGTCGAGCTCGCGATACGACATGATCCGCCGGCCGATCTCGTTGTATCCACGCTTTGCCGCGAACTCGAGCGCGAACGGGCGCGATCCGCTGACGCCCGAGTGGATGCGCGGCACGTTCCGTCGCCTCGCCTCCGACTCGAGCGCGCTCAACATCGCGCTGCCGACGCCCTTGTTGCGGTGGTCGCGATGCACACCGACGCCGATGTTCTGGGACCCGTCCGGTCGCGGCATCATGCCGACCTGGATGTTGGCCGAGCCCGCGATCGATCCATCCGGCGCGAGCACGGTCAGACGGACCTTCGTCGGGTCGTTGAACATGTTCTCCCAGCGCCGCCACTCGTCCGCCGACTCAGCCTCCATCGGATGACTCTCGGCATTGCCGGCTGCGACGAGGGGCTCGCGGTCGGCATCCTCGAAGGCCCGCGCGCCGTAGCCCTTCGGTAGGCGCGTGTTCAGGTCGTCCAGGAGGGTCTGTTCCCCGGTCACGGTCCCCGACACGAAGGGGGACGATGACGAGCGCGCGTCCGGCAGTCAATGTCGTCCCTGACGCAACGGGAAGGCCGCGGAGAACGTATGGGGGTGTAGATGCTCGAGAGATGGGGACGGGTCGTGCACCGTCGGCGCTGGCTCGTGCTGGCGGCGTCGCTCGTCGTCCTGGCCGCCAGCGGCTACTTCGCTGCGAAAGGCGGCGACCTGAAAGAGCCGGAGCCGGTCGTGTCGAGCGAGTCCGGACGGGCCTCCGCGCTGCTCAACAGCGACCTGCCCCGCGCGACCGCCGCACCCGGCGCTGCCGTGGGTACGACGTTCCTGTTCGTATTCGAGAGCGACACCCTCCTCGTCACCGATCCGCCCTTCCGCCAAGCGCTCCAAGACGCGATCGCCCCGCTCCGGACGGACCCTCGCGTCCAGACCATCCGCACGTACTACGACGCGCCCGCGCAGAGCGCGAGTCTGCTGTCCAGAGATGGGCGCGCGACCCTCGTTTCCGTGACGCTCGTCGATCTCCGGAACGCCGCCGACCGCTACTGGGAACAACTCCGTTCACTGGTGCGCTCGGACACGCTGCGCGTGCTCGCCACCGGCAACCTGCCGATAAACCACGAGCTCAACAAGACGCTGAACGCCGACCTGACGCGCGCCGAGCTCGTGTCGCTGCCCGTGGCCCTGGTGCTGCTCGTCCTGGTGTTCGGGACGATCGTCGGCGCGCTCGTGCCCATCGGGGTGGGGATCCTGGCGATCGTCGGAGGCATCGGCGGCGTCTTCGCGCTGTCCCGGCTGATGGACGTATCGCCGTACGCGCTGAACATCGTCACGCTCGTCGGCCTCGGGACCGCCATCGATTACTCGCTGTTCATCGTCGCCCGGTTCCGCGAGGAGCTCGCGCGCGGGGCATCGTCCGAGGACGCTCTGGCGCGTGCCATGGGCACGGCGGGCCGTGCCGTCGTGTTCTCCGGGCTCACGGTGGCGATCGGTCTCTCGGGCATGCTGTTCTTCGAAGGCACCTTCCTCTCCTCGCTCGGCGTCGCGGGAGCGATCGTCGTCGCGGTGGCGGTGCTCTACGCGCTCACGTTCCTTCCAGCCCTACTCGCGATCCTCGGACCAAAGATCAATTCGATCGGACTTCCGGACCTTCGTCCGCCGGGCTTCAGACGGTCCGACCGCCCAGGAAGCGTGAGTGGTTTTTGGCACCGCCTCGCGATGGCCGTCATGCGGCGCCCGCTCGCGGTGCTCCTGCCCACCGTCGCGTTCGTCCTCATCGCGGGGTCACCCTTTCTCCAGTTTCGCCTCGCCAATGCCGACACGCTCACGCTGCCGCCGCAGGCCGAATCGCGCCGCGGCTACGACACGCTCGTGGCGAGCTTTCCGGGGCAGGAGCAGTCGACGATCACCGTGGTCGCGAACTTCCCGAGCGGCGACCCGCGGTCGGCCGATCACGCCGCATACCTGCGACTGATCTCTGACACGTACGCTCGGCTGCCGAGCGTCCTTCAGGTGCGAGCGCCGACATACGGAACGCACATCGCCGTCGTGCAGGTCGTCACGTCGCGGCCGGCGTCCACCGACGAGGCGCGAGACCTCGTGCGGACGATCCGTGGTCAGGGCGCCGTGACGATGCCCGGAAGAACCGTCGACGGCGAGCTGCTCGTGACCGGACAGACCGCGTTCGACCTCGACACCATCGACTTCGTGCTGAGCCGCGCGTCGCGCGCCGTCGCGTTCGTGGTCGTGATGACGCTCATCGCGCTCTTCTTGCTCCTTCGCTCGGTGGTGCTCCCAGTGAAGGCCGTGGTGATGAACCTGCTGTCGATCGCCGCGTCCTTCGGCGCGATCGCGTTCATCTTCGAGCAGGGTCACTTCGCGCAGCAGCTCAACTTCACCCCGCAGTCCCTCGACCCCGCGGTGCCGGTGATCCTCTTCTGCATCGTCTTCGGACTCTCGATGGACTACGAGGTCCTGCTGCTCAGCCGTATCCAGGAGGTGTACCGGCGGACCGGCGACAACACGCACGCCGTTGCCGAAGGGCTCGAACGCAGCGGACGCCTGATCACGGCGGCGGCCCTGATCATGGTCGCCGTGTTCATCGGCTTCGCGCTGGCGGACGTCGTGATCATCAAATCGGTCGGCGTCGGTATGGCGATCGCCGTGGCGCTCGACGCGACGCTTGTCCGTGCGCTCATCGTGCCGGCGACGATGCGCCTTCTCGGTCGGGCCAATTGGTGGGCGCCAGGCTTCATCGCGAACAGGCAGCCGCCGGTCAGCGCCCTTGGCGAGTCCGCCACGCTGACGAACGGCTGACGGCATCGGTCTTGCCACGGATGGTCGTCACTAACACACGGGAGGACGACATGAAGGACAAGACCGAAGGCAAGCTGGACGAGGCCAAGGGCAAGATCAAGGAAGAGGTCGGCAAGGTGACCGGCGACAAGTCCACGGAGTGGAGTGGCAAGGCCGACCAGGTCAAGGGCCACGTCAAGGAAGGCATCGGCGACCTCAAGAACGAGATCGCTGAGGAGAAGGAGCGGAGCGAAACCCCGCGTTAACCGGCCCCTCACCCTTCTTCGCGGGCGCCGGGCGCACAATGATGGATGTGCGTCCGGCGTTCGTTCTTTTCGCGGCTCTGTTGATCGGTTGCGGCGTGCCGGCTGCGGCGCCCCCGCCACCGCACCTCGTCCAGAACGTGCCGCCTGCAGAGCTTGCCGCCGGGCAGGACGAGCTCTCGATGGAAGTCATCGAGCTCATGTGCAGCCCATGCGCCGCACAGATCGTTCGCCAGTCGAAGGCGCTGCCGGGCGTGACGCACGTCACGATGGAGCTCGCCACCAAGACGCTCACGCTTCGCTTCGACACGAGCGTGACAGCCAAAGACCGTGTGATCGCGGCGGTGGAGCAGATCGTCGCCACCATCCAATAGCCTCGTCGCGCACCACGCCGATCCCATCGGTCACGTCATCGGATGGCTATCGGGCGCGCGTCCGCGCTACCGGAACGGCTGTTTCCTCTATGTGAGCGACCGGGGTCTGGCGCATCGCATCCTCACTCGACGCGGCTACGTCGCCATCACGTTCGGTCATGTGATCGTGTTCGCCCGCGAGCCCACACCGCTGCTCTGGCGCCACGAGCTCGCTCACGTGCGTCAGTACGAGCGCTACGGCCTGGCGTTCCTGCCGCTGTATCTGCTCCTCTACGCGCGCCACGGATATGCTGCCCATCCGTTCGAGCGAGAGGCCCAGGAACTGGCTAGGCTCGGAACATGACCCCATTCGACATCGCGATCCTCGGTGGCGGGCCTGGCGGATACGTCGCGGCACTGCACGCCGGCGTGAAAGGGGCGCGCGTCGCCCTCGTAGAGCGCGATCGCGTCGGCGGCACGTGCGTCACCGTGGGTTGCATCCCGTCCAAGGCGCTTCTCGACTCGAGTCACGCGTATCACCTGGCCGCGCATGGCGAGGAACACGGGATCCATGTCGACAATCCGCGGTTCGTCCTTGCTGAGGCGGTCGCGCGCAAGGACAAGGTCGTCGCGACACTGGTCTCCGGGGTCGAGCAGCTGCTGAAGCTGCGCAAGGTCGAGCTCATCAAAGCCGACGGCACGCTGGTGTCGCCGACGCAGATCCGCGTGAAGGCAGCGAACGGGGAGCGCACGATCGACGCGAACAACGTGATCGTGGCGACCGGATCGAAGGTCGGCGTCCCGCCGATCAAGGGTCTCGCGGACGCGAGGCCGCTGGACAACGTCAGCGCGCTGGCGCTCACGGCCATCCCGAAACGCCTCGTCGTCATCGGCGGCGGGGTCATCGGCATGGAGCTCGGGACGTTCTTCGCGGAGGTCGGAGCGCAGGTGATCATCCTCGAGATGCTTCCGCAGCCGCTGGCCTACGCCGACCCCGAGCTCGTCCGCATCCTGCTTCGAGCGCTCGAGCCAAAGGGGGTGAAGGTGCTCTCCAATGCGAAGGTGACCGAGGTCGCGCGGAGAGGCGCCACGGTCACGGTCACCGCCGAGATCGACGGCAAGCCGCAGACCTTCGAGACCGACGAGGTCCTGCTGGGCGCCGGCCGCGTGGCGAATTACTCCGGCGTGGAGCAGGCGGGCCTCGCGACGAACCGGCTCGGCATCACCGTCGACCTGCACATGCGTACGAACATCAAGGGCGTGTGGGCGATCGGCGATTGCATCGGCGATCCGCGCTCGCCGAAGCTCGCGCACGTCGCGTCGACACAGGGCGAGGTCGCGGTGGACACGATCCTCGGCGAGGACGCGACGATGGACTACGACACGATCCCGAACGTCGTCTACACGCATCCCGAGATCGCGTCGGTCGGCCTCACCGACGCGCAGGCGAAGGAGAAGTACGGGGACACGGTGAAGGCGGCGCGCTTTCCGTTCCGCGCGTCCGGCCGCGCGCTCGCGCTCGGTGAGACGGACGGGGTCACCAAGATCGTGACCGCGGGCAAGGATCAGCGCATCGTCGGCGTGCACATCGCGGGTCCGCAGGCGAGCGAGATCATCGCGGAGGCGACCCTCGCGATGAGGCTCGAGGCCACGGTCGATGATGTCGTCGCGACGATCCACGCGCATCCCACGCTCGCGGAGACCTTCCGCGAGGCCGCACTCGTTGCGGCCGGGAGACCGATCCACACCGCGCGATAGGTCTTGTCAGGCTCATGAGCCTGTGCGAACATGCGTTCTATCGAAGACCTTCGCCTCTGCATCAAGTGCCATGTCATGAAGCCGATCACGGACTCGTGTTCATCAACCGCGCGCTCGGCAAGCGGCAGTCGTGGTGTCGTCCATGCGATGCGGTGTACAAGCGCGAGTGGTACGCGAAGAATCGTGAGTTGCACGGTGCGAAGGTCCGGGCGAGCAACCGACGGACCCTGCGCGAGAATCAAGCACGTGCTTGGATGTACCTCAGCGGTCATCCATGCGTCGACTGCGGCGAGAGCGACCCGTTGGTGCTCGAGTTCGACCATCTACGTGACAAGCGACAGACCATCTGCTTCATGGTCCAGCGCAAGTGGTGTTGGTCCTCGATCGAGGCGGAAATTGAGAAGTGCGCAGTTCGCTGCGCGAACTGCCACAGACGCAGGACGGCCCGCGAACGCGGGTACAACAGACGAGGTTCCGAGCCTGGCTTACAAGATCCGCTTTCCGTCTACGTTTACGGCGCGCAATAATTTGAGGCGGGCCGTTAGCTCAGTGGACAGAGCATTCGCCTTCTAAGCGAAATGTCGTCGGTTCAATTCCGACACGGCCCGCAGCCGGGACCTAATCCAGCTTCACCCTCGTGTTCGGCACATCGCCGATCTTCAACAGCATGCCGCGGGGCAGCGACGGATCGACGTCGAAGATCACGTTGAACGTGACACTCTGGCCGGACGGGAACTCGCGTGGCCAGGTGTACGGGGAGGTGGCGTTGGCGTCCCCCTGGAAGGCGCCGCTGGAGATGCCCTCGGCGCCGTGCTCGACGCCGTTGGCGTCCACCAGCGAGAAGTCGCCCGGCGAGAGCTGCTGTGCGTCGCCCTTGGCCGTCGCGCCCACGCGAACGATGTAATAGCCGAAGCGCGCGCGCGCTTCACCGGCCGTCGGGACCCGCTGCACGCCGTTCACGATGTAGTCCCATCGTGCGCTGTTGAACCGCTGCGCGATGCCGACGGTCTGGGTCTGCGCGGTGAGCGGGACGAGCGTTCCCCCGCCGCGGACCACGGCGAACCCGTACGTGCCGACCAGCAGCAGCAGCACGCCGATGACCGCGAAACGCAAGCGCCAGAGCGCCGGTCCAAATTCGAAGCCCGGCGGTGCCTCTGCTACGAACTCCTCATTGGGGGTAGCGGTGTCCCACCCCTGCGGCCGGCGACCCGCAGCCCATGTCGTGGCGTCCTCGGCGTCGCCGTCCCCGTGGAGCCGCTTTCGTTTCGCGACATCGATCTTGGCGCGCAGCGTCTCGTCCGCGCGATCCTGATCGATCCGCTCGATGAGCTCGCGATCGCCGTCGGTGAGCTCCGGTTGCCGCCGATCGAGGAAGGCCGGCAGCGGTCCCTCCGTGTCCGCGCCATGACCCTCGATGAAGACCTGCGCCAACGCATCCTGAGATTGCGGGGCGGCCCCCGTTGGCGGCGCGGGCGCGATCGCCTCGTGGTAGCGGGTCGTTGGAGTACGGAACGCCAGGTCAGGCTTGTGGACGCCGGCGAAGTCGGGTCCCGCGCCCTCGGTCAGCTCCCACGGGGCGAGCTCGCTCGGCGGGCGCATCGCCAGGAGCACGCCGTCGCCGAGGACAGCTCGCGGCCCGACGACGACAACGGCAAATGGGCCCAGCTCCGGAACGAAGTCATGCTCACGGGTCTCGCCGAAGACCCCGAAGCGCATGAACACGCCCTCGCGGGCCGCGACACGCACCTCACTTCTCGTGGGACCTCCGGGCTCATCGCCGGTCGCTCGCTGCATCTCAAGCTCGGCTTCGAGCCATCGATCGATCGGGCCGTCTTGGGCCTCCGGTTGCGGCACCGCCCGCCGCTCGCCGGTGACGATGAAACCGCGCCGCAGAACGACGGCGTCGAGAGGCCCCACCGGCGGCAGGTTCTGGTCGGCGGGCTCGTCCTTGTCGAAGAATGTGACGTAGAGGCCGGGCTGCATTCGTTCTGAAGATTAGCGAACAGAATTCACGGGAAGTACCCCTAAAGTAGCGGCGTGGCCTCAAAGGACCCCGACGCCTTCGTCGCCGAGCTTTGGGAGACCGCGCGCGGGCTGTTCATGCCGGACCACCCCTGGTTCAAGGGCATCGTCGAGCATCGTTGGACGCGCGAGCAGATCATCCTGGGCGAGATCCAGCACTACCTTCGGGTGCGCACGAACCCCATCTTCTTCGGCTACATCGTCACCAACGTCGCGAGCGAACGGAACTACGCGCTCATGGACGTCGTGATGGAGAACTTCATGGAGGAGCTCGGCGGCGAGAAGACGCACGTCGACATCATGCTGCAGTTCCTCACGCACGCCGGCATCACGAGAGAAGAGGCCGATCGTGCCGACCCCGCGCCCGGCACGCTCGCGGCCATCGAGATGATCCGGAGCGGGTGCCAGAACTACAGCGCCCTCGAAGGCATCGCCCTGCTCGCGTTCGTCGAGTCCATGCATGGCGGTCCGGATGGCGCCGCAGCGCGCGTCTATAGGGAGCTCATCGGCCACTACGGGTTCCCGCGCGAGGCGGCCGCGACGTACGAGCTGCATGCCGAGCAGGACACGGGTCACGGGGCCTCCCAGATCGCGGTAGTGCGTGAGCACGCACGTGATGAGGCGACGCAGGACAAGGTGCGGCGTGCGGTGCGCCTGGGGTGCGAGGCATTCAACTTCGAGTGGGACGGCCACGTGCAGGCGATGACCGGCAAGCGCGACTCCTACTGGAGCGGCAAGGCGCCGCTCAAGCTCTGGCACCCGGAAGTCAGGCTGCCCACCAGCGCAAAGACCTAGCGCCGCAAGCGGCGCCGCCGGCAGCGCCGCGAGCCTCGCCTTCCGGCGTAGCCGATAGCAAGCGCGTGACGCACACTCACATTGGCCAGGCCTTCGGCAGGTCCCCGCGAAGCTTCGAGTACTCCGGATCACCGGCGTACTTCTTCTTGAAGGTCTTGAGCAATTCGATCAGCTCGCGCTGATCCATGTCCAATACGTTGGAGACCATACCCGTGGTCTCTTCAAAGCCGAGGCTTCAGTTGCCGCGTCAGCCTCGCATCCGGTTCATGACGTTGCGGTCGTGGGCGGTCACCGCCATGGCGACAGCCTAAGCCTCGGAGAATCCCACGCGGTGCGTGCTCATCGCCTCCACGACCGGCGCGGGTGTGCCATCCACGCCCATGTGCACGCGCACGCGGAAGAGGACGCGCCAGGTCTGCTTGTCCTTCACGACCACGAAGATGACGAAGGCGTTCTCGATGTCCTCGCCGGGCGCCGCCTCGACCCGCAGAGTCTGCTCCACGCCGACCGTCTCGACGACGACGAGATTGAGGTCCGTCGCATCCGAGCGGAAGCGGCTGTGCGGTGCGCGCACCGCGACGAGACGCACGTGCTCGGCGCCGACGTTCGTCACGCGCCAGCGCACGCGCCAAGATCCGTTCACCCGGATGGCGTCGCGAGCCTCGAGGCGCAGCACCGGCTCGCTCACCCTGCCTTCATCACCGGAACTGTGGCATGACCTCGTCGGCGAACGCACCGAGCGCGTCCCAGTCGTACGGTCCGGCCCGTAGCGCGATGTTCAGCTGCTCGGCCCCGGCCCCGCGATAGGCGGCGACGAGCGCCGCGCCCTCGGTCGCGCTCCCGCGAAGGAAGCCCGTGAAGCCCCGCTGATCGGCACCCCACTCCGACTGATAGCGCCGCTCGGCGCGCTCGCGTCCGGTCGCGTCTGCCCCGAGGTAGAACCCGACGTTCACCGTGCGCGCGATCGCGCGCGGGTCTCGGCCGGCCTTCTCGCACCAGCGATCGAGGACCCGGCTCTTGGCCGACCACTGCGGCGGGGACAGGTACGGCACGTTCCAGCCGTCAGCGAACCGAGCCGTCGTTCGCAGCGTGCGCTTCTCGCCGCCACCGCCGATCCACACCGGCAGGTGCGACTGCACCGGCTTTGGAAAGTTCGGCGCGTGGTCGAGCGTGTAATGCGCGCCGCGGAAGTCGGCGAAGGGCTCGTCGAAGAGCGATCGGAGCACCTGCGCGTATTCCTCGAGCTGATCTTCGCGCACGCCAGCGGCGGGGAAGGGGATGCCGTACGAGCGGTACTCCGGCTCGTGCCAGCCCGCGCCGATGCCGCAGACGGCGCGTCCACCGGACAGCGCGTCGATCGCGGTCATCGCCTTCGCGAGCACCGCTGGATGCCGGTACGACACGCAGAACACCAGGCATCCGACGCGCACGCGCTTCGTCTCGACGGCGGCGGCGGCGAGCATCGAGATCGACTCGAAGCACGGCCCGGTCCCGCCCTGCCCGGGCGTCTCCTGAAAGTGATCCGAGACCGAGAACCAATCGAACCCGTGCTCGTCGGCGAAGCGCCACAGACGACGCAGCTCAGCGAGTGGACCGCCGAGGTGTCCGACCTGGATGCCGAAGCGCATCAGCGGTACCGTGAAGCCGTGCCGCTCGGCGTCTTCGTCGTCATCACCATCCTCATCATTCTGGCGCTCATTGGCCTGGCGTTCGGTCTGGTCGTCATGCGCAACGCCAATCGTCCGCGGCCCGCGCTGCCTGTCAACTGCGGCGACTGCCGATTCATGGTGCCGCGCGCAAAGGTATACAAGCGCGAGACGCTCGAGGACGCGGATGGCATCGTCCACTACCTCTGCGAGAAACGCTGGATCGAGGTGACCCCGGTCTCGCCCCGGTGCGAGCTCGGCAAGAGCAAGAGCCGAACGACAACGGTCCCGGTCTAGTCGTACCCTGTCGCGCGTGCCCCCCTTCGCGAGGTTCGACGAGCATGTCCGCGCCCAGGCCCGTGAGTACGTCGACGAGCTGAAGGAGCTGATCCGCCTTCCGACGGTGTCGGCACACGGATCAGCCATCGCCCAGACGGCGGCGGCCGTCCTCGAGCGCGCCAGGCGCGCGGGGATCGACGCCGAGGCCGTGAGCGTTCCGGGCGGACCACCGACGATCGTGGGTCAGATGGGCAGCGGCGCCCGCACGCTGCTCGTGTACGACCACTACGACGTGCAGCCGCCCGATCCGCTGGATGAATGGAAGACGCCACCGTTCGAACCCGTCGAGCGCGACGGCACGCTGTTCGGTCGCGGCGTCTCGGACAACAAGGGCAACCTCATGGCGCGGCTACAGGCGCTCGAGGCGTATCGCGCGACGGTGGGGGAGCTGCCGCTTCGTGTTCGCGTGCTCTTCGAGGGCGAGGAGGAGATCGGATCGGAGCATCTCGCCGAGCTCGTACGCCAGCACGGTCCCCGCCTGACGGCGGATGGCTGCATCTGGGAGGCCGGATACAAGGATGCCGCGGGCCGGCCGACGATCAGCCTCGGCCTGAAGGGGATCGCGTACTTCGAGCTCCGCGTGCGCGGCGCCAAGTCCGACGTGCATTCATCCCAGGCGACCATCATTCCGAATCCCGCGTGGCGTCTGGTGTGGGCGCTCTCGACGCTCAAGGACGAGCAGGACCGCATCACCATCGACGGCCTGATGGAGCACGTGCGGAAGCCCGGCGCCGCCGACGTGGCGCTCCTCGAGCAGCTGCCCTACGACGAGGCCGAGGTGAAGCGGATCCACGGGATCGACGGCTTCGTTCGCGGCCTGGTGGGAACGCCGCTCCTGCTCAAGCACTTCTTCGAGCCCACCTGCACGATCTGCGGCCTCTCGTCGGGTTACTCGGGTCCCGGGTCGAAGACGGTGCTGCCGGCGGTCGCCAGCGCAAAGCTCGACTTCCGCCTGGTGCCGGACCTCGAGCCGAAGCTCGTGGCGCGGCTGTTGCGCGCACATCTCGACAAGCGTGGCTTCGCCGATATCGAGATCGTTCCCTTCCACGGCGAGCGGCCCAGCCGCTGGCCAAACGACTCGCAAGTGGCGCAGGCGGCGATCGCAGCGTGTGCCGACACATATGGCGTCGAGCCGGTCGTCTATCCGCTGATGGTGGGATCAGGGCCGATGTCGCAGGTATGCGACGAGCTCGCGATCCCCGTCGTGGGATTTGGCTCGGGCAACGCGGCGTCGGCGAATCACGCGCCGAACGAGAACATCACCGTCGCGGATTACATCGATCACATCCGCGCGTTCGGGCGCTTCCTGCACGCGTTCGCGGGCCGGTCACTGCAGGGGGATTGACGCTCCGCGAACGACGGGTCCTCCTCGCGGTCCGTGGCGTCCTCACGTTCGCCTGCGTCTTCGCGACCGTCGTCATCGCTCCCGTGCTCACGCAGATCGCGAGCGGCTTCAACAAGGGTCGGTGCGATGTCGACGGTCATCGGTTTCAACACCATGGCGAGCGTCGTGTGCGTGCCCACCGCGGGTCTTCGTACGCGAGGAGCCCATCGACATGGAGATCCTGCCGGCGTAGGCCTCGGGCCGCGCATCGTTGGCAAATCGTTACGGGCTGTCGGGGGTTTCTACACCTGTGCGGCACGCAGCCTGCCCCCTACTTCGTCGCGCATCGAAAGGAGCTGGCCATGGCGAGGAGACAAGGTGGTGGCATGACCGTGGCCGAGGCGGGCCGCATGGGCGGTCGTCTCGTGAGCGAGAAGTACGGTCCGGAGTTCTACGAGAAGATCGGCAAGATGGGCGGCTCGAGCACCGCCTCCAAGTACGGTCCGGAGTTCTTCGGCCGCATCGGTAAGAAGGGTGGCAAGGCCGTCACCGCGAAGTACGGCTCGGGTCACTTCGAAAAGATCGGGCGCAAGGGCGGCCAGAAGGTCGCCGATCTGATCGAGCGCGCGAAGGCGCTCGAGAGCAGCGAGAAGGCCGCATTGGAAGAGCGCGCGGAAGCAGAGGAGCTCGAGAAGACCACGGCCGGATAGCCGATCGCGACGGTGCATCACGTCGCCGATGCTTAGACTCGGCCGCGATGGGGAGGGACTACCGCCCGGGCACGCGTGTCGTCCGTTCCGCGCGGACGCTTCCGCCGGGTGAGGGCGTACCTGTGGCGCCACCGCTCGTGCAGAGCGTGGCCTTCGACTACCGCTCCGCTGCCCGTCAGGACGAGGTGTTCGCCGGTGAGATCAGCGGGTACGTCTATGGCCGGTACGGAACACCGACAACAGCGGCGCTCGAGTCGGCGCTCGCCGAGATCGAGGGTGCGGCCGCGGCGGTGTGCTTCGCGAGCGGGATGGCCGCCATCGCGGCGTTCGTCGACGCGTGCGCGGTCGCCAGCGGCGGTCGGGTCGTGGCGCAGGAGGACATCTACGGTCAGGTGCGCGCTCTGTTCGAGCGGTGGATCCGCGAGCGCGGCGCGAAGATCGAATTCGTCGACGCGACCGACCTGGCAGCGGTCGACCGCGCCCTCAGGGCGTCGCCGACCGCGCTGTTGTACGTCGAGGCGATGGCCAATCCGCTGCTGCGGATCACGGACATCGCCGCGCTGGCCCGCCTCGCGAAGGCGAACGGCGCCAGTCTGGCCGTCGACGCGACGTTCGCGTCGCCCGTTCTCGCGCGACCGCTCTCGCTCGGGGCGGACGTGTCGATCCATTCGCTGACCAAGTACGTCAACGGTCATGGCGACGTGATGGGCGGAAGCGTCGCGGGTAGCGCGGACGTGGCCAAGGCGATGCGCGATCGCACGATCCTCGACGGCGCATACCTCCCGCCGCACGAGGCCTGGCTGTGCATTCGGGGCATGCGCACCCTCGAGCTGCGGGTGCGCCGCCAGTGCGAGAGCGCCCGGCAGGTCGCGAACCATCTCGCTCGCCACCCCAAGGTGGCCGGCGTCCGGTATCCCGGGCTGGCCTCGCATCCGCAGCACGAGCTGGCGAAGCGGCAGTTCGGCGGGCTCTTCGGCGGCGTCGTGACGTTCGACCTCGGGGACGCGACGAAGGCGGCGGCGTTCCGGTTCCTGGACGCGCTCGAGCTCGCGGCCTCCGCGACGACGCTCGGCGATCTGTTCAGTGAGGTGCTGTATCCGGCCATCTCGTCCCACCGTCGTGTCGCGCCGGAGGAGCGCGCCCGCCTCGGTATCTCCGACGGCACGCTGCGGCTGTCCGTCGGGATCGAGGACGTGGAGGACATCATCGCGGACCTCGACGGCGCGCTCGCGAAGGTGTGATCGCGCACTTCCGCCTCGATCCGCGGGTGCGGCCGGTCCGCTACACGTTGCATTTCGATCTCGACCTCGACGCGTGGACGTTCCGTGGCACCGAGCGCCTTGAGTTCACCTGCGATGTCGCGGTGCGGGAGGTGGTCGTTCATGCGCGCGATCTCGTGATCACGCGCGTGTCTGCGTCGTGCCAGGCGTCGGCCGTGCCGGACGCGGAGGCGGTCGTGCTTCGCTTCCGAGAAGAGCTTGGGCCCGGGGCGCACACCGTCGATCTCGAGTTCACCGGCAGCATCCGTCCGGATCTGAAAGCGCTGTACCGCTCGACCAGCGGCGCGGAGCGGTACGCGATCACGACGCTCTGGCCCGCGGAGGCGAAGCGGCTCTATCCGTGCTTCGACGAGCCTGCCTTCAAGGCCCGCTTTGCACTGTCGCTGACGACGCCGGCGAGCGCGACAGCGATCGCGAACGCACGACTCCTCGAGCGGAGCGACGCGGGTTCCGGCCGCGCGCGCTGGAGCTTCGCGGAGACACCACCGCTGTCGCCGTATCTGCTCGCGTTCGCGGTGGGGCCGTTCGAGGGGACGCCCGAGGTGAGGACGTCCGGCGGCGTGCCCGTGCGCGTCTGGGTGCCACGCGGGCTGGCCATCGACGCGCGGTACGCGCGCGACGCGCAGCGCGACTGCATCGATTGGCTCGAGCGCTTCACCGCCATCGCGTATCCATACGACAAGGTCGAAGGAGTCGGAGTGCGGGACTTTCCCGCCGGCGCCATGGAGAATCCGGGCGCCGTGACCTACCGGCTCGAGCTCGTGACGGCGAGCCCCGGAAAGGCCAGCGCGCGGGCGCTCAAGTCCTCCGTGAGCGTGGCGGCGCACGAGCTCACGCACATGTGGTGGGGCGACCTCGCGACCCTGGCGTGGTGGGACGATCTGTGGCTCAGCGAGTCGTTCGCGACGTTCGTCGGTCACAAGGTCGAGAACGCGCTGCATCCCGAGTGGGACATCTGGCGGGATTTCGTGACCGGATCGACGCGCGGGTTCGCGCTGGACTCGCTCGGCTCCACGCACGCGATCCATGCCGACGCCGAGAGCGCGGACGCAGCGCTCCAGCGGGTGGATGCGATCACCTACGAGAAGGGTGCGGCCGTTCTGCGCATGCTGGAGACGTACCTCGGCGAGGAGGCGTTCCGGGACGGCGTGCGCCTGTACCTGCGGCGGTTCGCCGGAGCGAGCGCGGTCGCCTCCGATTTCTGGCGGGCGCTGGACGATTCGTCCGGCCAGGACGTCAGCCGCGTCGCCGAGAGCTGGATCAACGAACCCGGTCATCCGATCGTGGAGCTCCGGGTGGTGGCCCCGCCGGGCCGCCTGGGCCTGCGCCAGCGACGCTTCTTCCTCGATCCCGACGCGCCGCCGTCGCCGCAGCGTTGGCCCGTCCCGATCGTTCTCCGCGGCCCAGGCGGCGAGCGGCGCGTGCTTCTTGACGGGGACAACGACAGTACGGAGCTCGACCGCGAGTGGGTCTTTCCGAACGCGCACGCCGCGGGCTTCTATCGGTTCGGGCTCGACCTGGAGCTGCGCCACCGGCTGCTCTCCAATGTCGGCTCGCTCGAGAACATCGAGCGGCTGCTGTGGGTGGATAACGACTGGGCGCTGTTCCGCGCGGGCGCGATCGACGGCATGGCGTACCTCGCGCTCTTGCACGCGCTCTCGCGAGCAGGCGAGAGCGATCGCGCCGTGCTCGCGCAGATACATGCTCAGCTGCAATGGATCGCGATCCACGCGCTGACACCAAAAGCGCGTGACTCCTTCGCCGAGCTGGTCGCGAAGCTGTTCGGTCCGGTCCTTCAACGGTTGGGTTGGAATGCCCGAGCAGGCGAGTCCGAGGACGACCAGGAGCTCCGTCCACTAGCGATACGCGCGCTCGGCGATCTCGCCCGATCGGCCGAGGTGCGCGCCGAAGCGTCGCGGCGCGTGCGTCGGCATCTCGACGGCGATCGCCAGGACCCCAATCTCGTCTCGGCGTGCGCGGCGCTCGCCGCGCGCGACGGCGACATCGCGCTGCAGGCGCGCTACGTCGCCCGAATGCGCGATGCCGCTGGGACCGATCCGCAGGACGAGCAGCGCTTCAAAGACGCGCTGGCCTCGTTCACCGACCCGGAGGCGACCGAGGCCACCATCGGGTGTCTCGACGACGCGACGATCCGCGATCAGGACCTGCCCGCCGTGTACCAGATCGGTCTTCGCAACATCGCGGCGCGCGAGCGCTATTGGCGGCACTTTCAGGACCGCTACGCCTCGCGCATCGCCCCGCTCGAGGCGATGGTGCGAAACGGGGCGCTCATGGCCCTGGGACAGCTGACGCCGCCCGCGCTCGCCGCGGATGCGGATGCTTTCCTCGCGCGGATCGATGCCAAGGACAGCGCGGAGGTCATCACGCGGACCCGCGACGCGCTACGACTGCTGAGCCGGGCCGCGCTGCGCGTCGGACGCGAGCTGGAAGTCGCGCTGGCGCGGACCTCACCGTGACCGGAGCCCGCACACAGCTCAAGCATCCGCAGGGCAAGCGCGCGCCGAGCATCGAGGAGGGCCCACGAGCTCATCGGCAAGGTGATGCTCATCGTCAATCTCGAGGCGACCGGCGAGATCAGGCGGGTCGGTGTGTCGCCGCAGCGCCTCCTTCGAGGATGACGCCTATCCCTCCGGGAGCTAATGCTCCTGCCGCAGATGCGCGAGGATCTCGGCCATGACGCGACAGTCGACCTCGTTGTAGCGGGCAACCTCCCGCATCGTGTCGGTGTCGCCCAGCGCGACGCCGCGGCGCTTCGCCTCCACCGCGGCGTTCCACGCCCCGGCCATCGCGCCGGCGCCGTCGGCAAGTCCCTCCCCCCAATCGGTGACGATGAGTCCGTTCGCGCGCATCGAGCGTGCGATCGATTTGAGCGAGAACGAGAACGCGCCCTTGACCACGACCGGCTCGGCCTGCACGACGTCCTTGAGCAGGTCGTACCACGGAAGCTCCGGCCACGCGCGGTCGGGATGGCGGGCGCGCGCGTTGTCGTACGCACGCTCGAAGTTGCTCTGCTCCGCGGGCGACCAGTGCACGAGTCGCGCTTCACCAAGGTCCGTAGCCGTCGCCGCGCACAGGGCCCTGAGGTAGCCGAGCCACTCGTCGATCATCTTGGCCTCCGCGTCGATTGAAAGGTCGTCCACCGTGAACTGGCGGAAGCGCCAGTCACCGTCGCGGTGCGTGCCACAACCGATCTGGAAGATCAGCGCCTGACCGCCCTTGCGCGGAAAGGAGGTGAAGTCGTCCGCCAGGTCCTGCAGGAATTCGAAGTCGACGAACACCTCGAGCGGCGAGGGCCTGCGCCAGTCACCGTCGCGAAGGCGCGCGGGACGCAGCGGAGGACCGCCGTCCCGGTTCACAGCGAGGACGGCATCGAGGATCGCGGTCTCGCGCGCGGTGATGCCGAACAGGGACGCGTCGAGACGCGGGTCGTCCCAGCGCGTGATGCCGCTGGCGTGCGCTCGCTGCCGCTCGATCACGCCGACCCGCGGGAGAAGCGTGAGCTCCGCGAGCTCCTTCGCGATCCGCGCTTTCGCGTCGTGCCAGCCGCCTTGATCGGATTTCATGTTCGGCCAGAGCTCCGGCACCGACGGCAGGGGCAGAACGCGCCATTCCGCGCCCTCGGTGCGGACGCGCCGGATCCAGGCGGTCGCCTGCTGCACGACGTCTCGCAGCTCCAGGCCGCGGCCGCGGACGAACACGTCGTGGCGGATCCGACCGAGCCGATCCCAGCAGCGGTCGCCCCGCTCGTCCTGCTGCTTCCAGCCGCGCCCGGCCACGTACGCCGCGGGCGGCGTGTATCCCTGCATCCGTCCGAGCGCTTCGTTGTAGATCCACGTCTGCACCAGCGTGTCGAGCTCGCCCGCGGCCGTCGTGAGGTCGCCGTTCCGCAGGAGCTCGACCATCTGGAACTTGATCTCGACCACGCGGTAATGGCGCCCGTGCGAGAGACCGATGACCGGCAGCTCGAGCGGATCACCGAAGAAGGCGTCGGGACAGAGCTCACCGAGCACGTCGCTCCGCACAAGGAGGTCAGCGATGCCGAACGTGCGCAGCTGCGGGTCCCGCAGGACGGCGCCGGCGATGATGGCGATGCCCGCCCGCATCGCCTCCCATGTCGCGTGGGCGGCGTCGAGCGAGCGTGCATCGACGGGCCGGGTCGCGATCCGTACGACCTCCCAGCGCGTGGCGAGATCCCCGATGAGCGCGCGCTCGAAGCCGCGCCCTTGCTGCATCAAGAATCGCCCGAGGTCGAAGGTGTCGTCGTAGCCCGCCAGAGCGTGGTCGGGAACGAAGCCATGCGCCTGCCCGTACTCGTTCAGCCAATCCATCAGCAGATCGTTCCGGCACCAGCTCCGCGTGTCGCCGGCCGCGACCCAATCGAGCCAGTCGAGATCGTTCCTCGGTTCGTCCTGCGAGCCGTCGTCGCGCTCGACGATCGCGTCGCGTCCGAGCGGTATCTCTAGCCCCCCACGAGCGCGGGCAGCCCGCGCATGTCGGGCGCGGTGCGCATCGCGAAGGCGTCGTCCGGCGCGGCGACGTTCCCGCGATTCGCCCAATACACGTCCATGCCCGCGCGCGCGGCGCCGCCGACGTCGTGCGCGGATCCCGCGACGAAGAGCACCTCGCCGCCGCCCAGTCCGAGCCGTTCGAGCGCGGCGCGGTAGGGACGTGGATCGGGTTTGTACGCGCCGGCCTCCTCGGCGGTCATCACCAGATCGAACGACCCGGCCCTGCGTGCCGCGCGCAGCCCGAGCTCGCGCGAGCAGTTCGTCACGATGAAGCGGGTGCGGTCGCCGAGCCGAGACAGGACCTTTGGCACGTCGGGCCACGGCTCGAACTCGCCCCAGCGGCGCAAGAGCTCGTCAGCCTTCGCGGCCGGGACGCCGATCTCTGCGGCCGATTCCCTGACGATGTCCTCGAACGGCCGGTATGCGCGTCCGCGAAGAAGCTGTTGAGAGGCGCCGTGCCAGCGCATCCCCGTGTCACGGTCGCCGGCGACGGCTGCCCAGAGCGTCCACGTGTCGAGGAGCGCCGTGAGGAGGTCGAAGCCTATCGCGCGGTAGCCCACGGCAAAAGGGTACGGGGCTAGAAGCGGTCGAGGATCTTCCGGCCGTCCGGGCCGTTCACGAACTCGAGGAACGACGTGACCGCCGGCTTGACCGAACCGCTCTTGGGCGTCAGCAGATAGAGCGGGCGGCGCAGCTTGTACGTGCCGTCGGTGAGAGTCGCCTTCGTCGGCATCACGCCGTCGATGCCGACGATGCGGATCCCGGCGACCTCCGGGTCTTTGCCGGTCACGCCGATGATCCCGACCGCGGCGCGCTGGCCGCTGATCGACTGGCGCATCTGATCCCCGCCGCTGATCTCGAGCACGTTCACGCTGTACGAAGGCTTGCCGTCGAAGATCACGTTCTCGAACGTCGTGCGGGCGCTCGAGCCCTTCTCGCGGACGAGGGCGACGATGTTCATCCGCTCACCGCCGAAGACGGTCCAGTTCGCGGCCCTGCCCGCGTAGATGTTCGCGACGTCCTCCGACGAGAGCGTCCGCACCAGGTTCTGCGCATTCACTGCGACCGCGGTGCCGGCGACCCCGATAGGGTGACGATCGACGAGCAGCTGCTCGGCGCTCGTCAGCTCGCGACTTGCCATGCCGAGGTCGAGCGTGCCGTCGCCGGCAAGCTTCACTGCGGCGTCCGAACCGAGGCTGGTATCGAGATCGAACTTCACACCGGCATGCTTGGCGGCATACGCGTCGGTCAGCGCTTTCACGATATCGATGGACGCGTCGCCGCCGCCGATCTTGTAGAGGCCGGCGAGCGGATCGCGCGCAGGCGTCGCCGTGCTCGGAGAGCACGCCGCAAGGAGGATGGCGAGGAGGAGCGCGCTGATCCGCATGGGTTCACCAACTCTAATCACCGCACCGTGTGATGGACGTGACAGGCTGGTGTCAGCGCGTGTGTCTGGAGACCCAGTCCGCGATGCGCGCGTTGAAGTCGACGCGATGGCTCGGCCTTCCCGACACGATGAAGAGGTGCGAGCCACCGGGGTAGCGCACGAACTCCGTCTCGACCTGCCCGCACGCGAGCAACGCGGCAAAGAGCTGTTCTCCCTGCCCGATCGGGCATCGGTCGTCGGCTTCACCGTGCAGCACGAGCGTCGGAGTCCGCACCTTGTCGATGTAGCTGATCGGCGAGAACCGGCGCAGCGTTTCACGATCGCGCGGGAACTCCGCGCCGAGCTCCCACGGGGCAAACCACATGCCGATATCAGAGGTGCCGAAAAAGGACTCCTGATCGACGACGGGCGCGCCGACGACCGCAGCCTTGAAGCGGTCGCTGTGTCCGATCGTCCACGACGTCATGAAGCCGCCATAGGAATAGCCCGCGACCGCGAGCCGCCGCGGATCCGCGACGCCGTCGGCCACAAGCATGTCGATCGCGGCGAGCTGCTCGGGAAGATCGTGCTCGCCCCACCGGCCGCGAATGCCGTGCGCGTGATCGCGGCCGTACGAACCCGACCCGGTCGGGTTGAGCGAGAGCACCGCCCAGCCCTGTGACGCGAGGACGTACTTGAAGAAGTAGGAGAGCGAGAACGCGTCGCCCGCGAACCCGGCAGGGCCGCCGTGAATGTCGACGATGAGCGGCGCCGGGCCGCTTCCTGCGCGTGGTGCGATGACCCAGCCTTCGATCTTGCCGTTCGGCGTGTCGAAGACGCGGCGCTGCGGGATGGCCGCGCCCAGCGCGCCGACGACCTCGTCGTTGAGCCGCGTGAGCCGACGCTCTCCGGACCCGTCCCAGCCGGCGGCGTAGAGCTCGGACGGATCGCGCGGGTCGGCGGCGGCATATGCGAGGCGCTTACCCGCCGAGGTACCGAGGTAGGTGACCTGACGCTCTCCCCCGACGACGGTCGTGGTCGCGCCGTTCGCGACGCGGACGCGGACGACATGCGCGTCGCCCTTGTCCGAGAAGATCGTGGTCAGCGTCGTCCCGTCCGGTGACCACGCCGGGCCCGGTGTGACCGCGGGCGGCGGGAGGACCGTGACGCCCCGGTCGTAGTCCTTGGTGACGCAGCGCGCGCCGCCGCCGGCCGCCGACACGATCCAGGGCCGGATCATCGGGTCTCCGATCCACGGCGTCTGCTCGTCGTAGGCATAGAACGCGATCCACTTGCCGTCGGGCGACCAGGTCGGCGACGTCGCTCGGCCGGCATCGCTCGTGAGCCGTTTGGGCTCCGACCCGTCGTGGTTCGCGACGTGTATGTCCGACCACGCGTACTCCGTGCGGCCGCCGCGCGTGCGCGACCAGGCGATGCGCTTGCCGTCGAGCGACCACGATTCGGCGCGGTCCTCGCAGTCGCCATCGGTGATCTGCCGGATCGTGCCGCTCGCGACCTCGAGGAGGAAGAGATGCGCCCGAGCATCGAAGGTGTAGCCCTGTCCGTCGGCCTTGTACTGCGCCTTCGTGACGTGACGCGGCCGCTGCTCCCAGCGTTTGCGCGCATCGCCCTCCGCGGGTGGCGGCATGTTCGGAACGCGCGCGGCGAAGGCGATCTTCGTCGAGTCAGGCGACCAGGTTGCGGGGTACGCGCCGAGCGGCGCCTCGGTCAGGCGCCGTTCCTCGCCACCCGCGGCGGCGACCACGTAGAGCTGGGCCCTGTCCCCTTCGCGATCGGAGAGGAACGCGATCCACCTGCCGTCCGGCGACCAGCGCGGCGACGAGTCCTTTTTCGGACCGGTCGTGAGACGCCTCGGGTGTATCGCGTCGCGGATGCCGGCGCTGCCTGCGTCCGCTTGCGCGTTCGACACCCAGATCGTCGTGCGGTAGTCGTCAGCGTCGCGGTCGATGGCCGACACCGTGTAGGCGACGGCGGATCCGTCGGGTGAGACCGCCACCTCGGCAACGGTCTTGAAGCGCAGGAGGTCGGCAGGCTCCACGGCGAGCGAGAGTACGCCATCAGGCGGCTATCCTCGCGCGGCATGCATGTCGTCCGCAGCGAGTGGCTGCACTCCAAGACCGAGGCCGTCGCGCGGAACGGCATGGTCACGGCCGAGCACCACCTCGCCGCGGAGGCCGGTGTCGAGATCATGCGCGAGGGTGGCAATGCCGTCGACGCGGCCGTGGCGGCGGCGTTCGTAATGGGCGTGGTGGAGCCGTTCACGAGCGGGATCGGCGGTATCGCGGGTCTCGTGATTCGCCGGGCGGGCGGCACGTCGACGGCCATCGACGGGGGGACGCGAGCGCCGAAGGCCGCGCGGCCGGACATGTTCGAGCTCCTCGGTGGTGGGGCGCGCGCGGGGATGTACGCGTGGCCCGCGGTGAAGGACGGCGCGAATATCGAGGGGCCGCTCTCGGTCGGAGTGCCCGGTCAGGTCGCGGCGCTGTGTCACGCGCTCGACCGTCACGGAACGATGCCGCGCTCGCGCGTGATGGAGCCGGCGATCGACATCGCTCGCGATGGCTTCGAGGTCGACTGGTACGTCAGTCTCTCGCTCGCGATGTATCACGAGCGGCTCTCGAAGGCAGGCGACGCCAAACGGATCTTCTTCCGTCCGTCCGGCGCGCCGCTTCGTCCGCCGATCGGCACCGAGCCCTCGGACAAGCTGGTCCAGCGCGATCTCGCGAACGCGCTGGAGGCGATCGCTCGCGACGGACCGCGCGTCCTGTACGAGGGCGAGCTCGGCAGCGCGATCGCTGCCGGCGTGCGCGCGGGCGGCGGGATCCTCGCCGAGGATGATCTGCGCGGCTACGCGCCAAGCGAGGCGGTGCCGCTCGCCACGATGTATCACGGCCACCAGCTGCTGACGCTCCCGGGTCTCACCGGCGGCCCGACGGTGGCTCGGGCCCTCACGATCCTGGACCCGTTCGCGCTCGGCGCCGCCGGGCAGGGCAGCGCGGACCATCTGCATCTGGTGGCCGAGGCGCTGCGTGGTGCATTCCTGCACCGCTTCTCATCGCTCGCGGATCACACGACGCATCTGAACGTGATCGACCGGGATCGCACGATGGTCGCCCTGACGCAGACCCTGGGCCAGGGCTTCGGGTCGGGATACGTGCCGAAGGGCACCGGTGTCGTGTTGCTCGACACGATGACCTGGTTCGATCCCGTGCCGGGGCATCCCAACTCGGTCGCGCCGGGAAAGCGAGTCCTCTGGGCCGGGTCGCCGAGCCTTCTGCTAAAGGACGCTCGGCCATTCCTGGCTGTGGGCGCGCCCGGCGGCCGCAAGATCATGAGCGCGGTCACGCAATCGATCGTCAACGTCGTCGACTTCGGCGACGGTCCCCAGGACGCGGTGAACCGTCCGCGCGTACACGACGAGGGCGAGGGGCTCCTGGTGGATGCGCGCGTGCCCGCGAGCGTGCGCGCCGAGCTCTCCGAGCGCGGGCACGCGATCGAGCTGAAGGAAGAGACGCTCATGTCGGCGTGGTTCGCCCGGCCGCAGGCGATCATGGTCGACGCGGCGACGGGGACGCTCCGCGGCGGTGTTGACGCGTTGAAACCCGCGGTCGCGGTGGGGTACTAGACGCTCGTGGCTCGCGCGGGCACGCGGCGCAACAGCGGCTAGGCTAGCCGCCGATGGCGCGATTCATCGTCGAAGGCGGCACGCCGTTGCGCGGGTCCATCACCCCGGCCGGCAACAAGAACGAGGCGCTTCCGCTGATCGCGGCGGCGCTGCTCACGGACGAGCCGATGACGCTGCGGAACGTCCCACGCATCAAGGACGTGCGGAGCATGCTCGAGATCGCCGTCGCGCTCGGTGCGAGCGTCGAGGACCTCGATCCACACACCGTCCGCATCACCGCGAGGGATCTCCGCACCGATGAGCTGCCCGCCAACCTGGCACGGGAGATACGGCCGTCGTTGCTCTTCGCCGCACCCCTGCTGTCGCGCCGGAAACGCGCGCGGCTCGGTCAGCCGGGCGGCGACATCATCGGTCGCCGGCGTCCGGACACGCACTTCCTCGCCCTCGCCGAGCTTGGCGCCACGCTGGACATGAGCGGCGGGGGCTTCGCGGTGTCCGCCCGCGAGCTCCGCGGCGCCGACATCGTGCTCGACGAGCCGAGCGTGACCGCGACGGAGAACGCGATCATGGCCGCGACGGTCGCGACAGGCCGAACGACGCTGCGCAACGCCGCGAGCGAGCCGCACGTGCAGCAGCTCGCTCGGGCGCTCGTCTCGATGGGCGCGAACATCAGTGGTATCGGCACGAATACCCTGGCCATCGAGGGGACCGACCGGCTGCGCGGATGCGACCACACCATCCTCAGCGATCACATGGAGGTCGGTTCGCTCATCGCGACGATCGCGATGACGCACGGCGAGGCGACCATCCGGAACGTCGTGCCAGAGGATCTGCGCATGACGCGCTTCGTCTTCAAGCGCCTCGGCATCACCACCGAGATGCGGGGCAGCGAGCTGTTCGTGGCCCGGAGCGAGCGCTACGTCATCGAGCCAGACCTCGGCGGCGCGATCCCGGAGCTCAAGCCGCAGGTGTGGCCCGGCTTCCCCACGGACCTTACGAGCATCGCGACCGCATACGCGACGCAGGCCGAGGGTGTCGTCATCATCCACGAGTGGATGTTCGAGGGACGTCTGTATTTCGTCGATACGCTTACGCGCGAGATGGGCGCGAAGATCGTGCTCGCCGACCCCCATCGGGCCGTGGTCATGGGGCCGGCGAAGCTGCGGGCCGCGGAGCTCCGCAGCCCCGACATCCGCGCGGGGATGGCGCTGCTCGCGGCAGCGCTGTGCGCCGATGGCCGGAGCGTGATCAACAACATCGAGCAGATCGATCGCGGCTACGAGGCGCTCGACGAACGCCTCCGGAGCCTCGGCGCGAAGATCGAACGCGTCGCGTGACCTCGTTCGCGACGCACCTCGAGTGCGCGCGCTGCGGCTGCGAATACTCTCAGCTCGATACGCGGATGCAGGTCTGCGCGAGCGACGGCGGCCCGCTCCTGGTGCGCTACGACCTACGGCGCGTTCACGCCGCGGTCGAGCGTGAAGAGCTCCGCATGCGTCCGGCCACACTGTGGCGCTATCGCGAGCTGCTCCCGGTCGAGCGCGACGCGGCCATCGTCACGCTCGGCGAGAACAACACGCCGCTGCTCGACACTCCGCGGCTCGGCGCCACCCTCGGCCTGGATGCGCTGCAGATAAAGGACGAGGGACTGCTGCCGACCGGCTCCTTCAAGGCACGAGGCGCCGCTGTCGGCGTGACGCGCGCGAAGGAGCTCGGCGTCGGCACTATCGCGCTGCCGACGGCCGGGAACGCGGGCGCGGCCTGGGCCGCGTATGGCGCGCGTGCCGGGATACGTGTGGTCACGGTCATGCCCGAGACGACGCCGCAGGTGATCCAGCGCGAGACGGCGGCGTATGGCGCGGACGTGTGGCTCGTCCCGGGATCGATCGCCGACGCCGGCGCGGTCGTGCGGAGGGCCTGCGCCGAGCGAGGCTGGTACGACGCCTCGACGCTGAAAGAGCCCTACCGCATCGAGGGAAAGAAGACGATGGGTTTCGAGGTCGCCGAGCAGCTCGGCTGGACGCTCCCCGACGTCATCGTGTATCCGACCGGCGGCGGCGTCGGCCTCATCGGGATGTGGAAGGCGTTCGCGGAGCTGCGCGCTATCGGCTGGCTCCGCGAAGAGGCGCGCACGCGGTTCGTCGCCGTTCAATCGACGGGATGCGCGCCGATCGTGCGTGCATTCGAGGAGGGCGCGACCGAGTCGCAGATGTGGCCGGACCCCACGACGTTCGCCGCCGGCATCCGCGTACCGAAGGCGCTCGGTGACTTCATCGTGCTGCGCGCGCTGCGCGAGTCGGGCGGCATCGCGATGGCCGTGACCGATGACGAGACAGCCACGCACATGCGTGCCGCGGGCGAGCAGGAGGGGTTGCTCGTCTGTCCCGAAGGTGGAGCCGCGCTCGCGGCGACAGCGCGCTTGCGGGCGAGCGGCTGGATCCGCGACGGTGAGCGCGTCGTCGTCTTCAACACGGGGAGCGGACTCCTCTACTCGGAGTCCTTGCAGGGCGCCGCGCCGCGCGGGCTCCCGGCGGGTCAGCTTCCCGCCTCCGCCAACTAGACTCCGCGACGAGCATGCGTGGTGCGCAGCCGCTTCGCCGCGGTGTCCTGGGCGGCGCCGTCCTGATCGCCGTCGGCGTGCCCTTCCTCCTGCAAGCGTTCGGTGTCCAGAACGCGAGCGCGTACCTCTTCCTCGCGCTCGGTCTCGCGTTCGGCGCCGCGTGGCTCGTCGGCACGCACCAGTACGTGTATCTCGTGCCCGCGGCCGCGCTCATCACGTTCGGCCTCGGGCTCGTGATCCCAGGCTGGCTCGGGCTATCGAACGATCTCGCCGCGCCGATCTTCCTCGGCGCGCTCGCCGTCGGGTTCTTCATCGTGTTCGTGACGGAGCCCGCGCGGCCCGCGCCACTCGTGCCCGCGCTGCTCCTCGGCATCGTCGCGGTGCTCACGCTGTATGGGCGCGGCGACCTCATGCCGAGCTGGTTCCAGCCGATGTTCGTGCCGCTGCTGTTCATCGCACTGGGTGTGTATCTGCTCGCGGATCGCCGCACCAACTAGATCGCCCCTCTACCATCCACTCGGCATGGATATCGCGCCCGACGTCCTCGCGATCGTCGGCAACACTCCGCTGGTACGGTTATCGCGCATCGGTCGCGGCCTGCGGCCGGCGATCCTCGCCAAGATGGAACACCTCAATCCCGGCGGCTCGGTGAAGGATCGCATCGGCATTCGGATGATCGAGGACGCGGAACGGCGCGGGCTGCTGAAGCCCGGGGGCACGATCGTGGAGCCCACGAGCGGCAACACCGGCGTCGGCCTCGCGATCGCGGCGGCGCTCAAGGGCTATCGGCTCGTATGCACGATGGCCGACAAGCAGAGCCAGGAGAAGCGCGACCTGCTCCGCGCGTTTGGCGCCGAGGTCGTGATCTGTCCCACGGCGGTGCCCCCCGAGTCACCCGAGTCGTACTACAAGGTCGCCGAGCGCATCGCGAAGGAGACCCCCGGCGGGTTCCTGCCCAATCAGTACTACAACGCGATGAACCCCGAGGCGCACTACCGCACCACCGGTCCCGAGCTCTGGAAGCAGACCGACGGAAAGATCACGCACTTCGTGAGCGGCGTCGGCACGGGCGGGACGATCAGCGGTGCGGGCCGCTTCCTGAAGGAGAAGGATCCGAAGATCCAGATCATCGGAGCCGACCCCGAGGGCTCCCTCTACACCGGCGACATCCATCCGTACAAGGTCGAGGGGATCGGCGAGGACTTCTATCCCGGCACGTTCGATCCCGCGCTGGTCGACCGTTGGATGCGTGTGACCGATCGCGACTCGTTCCTGACCGCGCGTCGCCTCACGCGCGAGGAGGGCATTCTCGTGGGCGGATCCTCCGGCACGGCGATGTTCGCCGCGCTCGAGGTCGCGAAGGAGCTCGACGACTCGGCGGTCGTCGTCGTGCTGTTCGCGGACTCGGGACGCTCCTATCTCTCGAAGATCTTCAACGACGAGTGGATGCGCCAGAACGGCTATCTGCAGCGCTATCCGGTGCAGGCCACGGTGCTCGATGTCGTGAGGGACCGGATCGGCACGCCGGGGCTCATCGTCGTTTCGAAGGGCCAGACGGTCCGTTCGGCCATCGAGACGATGCAGCGATATGGGATCTCGCAGATACCGGTCGTCGCCGACGGCGAGGCGAACCTGACCAGCGACATCGTCGGCAGCGTGCAGGAGCGAACGATGCTCGATCGCGTCTTCCGGGACCCCGCGCTGGTCGAGGAGAAGGTCGAGCGCGTGATGGAGGCGCCGTTCCCCATCGTCCAGGCCAGCGAGGATGTCGAACGGCTCTACGCGGAGCTTTCCGCGGGCGCGCCGGCGCTGCTCGCCGCATCCGACGAGCGTCCCGTTTCGATCATTACGAAGGCCGACCTCCTGGAGTTCGTCGCGCACCAACGCCGCGCGCGCTGAGTCCGCGCACGACGCGCACGAATTCCCGCTCGGAACGCTCCCATGTCGGTAACGCTCGCGCCCGCGCACGCGCGCGCCGCGAGAGCGCCGCGCGAGCGCGCTCGTCGCCCGCGAGGCGTCGCAGCGCCTCGATCAGCGGCGCGACGCGCCGGGGCGCGACGAGGATGGCCGCATCCCCCGTGACCTCGCGCGTCGCCGGGATGTCGCAGGCGATGACCGGCAACCCGTACGCGAGCGCCTCACTCAACGCCATTCCGTAGCTCTCCTCCGTCGAGGGCAGCGCGAACAGCGACGCGCCGCGGTACGCGCGCGCCAGGCGGGCTCCTCGCAGCACGCCGCGCTCGCGGACGCGACCAGCCAGCCGGGGTCGCCGGCCAAGCGCCCTGACCCGCCGCGCGTACTCCGCATCGACCGCCGCCCCGACGAGGTCGAGCGATATGCCCGGGACGCGCGACGCGGCGTCCAGCAGGGTGTGGATGCCCTTCGTTGCCGACCAATTGGCGACGCACAGCACACGCACGGGACCAGGCGTTCGCCGAGCGCGTGCGACGCGATCCAGCCCTGGTGCGATCGCCACGATCCGCGAGCGCGCGATGCCGCTCCGTCGCAGCTCCTCGGCGAGCGCGTGGCTGACGGCGATGACGCGATCCGACAAACGTGCCAGCCGCGCCGCACCGCGCGCCATGAGCGCCAGCGTGATCACCCGCGACCCGTCCGCGCGAAGCCGCGCGATGATCGGGACCGCTTGGCTCGCGGCGATCGTGTCGACGATCGCCACGTCGGCGCGGAGCCGGCGGCGTTTCGCGGCGGAGCCGCCGCGGCCGAGCGCAAGCGTGTCGACACGCAGGCCGTTCCGTCGCAGTGCCGCGAGCATGTGTCGCGCGTAGATGTTGCCGCCGCTCGCGTGCCGCAGATCGCCCGCGGTGATGAAGAGGACCCTAGGAATAGTCCAACACGACCTGCACGGTGTCCGCGGGGCGCTCGTCGAGGACCGCGTACGCGTCCGCCGCGCGCGCGAAGGGGAACCGGTGCGTGATGAGCTCCGCAAGGCGAAGCTCGGTCAGCAGCTCGGCTGCGACGGCCAGCCGTCGCGCGCGGTCCCACCTTGGCGCGAGGGAAGGATCGATGCCGCCGACCTGCGAGCTCACGATGCGCAGACGCCCCCGATGGAACCGGCCGCCCAGGTCGAGCGTCACCGGCTTCTCGCCATACCACGAGCACACCACGATCGTGCCCTCGACCGCGACGCTGTCGATCGCCTGCTGAAGGGCCGCCGCGTTGCCGCTCGCCTCGACCGCGATGTCCGCCCCGCGACCGCCGGTGAGCTGGGGCACGAGCGAGAGGTCCGACGGGACCAGGACGGGGTCGGCGCCGCAGCGTGCTGACATCGCGGCGCGCCTCGCGGCGGGCTCGACCGCGATCACTCGCGCACCGGCGCGCCGGAGCAGCTGTGTCACGAGCAGGCCGACGACGCCCTGCCCGAAGACGATCACGTTCTCCGCGAGGCGTGGCTTTGCGTCGAGCACCACGTTCACCGCGGTATCCAGGTTCGCGAGGAACACGCCGGCCTCGGGCGCGAGGCCCTCGGGCAAACGATGCGCGAGCGTCGCCGCAAGGACGTACTCCTCCTGATGCGGATGCAGCGCGAAGACGAGGTCGCCCTCGCGCATCGCTCCGACGTCTCGTCCGGCAGCGACCACCCGACCGACGCTCGCGTATCCGAACTTCACCGGGAAGCCGTACCCGCCGGCGAGCGTCGGCAGGTCGAGCGCGAGGCCGGGATCGACCTCGCCGCGGTAGACCAGGCGCTCGGTGCCGTGGCTCAGCGCGGAGATCACCGCGCGGATCCGCACCTCACCGGGTCCCGGGTCACCGATCGGCTCCTCGCGTATCTCCACGGCGCGCGCACGGGGGAACCACACCGCGGCGGTCACTGCGCGCTCCGGGGTGGCGTGCCCTTCGCCGGCTCACCGTAGAAGACGACGTCCTCGCCGCACGAGATGAAACGGGATCTGGTGAACGTGACCGCGTCCCGCAGGTAATCGATCGACAGGTCGCCCACGGCCTCGATGCCCTCGCCGATCACCTTCGGAGCGATGCACACGGTCAGCCGATCGACCAGCTGCTCGCGAAGCGCGGAGGTGATGATCCCGCGTCCGCCCTCGATGAGCAGTGTTGTGATGCCCTCGCGGCGCAGCACCGCGAGGACGGCGGCGAGGTCCACGGCCCCGCTAGCGGTGGCGGGCACGCGCAAGATCCGACCACCGCGCGCTCGTATGGCGTCGGCTCTCTCTTCTGAAGCCGTCCCACTTGTCGCCACGATCGTCGGCGATGTCCTGTCGGCGAGCACGTTGGCGTCGAGCGGCAGCCGCAGCGTGCTGTCGACGATGACCCGCACGGGCGATGTGCCCTTGACCAGACGTGTTGTGAGCCGCGGATCGTCGGCCAGCACCGTGCCGATCCCGACCATGATCGCGTTGTGCGATGCGCGCAATTCGTGCGCGAGACGCAGGGCGCGCTCCCCGCTGACCCAGCGCGCGTCACCGGTGCGCGCCGCGATGCGCCCATCGATCGTCTGCGCGTAGTGCACAGTGACCAGTGGTCGCCGCAGCGGGATCGGCATGCCATCGGACGAGAACACGTCGGGAAGCTCGAGGAGATGGCCCATGCGGTCGGCCTTGACCTTGAGATAGCCGGCATTCGTCGGGTTCGGTGCCATCTCCACCGGCACCCGCTCGACGATGTTCACTCCCTGCCCGCGCAGTGCCTCGATCTTCGCCGGGTTGTTCGTGATGAGCCGGACGTCCCCGATGCCGAGCTGCCCCAGGACCCAAGCGGCCGCGGTGTAGTCGCGCGCGTCGATCGGCAGGCCGAGGGCCACGTTCGCGTCGACGGTGTCGAACCCGCGGTCCTGCAGCGCGTACGCGCGTACCTTGTCGAACAGGCCGATGCCTCTCCCCTCGTGCCGCAGGTACAGCACGACGCCCCGCCCCTCGCGGGCGATCGCCTCGAGAGCGGCCTGGAGCTGCTCGCCGCAGTCACAGCGCAGCGAGCCGAGCGCATCCCCGGTCAGGCACTCGGAGTGCAGCCGAACGAGCGTCGGTCCTTGGCCGGCGAGCGCCCCGCGCGAGATCGTGATCACCTCGGTACCGAGCGCGCGGAACACGGCGATGCGGAAGTCCCCAAAGCGTGTCGGGAGGGCGGCCTCGGCGGGGATGTGGTCGGCGATCGCCATCGTCCCTGAGTCTGCACTGGGCGTGCCGCGCCCGTGGCCGGCAAGCTGCGAGGCGCACGCTCGGTGAGGAAGGAGGAGCTCCCCGGCTGGGTCAGCATCCGCGGCCTGCGGTGCGCGGGCACATCGCTGAACGCCGATCGGCGCCTGGCCGTCGAGCGGGACGACCTGGCCGCGGCGATGGATATCGCGGTCCGCATGCGGGTGGAGAAGCAGCGGCCGGAGGGCATCGACGCCGGGGCGGAATCGGTCGAGCTTTCCCAGAGGCGGCGCCGCTGAGCCGACGTACGGACCGAGACCGAGCGTCAGCTCGCCCGGCATACTGCGGTCATGGCGAAGAACCCACGCTCCAAGCCCGGTTTCGAGACGCTCGCGATCCACGCGGGCCAGGAGCCGGAGGGGCTCACCGGCTCCGTCAACATTCCGATCTTCCAGACCTCGACCTTCGCGCAGGAAGCCGTCGGCAAGAACAAGGGCTACGAGTACGCGCGCACCGGCAACCCGACGCGCACCGCGCTCGAGACGGCGCTCGCGGCGCTCGAGGACGGCTCCTGGGGTCTGGCCTTCGCCTCGGGAATGGCGGCGACGGACGCGATCGCGCACCTTCTCTCGGCGGGCGATCACATCGTTCTCGGGGACGACGTGTACGGCGGGACGTTCCGGCTCTTCGCCCGGGTCTTCGACCGCCTCGGCCTCGCCCTGACGGTCGTCGACATGCGCGATCCCGCCAACGTGCGCAGGGCCCTGCGCAAGAAGACGAAGCTCGTGTGGATCGAGACGCCCACGAACCCACTCCTCAAGATCGTCGACATCGCGGCGATCGCGGAGCTGGCAAGTGAGGCCAAGGCGCTCTCCGTCGCCGATAACACCTTCGCTTCGCCATATCTGCAGAACCCGCTCGCGCACGGCGCCGACGTCGTCCTCCACTCGACCACGAAGTACATCGGTGGTCATTCCGATGTCGTTGGCGGCGCGCTCGTCGGAAGAGATGAGGCGCTGCGCGCGAAGCTGGCCTTTCTCCAGAACGCCGCCGGCGGGGTCCCCGGTCCCTGGGATGCGTGGCTGGTGCTGCGGGGGGCGAAGACCCTCGCGGTGCGCATGGAACGACACTCGGTGAACGGCCAGGCCGTCGCCGAATGGCTCACCGAGCACCCGAAGGTGAAGCGCGTGAACTACCCCGGTCTGCGCTCGCATCCGCAGCACGACCTCGCGAGGCGCCAGATGAAGAGCTTCGGCGGCATGCTGAGCTTCGAGCTCGCCGGTGGCGAGGCCGCGGCGAAGCGCATGGTCGCGCGCACGAAGATCTTCGCTCTCGCGGAGTCGCTTGGCGGCGTCGAATCATTGATCGAGCTTCCGCTGGCGATGACCCACGGCTCCGTGCGCGGGACGAAGCTCGCGCCCCCCGCCGGTCTCGTCCGGCTCTCGGTCGGCATCGAGACAGTGGCCGACCTCATCGAAGATCTCGCGCAGGCGATCGGCTAGCTTCGCAGGCCCCACTTCTCGCGGAGCCAGGCGATGACGTCGACCATCGACGTCTCGTCGAGCGCGTGACCGGCCGCGTACGTGCGGACCGTCTTGTCGCCGCCGATGGCCTCCTGCCAGATCCGCATCTCGTCGGCGGTGTAGGTCGGGTCCTGGCTGCCGTTCTGGACGAGCACAGGGCCTCGGACCGACGGCGCGTAGCGGATCTGGTCGACGCTCTTCATGAGCGCCTGGTAGTCGGCGAAGCCCGCACTCGAATAGCCGCCCGAATGACCCGCGGACCGCGCGATCGCCTCGAGGATCTGCGGTCCGCCAGACCGCAGCACGGTGAGCGCGATCCGGCCGTCGACCGCGTCGGCCATGACGCCCAGCCACGCGCCGTAGCTGAAGCCGAAGAAGCCGAGCCGCGTTCGGTCCACGTCGGCGCGCGCGGCGAGCAGGTCGAGGGCGCGACGCGCGCTCACGACCGATGCGATGGCCTCGCTCCGATCCTGTGACGTGAACGTCCAGATGCGCTGCCGACCCGATGCGATCTGCGATTGGTCGAGGATGAGGATCACGATGCCCAGCTGGGCGTAGCGGAGCGCCTCGCTCCGCACCTCGGAGCGGCTCTGATTCGAGCCGGCCATGAACACCATGCCGGGGCTGACCGCGCTCGCGTCGGGGAGCATGAGCGTTGCCCGCGCGCGGCCGCCGGTGCCGTCCGCGAAGTCGATCTCGCTCACGCTGACGGCCCCACCGATCTGGGGCGTCGTGGCGTGGATGTCGAGCGGCGCGTTCGCGTCGTACTCGAACTGCCGGGCCAGGTCTTTTGCCAGTGGCACGGAGGTCCCCGACGGCGAGGCTCGTGGCACCGACGCGGGCACGGGCGCGCAGGCGAGCATCGACGCGAGCGCGACGGCCGTGAATGCCAGACGTCTCATCGTGGGAGGTAACGTAACGGCGGCGCCGATGTTCGGTGACTCACCGCGTAGATTTGTCCACGGTGAACATCGCGATCGCGTTCGGCGCCGGGATCCTGTCGTTCCTCTCTCCGTGCGTGCTTCCGCTCGTGCCGGCGTTCCTCGTGAACATGGCGGGGGAGGCGGCGCTCTCGGGGACTCACCGCCGCCGCACGACCCTGCACGCACTCGCCTTCGTTCTCGGCTTCAGCGCGTTGTTCACGCTCCTCTGGATCGCGATCGCGCTGGTCGGCGCGCTCGCGGGGGAGATGGTCTTCTGGCTGCAACGTATCGGCGGGCTGCTGCTCATCGTGCTTGGGATGCACATGCTTGGCCTCATAACCATCCCACTGCTCGCTCGCGAATTCGACGTCCGGCTGGAGGGAAGCACCAGCGGCCTTCCGCGCTCGTTCCTGATCGGTCTCGGCTTCGCCGTTTGCCTCACGCCCTGCGTCGGGCCGTATCTCGCCGTGATCCTGAACCTGCTGCTGAACGAGGACCTCGCCTCGGGCGCCGCGCTCCTCCTCGCCTATGCGCTCGGCCTCGGCGTCCCGTTCCTCCTCATCGCGGCCGGCATCGGCGGCACGCGCCGGGTCACCGAATTGCTCCGGCGCTCGATCCGGGTGGTGAACCTCGTCGGCGGTACGCTCGTCATCGTGATGGGTCTCCTGCTCGTGTCGGGCCAGTTCGCGCGGCTGCCGCAGCTCTTCAACTTCCTGCCGCTTCTCGGATGAGCGATCCCGTGACCGCCTTGGACTACCGTCCGCAGCTGCCGCGCTGGATCGCCGCGATCATCATCGGCGCCATCGCGCTCGCGTCGCTCGCCGCGCTGCTCTTCCCGAATCTCGGAGTGCGCGAGCTGTTCGGCGGCGCGCCGACCGGGGTCGGCGTCATCCGCCGCCTGATCGACGACCCGAACGCCGCGCCGCGGATCAGCGCGGTGGCGCCGAACTTCGAGTGGAACGCGCCGGACGGCACGACGAAATCGCTGACCGACCTGCGCGGCAAGCCGGTCGTCATCACCTTCTGGGCCACCTGGTGCCAGCCCTGCCGCCAGGAGATGCCGGCGATGCAGCGCGTCGCGGCGTCGAGCGACGCGCAATTCCTCGCCGTCGACCTGCTCGAGGATGGCGTGCGCGTGCGCGGCTTCATGGACTCGCTCGCGCTGGATCGCCTCCAGCCGCTTCTGGACCTGGATGGCGCGGTCACCCGCAGATACTCGGTGCTCGAGCTCCCGCAGACCTTCTTCATCGACGCGCAGGGGGTGATCCGTCACATCGAGCACGGTGGCGTTCTCGACGACGCGGCGGTCAAGCGGGGCATCGACAAGGCCCGGTAGCCCCGGCGACCGTGCTCGCCTGGCGGCGGCGGACGGGGGTAGCATCCGCGCTCATCAAGCGACGGGGAGGGTGACATGGCGACGGAGTTCATCGTGAAGCTGGCCGACCGGCCGGGGACGCTCGGTCCGGTGCTCGACGCGCTCTCGGCCGCGAAGGTCAACCTGCGTTCGATCGGTGGCAGCAAGGGCGTGCTCGGGCTGGTGGTCTCGGACAAGGACACCGCCAGGGCACGCCGTGCTTTCAAGAAGGCGAAGATCCGCACGGCCGAGCGCTCGCTGATCGAGGTCCGCCTCAAGGACACGCCGGGTGCCGCGCAGCGTGCGGCAAAGCGCTTCGCGAAGGCGAAAGTGAACATCGCCTCGCTGTACGTGCTCGCACCCGGCAGGGGCAACGTCGTCACGGCGTTCGGCGTGAAGGACGCGCGCGCCGCGAAGAAGGCGCTCGGCCGCTAGAGATCCGGGCCGGGACTTCTAGGCGCTGTAGGCCTTCGGCCTCAGCGCCGTCGTCGGCCGGTTGCACGAGGCAGCTCGTGCCCGGCACTCCTAGGCGCTGTAGAACAGACGCGCCTCGAAGGCGCGCTGGAACACGCGCAGCTCGTCGTCGAGCTCGTCCGGCTCGAAGCCGCGCTGGTGCGCGGCCTCGCGCACGATGCCGCTCGCCGCGCGGAAGCCGAACGACATAAGGCTGCGCTGTACGAACTTTGGGATCCCCTGGCGGACGAGGTCCTTCACCAAATGCGCGTTCACGTCGCAGATCCGGCCGCGTTCTGGATCCGGCGCGCCGAGCGCCGCGAGGCACAAGGGGAGCGACGCTCGCGCCGTCTCCGCGTAGCGCACGGCCACGCCGCGTCCGAGACCCACGAAGTCCGTCGCGCGCAGCGCGTCGGTGACGACGCGCTCGAGGATCTGTTCGGCGCGCCCTTCGAGGATCGAGACCAGCGCGACCCGGCGTAGGTCGCTGCGGCTCGCGCTGTTGGTCACGCCCTCGATGTGTTCGTGCATGTGGCGCGGAACGCTAAGGCCGAACCTCGTTCGCTTCTAGCGGGCTTACGAGCAAGCGCTCTCGACTAGTACTCCCGTACTGACCCCTTGAATCATCGCGGCCGATGATGCGCGAGAAGAGGGTCCGCCGAGAACTACAGGGAGGTGTGCCTTGCTCACGCTGCGGCGATTCGTCAGAGAACGTGGTGGCCTCGCGACGATCGAATATGTCATCGGCGCCGCGGTCGTGCTCGGGACGCTCGTGATCGGCGTGTCGGCGTGGAACAACGGCCTGGTGACGCGGCTTCAGGCGCTCGTTACGCAGCTCGCGGGCGTTCGTTGAGCCGGGTCTTCTCGGACGAGCGCGGTCTCGCGACGCTCGAGACGACGCTCATGGTCGTCATCCTGGTCCCTCTGCTCTTTGGCGTGATCGAATTCGGTTGGCTCTTCCAGCGGTGGCTCGCTGCGGAGACCGTCGCCGCCCACGCCGCGCGCTACGCCGGTGAGCTCGGCGGGGACGAGCCGGCGCTGCGCGCGTACATCGGGCGCCAGCTGCAGGACGTCGGCATCGATCCCGCGCGCGTGACGATCGAGGTCAATCCGTCGCGGGTCGGCTGGCGGCAGCCGATCAGGGTGAGCGTGCGGTCCGACGAGCGGATCGATCTGCCGTTCGCGTTCAGCACGTCGATCGTCCTCAGCGCGACGGCGGTCGCGCGCGGCGAGCTCGCCCGATGACTCGCGATGAGCGGGGAAGCGCCGCGATCCTCGTCGTCGTGCTGCTGCCGCTGCTCTTGACGATCCTGACCAGCGTCGTGCAGCTGGGCGCGGTGCGCGTCATCGCCGGTCGCGTCGCGAGCGCCGCCGATCTCGCGACGCTGGCCGCGACCGACGACCAGGACGACGTCGCCCTCGTCGAGAGCGGCAGGCTGCTCCTCGCCGCCGATGCGGAAGCCGTCGCGCGTCGATTCTTCGCGCTCAACCTGGCGCCGATCGCCGACCAGCTCGGCGTGGCGCCGGACGTCGCGGCGGCAGAAGCGGATGTCGCGGTATTCGGCCTCGTGCCGGCCGTCGACCCGATCACCGGATGGCGGTACGACCGGCCGACGGTCCGAATCGCGGCCCGCGTGCCCGTCCGCAACCCTGCCTTCGGACCCCCGCTGTTCGGCGCCACGACGATGGTCAACGTCCGCGCCGCGAGCGCGCCGCGATGAGACGCTTCGCACTCGCCGTCGCCGCCGTCCTCGCGGTCGCGCCGTTCACCGCGGCGCCGGTGCGCGGCGACGATCTCGATCAGGGATTCACGGAGCCCGCGGCTCCGGCCGCCGCGCCTGCGGGGCTGTACGTGGTCACCGAGGTGTGGGCGGGCGACGTCGTGACGTCATCGGGCAACACGAAGATCTACACGACCGTGACGGTCAGTGAGACGCCCGGAACGTACGCGCGGATCATCGATGTCGTCGGAACGGGAGTGAGCAGCGCCTTCGACGGGCGATCGTTCAATGGCCGGGCCCGCCTCACGGATGGCCGACTGGTCACCGGCGCGTACTACGAGACCTTCGTATCGACGCCGGACGGCTTCGTTCCAGTGAGCATCGTCTTCTTCCAGGACGACAGCGAGACCGCCGGCAACGCGCCGCCGGCGGCGACGGGGGCGCCATCCGAGCCCGCCACGTCAAACGTGCCGAAAGCGACCACCCGGCCAGAGCCGATCGTGTCCGGCCCAGCGCCCGCCGATGGTCCTGTGGCGCCGCCGGCTGCGCCCGCGGGCCCGCTTCGGACGCCGGCGCCCGTGATCGCGCGCGCCGGCATTGCGCTCGCGCCGTCCGGGCAGACGCTCGGCTCGATGGATGTGCTGCGCGGGCGCGTCGTACATCTCTGGCCGCGCGCGTTCGTCGACGGCGTCGCGGTACGTGTGCGCGGGTGGCGCCTCATCGAAGGGACAGTCGATGAAGTGTCGCGACGGTCGGGCGGCGCGTTCGATCCCTGCGACGCGACCTGGCTCACGCTCCCGCCTCCCGATGCGAGCTGGGTCCTGCGTTTCGAGGTGACGACGGATGCCGCACCCGGTCGCGTGCTCACCGCGACGATCGCGGTCACCGTTCGCTCGCCGGCGCTCCTGCAATGACCCTGTCACCTCCGCGCAAGCTCCTCTTCGCATTCGCGATCCTGGCCGGCTGTGTATCCGCAGCCTTCTACTACGTCGCCGCGCAGCGAGCGGACGTTGTCGTGCTCGCTCGCGACATCGACGACCCGCGTCCCATCACACGTGACGATGTCGATGTCCGCACCCTCTCAGCCGACCTCGTGCCGAGCGATGCGGTGCAGCGCGTCGAGGACGTGCTCGGTCTCGTGCCGCGCGCTCCGCTATTCCGCGGGCAGCTCGTCGTCAAGCGAGCGCTGGCCGAAGAGCTTGCGGACTTCCGATCGGGCCAGGCCCTTGCCGCCGGGTTCCGGGCGGTCGCGATCCCACTGACCGCCGTCAATGCCGTCGGCGGCGCCGTCGTTCCGGGCGCTCGCGTCGACGTCCTCGCCGTCCCCGTCGTGGGCCGGGCACCGCCGACACGCGGCACGGAGCTCCTCGTGTCTGGGGCGAGGGTCCTCGACGTGCGCGGCGAGAGCGGCGCGCCGTTCACGCCGCGAGATCAGAAGACCACTGCCCTGGCCGGCGATCGCATCGGCAGCGTCGTCATCGCGATCGCACTCGCGGATGAGGTGCGGTTCGCCGATCGCATCGGGACCAGCACGTTCGTGCTCGCGCTGGTCAGCACGCGTTGACGACGGTCCTGCGGATCGAGCCGTTGGGGATCGACGGACTCGATCGCCACCTGACCGAGCTTTCGTGGACGCGGCTCATCCGCAGCGACGAGGGCGTACACGTCGAGTGCGCCACGGAGGAGGCCGAGCGCGCGGCGGCCTTGCTGGCACGCGCCGGTGCGCGGACGCGACTCGCCCAGACGCTGCCTGTTCCTGCGCCCGAGCTCGCGCCGGCGGTCGCGCTCGACCTCAACCCGATCGCGCTCGGTGGCGTCGTCGACATCGTCATCGTGCGCGCCCTCGCCGTCGGCGAGGCGACGAGCCGGCTGATGACGCGCCGGTCGGGCTGGCTCCCTGGAGCGCGCCGCTCTTTGGAGCCGCTGCGCGGCGTCCTGCGAGGCGAGGACCGCCTATTCGCCTGGAGCCGTCTGGTCTGGGCGCGTCGCGCGCTGCTCCGCTCGCGCGATCTTCGCAGCCTCCGTCCCGTCGTCTTCGACCGCGACGCGATCAGACGTGGCGACGAGCGCTGTTCGCTCGTCGGAGCCGCCGAGCTGACCCGTTGGGCACGCGGTTGAGCCGCATCCGCACGTGGCTGGACGGCACGCCGCTCGCGTCGATCGGGCTCGCGCTGATGCGCGAAGCGACGGGCCGGGCCGAGCCGCTCGAAGCCATCCGCCCGACGCGACCGCAGCGCTTTCGCGACGACGCACGGATCGGCTTCTGGTCGCTGGCCGCCGGCGTCGGATCCAGCACGACCGCGGCGCTGGTCGCTCAACGGGCGGCCGCCGCCGGTCAAGCGCCGCTCCTCGTCGATCTGGACCGCTGGGCCCCGTCGCTCGCTCTTCGGGCCGCGATCGAATCCGCGACGGTCGTCGATGCGCTCGTGCAGCCTGATCGCGAGCGCGATCTGGTCGCGCGCTGGGCAAGCGTGCCGTTCCTGGCTGGCTCGCCTCAGCTCCATCGCGACTTCGATCCCGACCGCGTCGGCGCGCTGCTCGCGCGGCTCTCCTCCGGCCGCGGCATGGTGGTCGACCTCGGCGCCGGGGCCGACGCCCTCGATGCGAAGGTCATCGCGCATCTGACTCGACTGTGCGTCGTCAGCGGTGGGCGCGCCGCGCAGCTGCAGGCGCTGTTCTGCGCTCGTTACCTGCTGCGCTCGGCCACCTGCCCCGTTGGGCTGGTCGTCGTCGGCGTCGATGAGCGCGATGCCACGCTCATCGCCGCCCGCGCGCAGCTCCCACTCCTCGGCGCCATCCCAGATGATCCCTATCTCGCGCGCGACGACTTCGCCGCACGCGCGCCGACGATGCGAGCCATCGATAAGCTCATCGGCGGGCTGTGACGCGCGACGAGCTCGTCGCACGCGTCCGGGCCGATGTCGCGGTCGGGCTCGACGCCGGCGCGATGCTCAATGTCTACGCGGATCCCGCGCGCCGGAGGGCGCTTCACGAGCGCGTGCGCGCGGCCGCGCGTTCCGATCTGTCAGAGCATGAGATCGAGCTGATCGCGGCCGAGCTGTTCGGCTTCGGCGTCCTACAGCCGCTGCTCGATGACCAGCGCGTCACCGACGTCCTCGTCAACTCGGCGGAGGAGATCTACGCCGAGCGTGACGGCGTGCTCGTGCGCGTGGGCGTGCGGTTCGAGAGCGCAGCGCAGGTCACTGAGCTCGCACACCGGATCGCCGCGGGCGTGGGGCGCGAGCTCACCCTGGAGCGGCCGTTCGTCGATGCACGGATGCGCGACGGGAGTCGAGCCAACGCCGTGATCGCGCCGGTCGGCGGCCCGTCTCTTTCGATCCGGAAATTCTCACGACTGTCGCTGCCACTTCGCGGCCGCGACCACGCATGGACGTCGGATGGCGCGATCCCGACGGCGGCCGCGGATCTGCTCGCCGCCGCCGTCGCGGCGCACGCCAACATCCTGATCGTCGGAGCCACGGGAGCCGGCAAGAGCACGTTGCTACGGTCTCTCGCATCGGAGATCTCGCCGCATGAGCGCCTGATCGTCATCGAGGACACGAACGAGCTCGTCCTTCCGCACCCGCACGTCGTGCACCTCGAGGGGCAGGTGGGTCGAGAATCACCGATCGGGATCGCCGACCTCGTCGCCAACGCGCTGCGGATGCGACCCGACCGCATCATCGTCGGAGAGGTCCGCACGCCGCGCGAGGCGTCCGCGCTCCTCGACGCGCTCACGACCGGACACGACGGATCGCTCACCACGGCGCACGCCGGCTCCGCACTCGGTGCGATCGACCGCCTCGAGCTCCTGCTGGCGAGGGCCGGAGATTCCGCGCCCGCAGCCATCCGCCGGCACGTGCTCGGCGCGTTCGACCTGGTGGTGCATGTCGCGCGGGCCGGCACGAGGCGTGTCGTCGAGGAGATCGCGGCGATCGAGGACGGCGCTGTCCATCCGTTGTACGAGCGATCCGATGGCCGCGTTGCGGCACTGCCGCTCAAGCTCCAACGGCGTATCGCATGAGTGCCCTCGGACCGACGGCCTGCGGCATCGCGGTCGCCGCGTTCCTTCTGGCGCTCGTCGCGCCGCCCGCGATGAGCGGGCCGGCTCATCCCGATTCGGCCGCGCTCCGGTCGGTCCTGCCGTCGTGGTCGCTCGCGCGGTGGGAGCTGCTCCGGCTGGCGTGCGTCGCGTCGGCGCTCGCGGTCGCGCAGGCACTCGGGTCGTGGCCGCTCGGCCTCGTCGGGGCGGCTGCGCCGTCGATCGCCCTGCGCTGGCGCCTGCGGCGGGACGAGACCGCAGCCGCGGCGATGTCCCTTGACGTGCTGCAGGCGACGCAGGCCGCGCTCAGATCGGGCCTCCCGCTGGCACCAGCGCTCCGCCTCGCGATCGAGCGCAGCGCTCTCCTCGTGCGCGACCCCTTCGAGCGCGCGCTTCGGGCGTTCGATCTGAACTCGACGCTCGACGAAGCCCTGCGCGCGGCGAGTCGCGATGCACGGGACCGTCGCGTCGCCCTCGCGCTCGAGACGCTGGCGCTCGTCGCGGCCGAGCAGCTGTCCGCGGCGCGCGCGGCCGCGGTCATCGGCAGCGTCCTGGACAGGCTGACGTTCGAAGCGCGACTGCTCGAAGAGGTGCGCGCTCGCACGAGCGGCCTTCGTGTGCAGATCGTGCTCCTCGCGCTGCTCGTGCCGGCGCTCTCGCTGTACCTCGTGGTGACGATGCCCGGACTCGCAGCGACGCTCGCGACGCCGCTCGGCTCACGGGTGCTCGTGCCGGCCGCCGCGGCGTTCGAGATCGCGGGCGTCCTCGCGAGCCGCGCGATCGTGCGCGGCCTCGGAACGTGACGGGGCTTGGCGCGATCGTCGCCGGCGTGTCGATCGCCATCGCGATCCTGGCCGTGCATGGATCATCCACGGTCGAGCGCCGCCTTCAGCTCCTGGCCCGGCGGCCGAGCCCGCGCACCGGCGCGCCCGACTCTCTCGCGCCGTCCTTGCTGGCGAAGACCACCGCCTGCCTTGCCGGCGGCCTCCTGGGATGCGTGATCGCATGGGCGGTCGGGCTCGGCGTCGTGCCAGTACCGCCCCTCGCGTACGTTGGCTGGATCGTTCCCTCGCTCGTCGCCGGCCGCCGTCTCGCGCGGCGGCGGCACGACGCGGACCGCGCCATGGTCACGCTTGTCGAGTGGCTTCACGCACTCGTCTCGAGCGGTCGACCGATCGAGACCGCGCTCGTGAGCATCGCCGAGCGGGGAAGCGGCAGCGAGCTGCTCGATTCTGCGATGCGTTGCGTCCGCCGCGATTACACGCTCGGCGTTCCGCTGCGCGACGCGCTGGTGCGGGAAGGATCGCTACGCAACATCGTCGGGCTCACAGAGCTCGCCGCTCGCCTCGATCGGGCGCGCGATCTGGGCCGTGGCATGCTGCCGATGCTCGCCGATCTCCGCGACCAGCTGCGGGCGGCCGAGAGGGCGCGGGGTCTTCAAGCCGCGTCCCACGTCGAGGGAAAGCTCACGCTGGTGCTGACGCTCTGCTATCTCCCGGCGCTCGCACTCCTGGTCATGATCCCGCTGTTCCTGACGCTGCTGGCGGGATTGTTCGGGTGACCTTGGGCCGTACACTGGTGCGAACACCGGGCGGGGGCCCGTAAGGGAAGTGCAGAGTGCCAAATATCGGTGGTCCGGAGCTCATCTTCCTCCTCGTGATCGTGTTGATCGTGTTCGGGGCGGGGAAGCTTCCAGATGTCTTCGGTCAGATCGGCAAGGGCGTGCGCTCGTTCCGCGATGAGGCCACGAACGACAAGCCGGCGGCGACCACGACCACGCCTCCGACCGCGACCGACCACACGAAGACGAACTAGACCGAGCCACTCCCCGCGACCCGTGGCGCTGCGCCGTTGCGCTGCGCCTCCATGCGGCGATGACGCGCGATGTCGCAGTGCGGCCGAGCCTGCCAGTCGTCGGGGTCATCGTCGCGGCAGTCATACGTGCGGCAGTGCTCCGGTCGCGTCGCGTAGACGGTGCACGTGAGCTCCTTCTTGTCGAAGCCCTGACATTCGAACATCGGCTGGCGTCCTTCATCTTGCTTGTGCCAGCCGACGATCTTGATGTCCGTTCCCGCGGCGAGGTAGATCGGACGTGCGTGCTTGAGTGAATACCAGCCCTCGTCGTCATCCATGAACTGGCGACGGCAGCATGGTGCCTCGCAGCTTGTGCAATCCGGATAGCGCTCAGCCGTCACACATCGCTCCCCTGTGACAAACTCGATTCCACCCCATGGTAGATATCTCGTTCATCGAGCTGGCGCGTCAGTTCGTCTACGACCGTTTCGCGCTCGAGCCCGTCGGGGCGACCGTCGCCGGCATCCACCAGCACGACGCCCGCCTCGGCGACCTGACCGCCGAGGGATTCGCGGAGCGTCGAGCCTTCTGCCTGGATTGGGTCTCGCGCTTCGAGGGACATGCCGAGGCGCTCACCCCGGCTCAGGAGGTCGACCGCGAGCTCATTCTCGGCGACCTTCGCGGTGAGCGCGCGCTTCATTCCTTCGAGCGCTGGCGCCGGCAGCCGGGTCTGTACTCCGACCTCATCACGCGAGGCACGTATCACATGCTCATCCGCGAGCACTCGCCGATGGAGGAGCGGCTCGCGCTCCTCGCCGAGCGCCTCTCCGAGGCGCCGGCGGCGCTCGACGCCGCGCGCGCGAACCTCGATCCGGCCCTGGTGCCGGCCGAGTGGGTCGCGATCGCGATGCGGACCGCGCCGGCGGGAGCGCGCTATCTGCGCGAGCAGATCCCAGCGGTCATCCCCGACTCGGCGCTTGGGCGCGCCGTGCGGCGGTCCATCGTGCCCGCGGCCGAGGCCGCGGCGGAGGCGATGGATCGGTACGCCGGGTGGCTTCGCAGCGACCTCGAGCCGAAGGCCAGGGGCACCTTCGCGATCGGTCGCGATGCCTACGAGACCCTTCTGAAGGAGAAGGAGCTCCTCCCGTACGACGCGAACATGCTGCGTGCCTTCGGTGAGGAGCTGTTCGCGGAGACGGAGGCGAAGATCAGCGAGGCCGCGAAGGCCCTGGGCGACGACGATTGGCGGGACACCGTCGCGCGGCTGCGAGAGGATCATCCGAAGGCCGACGAGCTCGTCGCCACGTATCGCGCCGAGATGGAGCGCTCGCGCTCGGCGGTGCAGACCGCCCAGATCGCCACAATTCCGTACGGCGAGGACCTCGTCGTCGAGACGATGCCGGACTTCCAGCGGACGACCTACCCCTACGCGGCGTATGTCGCCGCGCCGCCGTTCGAGTCCTCGCGGCGCGGGCGCTTCTGGGTCACGCTGCCCCTCGCCGATGAGGACGAGCGAACGCAGCGCGAGCGGCTCGAGGGACACCCACGCGCCGGGATCGCGGTGATCGCCTGTCACGAGGGATATCCGGGTCACCACCTGCAGCTCACCGTCGCCGCGGACAACACCTCGCTATCGCGGCGCGCGATCCGCAGCAACCTCATGGTCGAAGGCTGGGGTCTGTACGTGGAAGAGCTCATGACCGAGCTCGGCTACCTCGACCAGCCCGACACGAGCCTGCTCCGCCTCAAGGACCTGCTCTGGCGCGCCGCACGAGTGGTCGTCGACGTCGGTCTGTGCACCGGCGAGATGACGTTCGACCAGGCCGTGGCGTACATGGTCGAGCGGCCGAAGCTCGAGCCGCCGAACGCGCTCGCGGAGGTCCGGCGCTACACGCTCACGCCGACGCAGCCGTCGTCGTACGCGCTCGGCCGCGCGGCGATCCTCGATCTTCGGACGCGCGCGCGTGGTAAGGGATGGGGAATGCGCCTCTTCCACGACAAGCTGCTGAACGCCGGGAGCCTGCCGCCGAAGCTGCTGGCGCGCGACATCGGCCTCGAGGGGTGACGACCCACGCCGCGCGGCGCCTGCACGGGCCACTCCCGCTCCGCGCGCCCGGCTCTTGCTCGGCGCACTCCCGCTCCTCGCTGTTGGCTACGCCGGCCCGTTATTCGCGGCGGGTGTTCTCGGCGGGCCGACCGGGCGCAAGCGCTCGTCGCGGGAGTGCCCCTCGCGTCGCCGCGCGCGGCGTTCTGTCGTGAAGGCGATGCGATTCGCGACCCAGAGCGGCGGCGCGCCGTCGGCCGAGGAGTGGTTCGCCCGCGCCAAGCGCATCGAGGCGCTGGGCTACGACACGCTGGCGCTGCCCGACCACATGATCGGCGGCGCCTGGGCCGCGATGCCCGCGCTCGCGTCGCTGATAGCCGTCGTCCCAAAGCTGCGCTTCGGAACGCTGGTCATCGACAACGACTTTCGCAATCCGGTCGCGTTCGCGCGCGAGGTCGCGGTGCTCGACGTGCTCTCCGGGGGACGCTTCGAGCTGGGCATGGGCGCCGGCTGGCTCGACCGCGACTACCTCGGGACCGGCATCCCGTTCGACCGCGGCCGCGTTCGCGTCGCACGGCTGGCCGAGGCGATCACGCTCATGAAGCGCCTCTTCACGGAGGAGCAGGTCGACTTCACCGGAACCTATTACAAGGTGGAGAAGGCCGAGTGCCGCCCGAAGGTCGTCCAGCAGCCGTACCCGCCGCTGATGATCGCTGGCGGTGGAACCGAGATCCTTACGCTTGCGGGACGCGAGGCCGACATCGTCGCGATCGTGCCGGCGGGCATCACCGGGTCGGGGAAGCTGCCGCAGGACGCGATGAGGCTCGACACGATGAAGACGCAGGCGCAGATCGTGCGGGACGCCGCGGGCGCTCGGAACGCGAAGATCGAGTACTCGATGTTCCTCGATTGCGTCGTCACGGACGACCGCGAGAAGACGATCGCCGAGATGGCCGAGAAGTCGAAGCAAGATCCCGAGGTGATCGGGGCGTCGGCGTATCGCGGCATCGGGACGGTTCCGGAGATCACCGCGCATATCCGCGCGGTGCGCGACGCCGTCGGCGTGACGTACTTCTGCCTGCGCGGACCCGACGTGGAGAAGCTCGGACCGGTGGTGGCGGAGCTGGCCGGCAAGTGACGTCGGCCGACGCCATTTCGGGCAGGCCTGCGCCGGATGCCGCGGCTCAGCGAGGGCGGCGCGAAGGCGTGCCGTTCGACGATCGGCGGCCGCCGCCCGCCGGGGACGGTTTCGCGGCCTTCTTCGCCGAGGTCTTCTTCTTCGGCGCCTCGGGACGGAGGAAGAAGGCGGCCTCCGGCTCACCCTCGAGGAGCGGCGTGAGCTCGCGGATCACCGTCGGTGCGATGCGCTTCGCGCGGCGCCAGGCCAGCTCCGCGGAATCGGGTCTCTCCGCCAGCTCATCCCACGGGATCATCGCGTGCTCCTCTTTCAGCGTGGCCGACAGTCCCTTTGCCGCGGCACGCATCGCATCGAGTCCGCCTTGGAGACGTTCGACGTCCTTGGGATCGTCGAGCACCTGCTTCTTCGGGTAGCGCGACAGGAGGTAGACGAGCTGTGCGTGCTCGAGGAGCGGGAGCAGCGCCTTCTTGTCGCGCGGGCCGACGGCCATGGGTGGAGACACTACGGCTTTGGCGGCGTCTGGCGCGGCCCTAATCTCTCCTCGTGTCGGTGCAGGACGGCGTCTTCATCACCTTCTTCGACGACGTACCCGGGGCCGAAGACCTTCCCGCGCTGGGGCCGATCCACGATCTCGTCGTTCGGCAGACCGGGATCATCGCCGAGCGGGCACTTGCGCAGCCCGGCGATCACATCGGCGATGTCGCGCGATGGCTCGAGGCGGAGCTGGAGTTCCAGCGTGCCACGGGAAACGAGCCGGGCGGACCGAGACGGCGTGCGCTCGAGGTCAGGGCGCCGGCCGGGCTGTTCATCCGCTTCGGCTCTTACGGCGATCCACGGGAGAGGGACGCTGTGCCCGATCTCGGGCCGTTCGCGACGGTCAGCATCCGGCCTGGCACGCTCGAGGCCGATGGAGAGACGCTCGCGGTGCGCAGCGCCGATGGCAGCCCGACATGGCAGCTGACCGAATCCGCAGGCCCGCAGCTCGCCGCACGGACGGCGCCGGATGTGGCGTTCCGGACGCGCTCGACGACGTTCCATCCCGCTCTGACCGCGATGGCGACGTCGGCAAGCCGACCATCGAATGACGCGGCCCGGCCGAGCAGCGACGCCCCGCAGAGGGCGCCGGCTCGAGTCGAACAGCCGGAGCCGCGCGAACAGGACAGCGATGCGCTCGCGCACGTCGAACGCGAAAGGCTGGCGGATGTCGCTCGAGTGGATGCCGAGATCGCGGAGCGACAGCGGGCCGAGGCGAACGTGAAGGCCGCGTTCGAGGCGACGAGAACGTTTGGGCAGCGGCAGCGCGGGCCGGTCGTCGATGCCGCCGCAGACGATGCGCTCCCCCCGACGGAGCACGAGGCCTCATCAGTGGAGCCTGGCTGGAGAGGGCTGCTCTGGCGCGCCCGGTTCGTCGTGCTCGCGGTGCTCGCGATCGGCGTGTTGCTCGTGGGTCTCAACGCGCTGCGTGGCGGCGGAGCGTCTGCGCTCCGCACGATCGAGATGGGAGACCGGCTCAGCGTGGCGAGCTGGGACTACACCGTGGACTCCGCGACGCGCGCGGCTGCCGCCGGCAGCGTCATCCCGCGCGGGTCATGGCTGGTGGTGCGGGTCACCGCGGTCAACCACGGCGATGCCGACCGGCAGGTGGCGGTGAGCAGCTTCGAGGTCATCGACGATGCCGGGAGGCACTACTCGCCCGAGCCTTCGCAGTCGAACGTCTACGCGACGACCGGGGCGCTGGTGTGGCCGACCTCATTCCCGAACGGGCGAGCGGTCTCGGTGCCCCTGGTGTTCGACGTCTCGAACGGTGCCGCGGGACTGCGACTGGTCATCCAGGGTGCGTCGGAGCAGGTTCGCCTCAACTGATCCCCCCGTTTGGATGACTGGCGTTCCTACTTCGAGAGGCGAGGGATGAGCGGCTGAGCCGCGGTGGCTGAGTTGAAGTTGATGACCACGTCCGAGTTGCCCAGGGTGACCGTCTTCGCCACGATCTGACTGACCGTGATGTTCGGGCTACCACCCGTGACCTGGAACGCGCCACCGGGGACGTAGATCGTTCCGGTGACCGTGAGGTCGAACCCATTTCCTGATAGCGAAACGTTATTGGTGCACACCCCGTCCTGCCAGAGCAGCATGCCCTTGTACGGGCCGGTCGTCATCGCCGCGAGCCCAGTGATGTCGATGTTGCCCGTCCAGCTGAGGGTGGAGCAGGTGCCACCAGCCGCCGGGTACGTCGTTGTGGTGTTGAACACCATGACCTTGCCGTCGCACACGAGGCCCGAGCCCGGATCGATCGTCGAGGTATCGACCGTCATGTTCCCGCCCATGCCGGCGCCCTTGAGGATGTAGATCCCGTGGCAAAGCTTCTTGGCCGAGAGCGATGACGTGTAGACGCCCTGACGGTTCGTGAGGTTGCTCGGGCCGAAGCCGGCGGGATTCACGGGCATGCCGGTGACCGAAGGCTTCGGGTAGCCCGCGAACGGATCGGGGATCACCGGCCGGGCGGTGCGGACGCCGTCGTAGTACTTGGGGCTGCCCGATTGCGCGCCGGGAAACGTACCTGACGTGGTGCCGACCACGTCGACGTTGCAGGGATTGGCCGCCGGGCAGGTGATGTTCCAGGTGTCACTCGAGCCCGCCGCGGCGCCGGCCGCGCTCGAGTTCACCATGATGCCGCCACCGGTGAGGCTGATGGTCGCCGTGCCGCCGCTGAACGCCCCGACACCGGTGGGGCCGAGCGCGATGATCGCGTAATCGTTGTTGAGCGAGTTCGCGCCTGCGATCGCGTGCACGGTCACCTGCGTGAGCGGGGACTGCGGGACGAGCGACGTGCGGACGTTACGGACGATCGTGACCTCGGCGAATTCGGCCGTGTTGAATGGAGCGACCGTGGGCTGCGCGATCGTGACCCACGTCACCGTGCCGTCCTGCGTGAAGCCGTTCCTCGTGGCGTCGGCGGCCGCCGCCGCGAACGCCTGCACCTGCGTCCCGCCCTGGTAGAGGGTGATGCTGGCCGCGTAGGCAGCCGCGTCCGCGCCCTCCTGCATGGCGCGTCGGACGGAGTAGAGCTGGCCCGCATCGATGGCCAGGCCGGCCATGACCAGCATGCCGAGCAGCGTGACGGCGATGAGGACGATCGCCTGGCCGGCCTCTGCCTCGGCGCCGATCCAGAATCCTCTGAGCCTGCTCATCGCTGGATGACCAGCATCGAGCCACTGCGAAGCGTGATCTGGAACGCGGAGCCGAGCATGAACTGCGACGGGAGCGGCACGAACGGTGCGGTGGCGTCGACCTGGACGCGACAGTTCCGGTCGATGCAGTTGGCGTCCGGCCACGTGACGCTCACCGAGATGTTCTGCACGCCGACCGCCGCGTTGCGCACGACGTCGATCACCGGCTGCTGGTTGGCCGGCCCAACGATGATGCCGTCGATCGACGCCGAGCCGTGGACGATCGCGTACCGTGTGCCCTCGCGTGCCGCATAGGCCAGGGTGTTCTCCTGCCACGTCGCGCGCGCGACGTCGAACAGCCCGGTGATGATCAGCAGGAGGACCGGCAGGACGAGGGCGAACTCGACGAGCGACTGGCCCGACTCATCCGACCGCCCGACCCCCCGGAGGAGGCGCATCAAAAGTTGATCATCCGCATGGTCGTGCTGCGATCGAAGGAGAACGTGTTCTTGATCAGCGGCCAGGGGGTGATGGTGCGCCAGGTCATCTGCACGCGGACGGTCGCGAAGCAGGGGTTCGCGAGCGTGGGCGGGCTCACGCACGCGGTGATGCCGTCGCTCTGCGCGTAGGTCACGGTCACCACGGGCGCGGCGCTGTCCATGCCCGGCGTGCGGCTCATCTCGTCGCGCGCACGGGCCTCGGTCTCCACGAGCGTGGGCGAGTAGTCCATGGCCGCGGCCTCCGCGCCGGCGCGAGCACCGTTCTGGATCGCCATCTGGATCGCGTACGCGCGCGCCATGTCGCCGCCACCGAGCACCAGAAAGACGAGCATCGGCAACACCAAGGCGGTCTCGATCATCGATTGACCAAGGTCGTCACGCACGTGTCGAGCGAGGGCGAACGGATACTTCATGCCGTGACCGAAGCATGGGGGCTGGGGACCGCGCAAAACCCAACAGTTGAGTAGCGATGTGCCCTAATGCGTTCGGGTGAGGGTCTTTAGCGTGCAGCTCCGACCGGTGTTCGCGAGCCCGCCAGGACGCTTCGCGCGATCTCCAGGGCCGAATCGATGTCGTCACGCGTCACATCGAGATGGGTCACGGCGCGGAGCCGGGGCGAGTTCCCGAGGTATCGGCTGATCCGAAGGCCCTTCTCGGCGCAGGCCTTCTGGAACGCGCCGGCCTCCATCACTCCCGCGTCTATCTCGAACGAGACGATGTTCGTCACGACCTTCTTCGCATCGATGCGGACGCCTTCGATCTGCGCGAGGCCGTCGGCGAAACGCTTGGCGTTGCGATGGTCCTCGGCGAGCCGATCGCGCATCTCCTCGAGACCGCACAGCGCCGCGGCGGCGATGACTCCGGCCTGACGCATCGCACCGCCGAGCAGCTTGCGTACGCGGCGCGCCTTCGCGACGGTCTCGCCGTCGCCGCACAGGATCGAGCCGACCGGCGCCGCGAGGCCCTTCGAGAAACAGAACTGCACCGTGTCGACGTCGCGCACGAGCTCCTTCGCCTCCACCCCCAGCGCCGCGGCGGCGTTGAAGATGCGGGCGCCGTCGAGATGGACGCGCATGCCGCGCGCGTGCGCGAAGTCCGCGACCTGCTTGGTCTGCTCCGCCGTGATGACGGCGCCGCCACAGTTGTTGTGCGAGTTCTCGAGGCAGACGAGCGTGGTCCGCGGGTACATGCCCTGCGGTCGCACCGCGCCCGCGAGATCATCGATGGACGGGAGCCCATCGCGATTCGGCACGAGCCGTGGGACGACGCCGCCGATGACGAACGCTGCTCCCATCTCGTTCTGCACGATGTGCGCGAGGTCGCCGAGGATGACCTCGTCCCCGCGCTGCGTCTGCGAGAGGACACCGCAGAGGTTGCCCATCATTCCGCTGGGCACGTAGACGCCGGCTTCCTTACCGACGACCTCCGAGGCGCGCTTCTCCAGCCGGTTCACGGTCGGGTCCTCGCCGTACTGATCGTCACCCACCTCGGCCTCGGCCATGGCCTTGCGCATCGCGGGGGTCGGCTTGGTGAAGGTGTCGCTTCGCAGCTCGATGAGCCTCATAGACCTAGCGTCTCCTTCACCTTGATGACGATGGCGACGAGCACCGGTGCGACAAAGATCGCCGGAAGATAATCCGCCACCTTGACGTCGCGGATGGCTAACAGTTTCAGGCCCACGCCCACGAGGAGCAAGCCGCCGACCGCACTCATCTCGCGGAGCTGCAGATCCGAGAGCACTCCCGCGAGCAGCGCCGCACCCAGGGCCAGGCCGCCCTGATAGAGGAGGATGACGGCGATGGTGAGCAGCACGCCCCAGCCGAGCGTCGCGGCGAGCGCGATCGCGGTGAAGCCGTCCAGGACGCTCTTGATGACGAGGAGCGATGCGTCGCCGGAGAGCCCGTTCCGGATCGCGCCGAGGAACGTCAGCGGGCCGACGCAGAACACGATCGACGCCGTGACGAAGGCCGCGCTCACGGTGCTCTCCTGTCCGGGCCGAGCGAAGCGGCGCTGCAACGCGTCGCCGAACGCCGTCAGGCGGCGGTCGATCCCGGCGAGGGCGCCGAGGGTGCCGCCGAGCAGGATGCTGCCGAGCAGATAGAGCAGGTTGCTGCTGTCGATCGCGAACTTCATGCCCATGGCCAGGATGAACAGCCCGACTCCGAACACCACGCGCTCTCGTATCCGTTCGGGAAGACGGTCGCCGAGCGCCGTACCGAGCAGGCCGCCCACCAGGACGGTGGCGGCGTTCAGCAGCGTCCCGGTGAGCGCGCCCAATGCGCTGCGTAGTATGCGAGGCCCATGCGTCCTTCCGAACAGCTGCGCTTCTGGGCCCACGAGCTTGCGGCGATGGCACGGACCGGCCTCGAGTTCGCGAACAACGACTACGACAAGGATCGCTATCAGCGCAGCGCGCGGATCGCCGAAGGCATCGCCTCGCTGGTCATCGACGCCGACTTCACGCCCGAGCGTCCCTACCTCGCCGACGTCGGGCTGGCCACACCAAAGGTCGGTTGCAGCGTGGCGGCCTTCGACGACGACGGACGCGTCGCGCTGATCAAGCGCGCGGACAACGGGCGCTGGGCCCTACCCGGCGGCTACGCCGAGGTCGGGTCGTCGCCGTCGGACAACGCTCTGCGGGAGCTGCGCGAGGAGACCGGATTCGGCGCGGAGCTCGAGCGCCTCGTCGGCGTGTACGACAACGGACGGTTCGATAGCACGTCGCCGTACCAGTTCTACATCTGCTGCTTTCGCGCGCGGATCGTCAGCGGCGAGGCGACGCCGTCGGTCGAGACCGTCGAGGTGGTGCTCACGCCGCCGGACCGGCTGCCCGAGAACATGAGCATGCTGCAGCACACGATGATCGCCGATGCCGTCGCCGCGGCCGCCCCGCAGGTCGCGGCGGTCTACCAATGACGCGCGTCGCGGTGTTCTCCGGATTCGGCAGCCTCTCGACCGATCTGCCATCGCTCCTGCCCGGTGAGGACGTGACGCTGATCAAGGATGAGTCGGAGCTCGAGAAGGCCGCCGAGTCGGACGTTGTCCTCGGGACGAACAACGGGACTCGCGTCGCGGCGCTCCTGCGCGCGGCGCCGAAGCTGCGCTGGTATCACTCGCTCGGGGCGGGCGTCGAAGGGCTGGTCACCCTGCCGGGATTCCGCGAGCGCAACATCGTGCTCACCAACAACAGCGGAGCGATGGACATCCCGATCGCGGAGCACGTCATGGCCCTGGTGCTCGCGGCCGCGAAGCGGCTCAACCTCTACCGCGACCAGCAGGCGCGGAGTGAGTGGAAGAGCCACGGGCAACAGGAGCTGCGCGGGTCCAGGCTCGTTGTCTATGGACTCGGCAGCATCGGGGCGGAGGCCGCGCGGCTCGGCGCGGCGCTCGGGATGCGGGTCGTCGGCGTCCGCAGGAGCAACGTTCCGGTGCCGGGCGTCGAGCGGATCGTGCCGCCCGAGCGCCTCGCGGAGGTCGCCGCGGACGCGGACTATCTCGCGGTGTGCGCGCCGCTGACCTCGCTGTCGCGGGGCGCGGTGTCGCGGGCCGTCATCGACGGGATGAAGCCGACCGCGTGGATCATCAACATCGCGCGCGGACCGATCGTCGATGAGGAGGCCCTGGTCGACGCGCTGCGATCGCGGCGCATCGGTGGTGCCGCCCTCGATGCCCTCACCGTCGAGCCGCTCCCGAAGGCTAACCCGCTCTGGTCGCTGGACAACGTGATCATCACGCCGCATTCCTCGAATTCTTCGCCAAACGTCCGGACGCGAACGCTCGCGCTCATCCAGGAGAACCTGCGCCGGTACAAGGCCGGCGAGACCCTGCTCAACGTCGTCGACCTCGAGGCAGGGTACTAGTGCGCGCGGCCAAGCGGGTGCTCGCGCGGCGCACGGAGGGCTTCACCGAGTCGGTCATCCGTGAGATGACGCGACTCAACGCCGTGCATGGCGGCATCAATCTCGCGCAGGGCTTTCCGAACTTTCCGGCGCCGGCCATCGTGAAGGATGCGGCGAAGCGCGCCATCGACGCCGATATCAACCAGTACGCGATCACCTGGGGAAGCAAGCCGCTGCGCGACGCGCTGGCGAAGACCTACGCCGACCTGTATGCGATGCAGGTCGATCCCGAGACGATGCTCACGGTCACCTGCGGCGCGACCGAGGCGATGATCAGCACGCTGCTCGCGATCGTCGATCCCGGGGACGAGGTCGTCGTGCTCGAGCCGTTCTACGAGAACTACGGTCCCGACACGGACATCGCCGGAGCGAAGCCGGTATATGTCGCCCTCCGCCCGCCACAGAACGTCTTCGATCCGGACGAGCTCCGGGCGGCGTTCGGCCCGCGTACCAAGGCGATCATCGTGAATACACCGAACAACCCCACGGGTCGCGTGTTCACGCGGGCGGAGCTCGAGCTGATCGCAAGTCTGTGCATCGAGCACGATGCGATCGCGATCACGGACGAGATCTACGAGCACATCCGCTACTACGACCCGCCGAAGGCAGGGGTCGGAGCAAGCTCTGCCTACGAGGGCGCGCACATCCCGATCGCGACGCTCCCAGGGATGCGCGACCGCACCGTGACCATCTCCGGCGCGAGCAAGACGTTCTCGGTGACCGGGTGGCGCGTCGGCTGGATCGTCGCGGCGCCCGAGCTCACCGCGGGGATCAGGAAGGTGCACGACTTCGTCACGGTCGGCGCGCCCGCGCCGCTGCAGGAGGCCGTCGCCGCGGGCCTCGGGATGGGTCGCGCGTACTACGACACTTTGTCGAAGGAGTACCGCGCGCGCCGCGACATCCTCGTCCCGGCCCTCGAGCGCGCCGGCTTCTCACCGCGGCTGCCTGAGGGCGCCTACTACGTGCTCTGCGACATCACCCCTTTCGGCTTCGAAGACGACACCGCGTTCGCGCGATGGCTCGTGTCGAAGGTCGGCGTCGCCGGCGTGCCCGGCTCCTCCTTCTATTCGGAGCGCGAGCTGGGGAAGCACCTGATCCGCTTCACGTTCTGCAAGACCGATGAGGTCCTGCGTGGGGCGGCGGAGCGCCTGGCCCGCACGCGGGAGCTGGCCGAGCACCGCTAGCCCGGGCGCGCCGATCGCGCGCGGTGCTGGCGCGCTACTCGGTCGGTAGCGATTCGAAGGGGACGCTGCGGCGGATCATGAGATAGACCGCGTACGGGTCTGGCGCCGCCGCGACGGTCGAGGGGACCGCGCTGACGCCGTTGATCTTCTGCGCGACGGTGTCGGCCTCATTGCGGCGGCCGAGTGCGCGCAGGGCCTGCGGGTACGAGTTGCGCACGCCGAAGACGCCCGCGGCGGAGCCGGTGTTGAATCCACGTTCGAATGCCGTCACCGCCTCGTCGAAGACGCCGTTGGCGTACGCAGCCTCGCCGAACGCGAGCCACGCGAAGCTCGTGTCCTGCGCGAGGGCCTCGACCTTCGCACGCTCGTACATCGACTGGCGGACGTACATGTCGGACCAGTCCTTGCCGAGGACCGCTTGGAGCAGAGGCTCCTGCGTGGGCTGGTAGATGACCATGTAGCGGTACGCGAAGGATTGCCAGTTGCGCCCGAACCAGTCGTAGGACAGCGGGACCATGTTCCCCAGCATCGAGTCGTTGACGTAGAAGACGCCCTTCGCGTCGTCGTAGCCGCGAACGGTCCGCCAGTGCGCGATGCGCGACACGCTCGGGTCCTGCATCCACTGCGTGACCATCGGGACGAAGCCGTTCGCGATCAGCCGCTTCAGCAGGTCGTTGGTGCCCCCGTTGCGCCAGGTCGAGCGAAGATCGAAGTTCTCTTTCACCCACGGGCCCACGCCCTGCGGACCCATGCCGCGCCGCACGTCGGTCCCGCGCAGCGCGAGCCGCGCGGTCTCCTGATTCACGTCGACGCCGAGCGTCGACAGCGCCATCACCACCGCGGCCGGTCCGCAGTTGTTCAGGGACTGCCAGACGTGTTTCATGTCGTCGAATACCGCGGCGGCTGGAGCTTCCTTTGGTGTGGGCAGCGACTCCGCGGTCGCCGCCGCGCTCGCGTCCGCCGGGGCGGCGATGCGGGCGGCGACGCCGGCGTCGGCGGTACCGCCTGCGGAGAGCAGGATCACGACGACCAGGCCCAGGCTGGCAAGCGGCGCCGCGCACCTCATTCCGGAAAGACTAGCCATCCGGCGCGTCCAGCGGTAGCCGCCGCTCGTACCATCCGCAACGTGATCCCGACCACGCTCGCCCGCGGCCGTCTGGCCCAGCATCCGCTCTGGTCACGGGCTCTTGGGTCGCCGGCGCTGGCGCCCCGTCTTCTCAAGCCGGTCATCGTGTCAGCGAGGGTCGAGGACCGCGAGCGGGTCCCCCAGGCGCCCTGGCTCGAGCGGCTCTCGATCACCGAGCTGGTCCGCGACGCGCGGTCCGCCGCCTCCGCGGGAATCGCCGGCCTCCTGCTGTTCGGCATGTCGGACCGGAAGGACGAGCGCGCGATGCTCGCGTCCGAGCGAGACCACGTCGTGACACGGGCGATCCACGCGGTCAAGGACGCGGCGCCGGACCTCGTTGTCGCGACAGATGTCTGCGTCTGCGCTTACACCCCGCACGGCCAGTGCGTCCTCTTCAGCGAGGGAACCGCGGACGTCGCCGGAACGCTGAACCGTCTGGCGGAGATCGCCGTCGTGCATGCGGACGCGGGCTCCGACCTCCTCATGCCGTCAGGAATGCTTGACGGCACGGTCCAGGCGTTGCGCGCGGCGCTGGGGAGCGTTGGTCATGCCGAAGTGCCCATCGCCTCCGTGGTCAAGCTCGAGAGCCGGCTCTACGGCCTACACCGCCGGGCGGTCGAGGCCATGCCGGTGACCGAGCGCGCCGTCCCCCTGCCGTCGGCCGAGGACCGCGACGCGCCGGGCGCGAGGGCACGCCGCGACATCGCGGCGGGCGCGGATGCCATCGTGCTCAAGCCCGGTCTCGCGACCCTCGACCACGTCACGCGGATCGCCGCGCTCGCGGAGCGGCCGGTGTTCTCGTACTTCACCTCGGATGAGCACGCGCTCTTCGCCGGCAGCGACTCCCTCGATGACGCCGTCGCCGCGGAGCGCGAGGGTCTTCTTGCGGCACGCCGCGCCGGCGCCGACATCGTCATCACCAATGCCGCGATCGATGTGACGGAGTCCTGACGCCCGCGTACCGGATCCTGGCTCTGCGCGTGGCCCCGTTCCTCGCCGGGGCCTCGGTTTCGCTTGTGCTCGGCCTTCTCGTGATCGCGGCATTCGCGTTCGGCGCCGACTCGCGCTCGGCGCACCCGGCCGTCGCGACGGCGGAGGGCGACGAGCGCGTGGTGCCCAGAGCGCGCGGCATGGTCCGCAACCGCGACACGGCGCCAGATCTCGCCGCGTCGATCACGATCAGCGCATCGTCGTTGTCCTCGCTCGTCGACGGCGCCGCGCCGCTGCCCGAGTCGGTGATGTGGATGTCCGCGCCCGCGCCGACGCCCGAGCCGGTACCCGAGCCGACGCCGGCACCCACCCCTCGTCCGACGTCGCGGCCGACGGTCGCCCCCGTGCGGACTGCGCCGCCCGCGCCCGTCGTGACGACCGGGACCACGGCCGCGGAGCAACGGATGCTCGCTCTGATGAACGCGTCGCGCGTCGAGGGTGGCCTCGCGCCGCTCGCGCTCGACGCGACGGTGTCGCCGGCGGCGCGGCTGCACAGTGAGGTCGAGTCAGCCGTCGGATACGTCTACCACGACGGCCCGGATGGCACGGCAAAGTCGCGGAACGTGCCCGCATGCGGCACCGGCTGGTACGGCGAGAACACCGGGAAGATCTGGCAGGGGAACGTCGATCGGCTGCACATCGAGTTCATGAACGAGCCGTGGGTCCCGATCAACCACCGCACCAACATCATGGATCCGAACTTCAAGCGCGTTGGCATCGGCGCGGTGCAGGGCGTCGATGCGCTCTACATGACGATGGTGTTCTGCCGCTAGTCGGTCCGAGGCGCTGCCAGGCTCTCTGCTAGCGTTCGAGACATGGAATATGAGAAGCGCGTCCTCGCGAACGGCGTTCGCGTGCTCGTCGCGGAGATGTCCGAAGCTGCCTCCGCATCGCTGACCGTGTTCGTCGGTGCCGGTTCGCGGCTCGAAACGCGCGCGAACGCCGGTACCGGACATTTCCTCGAGCACATCGTTTTCAAGGGCACGGCCAAGCGTCCGACCGCGGCGCAGATCAGCCAGGACATCGAGAGCCGCGGCGGCGTTGTGAACGCGGCCACCGACAAGGAGGTCACCGTCTTCTGGTCACGCGTGCCGGCCCGCCACTGGCGTACCGCACTCGACGTCGTCGCCGATCTGATCCGCGCGCCGATGCTTCGACCCGCCGACATCGACACCGAGAAGCGGGTCGTCATCGAAGAGCTGCGCATGTACCGCGACCAGCCCCAGGATCGCGTGCACACGCTCATCGACGAGCTGCTCTATCCAAAGCACCCGCTCGGCTGGGAGGTCGCTGGCCGCGAGCCCGTCGTCAACGCGCTCGACGAGACGCAGCTGCGCGACTTCATGAAGCGCGGCTACGTTCCCTCGAAGATGGTCGTCGCGATCGCCGGCAAGGTCGACGCGAACGAGGTCTTCGACGCCGTGGCGGCGCTGTTCCAGGACATCGGGACTGCAGCGCCGCCAAAGCTCAGCCCGGCCCCGGCCGCGGGGCGGGTCCGCATGAAGCTGTTCGGGCGACGCACCGAGCAGGCTCATGTCTGCATCGGGTGGCGTGGCGTGCCGCAGGAGCACCCCGACAAGTACGCGCTCGACATGGTGAACGCGATCCTCGGGGAGGGGATGTCCAGCCGGCTCTTCCTCGAGCTCCGCGAGAAGCGCGCCCTTGCATACGACGTCCACTCATACGGCACGAACTTCATCGACGCCGGGCACATGGTCGTCTACGCGGGCGTCACGCCGGAGCGCATCAGCGAGGTGATCCAGGCGTCGCTCAGCGAGGTCGCGAGGATGCGTGACGAGATCGTCCCCGAGGACGAGATCGAGCGCGTCCGTGACTTCAACAAGGGACGGCTCGAGCTCCGTCTCGAGGACAGTCGCGGCGTGTCGAACTGGCTCGCGGGGCAGGAGCTGTTCCTCGGGCGCGTGCGCACCGTGGAGGAGGTCTGCGCGATCATCGACTCGATCAGCGCTGCGGACGTCCAGCGTGCCGCGCGCCAGTACCTGCGCCCCGAGCTCTCCTACATCGCGGCCGTCGGGCCGCGCGCGGCCATCGCCAACGTGAACGTGCCCGGCGCGGATGTCATCGACATGGAGATCGCCTCATGACTGAACGAACGTTGGTCATCCTCAAACCCGACGCCGTCCAGCGGGGCATCAGCGGCGAGATCCTGTCGCGCTTCGAGCGCCGCGGCCTTCGCATCGCCGCACTGCGGCTCGTGAAGGTGGAGCGATCGCTGGCGGAGAAGCACTACGAGGTGCACAAGGGCAAGTTCTTCTACGAGGACCTGGTGAAGGTGATCAGCGCGTCGCCGGTGGTCGCCTTCGTGCTCGAGGGCCCCAACGCGATCGCGGTCGTCCGCGCGATGGTCGGCGCGACGCGCCCGCACGAGGCGGCGCCCGGCACGATCCGTGGCGACTACGCGCTCGTCGGTCTGCGCAATCTCGTGCACGCCAGCGACGCGCCGGAGACGGCGGAGGCGGAGATCAAGCTGTGGTTCCCGGACGGCGTTGTCGCCTACACGCGCGACGTCGAGCGCTGGATGACCGACGACAAAGCGCCGTCCTGAGCGGGTGAGGACGCGAGCCGTCGAGAGACGTGCGCGGCGCTAGACGGCTCGCGCCGCTAAGTGGCTCGCGCCAGATGCCGTTGGCGTGGGCTACAGCGGCTTCAGCGCTCGGATGAACTCGTCGGCGAAGGCGGCGATCGGACGGAGGAAGCCCTCGGGCTGCACCCCAGTGACGAGCAGCGCGAGGAACACGATCGCGCCCACGACCCCCGCGACCGGGCGCTGCTCGACGCGCCAGCGCTGGGGCGCGATCCGGAAGATCCCAATGGCGGCGCGCAGCTGCGCCACGAGCACGCCCAGCGTCGACAGCACCAGGAGCGTCCCGAGCGTCCCCGAGTAGGAGAACGCGATGAGCTCGACGAAGAAGTGGCCTGGGAATGCGACGAGCGGTGGCGCGCCGATCATCGCAAAGCCTCCGATCACGAACGCCAATGCGGCAAGCGGCGCGACGGTCGCGCTCGGCCGGTCCGCACCGGAGCGCCGCTCGATCGCGCCGGCGGCGAGCAGCTGCTGTGTCGCGCCGGCGCCGGACACCAGGACGATCGCGAGCGCCCCGACGATGCCCGGACCGGAGAGCGTCGCGATCCCGACGAGCGCCACGCCGAGATTGGCGATCACCGAGTAGACGGCGACCCGGCGGAGCTCGGTCGAGCCCGTCGCGAGGAACGCCCCACCCAGCGCCGACACCGCGCCGATGCCGAGGAGCAGGTCCTGCACCTTGCCGATCTGCACGATCGCCGGCAGGAGGCCGGACAACGTCAGGATCTCCGCGAACGCGATGAAGGTGGTCGGCACGAGCACGCCGAAGTAGAGCGCCAGGGCGGAGGTCGGCACCTCCGACGCGAGGAGCGCCGCATGGGTGTGGAAGGGGATGGCCGCCAGCTTCAGCGCGAAGGCGACGACGAGTATCGCGACGAGGAGGACGAAGGTCCCGGGCGGCTGCTCGCGCGGGAGGCTGCCGGCGAGCGCGAGCGCCGCGAGACCGAGGCAGCCGCCGAGAGCGACGAACGAGTAGTGGCGGTACGCGGCCTCGGTGCTGCGATTGCGCTCGACGTGGAACGTGAACGAGCCCACGGGAATCAGCAGCGCGAAGAGGAGCGCGGCGTAGATCGCGATCGGAGATGTCAGCGTCAAGACCGCGAGCACCGCCGCCCCCGCCGCGAGCGCGGTCGGGAAGAAGTTGTACGCCGGCTCGTCGAGCCAGACCGCGAGGACGAGCAGCGCCAGTGACCCGAGAAGCACCACGGCCGCGAGCCTCGCGAGCGGCGAGAGGCGGAACTGCAGGTCCAAGAGCTCCGATGTGTTCTCGATGTCGGAGGAGACCGTGAACCAGATCGCGATCGCCAGCGCCGCGATCGTGAGTGGGCCGACGAGCTCGATGCGCTTTCGCAGGACGAACGCGGCGAGCGCGCTCGCGCCGAGGAACGCGATGGCGATCGTCATGTCTCGCGCACCGCGCGCTCATTGAGGATGAGGAACGCGCCCGCGAGCGCCACGACGACCTGCAGCCACGATAGGAGCACCGTGAAGGCCAGCTGCGGACCCGGCACGAGCATCACGAGCAGCTGCGTGCCGGTCAGCATGAGCAGCGCCCCGAGCGAGCCGCGGACCGGGCCGCGCGCGGTCAACAGGATGGCGACGCCCGACGAGAGCAGCCAGAACGCCGCCGCCTCGTGTGTGACGCCGCTCGGGTCCTCGCCGAGCAGGGTGATGCGCACCTCTTCGTTCGAGGTCGTGCGCAGGAACGCGAATGCCGCCGCGGTGGTCGATGCCGCGACCACCGTCGCGATCCAGAGGCGCCATCCCGGATCCTCGCCGTATCGGCCGTCTCGGGCCGCCACGAACAACACCGTCGCGGCGACCAGCGCGGCGGTCGCGGTCACGCTGACCTGGGAGAGCGAGAGGGTCGGTCCCTGCAGCAGGTGCGCGGCCAGCGCCACCGCGAGAAACGAGACGGCCATGTAGCGGAGCTGCCGCGAGCCGTTCGCTGCGAGCGTGGCGATGGCGACGAGGCCGAGCATCAGCATCAGCGCACGACCCAGACGAGGACGCCCACGATGAGGACGAGCGCGAGCCACACGCCGGCCCGCTGCTCGAACAGCGCGAAGACGGTCGACACCGCCGTGGCAGATCGTTCGAGCGTCCGGAATGCGGTGGCTGCGGCCGGCACCGGGTCGGCGATCCCGACAACGCCCGAAAGACGCGTGCCGATCGGCGCGGTGTCCGGAAGGAGGGGCTTCAGCCCGCCGGCGATCACAGCGAGCATCGCGGCGATGACGCCGAGCGCAGCCATGGCGTACGTGACGCCCTCCAGGTCGCGTCCGAGGGGACGCCCGAAGGCGCCCGCGAGCGTGTCGAGCAAGGCGCTGCCGAACGCGAGCCCGACGAGCACGACCGTGAGGAACGCGACGAGGGTTGCGGTGATCTCGAGATCCGGAGGAGCGGCCGCGACATCCAGACGTCGACCCACGTGGATCAGCTCGAGCGCCGCGACGGCGGCGATCGCGATGATGGCGAGAACGAGGGTCACCGGGTCAGGCGTGTCGAGGCTGCCGACGGCGATGACGAGCGTGCCTGCCACGATCGTCGTCGTGCTCGCAAGCATCGCGATGTACGCCCGATGTGGCGGCATCCAGAAGGCGTCCGAGACCGCGGCGAGCGCGCCGCCGACGAGCACGACGAGAGCTCCCGCGACCGCCACGGGTGTTCCCGTCGCGATCCCGATCCACGCGGCGGCGAGCGTGACGTCGTATCTCGTGACGGTCCATTGGTCCGGTTGCGCGAGCGAAACCGCGGCGGCGTACGCGACGGTCAGAGCGCAGGCGACGATCACGAGGTGGCTCCAGTGCAACCATGGGTAGAGCAGTCCCAGCCCAAGGAGTGCCGCCGCGGCGACGAGTCGCCGGCGCGATCTCGGGCGGTACCGCCACACTCGCCAGGCCGAGAACGCGAAGAACAGCGCGGCGATCGCGATCAGGGGGCTCGGCAGGGTGGCGGGCAGCCGGAGCTCGGAGAGGTCGATGCGCGTCGTGCCGACGATCCGAAGGAGGACGATGGTCGCGCCCACACCCGCGGGCATCGTGAGCAGGCCACGCAGGCTTTCGCGCTCGCCGCTCTCATCCTGGCGGTAGCCCCACGGGACGAATGGATAGAGCCCCGCGAAGAGCGCGGCGCCGAGCGTCGCCGCGAGCACGACGCCGGGACTGACCGAGGCGGCCGAGATCTCATCGAAGCGGAACGACGCCCCCCCGAATCGCGTCATGAGAAGGTCGGCGACGACGAACGCCTGCACACCGCCGGCGAGATACGCCGTCACGCGCGCGACCGCCGCGGGTGGCGACACCAGGAGCGCAGCGAAGATCGTGGCCGCCGCGAGCGCACCGAGGATGATCGTCGCCGCGACCAGATCGTCCGTCACCGCGAGGGCCATCAGCGTCAGCCCGTTGAACACCAGGGCTGGTCGCAGGAGGGACGAGCGACCGGGCACGCGCGTGGTCGCGACGAGGGCGGCGGCCGCGTAAAGACCTCCGATCGCGAGGCCCACCGCTCCCAGGCCATCCAGTCGATAGGAGGCTTGGACGGTCGGTCCACCGACGGCCGACCACTCCCAAAGCGCGGTAGGGTGGACTCGATCGGCCCCCAAGTAAGGGAAAAACAGAACGGGCACAAGTCCTGCCAATGCGCAGCCGAGCGTCGCCACAGGCGTGCGCCAGGGCGCAAGTCGACCCGAGAAGAACGAGGTGATCCCTATGAGCATGAGCGCGAGCGCGACGATCACGATCGGAAGGTCGCCGCCAATGATCATTGGGTTAAGGTAGCCGAATAGTGGACCTGCGAATCCTCCCGCAACAAACGTTGAAGGTCACGCCGAAGCAGATCGCGGCGAACTACATCCTGCAGCTGTCATCGATGGAGCTCCAGGACGTGATCAACACCGAGCTCGAGGAGAACCCGGCCCTCGATCTCGAAGAGAGTCAGGTCTGCCCGCTGTGCGGCGAGAAGCTGCACGGGCGTATCTGCCTCAACTGCTTCGGCCTCGCGAACAAGCCGCCGCGCGGCGATGAATCCGAGTCCGAGCCGCTCGAGGGCGCGAGCCTCATGCAGCGTGACGACGACGACGAGGAGTTCGATCCGATCGTCCGCGCGGAGGCGGAACAGACGCTGGCCGAGTATCTGTCGTGGAACGTGCGTGTGATGCTGCCCTCGCGCCTGCACCCGACCGCGGAATACCTCATCGGCAACATCAACGACAACGGCCGGCTCGAGGGCGTCACGACCGAGGACGCAGCACGCGTGATGAGGGTCTCCGTCGAGGATTCCGAGCGCACCCTCTCGGCGATCATGTCCATCGAGCCGTGGGGCATCGGCGCCCGCGACACCCGTGAATGCCTCCTCGTGCAGATGGAGCATCTCGAGGAGATCGACGAGACCGTGCCGGTCCACGCGAAGCAGATCGTCGCCGAGCAGTTCCGCGCGCTTGGGGAGCACAAGTTCGGCGACATCGCCCAGGCCCTGCGCATCACCCGCGATGAGGTGCAGACGGCGTGGGACTACATCAAGGGAAGCTTGAACCCGTATCCCGCGCATGGCTTCGCCGCTGGTCCCGACGGTGCCTCGATCGGCGGCCGCGAGGTAGGCCTCCGGCCCGACGTGATCGTCTTCAAGAACGATGACGGCCAGTTCCAGGTCGAGGTCATCGAATCACGCAGGTTCTCGCTGCGCGTCAACCCCGTCTACCGTCAGCTCGTCGGACAGCTCCAGGCGGCGCGGCGCGAGGGGGCCGAGTCCATACCCATGACGGATCAGGATCGCCAGCACATCCGCGACTACGTCACGCGCGCCAAGTTCTTCATCGACAACATCAACCAGCGCCGCCAGACGATCCTGCGCATCACCGAAGTGATCGTGGAGTGCCAGCACGAGTTCCTCGCAAACGGCATCCAGTCATTGCGGCCGCTCACGAGGGCCGAGGTGGGCGAGCGCATCGGCATGCACGAGTCGACGGTGAGCCGGGCGACGGCCGGGAAATTCGTTCTTCTGCCGAGCGGTCAGGTCGTGCCGTTCGCGGTGTTCTTCACCGCGTCGCTCGGCGTGAAGGACGTGATCAAGCAGATCATCGAGAACGAGGACCGGTCGCGGCCGTTCTCGGATCAGGAGATCGTCGAGAAGCTGCGGCAGGACAACGGGATCATCCTCGCGCGCCGGACGGTCGCGAAGTACCGCGAAGAGCTACAGATCCTGCCGGCGCGCCTCCGGAAGCACAGCTAGACCCGTTTAGCGGAGCGCGCGGTTTCCCTTGGCCGGCGGCGCCCCGAGCTGTGCCTTGATCGCTTCGACCGACTCGCCCTCGATGTGGTAGCCGAACGCCGTCCGGCGGACTCCGGGCAGATCCTTGCCGCGCATCGCGTCGCGCAGCGCGTGCTCGCGCCACCCGATCTTCGTGGCGAGCTCCGCCGTCGTCAGCCACTCGCGGTCCTTGCTCTTGGTCTTCTCGGCGGCGTCGGCCTTGGGCTGGCTCTTCGATGCTTTCTGTGGGGGCATGCTCCGAACGATACGGCGTTTGCCGCATTCGGCCCAATTCCCTAGACTGCCGACAGAGCGCTGCAGCCCCCTCCGTCGGGGCGGGCGCTTGATTCTTGTCCCAAGATCTTCTCGACTTCCGTGGAGGGCATTCTTTGGAAGCCTCGCCCCTTCTTTGGATCGTTCCCATTTCCGGGCTCGTCGCCGTCCTCATCGCCTCATATTTCGCCTGGGACGTCCTCAAGTCCGACACCGGCACTCCAGCGATGCAGGAGGTCGCCGGAGCCATCTACGAGGGTGCGGTCGCCTTCATCAAGCGCCAATACCGCACGATCTCGCTCCTCGCCCTCCTGGGCATGGTCGTCATCGGTCTGGTCATCTATTTCTTCGAGACGGCGCCGGGCACCACGCCGATGGAGCTCGCCATTCGCACCGCCGTCGCGTTCATCGTCGGCGCGGCCTGCTCGATGGCCTCGGGCATCGTCGGTATGTTCGTCGCCGTGAAGTCGAACCTGCGCACCGCGGCCGCGGCGCAGCACAGCGTCGCGGATGCGCTCCGCATCTCGCTTCGTGGCGGCGCGGTGTCCGGCATCCTCGTCGTCGGACTCTCGCTCATCGGTGTCTTCGTGATGTTCGTCCTGTACGGCGGGTTCGCCCATCCCGATCAAGCGCCGTTCACCATCGTCGGCTTCGGTTTCGGCGCTTCGTTCGTGGCGCTGTTCGCGCAGCTGGGTGGCGGTATCTACACCAAGGCGGCGGACGTTGGCTCTGACCTCGTCGGCAAGATCGAAGCCGGCATCCCAGAGGACGACCCCCGCAACGCCGGCGTCATCGCGGACCTCGTCGGCGACAACGTCGGCGACTGTGCCGGTCGCGGCGCGGATCTCTTCGAATCCACCGCCGCCGAGAACATCGGCGCGATGATCCTCGGCGTCGCGATCTACGCCGTGACCCAGAACGTGGCGTGGATCGTGTTCCCGCTGGTCGTGCGCGGCTTCGGCCTCATCGCCAGCGTCATCGGGATCTTCCTCGTGCGCGGAAGCGAGACCAGGGACCCGATGGGCTCGCTGAACATCGGCTACTACATCACCGCCACTCTATCGGCGCTCGGCATGGGCCTCGTCACCTACCTGATGCTGAACGAGCGGGGCGGCTGGTACTGGTTCGCCGCCGCCGGCATCGTCGGCATCCTTACGAGCGTCGCGTTCGTCTTCATCACGCAGTACTACACCGCCGGCACGTGGCGTCCGGTGAAGGAGATCGCCGAGGCATCCAAGACCGGCCCGGCGACGACGATCATCTCCGGCCTCGCCGTCGGCTTCGAGACGACCTTCTCCTCGGTGATCACGATCGCGGTCGCGCTGTTCGCCTCGCACTACTTCGGCGAGCAGTGGGGCATTCGGACCGGGCTGCCGCACGGCGGCATTTACGGGACCGCGGTCGCGACGATGGGCATGCTCATGAGCGCCGCCTTCATTCTCGCGATGGACACCTTCGGACCGATCACCGACAACGCCGGCGGCGTCGCGTCGATGTCGGGCGCCTCGGAGGAGACACGCGAGCGGACCGACCGCCTCGACGCGGTCGGTAATACGACGAAGGCGCTGACGAAGGGCTACGCGGTCGCGTCCGCCGCTCTCGCCGCCTTCCTGCTCTTCTCCGCGTACCTCGACAAGGTCGCGCAGATCACCGGAAAGCCGTTCGACACCGTCAACCTCGCGAAGGTCGACGTCTTCATCGGTGGGCTCATCGGCGCCATGCTCGTCTACTTCTTCTCGTCGCTCGCGATCCGCGCGGTCGGCAAGTCCGCCAGCGCGATCATCGAGGAGGTCCGTCGCCAGTTCCGCGAGGATCCGGGCATCATGGCCGGCACCTCGCGTCCGGACTACGCCCGCGTCGTCGATCTGACGACGCAGTCCGCCCTCCGGAACATGATCCCGCCCGGCGTGAT
>JBGPKU010000001.1:0-124472 GCA_041486085.1 Candidatus Limnocylindria bacterium | reverse complement strand
TGAACGCCACAGGTCGCGCAGATGTACGCGGTCACCGCTCGAGCGCTAAGCCGCGAGGAACCCAAGCGCAAGCGAGAGCACTTTCTCCATATCCGGCGGGTACTGATGGCCCATGCCGGCGCGCACGTCGAGCTTCACCTTCGCGCCGTGGCGCTGGAGCAACGCCGCAAGCTGCATCGCGCCGTCGTAGCTCGGGTCGCGATCGCCGACGACGATGTACGCGGGCAGCGTGTGTCCCGCGCCCGACTCCACCAGCGGCTTGAGCTCATCGACGTTGGGGAGCCACGCCGCGATCGGCAGGATCCCGCGCACCGCGAAGCCGAGCGCGAGCGGCAGCGCGATCGCCTGCAGCCCGCCCATCGAGAAGCCGGCAAGCACGATGCGGCTCGCGTCGATCCGGTGCAGCTCCTTCACCCGCACGATGTGCGGCTCGATCTCCTTGCGCGCGCGGACGCGATCGTTCCAGGTGAACGCGTCGGGGCTGCTCGCGATCTCACTCGACTGCGGGACCGCGACGACCCAGCCGTCCTGCACCGCGGACGACCAGAAGCGCGCGGTGTCGCGTGCGTTGCTGTTGTTCCCGTGCAGCGCGACCAGGAGTGGACGGCCGGCCGCGGGCGGATCGCCCGCCGGCGCCCGCACGAGAAGATCCGGTCGCGCAACGGCGGCGTCGGCGGTGTATCGCTCGTCCACCTTCTTCACGATCTTCACGAACCGCGGATCGGCGGCGATCGCCGCGAGCTGCGCGTCCTTGGTGAGCCATTCGGCCTTGTACCGGCATCCGGCGGTGAAGGCCTCCTGGAGGACATCCACGCCCTCCTTCGATCGCCCCGCGGCCACCAGCATCTCGGCCAGGACCAGATGGACCACTCCCTTATGGAGCGGATAGGTCTTCAGGTTCTCGCGCAGCAGCGTCACGCCACCCTCGACGTCGCCGTCATCGCGCCGCCGGCGCGCATCGGCATACAGATCGGAGAAGCTCATTGGGGGCACACCCGCATTCTGGCGGAGTGGGACAATTGATGACAACCGCCGCGGGCGGCCCGGGAGCACCACTGTGAAAGACATCGTCATCATCGACGGCGCGCGCACCCCCTTCGGCACGTTTGGCGGCGCGCTGCGCGACACCTCCGCGACGGAGCTCGGCGTCATCGCGGCGAAGGCCGCGCTCGAGCGCTCCAAAGTCGATCCCAAACAGATCGATCAGGTCATCTTCGGCAACGTGCTGCAGACGTCGGGCGACGCGGTGTATCTCGCGCGACACGTCGGCCTGAAGTCCGGCGTCCCGAAGGAAGCCCCGGCGCTCACCATCAATCGTCTCTGCGGCTCCGGGTTGCAGGCGATCCTCCTCGGCGCCCAGGAGATCCAGCTCGGCCAGGCCGACTTCGTCCTCGCCGGCGGCACCGAGAACATGAGCATGGCGCCGCACCAGATCCGCGGCGCGCGCTGGGGCCTGCCGCTCGGCGAGCAGAAGCTCGAGGACTACCTGTGGGTCGCGCTGGTCGACTCGTACAACGGGCTCGGCATGGCGAACACCGCGGAGAACCTCGGACGCAAGTACGGCATCACGCGCGAGGCGGCCGACGAGTTCGCGTACCGCAGTCACATGCTCGCGGCGAAGGCGCGCGAGTCGTGCCGCTTCTCGAAGGAGATCGTGCCGGTCGAGGTGAAGGGGAAGAAGGGCACCGTCACCGTCGAGAAGGACGAGCACATCCGTCCCGACACGACGCCGGAAGGGCTCGCGAAGCTCGTCGCGCGGTTCGAGAAGGGCGGAACGGTCACCGCGGGAAGCGCGTCGGGCATCAACGACGGCGCGGCGGCCGTCGTCGTCGCATCCGCTGAGGCGGCGGAGAAGGCCGGGCTGAAGCCGATCGCGCGGATCGTCTCGGGCGGCGTGTGCGGCGTTGACCCCGACATCATGGGCATCGGCCCCGCGCCGTCCTCGCGCCAGGCGCTGGGGCGCGCGGGTCTCAGGGTGCAGGACATGGACCTTGTGGAGATCAACGAGGCCTTCGCGACGCAGTACCTCGCGGTGGAGAAGGATCTCGGCCTCGATCGCGAGAAGACGAACGTGAACGGTGGCGCGATCGCGCTGGGGCATCCGCTCGGCGCGTCCGGCGCGCGCCTCGCGCTGACGCTGGCGTACGAGCTGCGCGAGCGCAGCGGGAAGTACGGGCTCGCGTCACTCTGCATCGGCGGCGGTCAGGGCATCGCGGCGATCATCGAGAGGGTCTGACGCCACCGCGAGAGGCAAGCCTGCGGATCTTCTCCGCACCTGTCGATGACGATCTCTCCAAACATGGCGGCGAGGTGTCGATCGGCAGGATGCCGTGGGAGAGCCTCGAACCCGTCCGCCGTCGAGCCGAGGTCAGCCGCGCCAGCCCGCATGCCTACGTCCCCGGCGGCGACGGTCTTCCGATCGTGGTCCTCGAGATGAGCATCCGCGCCGGCCGGCGCGTCGTGAAGCAGCTGCTGCGCGAAGACGTCGATGGCATCACGGTCGTCCCACGCCCCGAGGGCGGATTGCTTGTGGCTGTGATCACTCGGTCGCACCGGGTACATGGGCTGATGAGCATCCACGGCGACGACCGCGAGCGCGGGGAAGCGAATCGCGCTGTTCGTTGACCGTCGGCGGCGCGCCGACGGCGCCCATGCGCTCATGGTCGTCGCCGCGGGCGCTCCGGCCAACGACCCGCACGTGCTCGGCTTCTTCGAGACCGTACTCCGCGATACGCCGCCGATGGTCTGAGCGCGAAGTGGCCCATCTTGATGTAAGATACTGGTCCGTATGTAAGGAGTCGGTCCAATGGTAAGGGCACGCATCTCGAGCAAGGGACAGCTCACGATCCCGATCGAGATCCGAAAGCGCTACGGGCTCGACACCGGCGACGAGGTCGAGTTCATCTCGGAGGACAAGGGTGCCTACCTCGTACCGCTGAAGCGGAAGAAGCTCATGGATCTTTACGGCGCGCTTCCCGCGACCAAGCCGTGGCCCGGCAAGGCCCGCGCGCGCGAGATCGTCGGTCAGTACCTCGGCGAGGAGCTGCGTCGCAAGCGGCAGCGCGATCGATGACTGGCGTCTGGGTCGACGCGAACATCTTGATCCGCTTTATCACGAAGGACGAGCCGGGGCAGGCCGCGCGCGCGCGGACGGTCATGCAGAAGGCGGCGCGCGGCGACGTCGTTCTTCGGATCCCGAGCGTCGTCGTCGCCGAGGTCGTCTGGGTCCTGCGCTCGGTGTACCGGTACGAGGCTCACGCGATCGCGGCGACGCTGCGCGACCTGGCACTGGCCGAAGGGGTCGCTCTGGACGAGCCGGACGTCGTCCTGGAGGCGGTCCGTCTCATGGACGAGAAGCACGTCGCCTACACGGATGCGTACCTTGCGGCGCGCGCGCGGCACGAACAAGAGCCCGTGCTCACGTTCGATTCGGATTTCCGTCGTCTCGGTGTAGAGCTGTTCGCCTCGTGATCCGCGCCAGCAGGGTTTCGCCGCTCGCGCGCTACGAGTCGGCGGGCCCCTGCAAGTTCAGCGCGACGCGCGCGCGGGTCGACTGGCTGAAGCGCGAGGCGCCTCGCGGCTAGCGTTCGCCGACGAGGATGCCCAGGTCGCTCGCGAGGTCGGCGGGCGCGACGTTGCTGTGCAGCACGATCCGCCCGCGCGCGTGCTTGTCGATGAGGTAGATGGCGTCGCTGTGGAGCACGCTGCCCTCGATCGGTGCCGCGCCGATGCCGTACGCCTGCCAGACCCGGGCGAGCGCGGCCTGCGTCCCGATGAGATAGCGAAACCAGGTCGTCAGAGCGTGGTCGGCCAGGAACCGCCGGGTCGTCGTCGGCGTGTCGCCGCGCGGATCGACGCTCACCGCGATGAACGCAACGCCGTCGGCCTTCCCGCCGAGCTGATCCCGCGCCACGCGGATCGTCTCCGCGGTGAGCGGGCAGACATCGGGACAGGTCGTGTACAGGAAGGTCAGGACCACGACCTTGCCGGACAGCGCCGAGAGCGACACGACGTCGCCGGTGGGGCCATCGGTGAGCGTGAAATCCGGCGCGAGGGCCGAGGGCAGCGGGTCGCCGACCAGCTTTGCCGGCGCGCACGCCAGCATCGCGACCGCCAGCACGAGCCCAAAGACCCTGCGCACACGCCGCTCCACCGAATCTCAATGTACGTGCATTCGCGCGCGGCTTGACCGCACCGCCGCGGGACGCGCATGCTCGCCGGCGCAAGACACGACCAAGGGAGTGCAGACATGCGCAGATTCATGACCAGCGCGGTGGCCGCGGCGCTCGCGATCACGGCCAGCTTCTCGTCACCGAGCCTTGCGAGCACACCGAATACCTGGCACGTCCAGGGGGGTTCCATCGCCTTCGACGCGAGCGGGCCCAGTGGCGGCGGCAACCGCTTCTATCCGAGCGAGGTATCGATCCACGCCGGGGACAACATCGTGTTCTCCCCGATCGGACCGCACACCGTCACCTTCAACCGTCCGCCCCTGCCGCTGTTCGCGCTCTTCGCGCCGATCAACGCCACGCCAACGGCGGGAACGATCAGCTCGCCGTCAGTCCCGGTGAGCTCGGGGTTCATCGGCACGGCGCCCGGTGACACCTACACCCTGACGTTCGCCGCGACACTCTCGCCGGGCCGCTACTTCGTCATTTGCGGCCTGCACCTCGGCATGACCGAGACGATCAACGTGCTGCCATCGTCGGCGGCGCTCCCGAAGACCGACGCGCAGTACACCGCGATCGCCCAGCGGGAGATCGCGCGCGATCTCGCCACGACCGCGGAGATCGCGTCCGACGGCCTCGAGAACGACGAGGACGGCGGCGAGGACGAGGATGGCGCCCCGACGGTCTTCGTCGGATTGGGCAACCATCGCGTCACGAATCTGCGGTTCTTCCCACAGTCGATCACGGTGCACGTCGGTCAGACCGTCCGCTTCTTGAAGACGAAGGATCCGACCGAGCCGCACACCGTGACGTTCGGCGCCGAGCCGGCCGATCCGATCGCGCAGCTCATGGCCCGGGGCGGCTCGACCTACAGCGGGACCGAGGACCTGAGCTCTGGCTTCATGTCGACGAGGGCGCAGTTCGCGTTCTACCACCTGGCCGGGCTGCCGCTGCCAGTCGCGCTGACCCGATACCGACTGACCTTCACGAGGGTGGGCGACTTCCAATACTTCTGCGCGATCCACGACGAGGTCGGGATGCGCGGGATCGTCCATGTGGTCAGGTGAGACCCGAGCTCGCTGAGTAAGTGCGCCGTGGCCGAGGAGCCGTGCACCGAGCGGTGAACGGCTCCCGGCCACGTCGGCTCTGAGCACGTCGTCAGACTGAGTCCGATGCTGAACCTGTTCGTCAACGTCGTGCTGCCCGTCTTCATCGTGGCGGGCTTCGGCTTTCTCCTCGAGCGGCGACTCCATCCGCCTGTTCTGGCGCTGAATCAGACAGTGCTCTTCGTGCTCATGCCCGCATTCGTATTCACGTCGCTCCTGAGCGTCGACTTCCGGAGCGAAGAGCCACCGCGAATCACGGCATTCGCGCTCGGCCTCGCGATCAGCATGCTCATCATCGCTTTCATCGTCAGTCGCCTCGCGCGGCTCGACCGCGTGACGACGAGCGCGCTCATGCTCACCGCGGCCTTTCCGAACCTGGGCAACTACGGTCTGCCGGTCGTGCTCCTGGCGTTCGGCCAGCCGGGCCTGATCGTCGGCACGCTGCTCTTCGCGGTGCAGCAGCTCTACGGACTGACGCTCGCGGTCTTCATCGCGTCGAGCAGCAACACCTCGCTTGGCAGGGCGCTCCGCGAGGTGTTCCGCCAACCGATCCTGTACGCCGTCGTGGCCGCCCTCGTCCTCAACTTCGCTGGCATCGCGGTGCCGCCGTTCCTCCAGTCCGCCCTCGCGCTCCCGGCCCAGGCGGCTGTCCCGATGATGCTCCTCGTCCTCGGCATGAACATCGCCGGCACGACCGGGATCCAAGAGCCCAGGCTCGTCTCGCTTGCCGTCATCACGAGACTCGTTGTCGGCACGCTCGTCGGGTGGCTTCTCGTGACGGTCCTCGGCGTGGCCGGCGTGACACGCGACGTCCTGATCGTCGGCGCCGCGATGCCGACGGCGGTCTTCACGATCCTCACGGCGACCCAGTTCGGCACTCGGCCGCGATTCGTCAGCGACGTCGTCGTCGCCAGCACGATCGCTAGCATGGTTACGATCACCCTCGTGCTCACGGCGCTGAAGGGGTCTCTGGCGATCCCGTGAACGTTGCGTTGGTCCAGGGATGATCCGCGCGATCGATCACGTCGTCCTCGTCGCACTCGATCTCGACAAAGCGGTCGCCGATCATCGCGCCCGCGGCTTCACCGTCACACCAGGCGGCGAGCACGTCGGCGGCCTCACGCACAACGCGCTCGTCGGCTTCACTGATGGCAGCTACCTCGAGATCCTCGCCTTCCACGACCTCGCCAGGGCGCGCGAGCACTCGTGGGCGCCGATCGCCGACCGCGGCGGCGGGTGGGCCGACTTCGCGCTGTCCTCCGACGATCTCGACGCCGACGCCGCCGCACTCGGGCCGCTCGTGGCTCGCCCGCCGGAGGACGGCGGACGCGCCCGTCCCGACGGAGTGCGGATCGGCTGGCGCGTCGCGCGCCTCGTGCCGCCGCTCCCCTTCCTCATCCAGGACATCACGCCGCGCGCCCTGCGGGTTCCGCACGGCGATCAGTCCACGCATCGGAACGGAATGAAGGGCATCACGCGACTCGTCCTCGGCGCCGTCGATGCGGACGGAGTGACCAAGCGATACGAGGCGCTGAGGTCCCGCGGCGCGCCCGCGATCGAAGTGAGAAAGGCCGAACGCGACGGCCTTCTGGACGTCGCGTTCGGCTAGCGCTCTTTGGCTTCCGTGGTATCCGTCAGCCCGTGACCTCGCCCGCCAGCAGATCGTCGTACGTCTCACGCCGGCGAACGAGCCGCGCCGCGCCGTCGGCGACCACGACGACCGCGGGACGCAGCGCCATGTTGTAGTTGCTCGCCATCGAGAGCTGATACGCGCCGCTGACCGGCACGGCGACGAGATCGCCCGAGAGCGGCATCGGCAGTGCGACCCTCTGGATGAGGATGTCGCCGGTCTCGCAGTACTTGCCGGCGACCGCGACCTCGGTAAGATCCTTGTCACCCACACGATTCGCGAGCGCGGCCGTGTACGCCGCGCCATACGCGGTCGGGCGGATGTTGTCGGCCATTCCCCCATCCACCGCGACGTAGGTGCGCGCCCCACGCTTGACCGATCCGACGCGATACACCGCGACCCCGGCGGGCGCGATGATCGAACGACCGGGCTCGATCGTGAGCTCCGGCAGATCGAAGCCGTGCCGCTTCGCTGACGCGACGACCGACGCCGCCACGTCGCGGATCATGTCGACCGGCTTCGCCTCGGGGTCGCTCAGCAGGTAGCGCACCGCGTAACCACCGCCGGGGCTCAGCTCGCGCATGAGGAACCCGGTCTTCTCCCGCAACCGCGCGGCGAACGCAAGGACGCGATCGACCGACTCGCGGTACGGCTCGATCTCGCGGATCTGCGAGCCGATGTGCGCGTGGAACCCGCGCAGGTCCAGCGACCTCTGCTCGAGGATCGCGCGCGCGCCCTCCTCCGCCGCACCGCTCGCGATGTCAAGGCCGAACTTCGTGTCCGGGGCACCGGTCGTGAGGTGCGGGTGCGTGTGCACGTCGACTCCGGGCGCGAGCCGCAACAGCACGGCCTGCCGCATCTTGCGCGCGCTTGCCAGACGGCCGAGACGCTCGACCTCCTCGAGGTTGTCGATCACGACGCGTCCGATCTTCTGGTCGAGCGCGTACGCGAGCTCGTCCTCGCCCTTGTTGTTGCCGTGGAAGTAGACGCGGTCGCGCGGGAATCCAGCGACGACCGCGACGTGCAGCTCGCCGCCGGACACGACATCGAGGCCGATGTCCTCCGGCCCGAGCAGCTTCAGCAGCCACGGCGCGACGTACGCCTTCGCGGCGTAGCACACCGTCGCGCGTGCCGGATAGCCGGCGGCGAGGGCCGCGCGATACTCGCCCGCGCGGGCGAGGACCGTCACGGCATCGTACACGTACACCGGCGTGCCGAACTGGTTCGCCACGTCGACCAGGTCCACACCGCCGATCGACAGATGTCCATCGAGCGTGACGCGCGTGGTGTTTGGAAAGAGATCGAGCGGGGCGCTCATATGAGCGTCGATGCTATGGCGCGCGCGATGTCGACGAGCGCCGCGAGCAGCAGTCCGACCACAGCCGCGTTCACGCCGCGCAGCGCGGAACGCGCCCACGTCCGCGTCCGCAGGACACCCCACGACGGCAGCGCGGCGAACACCAGAAGGAACGCGGGGAGGAAGATCGCGATCGTCGCGAGTGCCGCCCCGACGAGGTCGTCGTGTGGCCGGGCGATGGAGATCGCGCCGAGAAGGAGCGGCTGGTCCTCGAACGGCGTTGGCGTGGTCGCCGCCCCGAGGTATGCGGCGAACGTGAACAGTGGGCCAGGCACCAGCTGCGCGGCACCGTACCCCGCGACGAAGCGCTCCTCGCTGACCCAGTGATACGTCGTGACGACCTCCGCGTGCAGCAGCGGCAGCACGACGTGGCCACCACCGAAGACCAGCGCGCCGGAGCGGTAGAAGGAGTCCACCAATGGCACGTCGCCCTCGGGGATCGCCGCCGCCACGAGAGGCAGCGCGACGAGCAGCCCCAGGTACAGCGCCAGGCACGCCGTCGCCGTCCGCCGGCCGATCGGCACGGCGAGCTGCGCGCGAGCCGCCACTGGCGGCGCCGGCAGGAAGCGCCGGCCGATCAGCGCCGCGACCGCGATGATCGCGACCTGAATGGCAGATGACGGAAACGCCAGCACGGCAGCAGCGGATGCGAGCGCCATCGCTCCACGCGGCACATCCCACGCGAGCGCGCGGGCCATCCGCCAGACCGCGACGGCGACGACGGCGAATGCGACCAGCTTGAGGATCGGGAACAGCCAGCCCAGCTCCAGAGGCACCTGCTCGAGATACGCGAACCCGACCATCAGGATCGCGGAGGGCAGCGTGAAGCCGAGCCATGCGGCAAACGCGCCGGGCCATCCGGCGCGCAACAGGCCGATCGCGATCCCCACCTCGCTGCTCGTGGGACCAGGCAGCGATTGGCACAACGCGACAAGATCGGCATAGGCCTGCTCGTCCAACCACTTGCGCCTCTCGACGTACTCCCGCCGGAAGTAGCCCAAATGGGCTACCGGACCGCCGAACGAAGAGATACCGAGTTTTGATGCGACGACGAATACCTCGAGCGGCGATGATGTAGTGGGTGGGGCATTACGTGAAGTCACACGGTCTCGGCAACGACTACATCGTCATCGATCCGGTGAGGGTGCCATTCATGATCACGCCCGAGGCGGCGCAGCTGATCTGTGACCGTCATCGGGGCGTGGGGTCCGACGGCATCCTGCTGGTGCAATGGCCGCGCGGCGGGGACTTCGGCTTGCGCATCATCAATCCGGACGGTACCGACGCGGAGAAGAGCGGAAACGGCATTCGCATCTTCGCGAAGTATCTGCGCGAGCACGGGTACGCGGACAGCGACTCCTTCACCATCGACACGCCCGGCGGTCGCGTATCGGTGCAGCTCGCCTCACGCGGCGGCCGCGTTCACGAGGTGACCGCCGACATGGGAGCGGTCGAGTTCGATCACGTCGATGCGATCGACGTGGATGGGAAGAGGATCGCGGTCACAGCGCTGTCGATCGGCAATCCGCACTGCGTGGTCCTGGTGGACGATCTGGCGGAGGTCGATGTCCACGCGCTCGGCCCCAAGATCGAGTCGCACCCGGCGTTCCCGGCGAAGACGAACGTCCAGCTCGCCGAAGTGCTCTCAGGCTCGCATGTCGCGATGCAGATCTGGGAGCGCGGCGCCGGCTACACCCTCGCGTCGGGCACCTCCGCCTGCGCCGCGGTCGCGGCGGCGCACCGGAAGGGCCTCGTGGACCGCCTGGTGAGCGTGACCATGCCCGGCGGAAGCCTCGAGGTCACCGTCGGCCAGGGCTACGAGATGCGGCTACGGGGCCCGGTCGAGGAAGTGACGAGCGGCGACTTCAGCGCCGACCTGCTGGCACACCTCTCCCGCTTCTAGGGCGCCACCGCAAGACCCCTAGGGCGCCACCGCGAAGCGCTTCGGCTGCGCGACGACCTCGAACTTGTCCGTCGCCTCGTCCCAGCGGTGCAGCACGCGGGTCTTCGGGTCGCCGGCCTTCACGCTGACCATCTCGTGCACGCCGGCCACGACGCGCCGCGTGGGATGCCGCCAGTCCTCCCCGAGCGATCGGATGTGCACGACCACGTCGAGGCGGGCGAGATCCGCATCGGGCACCTCGTTCTTCTGCACGATCGCGAGCGCGTCGGCGACCGCGTCGGCGTGCAGCGCGGTCGTGAGCGCGGTCCCGCGCGCGATCGCCGCGAAGGCCTTCCGCACCGGCTCGCCCCAGACGTAACCCGCGGTGACCGGATAGGTGCTCACCTCGGGGACGTAGAGGTAGCCGCCCTTCGCCTGGGCGGCGAGCGCGTCGACGTCGATGCCGTCCTCACCGAGCTCGCGCACCGGCATCGTCTTCCCACCGGTCGCGAGGATCGCCTTGCCGGTGGTGCTCTTGCCGGCGAGCCGCGGCAGTGCGATCACCAGATACGACCGGCGCGCCTTGACCGCGGCGCGAAGCGTCGCGGCCATGTCCTTCGACATGGTGCGGTTCGCGACGAGGTCGTCGAGTGTGATGTCGGCCATCAGATCTCCCCCAGCGAGGCCACCTTAGCGGCCGATCGCCACGAGGCCCTCGACGAGCGCGCGCGGATCGGCGGCGCGCACGAGCGCGCTGCCGACGAGCACGGCGTCGACGCGCGCCGGCAGGCGGCGCGCGTCGTCCACCGACCCGATGCCGGACTCAGCGACGAGCACCTGATCCGGTCGCGCGAGCCAGTGCAGCTGCTCGATGCGCGTGCGATCGATCTCCTTCGGCTGCCGAAGATTCCGCGCGTTCACACCAACGACGCGCTCGCCGAGCGCGACTGCGCGCTCGAACCCGGCGCGCTCGTGTGCCTCCACCAGAACGCCGACGTCGAACTCCTTCGCCCGCTTGGCGATACCAGCGAGGTCGTCGTCGTCGAGGAGGTCGGCGATGAGCAGGATGGCGTCGGCGCCGCGGGCACGCGCCTCGAGCACCTGATACTCACTGACGAACACATCTTTGGCCAGGACCGGGATGCTCACGGCGCCACGCACGCGCGCGAGATCGTCGAGCGAGCCTCTCCAATGGGTCGGCTCGGTGAGCACCGAGATCGCGGTCGCCCCCGCAGCCTCATACGCACGCGCGAGCTTGGCGGGGTCGAGATCAGGCGCGAGCGCGCCTTCCGCCGGCGAGACGCGCTTGATCTCCGCGATGACGCCGAGGCGCCGCTCCCGCTTTCGTCGCAACAGCGCGCTCGTGAACGCATCGCTGGCGCCGTCGACGCCAAGGTCGCGCGCCTCGCGGCGTGCGCGCGTCCAGGCGTTGTCGGGGAAGCTGCCGATGACCTCTTTCTCGCTGTGCACCTGCCGCGTCCTCGTGACGTGTTCCCTACGCTCTGCGGCGACCTGGTCGAGAAAGTCCATCACGCCAGACCCATCGTTACGCACAAATCTACGCCCAGTCATCGGTCGCGAAGGGCCTGGCCATCGTGACAAGTGGCGTGCCATTGAGCTCGTCCGGAGGCTCACCGGTGCGGCGGAATCCGAGACGCTCGTAGAGCCGGATCGCCGAGAACAGGAACGGCGTGGTGCTGAGGTACATCCGCGGTGCGCCCTTGTCGCGTGCGAAGCGCTCGAGCTCGCGCATGAGCGCGTGACCGGCACGCTGCCCGCGCGCGGCCGGTGCCACGCCCATGCTCCGCACGTAGACGCCATCCGCGCGAGCCACCGCCGCGACGGTCGCGACGACACCGGCCTCAGTCACGGCGACCCATACGGGCCCCTCGGCGAAACGCTCATGGATGCGCGCCGCGTCCGGCGTCGTGGCGGCGTAGCCGGCGCGCGTGTACAGGCGCTCGAACTCACGGAAGGCCGCGACCAGGACGCTGGCGATCGCGTCGGCATCGGACTCGGTCGCGCGACGGATCTCCACCTGCGGCGAGCCGAGTCTAGCCCGGCCGCGCGGGTCGAGCGGGTCGCGAAGGTCGTAGAGTCGGACTCATGAGCGCGCCGCTTCCGACGTTCGCCGACGTGCTCGCCGCAAAGAGCTTCCTCACGAGTTACATCACGCCGACGCCGCTCGTCCAGCGGCAGGCCGTGAACGCCGCGCTCGACCTGGACGTGTGGCTGAAGTGCGAGTGCCTGCTACCGACTGCGGCGTTCAAGGTCCGCGGCGGGCTCAATCTCGTCGGTCGCGACCCCACGGCGCGCGGCGGCGTGATGGCCGCATCGACCGGCAACCACGGTCAGTCGCTCGCGTACGCCGGCAAGGTGTTCGGTGTGCCGGTGACGATCTTCCACCCGCGTCACGCGAACGCGCTGAAGCTCGCCGCGATGCGCGCGAGTGGCGCGACGCTCGTCGAGCACGGCGTCGATTTCGACGACGCCCGCATCGAATGTGAGCGCCGGTCCGCGGCTGAAGACATCCGCTACGTCCACTCGGGTGACGAGCCATACCTCATCGCTGGCGTCGCGACCGCGTCGCTCGAAGTCCTCGAGGCCCTTCCGACGGCGGAGGTGCTCATCGTGCCGGTCGGCGGCGGCAGCGGCGTCGCGGCCGCGTGCCTCGTCGCGAAGACGGTGAACCCGAAGATCGAGGTCATCGGCGTGCAGTCGGATGGCGCGCCGTCGGCCTATCTCTCGTGGCGCGATCGCACCAGGCGCGAGACGGACCGCATCAACACATTCGCGGACGGCCTTGCGACGCGCGCGCCATTCGAGCTGCCGCAGCGCATCATGCGCCAGCTGCTCGACGACTTCGTGCTCGTCAGCGACGAGGAGATCTATTCGGCGATGCGTCTGCTCCTCGTCGAAGGGCACCTCGTGTCGGAGGGCGCGGGCGCGGCGCCGATCGCGGCGGCGCGAAAGCTCCGCGAGCGTCTCGCCGGACGTTCCGTGGTGTGCTGGGTCAGCGGCGGCAACGCCACGGCCGAGTCGCTGCAGCGCGCTCTCGCGTTGTGAGCGAGTACGTCGTGCACGACCTGCAGCCTCGCGATCACGACGCGGTCTACCGCTTTCTCTCACAGGACGCGTACTGGTCACAGGGAATGCCACGCGCGGTCTTCGATACGGCCATCGCGAACTCGACGACCTTCGCCGCATACACGGGTGAGCAGCTCGCCGGTTTCGCGCGCGTCGTCACGGACGGTGCGACATTCGCATGGCTCTGCGATGTGTTCGTGCTGCCCGAGCATCGCGGCAACGGCGTCTCGAAGATCCTGATGGACGCCGTGATGGCGCGTCGGGACCTCAAGGTTGTCCGCAACTTCCTGCTCGCGACCCGCGACGCACACGGCCTCTACGCGAAGTACGGCTTCGCGCCGGTCGCGGAGCCTGGCCGCTGGATGGCGATCCGCCGCCCCTATCGCTGACCGCACCGAGCCAACGTCGCGGCGCGGCCTTGTTACGCTCGTCCCGATGGACTTCGACCTCACCCCCGAACAGGAAGAGATCCGCAAGCTCGCGCACGAGTTCGCGGACAACGAGATCGCCCCGGGTGCGCGCGAGCGCGACCGCGCGGAGCGGTTCCCGGCCGACATCCTCAAGAAGATGGCGCCGATCGGATTCCTCGGTGGCCCCGTGCCAGAGCAGTACGGCGGCATTGGCGTCGACTTCATCAGCCACGCGATCATCACCGAGGAGATCGGCCGCGCGGACTCCTCGGTGCGCACGACCCTCAGCGTGCAGATCTCGCTCGTGGAGCTGACGATCCTGAAGTGGGGCACCGAAGAGCAGAGGCGCGCATGGCTGCCGCGCCTCTGCACGGGTGAGGTCATCGCGTGCTTCGGTCTGACCGAGCCGGCCGTCGGCAGCGACGCGACTCGCCTCCAGGCGACCGCGAAGCGTGAGGGGGCCGACTGGATCATCAACGGCCGCAAGATATGGATCTCGAACGGATCCGTGTCCAAGCTCGCGCTGGTCTTCGCGAACGCCGACCCGGCGCAGGGGCACAAGGGCATCACCGCGTTCCTCGTCGACCGCGAGAAGAGCCCCTACGGGAGCCAGGCGCTGCACGGCAAGCTCGGCCTGCGCTCGTCGGACTCGAGCGAGCTGATCCTTGACAACGTGCGCGTGCCCGACAGCGCGCGGCTCGGCGCGATCGGCGATGGCTTCAAGATCGCGATGTCCGCGCTCGACTCGGGCCGCTACTCGGTCGCCGCGGGCGCGGTCGGGACGGCGCAGGCCGCACTCGACGCGGCGGTCGCGTACGCGACGCAGCGCAAGGCGTTCGGCAAAGTGATCGCCGGCCATCAGCTGGTGCAAGAGCTGATCGCGGACATGGTCGTCGAGACCGAGGCGGCGCGGCTTCTGGTGTGGCGCGCCGGCGATCTGAAGAACAAGGGAAAGCCGAACACCCGCGAGACCAGCATCGCGAAGCTCTACGCCAGCGAGATGGCGCAGCGCGTGACCGACAGCGCCATCCAGATCCACGGTGGCTACGGCTTCTCTGATGAGTTCCCGGTCGAGCGTTTCTGGCGCGACGCACGCGTGAATCGTCTCTACGAAGGGACGACCCAGATCCAGAAGCTCATCATCGGACGATTCACGACGGGCATCGACGCGATCGGCTGACCGGCGCCTGGCAACTGTCACGAGCCGGTCACCGACCTGCAACTGACAGGCAGACGCGCTTGCGAGAGGATTGACGAATGGCACCGCGAAAGCTGCGCATCGCGCTCATCGCGCACGACGGGCAGAAGCAGGACATGCGCGAGTGGGCCGAGTGGAACCGCGAGATCCTGTCGGGCTTCGAGATCTACGCGACGCAGGCCACCGGCGAGATGGTGGTGGAGGCGACCGGCCTGTCGGTGGAGCTGCTGATGAGTGGCCCGTTCGGCGGAGACGCTCAGATCGGCGCGATGATCGCGCGTCGCGACCTCGACGTCGTCGTCTTCTTCTGGGACCCGCTCTCGACACAGCCGCACGCGGCGGACGTGCAGTCGCTCATCCGCCTCGCCGTGCTGCACGGCATCGCGATCGCGTGCAACCGGCGCACCGCCGATCTCGTCATCAGCTCGCCGCTCCTCAAGCGCACGACCACGGCGAAGGGCGACGCGCCATATGCTCGCGGTGCGTGAATTGGTCTGACGGCGCCGAAAACCTCCTCACCGCCCTTGCGAAGATGGTGCCCGAGTCCCTCCGGAACCTCGCGCGGCTGTCGGCGAGGGATGAGGCTGAGGCGATCGCGTCCGAGCGAAGCGCGACCGAGGTCGATGTGGACGACGCGATGCGTGGATGGATCCGCATCACGCCGCCGGAGCAGCGGAACGGGCTGATCGCGGTGATCGAGAGCCTCGGCCTCGAGCCGGAGCGCTACGCCGACGACCTGGAGGACGCCGAGGGCTGGGATGCCGAAGGGGGCGACGACGAGAACGAGGAGCCGCCCGACTCGGGCATGTAATGCGGTCGGCGGTCGACACGAACGGCGCGCCACTCATCGGCGCTCATCAGGGCACACTCGACTCCGTCGGCCTCGAGCACCTCGCGGGTGAGTGGCGACGGAGTGCGCTCCATCGATTCCTTCATCACAAGTCCTGGCGGTGGTGCATGGTCGCCAATGCGCAGGTGATGGTCGCGCTCGCGCTGCTGGATGCGGGCTACGCGACCAACGCGTTCCTGTTCGCCGTCGATCTCGCGACACGCAGCCTGCTCGTCGACCGCACCGCGCTCGGTCTGCCGCGGATGAGCGGGCGCGTCGGCGATCGGCCGAACGAGGGCAGCGACGCACGATTCTCGGCCCAGGGCCTGCGTATCGCGATCACCCGTGCGAACGGTAGCGGCGCCTACCGCATCAGCGCACAGGCCGAGGGGCTTGTGCTGGACGCGGAGCTCGATGCGACGAACGCCCCGTCCGGTCTCGTCCTGATCGCACCGGTGCCCGACGGTCCTCTGAACGTGACGCAGAAGACGAGCGGGCTGTCGGCACGCGGGACCGTACGCATCAATGGCGTCGTCCACAGCCTCGACGGCGGGTACGGGGGCTTCGACTACACGAACGGACTGCTCGCGCGCCACACCGCGTGGCGCTGGGCCTTCGCGACCGGGCGCGATGCCGACGGTCGGTGCGTAGGCCTCAATCTCGTCGAGGGCTTCAACGACGCGGGCACTGCCTCGGAGAACGTCGTCTGGATCGACCGCACCGGGCTCCCGGTCGGGCGCGCGCGTTTCGCGTTCGACGCGCACGCGCCTCTGGAGCGATGGGTGATCACGACCGATGACCATGCGGTCGACCTCTCGTTCGCGCCGATCGGCGCGCATCGCGAGGATCGCAACCTGGTCGTTGCGCGAAGCCATTTCGTGCAGGTCGCGGGTACGTTCGCGGGAACCGTGCGCACGCCATCGGGCGTGATCGCGATCAGCGCTCTGCCCGGCGTCACCGAGGATCAGGATGTGCTCTGGTAGCGCCGCGATCCGCTGGCCTAGACGGCCTTCTCCCCGAGCTTCTCGTCGAACTTCGAGCCCATTCGCGACGCGCCCATGACCTCGCCCATGAGCTGGTGGTACGGGACGCCGGTGAAGTTGTGGTGGCTGCGCGTTGGGATGTCGTCGCCCACCTGCCACTCCTTCTTCTGCAGCTCCACGTAGGCCTGCTGCTCCTCGGATTTGAGGCCCTGCAGCAGCTTCGAGAACGCGTAGCCGTAGGCGTGCTGTGCGGCGAGCGTGATGAAGAGGAACTTGTAGCCCAGCTCGCCGAGCTGCGCGAAGGTGATCGGATCGGGGTCGTTGAACCACTTGAACGACGAAGACCAGTTGAAGGCGAAGCGCGCCGATGGGAACCGTTTGCGCACCTCTTGGGCAAAACGCTCAGTTGGCCCGCGGTCCGATGTCGGGAACTCGCACCACACCAGGTCCGGCATCCCCGAGTCGAGGTAGCGGAGCGCACGATCGATCGCGAGGTCGATGCCGCGCGCGCTCTCTGGCGCGTCCACGGCCGAAACGGCGTCGGTGCGCGCGATCACGACGAAGTCCTTGCGACCCAGATCGTCGGCGACGGCTCGCATCATCCGCAGCTTCCCGATCATCTCGTCGGCGCTGATGAGCGCCTTCCCGGCGATGTGCCCGCAACGCTTCGGCAGCACCTGGTCCTCGATGTGCGCCGCCGCGACGCCGGCGTTCACGAACAGGTCCGTGGTCCGCTGGACGTTGAACAGGTTGCCGTAGCCGCCGTCCATGTCGACGACGACCGGTGGGATCTCCAGGTGCTTCGGCGCGAGGCCCTTCTCGGGGTCGCCGAGCGCCATCGTCACCTGGAACTGTCGCAGCGCCGACACGGTGCGGCGCGCGCCGTCGGCGATCTCGGGTCCGGTGTAGAGGTCCATGTCGGTCGTACCGAGATGGCCGATGGCGAAGCTGTAGCCACTGAAGTAGACGGACCTGAAACCGTAGTACATGCAGAGCTCCGCACCATGCGGGTCGTACACGCCTGGACCGAAGACGAACGGCTCGGTCTCGAGGAGATGGCGCATGCGCGTCGACGGGTCCTCGAACCGGGACGCGGGCACCATGTAGCCATCCGGAAGGAGCGGGGTCGGGACGAGCGCTGTCGTACGGAGAGGCGTCGGGGCGACCTCTGTCGTCATGACTCGTGCGCCACCGGGCACGCGGTGTCCGGGCACTCGCACTCGAGCGCCTTGAGCATGAGCCGCGCGTTCTCCTTCTGGGATTCGATGCGCTGTTCGAGCTCGATCATGTCGGCCTCCCTCTGCCTGGTGCCGCTTTGCTGCATATCCAGACCTGCCTGTAGGGCACTCTGCGTGCCAGCGACCCCATCAGACAAATCGTTTGTCCTGATCTCTGCTATAACTCAGTCTTATGCCTCAGGATCCGATGCTTTACGCCCATCTGGAAAGCTTTGTTGAGGTCGCGCGCCGCGGAAACGTGAGCCGCGCGGCTGAGGCCCTGTTCCTCACTCAACCGGCAATCACCGCTCGCTTGAAGTCGCTGGAAGGTGGACTTGGGGTTGAGCTCTTCGTTCGGACCCCGCGCGGCATGAAGCTCTCAGACGCCGGCCGTGCCTTCCTCCCCTACGCGGAGCGGACGATCGCCACGGTCGATGAGGGCCGGCAGCTCATGGCGAACCTGCGCCAGGGCACCACCGGCGCCCTGGTCATCGCCGCCGCGCCCGCCGTGAGCACGTACGTGCTGCCCGACATCCTCCGGGTCTTCCGCACGACGCACCCGAACGTGCGTCTCGGCGTGCGCACCGGACACACCGAGGAGGTGCTCGAGATGGTGCTACGCGGCGAGGCGCACATCGGCATCGGTCGGCCGATCCGCCATCCGGACATCGAGCTCATCCCGGTCCTCGATGACGAGATGCTCCTCGTCGTGTCCGCGCGCCATCCCTTCGCGCGTCGCGGCAAGGTGCGCATGGACGAGCTCGCGGCCGAGCGGCTCATCCTCTTCGACCGCACGTCGAGCTATCACGAGCTCACGAGCTCGCTGTTCCGCCAGGCCGGCGTCGTGCCGACATCGACGCTGGAGCTGGACAACGTGGAGGCCGCGAAGAAGATGGTCCAGCAGGGCCTGGGTGTCGCGCTGCTCCCGCGCATGGCGCTCTCGACGGAGCTGAAATCACGGTCGCTGCGCCCGGTCAAGCTCGTTGGCGCGCCGCCGATCAGCCGCCCGATCGTCGCGCTGCGGCGCAAGGATGCGGGCAGGGCGATCGGACCGGTCGCGGGATTCCTCGAGACGCTGAGCGAGGTGCTGGGCTAGGACTCGGGCAGATGACTGCGTTCGCGTCGCGCGAGCGCGGCGCCGATCGTGTCGGGAGCGGCGTCCATCGCGACCGTCCACGTCTCGCGTGCGTCGTGGCGAGCACCCATCTCGAGCAGCGCAATGCCGCCGAGGTAGCCGACGAACGCGCGATCGTGTCCGACGAGCTCCGTGCGCCGCGTGCTGGCGCGATCCAGAGCTTCGCGCGCACGGTCGGTCTGCCCCGCGCGTGCGGCGGCGATCGCCTCGAGCACGTCCGCCATGGCGTCGCCCGCCGCCGTAGAGCGCAGCGATCGATCGAGGGCGATCTCCTCCGCCAGCACGCGACCCCGGTCGCGGTCGCCGCCGGTGGCCGCGAGCTCGCTCCAGGTCAGCGCGAGGCGGGTCATCGGATCGTCCGGCGCGAGTCCGGCAACGCGGCGGGCGTCACCGGCACGGTTCAGGGCGGCGTACGCGGCCACGAGCTTCGGCGCGACACGCTCCGCGCCAAGCTTCTTCATCGCGCGCTCGTACAGCGACGCCGCGGAGAGTGGGTCGCCGCCCGCGTAGAGCACGTCGGCGGCGACGTCCTGCACGATGGCGAGCTGCGGATACCGCGCGAGCAGTGGGGCGGTCAGCTCGCGCGCCCGCTCGACCTCGCCGCGGTCCAAAGCTTCCTCCGCCTGGAGGAGCGCTTCGCTGACGTCGCGCAGCCGCCGCTGATACCAGACGAACCATCCGCTGAGCGCGAGCCCGAGGAGACCCGCGATGAGCAGAACCAGTACACCCAAGTTGTCCACAGCTCAGTGCCAGGTCGACGCACAGGCAGCCGAGTTATCCACGAAAAACCGCCACTTATCCACGCTGACACCCGGCCGCCGGTCGCTCAGCTGTTCTCCAATAGCCCACCCGCGATCACCATCCGCTGGACCTCGCTGGTGCCCTCGTAGATGCGGGTGATGCGGGCGTCCCGATAGGCCCGCTCGATCCAGAGCTCGCGCATGTAGCCCATGCCGCCATGGATCTGGACGGCGGCATCGGCAACACGCCCGAGCATCTCCGTCGCGAACAGCTTGGTCATCGCCACACGCTGGGTAATGCGCTCGCCGCGGTCCGCACGGGCTCCGGCGTCGTAGACCATGAGCCTGGCCGCGTGGATCTCGGTCGCCGCGTCGGCCAGCATCCACTGGATCGCCTGATTCGCTCCGATCGGCTTGCCGAACTGCTTGCGCTCCCTGGCGTAGGCGACGGACGCGTCCAGCAGGCGCTGCGCGATGCCCACCGAGTGCGCCGCGAGGCCGAGCCTGCCCACATCGAGCGTCCCGAGGGCGATCTTGAAGCCCTGACCCTCCGTTCCGACGCGGTCGGCGACGGGCACGCGCATACCGCTGAAGTACAGCTGCGCGGTGGTCGAGCCGTGCAGACCCATCTTCTCGTCGTTCGGACCGATCTCGAGGCCCTTCGTGTTGCGCTCGACGACGAACGCGGTGATGCACTTGCTTCCCTGCGAGAGATCCACGTTCGCGAAAACGACGAAGACGTCCGCGATCGGCGCGTTCGTGATGAAGGTCTTCGCACCGTCGATCACGTAGTGATCCCCGTCCAGCTTCGCGACCGTCTTCAAGCTTCCGGCGTCGCTGCCGGCGCCCGGCTCGGAGAGCCCGTACGCGCCGATCTTCTTCCCCGCAAAGATGTCCGGGAGGAAGCGATGGCGCAGCTCGTCGGGGCCACCGATCTCGATGGCCGTGCCGCAGAGACCCGCGGACCCACCGACGACGTTCCAGAGCGAGGCATTGACGCGACCGGCCTGCTCGATCGCGACGCAGTAGCCGAGCTTGCCGAATCCCTGCCCGCCCCACTTCTCGTCGTGCCCGATGCCGAAGAGTCCGGCCTCGCCCATCGCGGTGAGGAGCTCGCGCGGGATGGCGTCCTTCTCCTCGATCTCCTTCTCATGCGGCGCGAGCGTCTCGTCGACGAACCTGCGGATCGATGTCTGGAGGAGACGAAGCTCCTCAGGAAGCTCAGGATCCATCGCTATCGCACCACTCCCTTCACTTGAGTCTTGGCCTGCACAAGTATCGCCTTCAGCTCTTCGGGCATGCGCTGCGCGCGACCGGACTCGCGGCCGATGACCACCTGCACGGTGCTGGCATCGGCGCAATGCAGGCCGTCGGCGCGGTCGATCGCGTACTCGAAGGTCCACGAGGAGTGCCGAATCTCTCCAACGCGCACATTGATGTCATATTCGTCGTCGAAGCGCAGCGGCGCGCGATACCGTACCCGGGCCTCCCCGATGGTGAAGTCGATGCCCTGGTCGGTGAACCCGGTGCGGTAGTCGATCCCGAGGTGCCGGAGGTACTCCATGCGCCCCACCTCCGCGAACAGCAGGTAGTTCGCGTAGTAGACGACCTGTTGTGTGTCCGTTTCCCCAAAGCGAACGCGCTGCCGGAACGAAAATGGGAACGCCTCCATGCCCGGCAGGTTACCGGCTTGGCACGGTCGCTGCTCGCCCTCGGAGCATGTCGTACGACACGATGACCACCCGACGGAGCGTGTGAGTTGAATCGAGCATTCAGCTCCTAGGGAGAGCTCGTCCCGCGCGCGCGATGTCGCTCGCGGCGTGCAGCGCTCCCCAATGGAGCGACGCGAGCAGATTCGCGCGCACGAACCACAGACCAGGCACCGGTCCCCGCCCGTGCCGGCCGACGACGACGCCGCGATCAGCGGAGGGGACGTCGATCCACGAGTCTTCGATGCGGAAGCCGGTGGCCCAAACAACGATCCGAAAGCTCTCTGCACGACCGTCCGCGAAGACGATGTCGGTTCCGCGAGCGTCGACCGCGCGCGGCAAGAGTCGGAGTACGCCTTCGCGCCCGGCGCGGCGCACATCGACTTCGACCCACCTCCCGGCCGGCGGCTTGAGTGGCCACGGGAGCGGGCCCGGGAGGATCGCCCCTCGTAGCACCCAACTACGAAACTGCGCCGCGCGCCACCATCCGGTGCTGCGCCAGCGAGCCGGTGCGTACCTGGCCCGGCCGTCGAACGTGATGGCCACCTCGTGCGTGCCGGCGAGCTCCATCGCGATCTCGGCCCCGGAGTTCCGTCCACCGACCACCAGCACCGGGCCGGGCGGCAAGGCGCCGGCGCGGCCGTACTGGGAGCTGTGCAGCTGCAGCACCGCGGGATCGAGACGCGATGCGAACGCCGGGATCTTCGGAGTGCGGTGCGCACCATTTGCGATCACCACGTTCCGCGCGCTGATGGCGCCGCCGTCGATCGACGCGACGAAGCACTTGGAAGCGCGCCGCAGCTGCTGGACGCGCGTGCCCAGCTGGATCGGGACACCGAGCGTGCCGGCGAAGCGCTCCTGGTAGTCGGCGACCTCATCCTTTACGGGGAACGGATCGTCTCCATCGGGGAATCGCATCCCCGGCAGGCCATTCACGAAGCGCGGCGTGAAGAGGCGCAGCGACGCCCAGCGGGCGCGCCACGAATCACCGACTCGCGGACTCGCCTCGACGATGACCGGCTCGCGACCCCGGGCCAGCAGACGCGCCGCGACGCCAAGCCCGGCGTGGCCCGCGCCGACGATCAGGACGTCGACGTCGGCGGACATCGAGACGCCGCTAGTGCGCGAGTGCGCGGATGTCGTCGACGGCCGAGGGGTTCTCGAGCGATGAGAGGTCGCCGAGGTCGGTCTTCCCGAGATAGGCGCCGCGGATCACTCGCCGCAGGATCTTCGCGTTGCGCGTCTTCGGCAGCTGCGCGACGAATCGCACCGCCTCGGGTCGCAGCGGCTTGCCCAGGAGCTCGGCGATCTTGTCCTTGATCTCGCCGGCGAGCGCGTCCGTCTCGTCGCGGCCGGGCCGCAGCACGCAGAACACGACGATGCCCTCGCCCTTGATCTCGTGCGGCACGCCGACCGCGGCCGCCTCGCTCACCGCGGGATGCGCCACTGCGGCCGACTCGACCTCCGCCGGCCCGACGCGCTTGCCCGCGACCTTCAGCGTGTCGTCGCTGCGGCCCTCGATGTACCAGTAGCCCTCGTCGTCGATCCGCGCCCAGTCGCCGTGCACCCACACCCCAGGCAGGCGGCTCCAGTAGGTCTGCAGGTACCGGCTCTCTCTTGGATCCGTCGAGTCCTTCCAGAAGCCGCGCGTCATTCCTGGCCACGGCGCGCGCAGGACGAGCTCACCGACCGCGCCCCGCACGGATGTGCCCCGATCGTCGACGACGTCTGCGGCCATGCCCGGGATCGGACCGCGGAACGAGCCGGGCTTGATGTCCGTCCAGGTCGTGCAGCCGACGATGCCGCCGGAGATCTCGGTGCCGCCCGAGTAGTTGATGATCGGGCAGCGCGACTCGCCGACGTTGCGGAAGTACCACCACCACGGATCGGGGTTCCACGGCTCGCCGGTGGATCCGAGCACGAACAGCGACCTCTTGTCGTGCTTGCGCACGGGATCCTCGCCGCTCCGCATGAGGCCGCGGATCGCCGTTGGCGAGATGCCCAGGTGCGTGACCTTGTGGCGCTCGACGATCGACCACATGCGCGACGCGTCTGGAAAGTCCGGCGTGCCGTCGTACACCACGATCGTCGCGCCGAGCATGAGACCACCGGTGATGAGCCAGGGGCCCATCATCCAGCCGATGTCCGTGGACCAGAAGATCACGTCGCCGTCCTGCAGGTCGAAGCAGTGCGCGAGATCCTGCGCGGCCTTCACCGGGAATCCGCCGTGGACGTGCACCGCGCCCTTCGGCTTCCCGGTCGTGCCCGACGTGTAGATGATCATGAACGGGTCTTCCGCCGACGTGTCCACGGGTGTGACCGGCTCGCGTCCGCGGGCGACGACCTCCGTCCAGGTCACGTCCCTCGGTCTGCGCTCGTAGGCGCTCCCGATCCGATGGGCAACGACCATGAGCCGAACGGTCGGCGCCGCATCGGCGGCGGCGTCGGCGGTCTGCTTCATCGGGACGACCTGCCCGCGACGGTAGAAACCGTCGGCGGTGATCATCGCGCTCGCCTCGCAGTCGCGGAGCCGGCCGGCGATCGCGTCCGCGCCGTAGCCCGAGAACACCGGGATGAAGACGGCGCCAAGGGAGCCGACGGCGAGCACGGCGACGACGCAGTCGTAGGTCATCGGCATGAATATCGCGACGCTGTCACCCTTCTGGATGCCGGTCGCGCGAAGGCCTGCCGCGAAGGTGCCCACGTCGCGCGCGAGCTGCCCGTATGACACGCGGCGGACCGTGCCCTCCTCGCCTTCGGCGATGACCGCGATGCGGTCAGGTCCCAGGCGAGGTCGCAGCGCTGTGTTCACGTAATTCATGCGACCGCCCGTCCACCACGTGGTCCACGGGACGCCCTTCGAATCGTCGAAGACCCGGTCGTACTTCTTCGTCCACACGATGTCGATGTCGTTGTCGGCCGCGCGCCAGAAGCCCTCGAGATCGGTCTGCGACCAGCGCAGCAGCGACGCGTAGTCCTTGTGACCATGCGCCTCGGCGAACGCCCGGAGGCGACTGCGGTTGACGTAAGGGCCGCTCGGGGACCATGCGGACATCGCACTGACGCTAGCGCAACGCAAGGTGGTGGCTTGCCCCTCGCGTAGCAGAGGTATGATAGGACTATTCATACACTCGGAGGCACGCGATGGTGCGACGAACGATCAGCCTGCCCGCTTCGGTCGACGAGAAGATCCGCAAGATCGCCGAGGAGGAGGGCTCTTACTCCGCCGCAGTCGCACGCTTGGTGGAGGACGCGTCGAAGCGTACGAAGTCGGGCGAACGACCGAGCTTCATCGGCAGTGTTGACGACCCCGACCTCCCACGGGACTTCGCGCTGAACTACGAGAAGTACATGAAGGACGCGTTCAAACGCATTGGCCGTCGTCGTTGACACCGGGCCACTGCTGGCTGCCGCGATGAAGCGCGATCAGGCGCACGAGCTCGCGGCTGCGCTCATAGGGTTCGGAGGCCGTGACCTTCTTGTCCCAGACCCCGTGGTCGCCGAGTGCGACGTATTCCTCCGCCGCCGCGATGCCCACGAGGGGGCCCGTCGCCTCTTGGAGGCACTCGTATCGGGCGTATGGGTCCGCGTGCCGCTTCTGCCCACGCTGTTCGCGCGAGCGGTCGCGATCGACTCGCACTACCGCGACATCGGCCTCGGTCTCGTCGATTCGTCGGTGATGGCAATAGCTGCGGCGACAGGAAGCTCGATCCTGACGTTCGACTTTCGCCACTTTCGGGCCGCGCCCCCATTGCTGGGCGGCGCGTGGGATCTCGTCATCGACGAGGCGGAGTACGCGAGGGTCGTCCGGGCACGATAGCCGCAGAGGGCCGGCCGGCTAGGCGGCCAGCTCCTTCGATCGCGGCGTCGCGCGATGCTCCATCGGCAAGACGCGATCCAGACGCAGCGTCATCAGCGCAGCGAACGCGATCCCGCCAATTCCGAACGCGGGCAGCGCGAACGCGTCGAGCGGGACGAGTTGACCGCCGAGGGCCGGGCCGATCATGAAGCCCGATTGCCAGGTGAGTCCGAGCACCGCAAGGTAGCGCCCGCGTAGGGCATCGGGCGCGAGGGCGGCCACGGTCGGGGTCACGACCAGCGCGTAGAGGCTCTCGCCAGCGCCGTAGAGGACGATGGCCATGGCGGCCACGACGATCGCTGCCGCACCGCTGAGCGATCCGCCGGCGATGAAGAGCAGACACCACGCGGCCGCCCACAACGCGGCGCCCACCGCGAGCAGCGGCATGCGCCGCCGGCCTTCAACCAGGCGTGCCATGGGCATCTGCGCTGCCAGGACCGTGAGCATGTTCAACGCATAGATCGCGCCGATCGCCGTCTCGGGCATCTGCGCATGGGTCTTCAGGTACGCCGGGACGAGCACGAGCACCGGAGCGATCGCCGCGGCGACGAGCGCCATGTTCACGAGCCCGAGGCCGAGGAGCGAGCGGTCGCGAAGCGCGTCCAAGTAGGTGCCGACCATCGCTCGGCCCATGCCGCGCGGTGACGTCGCGAGGGCGACGAGCACGAGCGCAAAGGAGAGGAACGTGATGACGTCGAGAACGAGCAGGAACTCGTAGTCGGTCGGACGCCCGCCGGCCGCGATGAACCCGCCGACGAACCCGCCCGTGCCTAGGCCGACGAGGGACGAGAGCCGGTTCTGTGCGAACGCCCGATGGCGCTTCTCCGCCGGCACGAGCGCGGAGAGCAGCGACTGCGAGCTCGGACCGTAGGCGCCCGTGCCGATACCGACGAGCGCCGCGACGACGAACGCCTGCCACGGCTCGCGCACCCCCAGGTACAAGGCGTACGCGATCGCGTTGCTCGTCATCGCCAGGACGAGGATCCGCTTCGGACCGATGCGGTCGACCGCCCAACCCGCGACGAAGCCGGACGCGATCGCGGTGATCCCGCCGGTCGCGATGGCCGCGGCGGCGAGGCCGATCGGCAGACCGCGTCCGAAGTGGAGATAGAGGACGAGGAACGGCGCGACGAGACCGTTCCCGAAGAAGTTCACGAACACGCCGAGCTGGAGGACCCACACCAGCCTCGGAAGACCCGGATTCCACGCGCGAACGTACTCCCCTAGCCAACGCACCAGATGGACTGTAACATTCGTTTCAAGTCATGAACGCAACCTGGCTCGTCCTCACATGGCGCCTCCCGTCGGACTCGAGCACGCCACGCGTGGCGACCTGGCGCACGTTGCGCCGGATCGGAGCTGTTCTTCTGACCCCGGGCGCGGCTGTCGTGCCGTACGGCGAGGACCTGCTGGAGCAGATGGACTGGCTGGCGCAGTCGATCGAGGACGCGCGCGGCGAAGCCTGGGTCCTACCGGTGGACCGGCTCTCCGAGCGTGAGGAGGCGAAGATCCGGGAGCGGCAGCGCAACGATCGCGAGTCGGAATACGAGACCCTCGCCGCCGAAGCCAAGCGGGTGCCGTCCAAGCTGCGGTCGCGGGCCGGCCTCGCGCGGCTACGGCGCGAGCGCGCGCTCGGTGCGCTCGAGCGCCGCCTGCTGAGCGTCGAGACGCGCGACCACTTCCACGCCCCCGGCAAACGTGCGGCCGCCCGCGTGATCGGCGCGGCGCGCGAGCGCTGAGTGCGGAGAATGTCAGGACGATGAGCCGCTACATCACACGTGAGCGCGTGCACATCGACCGGATCGCGACCGCCTGGGCCATCCGGAGATTCGTCGACCCCCAGGCGACGTTCGCGTTCGTCGGGCGCGAGCGCGATCCCGCGTCGCTCGACGGAACGCCGTTCGACATGCGCGGCAGCGAGCTGTCGCACCGCGATGACAAGGTGACGTTCGAGGTCCTGCTCTCCAGGCAGGGTCTCGCTGACCCCGCGATCCTCCGGATGGCCGCGATCGTCCACGCCGTCGATACGCAGGAGGACGGCGCGCCGGAGGCATCCGGCGTGGGAGCGGTCTTCGATGGCATACGCGATGGCCTCGCGACCGACGGCGAGCGCCTCCAGGTCGGCTTCGCCGTGTGCGATGCGCTCTACGCGTACTGCGGTGGCGCGCGCCCGGGCTAGGTCCGCGTGTCTCCCGTGCGGTCGGGGTCGATGCCCCAGTCGAGATGCAGCCACACCACGCGCGAGTAGCGGAAGATGAACGGCACTAGGGCGAGATACGCCACGTCACCGATGAGCAGCGCCGGCACGGCCGAAAGCCCGCCGACGGTCATGAGGGCGATGACGATCGCGCCAAGGGCGGGCACGGCGAGCACGTAGCTCACGACCATCGCGCCGGTGAAGTAGCCGGGCTCGCGCTCGAAGACGAGACCGCACTTCGGGCAGACCTGGTTCATGGACAGGAACCCGCGCCAGACCCGTCCCTCGAGGCATCGTGGGCAGCGCAGTCTGAGCACGGCGACGAGTCTCTTCACGGTCTAGACGCCGCCGCCGTCCGAGGCGTCTAGACGTACCCGAGCATGATCGCGACGACGATCAACGCCACCGCGACGCCAGCGATCAGCATCAACGGCACGAGGTAGAACAGCACGATCGCGACCACGAGGATGCGGATCGCGCGGTCACCGGCGACGCCGTAGTGCGCTCGGATCGCGCGGTACGCGACGACGCCGAGCCACACGAGCACCGCGTCGCCGATCAGTGAGGCGACGCGCGCGCCGGCGCCATCGCCGACACCCAGGGCCAGGCTGGCCGCGTTCGCCGGCACCAGCGCCAGCGCCGTCGCGTAGGCGAACAGCACGAGCATCGGCCGGTACGGTCGGTGGATCCCGCTGAGATGGGCCGACGCGTGTATCGCGCTCGAACCAAGGAGCCAAACGAAGAGCGGCGAGAGCGCCGTGAGGATCACGACCGCGATGAACGACTGCTGGACGAGGTAGACGACGACCGAGGTACGCTCGGGCCCGAGCTGGTCGATCGCGAGCTGCACCAGCGGCTGCCGCGTCGTGCCGAAGAAGAGGTCGTTCACGTTGACCTCGTTCGCCACGCGCGACGCGACGAGCGCCGACGCGGCGGTGGCGATGGCCATCAGCACGAGTGCCAGAAAGCCGCTGCCACGGGCCAAGATCATGTCGACGCCGCTGCGGGGCGAACGTGCGAGGACGGCGAGCGTGCTGATCGTCACCACGCGGCTCGCAGCGCAGCGGCGACCGCGTCGTCGGTCACCTCGTCGATCGCGCGTCTTTCCGCGCCGGTCCAGGCCGGCGGATCGGCGTCGTGCAGCTCCTCCGGGATCTGGGCGCCGAGCATGATCAGATACTCCATCGCCCAGGTCCGCCTGACGGCATCGAGTGAGTATCCGCCGCCGCCCATGGCCGTCCAGACGTATGGACTGTTCGCGAACCAGCGCACCACGTGCTCTCGGGCGCGGGTCGAGACCTGCAGATGGGTGAGCGGGTCGGTGAAGTGCGGATCGATGCCCTGCTGTGTCACGAGCACGTCGGGGTGGAAGCGCTCGACGAGCGGCGGCACGACCGCGTCGAACGCGCGGACGTACGCCGCGTCGTCGGTGTAGGCCGGCAGCGCGACGTTGATGCTGTAGCCCGCGCCCTTGCCTCGTCCGCGCTCTTCGGCGAAGCCCGTTCCCGGGAAGAGGGTCCGCCCGCTCTCGTGCAGGCTGATGGTCAGCACCTGGTCGGTCTCGTAGAACGCGCGCTGCACGCCGTCGCCGTGGTGGGCGTCGATGTCGACGTACGCGACCTTGAGGCCCCTGTCGGCGAGCACGCCGCAGACGATGGCCGGGTCGTTGTAGATGCAGAACCCCGAGGCGCTCCGGCGCATCGCGTGATGGAGCCCACCGGAGAAGTTCACCGCGACGCGCACATCCCCCGCGAGCGCATGCTCCATCGCGACGAGCGAGCCGCCGGTCGTGAGCAGGCTGACCTCGTGCATGCCCTTGAACGGCGGTGTGTCTTTGTGCGGGTCGAGGCCCCACTCGGCGTAGTCCCCCTCCGGATCCTGCGAGGCCCACATCACCGCCTCGACGTATTCGGGCGCGTGGACGCGCTCGAGCTCCGCTCGCGTCGCCTCGCGCGGCGCGAGGACCTTCGCCCCCGGTCTCCCGAATGCGCCGAGCCTCGTGAGGGTGTCATGCACGCCGATGAGGCGCTCGGGCTTCAGCGGGTGGTCGTCGCGGTAGACATGCGCCGCGATGCGCGGATCCCAGACAAAGCCGGCGCCTCGCCCTCGCGGCTCAGTCACGTCGGACGGCGTCCCGGCCGTTCAGGGCTTTCGGGCGCGCTCAAGCGTGAGAAACTTGAACGGATACGCATGCCGCTCGTCAGCGGGATGGGCCTTGCCGTCGCGCACGACCCAGTCGGTCGCAGGGAAATCGAAGTACGTGTCGCCGCCGACGTCGGCGTCGACCTGGGTGAGGTAGATCCGATCCGCCATCGGAAGGAACTGGCGGAACACCTCGGCGCCGCCGAAGATGATCGTCTCGGGCGCGTCGCCGGCGATCGCGAGGGCCTCATCGGCCGAGCGCGCGACGATGACGCCCATGGGGCGGAACTTCGGGTCGCGCGTGAGGACGATGCTCGTTCGCTGTGGAAGTGGGCGCCCGATCGACTCATAAGTACGGCGACCCATGATGAGCGGCTTACCGATCGTCAGCTCGCGCACGTGCTTCATGTCGTCCGGGAGTCGCCACGGAAGAGCGCCGTTCTTGCCGATGACCTTATTGCGATCGACCGCGACCACGAACGCGATGCGGGTCATACCGCCATCTTCGCCTCGATCGGCGGGTGGAACTGGTACTGCTCGAGGCGCGCGACCGAGTCGAGGAGTGGACCCGGCTTCTCACCGGCACCCGCACGACGAACGATCTCCCGGTAGCGCGCCACCACGTCGTCCAGACTCCGCAGGCTCGGATCGAGCGCGAGACGCGGAGACGGGAACGGCTCCCGCTCCAGCTGCTGGCGCGCGGCGTCCATGTGATCGCGATAGACGTGCGCGTCGGCGAGGACGTGGACGAACTCGTGCGGGACCAGACCCGTGAGCTGCGCGACGAGGTGCAGCAGCACCGCGTACTGCGCCATGTTGAACGGCACCCCGAGGAAGAGATCGCAGCTGCGCTGGTACATCATCACAGACAGCTTCGCGCGCTCCGTCGGGCCATCCCCCGGCGCGACGAAGAACTGAAAGAACGCGTGGCACGCCGGCAGGCTGGTCTGCTCCAGCTCCGCGGGGTTCCAGGCGGTGACGACGTGGCGGCGGCTCGACGGGTTTCTCTTGAGCTCGCCGATGACATTCGCCAGTTGATCGACATGCGCGTTGCTTGACCCGGCCCAGTCGCGCCACTGCTGGCCGTAGTTGCGGCCGGTGTCGCCCTCGAATCGCGCCTTCCCGACCCAATACGGCGCGTACGCGTTCCCGTCCCAGATGCGGACGCCGAGCGCGTGGAGCTCGTTCACGTCGGACGATCCGGCGAGGAACCACAGGAGCTCGGCCAGCACCGACCGGAAGGCGAGACGCTTCGTCGTGACCGCCGGAAAACCGTCGCTCATGCGGAAACGCATGACCTCGCCGAATATCGCGCGCGTCCCTGTGCCGGTGCGATCGTCGCGGTCGACACCTTGATCCAGGGCCTTTCGCAGGATCGCGAGGTACTGCCGCACGGACCTAGTGTGGCGTGGGTTTGTAGACCCGTCCTCCCACGCGCATCCACCGCACTTTTCCGGCGGCGCCGGTGAGGAACTCGCCGCGCGTGTCCTTCAACGGTCCGTCCATCAAAGTGAACTGGGCGTCCGAGGTGAACGCGACGCGCGAGGGTGGCGGGTCCTGCGGCGGAGGATCGTTCTTCAGCTTGTTGTGCGAGAACGAGCTGTAGATGAGGCCGGTGTCCGAGATGTCGAGCTGCGCATCGGAGAGCTCGGCGGTGTAGCGTCCCGCGAGCTGCGCGTAGCGCGTCGACGGCAGCTCGATGTAGACCGGCGCCGGCGCCTCGAAGCCGAGGTACTCCTTCTGCCACCACTTCGTGACCTCGGTGTGGAGCAGGCCGCCGCGGACCGAGTTCGTCTGAACGGCGATCGCCGCGTTCCGGTCCGGCGCGATCATGAGCACGCCCTGTTGGCCGATCGCGACGCCGCCGTGGTACTGCAGCCGCAGGCCCTGCGTGTCGCGCAGGAACCACGCGATGCCGACCTTGCGGTCGAGGTCCGCGTCCGCCTGCGGCGTGCGCATGAGCTCGAGCGTCGCGCGAGACAGCAGCCGCGTGCCGTCGGCCGCGGTGCCGTCGCCGAGGTGGAATCGCGCGTACCGGAGCAGGTCGCGCACCGTCGACACGACGCCGCCGACCGGCGTGGTGGCGCGCGGGAAGGCCCAGGGCGTCACGACCTTCGGCACCTCGTCGCGGATCTGATGGCCGACCGAGGTCCGATGCACGATCGCCTCGCCGGCGGTGAAGACCGAATGGTCCATGCCAAGAGGCGTGAAGAGCAGCTCGCGCGTCGCTTCCTCGTACGTCTTGCCGGTCGCGATCTCGATGAGCCGGCCCAGCACGGTGAACGAAGAGTTCGAGTAGTGCCAGATCTCGCCGATGGGCGTGAGCTGTTCGAGCTCGACCATGCCGTCGACGTACAGCTGCAGCGCGTCATTGCCGTTGCCGAAGTCGCGGAACGAGTCGCCCAGCCAGCCACCGGTGTGCGTCACGAGGTGCTTCACCGTCGCGCGGGCGGCGGCGCCTTCGTCCTTCACGCGGAAGGTCGGGATGTACGTGCGGATCGGGGCGTTCAGATCGAGCTTGCGCTGCTCGACCAGACGCATGATCACGGTCGCGGTGATGGTCTTCGTGATGGACGCGATCTGGAAGAGCGTGTCGGCATCTACGTCGAGCGGATGGTCGACGTTGGTGACGCCCCACCCTCCGAGCTCCTCCTTGCCGTCGTTCCAGATGCCGACGGCGATCCCGGGCACGTGGAACCTCTCCATGCCGTCACGGACGAGGGTGTCGAGGCGGGGGTCCACGGTGAAAGCCTACCGACTCGGCCGCATCGCCGCTCACGCCAGGATGCGACTGCGCAGGCGGGCGATCGTTTCGTCGGCGAGACCCGAGGATCGCAGGTACGACTCGATCCCTCCTTGGGCGTCGATCAGCTCGAGCGGACGAAGGATGTGCTCGGCCTTCGAAACGAAGGTGTTCCTGAGGCGAACACGCGCGTCTGCCTCCGGCTCGCGAGCCGCCCAGTCGTCGTAGAGGTGCGTCAACTGGGCGTCGCTGGCGACGTAATCGTCAGCGATCGATTCCGCGGGGCAGCCAGCGAGGGCAAGGAGCAGTGCCGCGACCACGCCCGTGCGCTCCTTGCCCGCGTGGCAGTGGATCACAACGCCGCCCTCAGGCGCTTCCGCAATAGCGGCCATCACGCGCCCGATGTGCTCCTTCGAAAGCTCGAGAGTGAGTACGTACCCGCGCCGCAGCTGCTCCGGATCGCGGATCGCGCTCCATTCGGCCTCGCTGATCAGCGGCTCGCTCACGTAGCCAAGGCGCCCGGCCCACGCGCCCCTCGGATGGAACGGATCGACCTCCATCGCGTGCTCGCGCGGATCGCGCACATCGATCACGGTGCGTATGCCGTAAGCGAGGACCGCGTCTCGACCAGCCTCGGTCAAGCGGCTGAGGTTGCCGGCACGAACCACACGGCGCACCGCTGTGGCCCTACCGGACATCGTCAGGACGCCGCCCAAGTCGCGCACGTTCCAGCAGGCGGGCCAGGAGAGCTCTCGCATCTTCACGCCTCCATGGAGCTACGGCGGCGCATCGTGTGGGATCGGCAACGAAAGAAACAGTCTGTGCGCGCGGGTGAAACGCTCCTAGACTTGATCGCGCCGGAGGAGAGGGTCCTTAGGGCGTTGACCCCATCACCGCGAGGCAGCCTGCGCGGAGCGCGACCTGCCTGACGACGATCGGGAACGACGCGGAGAATTCGTTCAAGCCCTTCTGGACGTCGGCCTGGATCTGATCCAGCACCGGGCCGGGCAGCGGGGTGACGCTCAGGTTCCGCAGCTTCAGGCTGAGCTTGCCGTCCACCGGCCCGGCGATCGCGTCGGCGGATCCGGTGAATGTGCCGACCGCCGTGACCGCGCCGCCGGTGAAGTGCAGGCCCGCGCGATCGATCGTCATTCCGACGTCCTGCAGGTTCGGTCCGCCGGTCGTGCCGCCGTCCGCGATCGCGCGCTTGACCGACGCCAGGAGCTCCGCGTCCGTGACGACGATCGACACGGCCTGGTTCCTGTTCGCCGTCGCGAACGCGCGCAGCTGGTCGAAGCGGTCGTCGACCGCACCGGTGGAGAACACCCGGCCGGTGGTCTGCGCGCCGCAGACACTGCTGATCTGCTCGCCCACGTCGAGCGCGCTGACGGTCTGGGGCGTCGCGAGCCCGTACGTGAAGCCGCTTCGGATGAGGTCGCCGAGCGCGAACGTGCGCGTCAGCGTCTTCGTGGCTTCGACCGTCGAGCCGCGCAGCGCTTCGACCGTGAGGGTCGCGCCGGGAGTCGCGGCGGCCGCGGTCATCATCACGCCGTACCGTCCCGCGACGGGCTCGCGGATCGTGACCACGTTGCCGTTCGCGACGCAGCCGAAGATCTCCGCTTTGCCCGTCGAGCCGCAGGTCGCGCCGGTCGGCCCGGTGAGCGCGAACCCGACGCCGCTCGATGCGGTCACCCGCATTGACGCCGACGGCGCGATCCTGGTCGCGGCGGCCGGCGCCGGCTGACCCTGGCCGACGGTCACCTGCGTGCCCGCGGTCACGCTGGTCTGGCCACCGCCGTTCGCCGTGACGAGGACGTCGCCTTCATCGGTCTTGTAGGTGACGGCCGTCGTGCGGTCGGGCCGCTGCTCGACGACCGTCTCGAAGGCCGTACCGCGGACCGTCGCCTGCGAGGTGGGCGTTCGGATCTCGTACTTCGAATCTGGCGTCTTCAGCTTCGACACCGAGGACCACGTGCGGCCGAGCGTCTGCTCGATGACCAGCTGGATACCGCCATTGGACAGGTGATTGAGCGTCGTGACGCGCACGACCGATCCGACGTCCACGGTGAGGATCGAGCCATCGAAGAATGTGAGGACCGCGCGCCCGTTCGCGCTCGACTTCACGAGATCACCCGATGCGAGCAGATCGCCATCGAGGCCGGGGGTGAAGTCCGCGGCGCCCTTCTTCGCGCTGACGTCGGTGTTCAGGATGGAGAGCGTGGCCGCGACGGCCGCGCTGAGGCTGTCGCCGCGCGGCAGATAGAGGTAGACCGCGCCGCCCACGACGAGGAGGACGACCGCCAGCGCAACGAGCCGCTTCACGATTTCACCAACCCTGCCGCCACCGAGGCTATCGAGGGCCGCGCGGTGCTCCGTGACACCGCGGTGTCAGGGATGGAGGCCGCCTATCAGGACGGTCGCAAGGGTGGAGTCGAGTGACCCGACTAGGGGAGCTCGGTCTTTGCCCACTCCTCGCGCAGGACCTCGCCCAGCCACACATCGTGCCATCGACCGCCGGTGAAGAAGTGGTCCTTGCTGATGCCGATCGTTCGATAACCGCTCTTCTCGAGCGCGCGGCGGCTGGCCACGTTCTCGACGAACACTTCGGTCATGAGCTTGTGCAGGTTCAACTCGCGGAAGGCGTAGCGCGTACGCAAACGCATCGCCTCGGACGCGACACCCTGTCCCCACTTCTCCTTCGCGCCGATGAGGATGCCCGTCGTCGCGTGCGCGTTCTGCCAGTCGATGTCGTGGATGCCGATGGCGCCGACGGCCTCACCGTCGACCTCGATGATCCATAACACGCTGTTCTTCGACTCGCCAGTGTTCTTGAAGAAGTCGACCTCCTGGTAGAGCGCCGCGCCCGCACGCCGGCCGAGGAAGCGAGTCACCTCCATGTCCGCGATCCACGGAAGGAATCGCGGCGGATCGCTGTCGTCCGCTGGACGGAGGGTCAGGCGCTCACCCTTCAAAACCGGCCCGAACATTGCGACGTAGATTAGCCAAAGATGGAGCTGCGATTCCTCGGCGCCGCGACGACGGTCACCGGTTCTCAATTCCTGCTCACGACGACGCGCGCGAAGGTGCTGATCGACTGCGGCATGTTCCAGGGCAATCCGCACGAGACGCTGCACAACCGCATCCCGCCCGACTACGACCCCGCCGAGATCGACGCGCTGCTCCTGACACATGCGCACCTGGATCACTGCGGCCTCATACCGCTCGTCGCAAAACGCGGCCTTCGCGCGCCGATCTTCGCGACGGCGGGAACCGTCGAGCTCGCCGGGCTGGTGCTGCTCGACTCCGGGAAGCTGCAGGAGGAATTCGCGAGGCGCGACGAGCGGCGCAACGCGCGGCACGCGCAGGCCGCGACCGAGGACGAGGAGGCGGCGGTCGCCGAACATGTCGAGGAGCACGGCAGACCGCCGCAGCTCGTCGATCCGGAGCGCGCGGTCCTCACGCAGCTGCCCTGCGCGGAGTGCACGATCGAGCTGCCGCTCTACACCGCCGCCGAGGCGCAGAGCTCACTCCGGCTGTTCAAGTCGATCGGCTACGAGAAGGAGATCGACGTCGCGCCCGGCGTGAAGGCGACGTTCTACGACGCGGGCCACATCCTTGGGTCGGCGATGATCAAGGTCGTCGCGAGCGACGGACCGGGTACGCCCGATCGCGTGATCGTGTTCTCCGGCGACATCGGACGTCCGGCCACGCCGATCGTGCGCGACCCGACCGTGCTGACCGACGCCGACTACGTCCTGATGGAATCGACCTACGGCGGTCGCGAGCACGACCCGCAGGAGGAGTCGGTGCGCGTCCTGGCCGAGACCATCAGTCTCGTCGCGGAAGCCAAGGGCGTCCTGCTGGTGCCGTCATTCGCGATCGGCCGGACGCAGGAGGTCGTCTACGAGCTCGATCGCCTGGTCGAGGCGCGAAAGATCCCACGGCTCCGGCTCTATCTCGATTCGCCGATGGCCTCGAAGGCGACGGAGATCTATCGGCGGTACCGCGAGTACTTCGACGCCGAGACGCGAGCCCTGCTGGCGCGTAGCGACGATCCGCTCGACTACCCCGGAGCGATCGTGACGAACGACGCGAGCGACTCCAAGAAGATCAAGGACTCGCCGCGCCCATTCATGATCGTCGCGTCGAACGGGATGCTCACCGGCGGTCGCGTCCTGCATCACCTGAAATATCTGATCGATGACCCGTCGGCGACGCTGCTCTTCGTCGGCTATCAGGGAGTGGGAACGCTCGGCGCGCACCTGCAGGCCGGCGCGAAGGAGGTGCAGATCGACGGTCAGCCGCGTCAGGTGCGCTGTCGAGTGGTCTCGATCAGTGGCTTCTCGGCGCACGCCGACGAGTCCGAGCTGCTCGACTGGATCGGCAATTTCGCGAAGGGCAAGAAACGCGGCGACCGCGGCTACCCGAAGCGCGTGTTCATCGTCCACGGCGACCCACCGGCCGAAGCTGCGTTGGAGCCGAAGGTGAAGGCCATCGGATTCGACACGCACGTGCCGACCTGGCGGGAGTCGGTACGGCTCGGATGACGGCGATCGCGCAGCGCGCGACGATCGGTGCGGCGCCACGTGCCGTCGCGGCGGCACGTGCTCTGCTCGCGGCGGCGCTGGCGCTCGCGGCTCTCTCCTTCATCTTTCTGCTGCTCTCGTTGGGCGCCGCGGTGCCGGACTTCTGGGGGTTCCGAGGGGCCAACGCCCTGGTCGGCGTGGTCTGCGCGTGGATGGGTTACGTCATCGCGATGAGGCGACCGCGGAACCCGATCGGCTGGTGCCTTCTCGCGGTGGGTCTTGCGGCATCGCTCGATAACGCCGCCCTCGAGTACGCGACGCTCGGCCTCTACGGCACGTCCATCGTCGCAGGCGCGGCGATCGGCGCCTGGGTGCACGACTGGATCTGGGTCTGGTACCTCGTCGGGATCACCGTCGTCTTCCTCTATTTCCCGGACGGCGAGCTGCCGGGCCGCCGCTGGCGGGCTGTCATCGGCCTGTCCGCAGCCGCGGCGAGCCTGATGATGATCCTCATCGGCCTTACGCCCGGGCCGCTGCAGACGTTCGGGGTCCTCAATCCGGTGGGGCTCGACGCGTTACGGCCCTTCGCGGACGAACTCCGGACGGGTCCGGCCATCCAGCTCGGCTTCATCGCGCTGGCGGCAGGCGTTCTGCTTGGCGCGATCACGCTGGCGCGCCGCTTCGTCCGAACGCGTGGTGACACGCGGCAGCAGCTCAAGTGGCTCGCGATGTCGGCCGTTCTCCTCGCGATCGCGCTGTCGGCGGGCCTCGTGCCGAACGCCGGAAAAGCGACACAAGTCGCGACGATCGGCGCCTTCCTCACCGTGCCCATCACGATCGCGATCGCGATCCTGCGATATCGCCTCTACGAGATCGACACGCTCATCAATCGCGCCATCGTGTATGGGGGGTTGACGGCGGTGCTCGCGGGTATCTTCGCCGCGAGCCAGGAGGTCCTGAAGCGCATCTTCGTGGGCGCCACGGGAGAATCCTCGGACGCCGCATCGGTGATCGCGCTCTTCATCATCGCGACGCTGTTCGCGCCCGCGCGATCCCGTCTCCAAAAGACCGTCGACGCCCGGTTCCACTCGCGCGCGGCGGGTGCCGAGGCACCGACCGCAGCCGTGGCGATCACCGACCTGCTGCGCGAGCTGGCCACCATGCACGTTGAAGGCGTCTTGACCGACGCCGAGTTCGCCGAGAAGAAGAAGGAGTTGCTCGCCCGGCTCTAGATCAGTCCCGGCCTCCGCGAGAGCGCGGCCTCGAGCAACACCTCGTCACCGCGCTTCTCGACGACGTCGAGCTTCGCGCGGATGCGCGTGAGGTGAACGCGCAGGGTGTTCGGCGACACCGTGAGCCGCTTGGCCAGAGCGTCGCGGTCGAGCCTCGTGCCGTCGCGCGACAGCTGCTCCATCTCGCGCAGTATCCCGATCTCGCGCCAGGTAAGGCCGATCGCCCGCAAGCCGAACGTCGCCTCATCGAGGGCCGACGCGCCCGCTCCCTCGCCGGCGTCGGCTTCCGCGCGCCGCCGCGCGGCCTCGGCGCGCGCGCGGATCTTGTGACCGAGTGCCTTCGCCTGCGGGTCGCGCTCGGCCGCGCGTCCGAGCCACTCGGCGACCTCGGGCAGGTAGTAGGCGAAGCCCTCGCCACCACGCGTCCCGATGTCGCGCACCAAGGTGACGGCGCGCGACGCACCCCCACCACGCACGATCGATTCGCGCCAGAACGCCGCGTGCACCGCGGCACCGATGGCCCAGTGATCCATGCCTCGGGCCTCGAATTCCCGGGTGGCCTGCTCGAGCATGCGCACGCCCCCGCGAGGGTCGCCTTTCTGCGCCTTGATGATCGCGCGGATGAAGTCGCGGAAATGCTCGTCCTCGGGCATGCCCTTGCCCGCGCGCGAGAGGATGAGGTCGGCGACCTCCGTCTCGCCACGAAGCAGCGCGATGTGACCCTGATCCTCCTGCGCGCCGGTCGCGCTCTGGCGCGCCAGCCGCTCGCCCTCGGTGAGCTCGCCGCGTTCGAGCCGCGCACGCGCGAGACAGTGGAGCGTGTGACGCCAGAGCGAGGAGCCGTACTGGCGGAGATCCGCCTCGGCGCGCGTGAACTGATCGACCGCGCTGTCGAGCCGCCCGGCGAACCAATCAGCGAAACCGACGGTGTACGCGGCCCACGCCTGTTCCGCCGGATCCGTGAGCCGCGCGGCGTGCCGCACGGTCGCCTCCGCGGCCGCACGCGCGCCGACGTAGTCGCCGGAGTGCGACAACAGATGGGCCAGCTGGCGCTGCACGCGCGTGGTGACGAGATCGCGGCCGCGTCCCTTTGGCGCGGCGGCGAGCGCGTCCTCGGCGCGGCGTGCGTCCGTCAGCGCGGTCCGGACATCGTTGCTGGCGGTATTCACGATCGATGAGCCGAGGTGGAGCTCCGCGAGGATCAGCGGGTCGCCTGCGGCTGGGGCTTGCGCCAGTGCGCGGTAGCGCGCGAAGTCCTCGCGGCGAACGAGGTAGTACGAGAGATGCATGAGGTCGACCGCGACACGTGCCTGAAGGAGCGGATCCTTCACCAGCGGGAAGACTGCGCTGAGCTCGGCCCACGCGAGGTCGAACGACTCGAGGTACTTGAGGCAGCGCGCGCGGAGGACACGTCGCTCCAACGTCTGCCGGCCGGTCGCGAGATCGGGAAGGAGCCGTTCGGCGTCGGCGCGCGAAAGCGGCGCCAGTGCCTGGTCTCGCAGGGACTGCACGTACGTATTACGCCATGCCTACGAGTTGGCGTCTCGACCTGCGACCGGAATGGGAGGCAGGCGGGCGTGCGCCCACCGACCGGGGTATATCAGTTGACCGGCGGAAACCTCGCCGCCACGTCGCTCACGTGGCCGTGCGCGTGGCGCGCCTGGTACGCCGCGACATGGGCCGCGTCCACCTCGCCCCACTCGGCGTGCCTGCCGAGTCGGTCCCGATTCGCCCGCGTCGCGAGCAGGCGGACGATCTCGCCATGGGCGGCCTGTAGCCGCTTCGCGAGCTCCATCGGCTGCCGCTGGTCGTTCTTCCGCTCGGCGTGGATCGCAACCTGATCCGCGCCCGCGAGCGCCGGACGATCCTCTGAGACGATGCGTCGAACGCGCTCGGCGAAGATCTCGGCCATGTCCGCGACGTGGCCGAGCACCTCCAGCCCCGACCACTGATCGAAGCGTGTCGCGCGAAGCTGCTCGGCTGTGGCCGTCCGCGCGATGCGCGCGACCGTCGACGCGTCATCCGCAAGGGTGAAGGCGGTGTCGTCGTCGTACTTCAGTCGTTCCACAGACGACACGGTAGCGGGAAGCGTTGAGCGCGCGAAGTCCCGGCGGGTCAGGCGCTCGCGGAACGGGCGACGAACCGGCCTGTGCCCGGCGGGACGCGGATCTCGCCGTCGTACGCGACGACTCCGCGCAGCAGCACGGTCGACGGCCAGCCGGTGACCTCCCAGCCCTCATACGGGTCGTAGTCGGACGCTGAGTGCAGCTCGGCCGCGCGGACCGTTCGCGTCCGCTCAGGATCGAAGAGCACGAGGTCGGCGTCCTTGCCCACCACGATCTCGCCCTTCGACGCGAGGCCCGCGATGCGCGCCGGCGTCCCGGCGAGGACGTCCACCAGGCGCTCCACGCTGAGCCGCCCCTTTCGCACGCCCTCCGAATAGAGCATCGGCAGCAGCGTCTCGAGGTTGGCGACACCGGGCGGGATCTGGTCGAAGGAGAGACCCGGCGCGAGCTTCTGGGCTTTCGTGCGAGGAATGTGGTCGGTCGCCACGCAGTCCAGGGTCTGGTCCGCGAGCGCGGCCCAGATCGCAGCGACGTCATCCGACTCCCGGAGCGGCGGCTGCCCGACCCAGAGGGCCGCATCGTCACGATCGAAACGCTCGCGCGTGAGGTAGAGGTACAGCGGGCGCGTCTCGCCGTACACCCGCACGCCACGGCTCTTCGCCTCGGCGAGCTCCGCGACCGCGCGGCGCGACGAGAGGTGCACGAGATAGAGCGGCGCGCCGGTGGAGTCGGCGTGCCGCATGGCCTGGCGCACCGCGACGACCTCGGCCTCGACCGGCCTGCTCTCCGGGAAGTGGCGCACGCCGGTCTTGCCGGCCATGTGGAGCGCGGCCGTGGCGTCGGCGATGAGCCGATGGTCCTCGGCATGGACCGCCACGACCATGCCGTTGGTCCTCGCGGCCGCATACAGCTCGAGGAACTCCGCGGTCCGCTCCGTGAATTGCTTGGACACCAGGAAGACCTTCAGCCCGGCGTGCCCGTCTCGGACGAGGCCGGGGAGCTCCGCGATCGCGGACGGGCTCGGATCGACGACGACGATGTGGAACGAGTAGTCGGCGACCGACGCCGCCGCATCGCGGAGCGCGCGCTCGATGCCGCGGCGCAGCGAGCCGTCCTCCTGGTAGACCATCGACAGCACCGTCGTCACGCCGCCCGCGATCGCCGCGCGCGTGCCCGTGGCGAAGCCATCGAGCGGCGCCCAGCTCGGCGTCGACGCGAGGTGCGTGTGCATGTCGACGCAGCCCGGAAGCACGAGCAGGCCGCGCGCGTCGAACTCCCGCTCCGCCGCGCCGACCTGGCCCACGCTCTCGATGCGCCCCGCGTGCACGCCGACGTCCACCCGCCGGCTGCCCCGCGCGGTCACGACGGTCCCGCCGCGGATCGCAACGTCGATCGGGCGGTCCCGCGCGGCGGTCAGTCCGACTCCTCTCCTTCAAGGCTCGCCAGGCGGTCGGCCTCGTCCTGCGTGGAGAGCTCGTCGATGAGGTCGTCGATATCGCCGTCCATGCGCCGCTCGATGTTCGAGAGGTTGTGCGGGATGCGCTTGTCGGTGATGCGGTCCTGCGGGTAGTTGTACGTGCGCATCTTCTCGGCCCGCTCGCCGCGGCCGATCTGCGCGCGCCGGGCATCCCCCTGCTGCGTGTCGCGCTTCTCCATCTCGTACGCGAGAAGACGCGAGCGCAGCACGGCCATCGCCTTTGCCCGGTTCTTCAGCTGCGAGCGCTCGTCCTGGCAGGTCACGATGATCCCGGTCGGCAGGTGCGTGATCCGCACCGCTGAGTCGGTCGTGTTGACGCCCTGACCGCCCTTGCCGCCCGCGCGATAGACGTCGATGTTCAGGTCCGCCTCGTCGATGTGGACGTCGATCTCCTCGGCCTCGGGCAGCACGGCGACCGTGGCGGTGGACGTGTGGATACGGCCCTGCGCCTCGGTCGACGGCACCCGCTGCACGCGATGAACGCCTGACTCGAACTTCAGCTTGCTGTATGCGCCGCGGCCTCCGACGCGGAAGATGATCTCCTTGAAGCCGCCCTTCTCCGAGTCGGACTTCGACAGGATCTCCGTCTTCCAGCGGTGACGCTCCGCGTACCGCGTGTACATGCGATAGAGGTCGGCCGCGAAGAGGGCGGCCTCTTCCCCGCCCTCGCCGCCGCGGATCTCGACGATGACGCTCTTCTCGTCGAGCGGATCGCGCGGGACGAGCTGCGAGCGCAGCTTCGCGGTGAGCGCGTCGACCTCGAGCGACGCCGTGGCGAGCTCCTCGCGCGCGAGGTCGCGCAGATCGCCATCGTCGGACTCGATCAGCTCCTGCGCTTCCTTGACGCGTCCCTCGGCGGCGCGCAGCAGGCGCACCGTCTCCACGATCTGCGTCAGGGATGCGAGCTCCTGACCGACCTCGCGGATGCGATTCGGATCGGCGGTCGTCTGCGGATCGGACATGAGCCGTCCGAGCTCGTCGTACCGCGTCTCGATCTGCGCGAGACGCTTGCGCAGACCAGCGGTGAGATCGGTCATGGATTCGCAGGGACTACGCCCCTGCCACCCTCTGCTCGTGGGGCGGCAGCCTCGGCCTCGCGATCTCCGGCCAGCGCCTCTTCCAGTGATGCGACGGCGATCTCGATCATGCCGCGGTCGGGCCGCCGCGTCGTGAGGCGCTGTAGGAGGAGGCCCGGTGCGACGAGCGCGCGAAGCGCGGGGTAGCGCTCGTAGGCCGCGCCCAGCTTCAGCACCTCGTAGGAGATCGATGCCACGGGAATGACGAGCGCCAGGCGCGCGATGAGGTCGACGACCAGGTTCGCGCGCGGAACGAACGCGAAGAGGACGATCGATACGACGACGACGAACAGCAGGAACGCCGTGCCGCATCGCGGGTGCGCCGTGGAGTACGGCTCGATGCGCTCCGGGATCAGGGGATCGCCGTGCTCGAACGCATGGATGGTCATGTGCTCCGCGCCGTGATAGGCGAACACCCGGCGGATGTCGGGCATGAGCGAGATCGCGCCGAGGTAGCCGAGGAAGAGCGCCATGCGCAGCGCGCCCTCGCCCAGATTCAGCGCGAGGGTGGAGGGCACCGCGGAGCGCAGCAGCTGGGTCAAGAGATACGGGATCCCGACGAACACCGCGAGCGCCACGACGAGCGCGACTCCCATCACGACGCTCGTGCTCGGAGCGCTGCCCTGCGACTCGCTCTCGTCCACCTGCACGTCGGCGGAGCGCATCAGCATCCGCATGCCGTAGCTGAGCGACTCCCAGAGCACCACGAGACCGCGCACGAACGGCAGCCGCGCGACCTTCGATCGCACGAGGAGCGAGCGCAGCGGCTCGCGATACCGGTAGATGCCACCGTCGGGGCGCCGGCACGCGAGCGCGACCGTGCGCCGGCCGCGGATCATCACGCCCTCGATCACCGCCTGTCCGCCGTAAGACGTCGGCTTCGGCGAGGTACTCATCTGCTCGATGCCATGTCGCGCGAGGCTCGCCTGGGCACTTCGTGACATGTGCGGCAGCGGGCCTCGTAGGCCTCCTGCGCGCCGATGACGATGATCGGCTCGTCGTAGAACGCCGGCACGCCGTTGACGATGCGCTGCGTCCGCGTCGCGCCTTCGCCGCAGACCACGCAGATCGCCTCGAGCTTGTCGACGCGTTCGGCGAGCGCAAGAAGCAGCGGCACCGGTCCGAAGGGCTCACCGCGAAAGTCGAGGTCGAGTCCAGCGCAGATCACTCTGCGACCGTCGGCGATGAGCGAACGAACGACCGGGACGATGCCCGGGTCGAAGAACTGGACCTCGTCGATGCCGATGACGGTCGTGTCGGGAGCGATCAGCGCCGGGATCTCGTCGCTGGAGCGGACCGGACGCGCGACGAAAGAGTCACCATCATGCGAGCGGACGACCTCGACGCCAAAGCGATCGTCGATGACCGGCTTGAACACCTGCACGGTCCGGCGGGCGATGACCGCGCGCTTCACGCGGCGGATGAGCTCCTCGCTCTTCCCGCTGAACATGGAGCCAACGACGACCTCCAGGCCGGCGTGGCTCGTGCTGCTCAACTCGCGTGGCCCCTGAGCGCGCGAAGGGGGGCCAGCTAACGACTCTTGGCGGCCTCCGCGGACGCGGACGCCGCTTCGGTCTTCGCGTACCGCTTGTTGAAGCGATCGACGCGACCCTGAATGTCGAGCAGGTGCTGCTTGCCTGTGAAGAACGGGTGGCACTTGGCGCACACCTCGACGTGCAGCTCCGGCTTGATGGAGCCCGTCGTAAAGGAGTTGCCGCACGCGCACTTCACTGTCGCCTGGACGTACTTGGGGTGGATCTTTTCCTTCATGTTCCTCTGTCCTCTTTATGCCGCGGGGATCACGGAGACGCGACGCCGGTCGTCACGCGCTGGGCCGTACTTGACCTCGCCCGCGACGAGCGCGAAGAGCGTGTGGTCCTTGCCGACACCGACGTTCGGGCCAGGGAGCACCTTCGTGCCGCGCTGACGGACGAGCACGGTACCCGCCTGCACGCGCGCGCCCGCGTATTCCTTCACTCCCAGGCGCTGGCCCGCGGAATCGCGTCCGTTACGGGTCGAGCCCGCGCCTTTCTTGTGTGCCATTCCCTATGCCTCGATCTTCGTGATGCGGAGGGTCGTCTCGTCCTGGCGATGGCCCTTCGCCTTCCGCTGCCGCGTCTTGTTCTTGTAGCGGAGGACGTCGATCTTCGGGCCTTTGCCGTGCCCGACGATCTCGGCCGTGACCTTGGCTCCCTTGAGCGCCGCCGGCCCCGCCTTGACGGACTCGCCGTCCGCGATGAACAGGATGTCGGCCAGCGTGATCACGTCGCCGGCGTTGCCGTCGAGCTTGCCTACGGTGACCTGCGCGCCCTCTTCAATGCGGTACTGCTTTCCGCCCGAGCGGACGATTGCGTACAAGGGGTGATGACCATCCGAACAGAAAAAGTCGCCGCACCGCCCGTGCGACGTATGAAAAGTATATAGCAGCGGAGGGTCGCCCCTCCGCTGCTTTTTCTCTAGGCGCGCGCGCGGATGGCCACGGGAAGTGCGGTCTGCAGGCGCATGAGTAGGGTCGCGACGCCGAGGAGCGCCGCCAGACCCATGATCGGAGCGGTGAACGAGACCGGGTGGGTGAACGGCTTCGCGCCCTCGCCCGAGCCCGCCGTGAGCAGGACCGCGACGAACGCGGCCACGCCGATGTTCAGGCCCCAGAAGATCAGGTTGTCGGCCCAGGCCCAGGCGCCCGGCCGATCCGCGGTGAGCACAAGGATCGCGCCGAACAACGCGTTGGTCATGAGACCGACGAAGTACGAATGGTCGAGCGCGTGCAGGAGTCCGATGGACACCTTTGTCACGTCGCCCTGAGCGGCGATGAACTGCTGGACGAGGATCGCTTGCAGCACAACCGCGAGCAGCAGGTAAACGACCGCAATCGCGATGTGACGCTTGCCGCCAGACATCCACGACACGCCCATCGCCGTACGTCCCAGTCGGAGCGCGACGATGACGATGCCGGCGAGTGTGAAGAGCGTCGCGACGCCGGGGATGGCCTGAGCGGCCTGCGGCCCGAGCTGCGCGCCGAGGAGAAGGCCGAAGGCGAGCAGGAGACCACCGATGAACAGAAGCCCGACCTGGATCAGACCGAGCATGCTGCGCCTCCCGCCGCCGGTGAGCTGCCATTCGATGAATCCCGCGGCGACGAGCACGAGATAGCCACCGGTCTGCGCCGACGCGTGCGCGCCGATGAGGTCGGGCGACGTCGGCACCGTCTGACCCGTGCCGAGGAGGATCTGCACCGTGACGCCGAGCGACGAGCCGATGACCAGCGTGCTGAGACCGAAGATCACCGACAGCTTCGGAATGTCGAGACTGCCGAATCCTTCGGCCATGCCGCGCGAGATCGCGAACCACCACCAGTAGAGGATCACGAGCAGCTCGGTGACACCGAAGACGGCGCGCGCCTGGAAGTTCCCGGACCAGAACGCGAGGACGTAGGCCGCCGTCGAGATCGCGCTGACGCGGACGGCCATGTTCATACCGGTGCCACCGAAGATCCAGATCGATAGTCCGATGACGCCCATCGTGATCCAGCCGAGCGTGCCGGAGTGCAGGTGCGTGAGCAGCGTGTTGCGATCGAGCGCGCCGAAGAGCTGCGTGGCATTCGCCAGACCGAGGAGTGCGGTGAGCGTGAAGATGGCGAGGCCGTATTGAAAGGCGGACCGAACGTCGGCCCTGGTCATGATCGTCCCTCCCTGCGCTTGGCGGGAGGCTAGCCCCCGGGGGCGCGGGAGTCGAGTCCGAGACGTGGCTAGCGGACGACGACGGTGGCGAGGAAGGCGCGCGACCCCTTGTAGACGATGCTCAGGGCATACGAGCCCACCGGCAGCGTCGCGGGCACGTCGAGGGCGATCTTGCCCCTCGCATCCAGACTGCCGTTGACCAGACGCGGATCGCGCTGGAGGTCACCGAGCACGATCGTCAGATCGCCGGATGCCGGTCCCCCGTTCGGGGCGATCACGCTGAAGCTCGCGGGAAGGAAGCCGCCTCGGCTCACGCTCGTCGGACCGGTGTAGACGATGACCGTTCCCTCGGGGAGCGTCGTGCGCGGTCCGGCGGGCACGATCACCGGCGGAACGCGAGGCGTGGCCGAAGCGTTCGTCACCGCGGCCACAGGCTCGCTCGTCACGGGTGCGGCGGGCTCGGTCGCGACCGGGTCGGCCGCCGGCGAGGGTGTCGCAGCCGGCGCGATGGTCGCGACGACCATCGGTGCGGCGCTGACCACGGTGAACAGGTTCGACTGCGAGGCGAATACGCCGGCTCCGCTGAGGGTCAGCAGGACGACGATCGCAAAGACGAGCCCGACCCTGGATCCCGTGGGCGGCGGCGCCGGTTCGGCCGCGGGCGCCGTCGTCAGGCCCGAGTCCGGGATGCGGTGCGCACCCTGCCACCTGGCAGCGAGCTCTCGGCCCATCGGCGCAAGAACGGTGCGGATCCATTCCTTCGAGTCGGGGTCAAAGAAGTAGGACTGGAGAGCGTGCACGTCAGGCGGCTGCGGCGGAGGTGTCGACTCCGGTCCGCGCTCGTGGACCCAGCCTGCGCTCATCGGATCCCAGGTGTACGTGGTGTGCGCGCGGGGATCATCCACCGCTCGGTCTAACGGGCCGGGGTCTGGTCCCAAGAGCCGCTGAAGGTCCCGGCGGGACTAGTACCTTTAGCGCGCGCGGGAATCGAGGACGACTACCTGCAGGTTGTCGGGCAGTGTCGAGCGGGTCACCGATAGCTTCGGGACGGCCGTGAGCTCCTTCACTCCGAGCTCGTGCAGGAGACGCATGTACGGTGTGTCCTTCTTGGTGTCGTCGGGATCGAAGGACATCGGCACGACGACTCTCGGCTCGAGCTGATGGACGACCTCCGCCGCCCGCGCTGCTGACAGATTGATGTCGGGACCGCTGATGGGCACCAATGCGATGTCGATGTCGCCAAGCTTCTCGAGGTCGGTCGCCGGAAGGGCGTGCCCCAGATCGCCGAGGTGGCAGATCACGAGGTCGTCCAGGCGGATCGCGAAGATCGTGTTCCGCCCGCGCTCCGCGCCCCTCTCATCGTCGTGAAAGCTGCCGAGACCCGTGACGAGCACTTCGCGGACCTCGTACTCTCCGGGACCACGAAGGACGACAGGCTCGCCTGCGACGGAGCGGAGGCTGGCGTGGCCGGAATGCTCGTGCGACATGGTCACCAGGCCGGCCTCGGTGCGAGGGATCGCATGGCCGGATTTCGGGTCGGGGGGGTCGGTGAGCACGACGCCTTCCCGGCCGCGCATCCGGAAGCACGCGTGGCCGAGCCAGGTCATGTCCATCGGGAAGACGAGGATACGCGAAACCGCCCAATGGGCGCGGGGGTAAAGCAGCCGGAGGAGTCCGCCCTTGTACGGGGCGCGTGGTGACGCGCACCGACCAGGAGGCCATCCAGCGGTGCCTCGCGGGAGACACCGACGCCTTCTCGACCTTGGTCGAGCGCTACGGAGGCCGCGTGTACAACATCGCGTTACGGATCACGAACGACAGCGACGCGGCCGCGGACTGCGCGCAGGAGGCCTTTATCCGGGCCTATCGGGCGCTCCATCAATACGATCCCAACCTGCCGTTCGGCCCATGGATCTACCGCATCGCCACGAACGCCAGCCTGAACCACGTGCAGCGGTGGCACGCCCACGAGTCGCCGATCGGCGAAGGCGAGTTCCCCGAGTCGTTGGAGCCCGACGAAGCGGGGCCCGAGTCGTCGTTGCTGCGCCGCGAACAGCTCGACGAGGTGCTTGCCGCGATGGCCGGGCTGCCGGCGCACTACCGTGCGGCCTTGACGCTCCGTCATCTCCAGCAGCTCTCCTATCAAGAAGTGGCCGATTCCCTGGGCATCCCTCTCGGCACCGTGAAGACGCACCTGCATCGCGCGCGCGCCGCGCTCCAAGCGCGGCTGCACGCACGACGGAAGGAGCGCGAAGCATGAGCGCTTCGCAGACGCGTTGACGCCGACGGCGGACCTCGACCCGAGCGAGCGCGACCTCGACCTTCTCCTCGCGGCGGTGCCGCCGCAGGCGCTGCCCTTCGGATTTCGCGACCGCGTCATGTCGCGTTTGGGCGACCGCCGCGTGACCTGGGAGTGGATCGTCGCCGCACTCTTGGCGGTGCCGAGCGTGGTGTTCCTCACGCGTCAGATGCTCGTCCACGGTGAGGACTTCGCGCAGGCGATCACCAACGTCGTCACCGCGGCATCGAGCCAGACCGACGACGCGTTCTTCTTCGTAGACGGCCTCACGATCATCGCGCTCGCGCTGCTCGGCGTCGCGAGCGCTTTCGCGGCGCACGCCCTGCTCGCCAGCGACCCCGGCCGGCGCAGCGTGGCCCCGTGAACAGACGCGACTTCCTGGTCGTCGTCGGAGCGCTCTTCCTGGCCATCGGCGTGAGCGCGGTCCTGTACGTCGGCACGATGGCGAGCGAGCCGACCGGCGCGGCGTCGGACCCGCGGCCCGCCCGGCCCCGGATCTTCTTCGATCTCCGTAACACGCCGCCGCCGGCGACGCGCACCGTCGCCGACGTGCAGCAGCGGGTGGGACCGCTCGCGGCCGTCGTCCCGCTTCAGCGCAGCCTCAGCGACAGCGCGCGGGACGCGGCCGGATTCCTCCTTGTGCTCATCGTCACCGCGACGACTCTCACCATCGCGAACGCACGGGTCGTGTCGGCCTATCGCGCGTCCCTCGGCGGATGGCGCGCTCAGCTGCGCGTGCTGCTCACGGGATTCGCGGTACTCGGACTCGGCGTCTCGGCCACGGCACTCGCCTGGGTGGTCTTCCTCGGGTACGTGGCGACGACCGCGCGCGGCGCCGCCTTTGGCGTGCCGGCCGCGCTGCAGGTCGGACTCGCCGCGTTCGGAGTGATCGTGGTGTTCCTTCTCGCGGTGCTCGCGATCGGGTTCGCCGCGACATCGTGGCGCCTGGGTGACGCACTCTTCCGCTCGCGGGTTCTGTCGCGCTACCAGAGTGCCGTGCCGGCACCGGTCGTCGCGATCATCGGCGCGACGCTCATCTACCTTGTGTGGCAGATTCCGCTGGTGGGCGCGGTGGCGCTCGCCGCGGTCGTCGCGTACGCGCTCGGCACCGTCATCACGGCACGTCTCATCAGAGGAACGGAAGGGGCGACCACATGAACCTTATGCGAGGGCTGCTCGCGACGTGGCCGGGACGCATCGGCGTGCTGGTGCTCGTCGGGGCGATCGTTGGTGGCGGTGTCCTGTACGCCCGCGGCAACACCGCGGCGCCGAAGGTGGAGCAGCGCACCGCGACGGTCACGCGTGGCAGCGTCAGCCAGACCGTGAGCGTGTCAGGCTCCATCAACCCATCGGGGCAGGTACGCCTCACCTTCCGTTCGGCGGGTCGCCTCTCCGACATCTACGTGGCCGTCGGCCAGCAGATCACCGTCGGCCAGCCGCTCGCGAAGCTCGAGACGACCGATCTCGAGACCGCGATGAGCAACGCCCAGAACAACCTCGCGAACGCGCAGGCGAGCTACCAGAAGCAGCTCGTCGCCACGGGTGACGCGCAGCGGAGTCTCGACCAGGCGCGGAAGACCGCCGCGAGCGACCTCGCCAACGCGCAGCAGGCACTCGCGAAGCTGAAGTCGAACTACGGCGCCGCGCGCACGAACTACCAGACGTACACCGGCGGCGGATACGCGGACATCACGAGCTTCCAGAACGACCTCGCGACCCTGCGGACCGGTATCGAGAGCACGCTGAACGAGCTCCTCACCACCCAGCAGGCCGAAGTGAAGACGGCCCAGACCGCGCTGTACGCGACGTTCACGCCGATGGCCAACATGGCGGCGAGCAATGTCTCGCAGCTCGGTCCGGCGCTCGAGGACTACACGAACGCCCGGAGCGCGCTGCTGTCCGTGATCGCGGACTTCGACGCCGCGATCGCGAATGGCTCCGACCCGACGTCGCTCAGCGGCAGCTACCAGATCGCGCAGACGAGCTTCGCGCTCGCCTCATCGCGCCTGTCGAGCGCGCTCGACACCACGGCGTCGGGCCTGTCCGGCGTCCAGGGGAACGTCATCACCGCGCAGAACGCGCTCACCGGGCCCGTGACCAAGTACATCGGCCCGCCCTACGACGGCTGGCGCGCGGATCTGCAGACGCAGTACACGCTGATCAACACGCAGCTCGCTCGCGTCTCGTCGGCGAAGCTCAAGCTCTCGCAGGCGACGAGCGCCCTCACGACGGTCACCGACGCGGTGAACGGCTCGTATCTCGCCGCGATGCAGAACATCGGCACGGTGACCGACCGCGGCGCGCAGAACGTGCAGACCGCCGAGGCGACGCTCGCGGCAAAGCCCGCCGATCTGCAGAGCGCCGCGAACGCGGTGCAGACCGCGCAGACGGGAGTGCAGACCGCGCAGACGAACCTCGACAATGCGACGCTCAGAGCGACGGTCGCTGGTGTAGTGCAGACGATCAACGGCACGGTCGGTGAGCCCGCGTCCACGAGCACGACGACACCGGTGATCCTGGTCGCGAACACCGGCACGGTGCAGCTCCACGGCACGGTCGGCGAGTCGGACGTGTCGAAGCTCAAGCTTGGCCAGGTCGCGAACGTCACGGTGGACGCGCTCACCGGCCAGAAGATGACGGGCAAGGTCGTCTCGCTCGATCCCGTCGCGACGATCCAGTCGGGCGTGCCGGTGTACGGCATCGACATCGCGGTCGACGTGCCCGCTTCGGGCCTCCGTGCAGGCATGAGCGGAACCGCGTCGGTGATCCTCGCGAGCAAGCAGAACGTGCTCCTCGTCCCGAACACGACGATTCGCACGGTGAACGGCCAGCGCGGCGTGCAGCTCCTGAAGGACGGCGAGGTCGTCGACACCGCCGCGACCTTCGGCCTCGCGAACGACACGGTGACCGAGGTCGTATCCGGTCTCGCGGAGGGCGACGTCGTGGTGATCCCACAGGCGCGCGCTGCCACGAGCGCACAACCCAATCGCGGTGGTGGGCAGGTCATCGTTCCGGGTGCCGGTGGCTTCGGGCGATGAGCCTCGCCGGTCGTCTCGCTCCGATCACCGAGCCGGTGGTGCGACTTCGCGGCATCACGAAGACCTACCGCATCGGGAAGGAGATCGAGGTGCACGCTCTTCGCGGCGTCGACCTCGACGTCCACCCGGGCGAGTTCGTCGCGATCATGGGTCCGTCGGGCTCGGGCAAGTCGACGCTCATGAACGTGCTCGGATGCCTCGACGCGCCGGACGCCGGAACGTACGTGCTGGCCGGCGACACGGTCGGGACGCTGAGCGACGATCAGCTTGCTGCGATCCGCAACAAGCACATCGGCTTCGTCTTCCAGACCTTCAATCTGCTTCCCCGCCTCAACGCCATCGAGAACGTCGAGCTGCCGCTCGTGTACGGCGGCGATCGACGAGGGCGGCGTGAGCGGGCCGTGGACGCGCTCGGGCAGGTCGGGCTCGGCGATCGCGTCAACCACAGGCCATCCGAGCTCTCCGGCGGGCAGCAGCAGCGCGTCGCGATCGCGCGCGCACTGCTCAACGATCCAGCGATGATCCTCGCCGACGAGCCGACCGGGAACCTCGACTCGCGCTCGAGCGCGGAGATCCTCGCGATCTTCCAGCGGCTGAATGCCCTCGGCAAGACGGTCGTCATGGTCACGCACGAGCCCGATGTGGCCGCGCACTGCCGGCGCATCGTGCGGATGCGCGACGGCATCGTCGCGCACGACGAATTGGTGCGCGAGCCGCGGCGCGCCGAGGACGAGATCGCCGCCGGCATCGGCGCGGGCGAGTGACGCGATGAAGGTCTACGACTCCTTCCGCTCGGCGCTGCAGTCGCTGGTGACGAACAAGCTGCGCTCGGCCCTGACGATGCTCGGCGTGATCATCGGCGTGGCATCGGTGATCGCGATGGTCGCCGTCGGCAATGGCGCCTCAGCCCAGGTCCAGGCGACGATCCTGTCCCTCGGCTCGAACCTGATCACCGTGACGCCGTCCCAGGGCACCGATCAGACCCTCCGGGGCGCGGGTGCGGCCTCGCAGAACCTGACCGAGGCCGACATGCGCGCCCTTCAGGATCAGCTCGGCGGCTCGATCCGCGCGGTCGAGGCCGAGCAGGGAGCGGGACGCTGGCAGGTGACCGCCGCGGGCACGAACTGGAACTCCAACGTCCAGGGCGTTACGGAGATGTACCCGCAAGTGCGCGACTGGAACCTGCAGGCCGGCGAGTTCTTCACAGAGGCGGAGATCAGCACGAGCCAGCAGGTCGCCGTCCTCGGCGCGACGACCGCGGCCAACCTCTTCGGCGACGGCGACGCGGTCGGGCAGAACATCCAGCTGCGCCAGGCCTTCGGCGGCGGCGGACCGGGCAACGCGCAGCGCGCGCGCATCCTGAATTTCAAGGTCGTCGGGGTGCTCGAGCCGAAGGGCTCGACGTTCGGCTTCAGCCGTGACGACCAGATCCTCGTGCCGCTCAGCACCGGCCAGAAGGTGCTCACCGGCCGGCGCGATCAGGTCAACTCGATCGTCGTGAAGGCCGTCGACTCGGACTCGATGCAGGTCACGACCGACGATGTCTTCAACATCCTGCTCGCGCGGCACAAGATCACCGATCCCGCGTCGGCGGACTTCACGGTCACGAATCAGAACGACACGCTCGCGGCATTGGGTGCGGTGACCGGGACGTTCACCCTTCTGCTCGGTGCGATCGGCGGCATCAGCCTGCTGGTCGGCGGCATCGGGATCATGAACATCATGCTCGTCACGGTGAACGAGCGGACGCGCGAGATCGGCATCCGCAAGGCCGTCGGCGCGCGGCGGCGAGACATCATGTGGCAGTTCCTCATCGAGAGCGTCGCGCTCACGGGCATCGGCGGCGTGCTCGGCATCATCCTCGGCTGGAGCATCACGCAGGCCGTCCAGCGGATCCCACAGGCATCGGGCCTGACGCTGCTCATCACACCCGCGACCGTGATCATCGCCGTCGGCGTTTCGGTGGCCATCGGCATCGTCTTCGGTCTCTATCCCGCCATGCGCGCGGCGCGGCTGCACCCGATCCAGGCGCTGCGATACGAATAGGAGATGTCCACCATGAAGACACCACAGATCGTTCTGGCCGGCGTGCTCGGCCTCCTGCTCCTCGGCGGCGGATTCGCCGCGGGAATGACCCTCGGCAGGAACAGCGCGACGACCGAGGCCGCGAGCGCGTCGGCGTCGCCGTCGGGCGCCGCGGGACGCCCGGGCGGCGCCGGCGGTCGCGCGATCGGCGGGCAGGGCGCGGGCGGCCAGCAGCTCCTGACCGGTCGCATCATCTCGGTGAACGACGGCTCGGTCACCGTCGAGGTGCGGCAGGGTGGTGCCCAGGGCGCGTCGCCAACGGTGACGAGCCAGATCGTCCTGGTCGGTACGTCGACGCGCATCGTGAAGACGACCGAGGCCGACATCAAGGTCTCCGATCTCAAGGCGAACGATCAGATCCAGATCGTGGGCACGACCGATGCGACCGGATCGGTCGCCGCGTCGGCGATCGTCGTCGGCGGCAACGCGCTGCAGCAGCTCTTCGGAGGTCAGGGCGGCGGCGGATTCACGGGAGGCGCGGGCGGACGAGGCGCGAGTCCGTCGCCAAGCCCAACCGCCACGCGCTAACCACACCGGCGCACCGTTCGAGGATGCGCGTAGCCTCGGCGCCGTGGCAGGCGCGGAAATCCCGGCGAGCGAGTACGTCCGCAGGGTCCCCGCGAGCCTGGGCCAACGCTGCAGGCCGCGCGCCGGATGATCAAGACGATCGCGCCAAGGGCGAACGAGACCGCCTGGGAAACCTGGCCGATCCGCTACAGCGTGGACCGCCGGTACGTCGCGGCTGTGGGCAGCTACCCGCGGTGGATCAGCCTCTACTTCCTCCGCGCGCAAAGCTGAACGACCCCGACCGAGTGCTCGAGGGCACCGGCGCGCTGATGCGGCACATCAAGCTCCGCGAGCCGAAGGACGCGACCGCGCCAGCGGTGAAGCGGATGGTGCGCCAGGCGTTCAGGCGAGGCGGCCTCGACGCACGGGATCGCGGCCCTTCGCGCTTACATCGACTCGGGCGCGCTGACTCCAAGCAGTCGCAGCGTCTGGCGGAGCGTCACCCGCACCGCCTGCACCAGGCGCAGGCGCGCCTTCGAGAGCGCGAGGTTCGACTCGTCGACAACGCGATGATCACGGTAGAAGCCGTGGAACGCGCCGGCGAGCTCGAGCGCGTACACGGTGAGCATGTGTACTCCGCGGTGGTCGGCGATCTCGGTCAGAAGCTCCGGGAGCTTCTGCGCGAGGCGGATCATCTCGCGCTCGCCCGGCGCCTGCAGCAGCTGCACGTCGGCATCATCCACCGTAATGCCACGCTCCGCGGCTGTTCGGAAGATGCTCGAGATGCGCGCGTGCGCGTACTGCACGTAATAGACGGGATTGTCATTCGACTGCTGCACCGCGAGCTCGAAGTCGAAGTCCAGCGGCGAGTCGGCGCTGCGCTGCAGCAGGAAGAAGCGCGTGACGTCGGCGCCCACCGCATCGAGAACGTCCTCGAGCAGCAGGAACTGGCCGGTCCGCCGGCCCATGCGCTGCAGCACGCCCTCCTTGAGGAAGCGCACGAACTGATAGAGCACGACCTCGAAGCGTGATGCGTCGATGCCCAGGACCGGCAGGGCGATCTTCATCTGGGCGAGGTGGTACTGGGTGTTGGCGCCCCAGATGTCGATCTTCAGATCCATCCCGCGATCCTCGAGGACCTGGCGGTGATAGGCGATGTCGGTGCCGAGGTACTTGGGATCGCCGTCCGCGTCGACGAGCACCCAGCCTTGATCCCCCTCGCGCCTGAGCGCGACGGCCTCAGGCGTCTCGAAGAAGACGACGCCGTCGCGCTCGACGATCACGCCGCGCCGCTTGAGCTCCTCGATGGTCTTCCGCAGGTAGCCGGACGCGATGAACGAAGACTGCTTGAACCAGTTGTCGAAGCGGATGCCGAACTTCGCCGTGACCCGTTGGGCGTCGGCCACGACCCAATCGATGGCGATCGGCCCGAAGATCCTTCCTTGTTCCTCGATCGAGAGCTCGCGGTACCGCGCGCCGTCGCGCTCCCTGATCTGCGTCGCGATGTCCTTGACGTAGTCGCCCTGATAGCCGTCAGCGGGTAGCTCGAGCTCCTCCCCGAAGAGCTGGCGGTAGCGCACGGCCACCGATTCGCCGAAGCGCTTCACCTGAGTGCCGCCGTCCTCGACGTAGTACTCGCGCTGCACGCTCGCGTCGGCGAACGAGAGGATGTTCGCGAGTACGTCCCCCAGCGGACCGCCACGCGCGTTCGCCACGGTCAGCGGCCCGGTGGGGTTTGCCGAGACGAACTCGACCTGGATCTTCTTGCCGACCAGGCGTTCGCTGCGGCCGTAGCCCTCGCCGGCCTTCACGATCTCCTCGACCTGCTGCCGCAGCCAGGCGTCGTCCAGGCGCACGTTGACGAATCCACCGCCAGCGATCTCGGCCGACCCGATGGGCGGTCTCTTCTCGAGCTTCTCGACGATCGCGGCGGCGATGTCGCGCGGAGCCTTGCGCAGTGGCTTGGCGAGACGCATGGCGATGCTCGACGCGTAGTCGCCGTGCGCGGTGTTCGCCGGCACCTCGACGTCGACGGGCTGGCCCTCGGTCCCCTCCCAGCCCTTTTCCTTCGCGGCGCGCGCGAGCGCGTCCGCCAATGCGGCGGCGACGAGATCACGCGCTGGGGTCAGCGGCACATCACTACTGTGCGGCAATTTCCGAGACGGCGCGTGTTTTCACCGCTACGCGCGTTCGATGGGCATCGGTCGTTCCCCTCCGATTACGCTCTCATTGGCCACCGGCGGCGCGTCGCCTTGCGGCTCGCGCCCGTTGAACAGATAGAGCACCAGCGAGGCGCCCACCGCGTAGCACGCGGCGAGGGTGAACGCGTTCACCGTGAAGCCGTCCGGCCCCATCTCGCCACGGATGGCGCCAGAGACTGAGGCCGAGATCGCCGCCGCGATGCTCCAGGCGAGCGCGAGGCTCGCGTTCGCGGCGGCGCGCTCCGCCGGCGCGAAGCTCGACAGTGTGTACGCGGACCACGTCGCCTGCGCGCCGTACATCAACGCCGCGCGAAACCCGAGGAAGATCACGGCGAAGAGCACGCTCCCGCTGAGAGCCGCCGCGATCGCGAAAGGCAACGACGCGAGCTCCACCGCGGCCACGCCGCGCACCGGACCCAGACGCGACGCGACGATGCGCCCGTGGACGAGCGCCCCGAAGCTTCCGGCCACGGCGATCGTCCCGAGCGAGAGGCCGATCGATCCGAACGACAGCCCGAAGCGGTCGGAGAAGAAGAGGTTCGTGAACGGCAGGAAGGCGCCGGCCCCGAACCCGAACACGATCTCAACGGCGATGAACCGCCTCAGCACGTGTCCGACGTGCGAGGTCGCAGCCTGCGGCACCGGCACGTCGCGGATGAACAGCACCGGGATCGCCGATGCCGCGCCGACGATGCCGCCGAGCGCGACGAGCGCGCGCAGCGTGAGCGGATCGGACTCGCGAGCGCCGAGAACGCCGGCGACCGGGCCGGCGAGCATGCCCGCGATGACGCTCGCGGTGAAGGCCGCCATCGTGCCGAGCGCGATCTGCTGGCCGAAGCGCGCTGAGCGAGACCGCGCCTCCGTCGCATCCGCAAGCAGTGCGATGCCGGAGGACGACGCGACGATCCCGCCCATGCCCACCAGCGCCGCGGACATGACCAGCAGCGGGAACGCGCTCTGCGTGAGGATCCCGGCGATGCCGACGCCGACGACCGCACCGCCGGCGATGATCACGAGCTTGCGCGAGCGCCCGGGAGCGACGACGCGGGCGGCGAGCACGCCGGCGGCGACACCGAGCGCCTGCGACCCGACGAGCGCTCCCAGCGCGAGGCCGTCGAAGCCCAGCGCGCGGTAGAGGAAGTTCAGATAGAAGGCCGTGACGCCGAGCCCGAAGGACCCCAGCGACGCGGCGGCGATGTAGAGGAACGCGTCGCGGCGGCCCAGACGTGCCGCGGCGTTCAGGGCTGCCGGCCCAGCGTCACCTCGACGGTCTGCGTCTGGCTGTCACGGATGAGCGTGAGGCGCGCGCGATCGTTGGGGCGCGACTTCAGCATCAGCGAGTTCAGCGGATGCTGCTGGTCGATCTGTTGGTCGTTGATCTTCGTGACGATGTCACCGACGCGGAGGCCGGCGCCGTCGGCCGGCGAGCCGCGTACGACCGTGGTCACGGTGATGCCGGCAGGCGCCGTCAGTCCGAGGGTCGCCGCCTGACGCGGTGTGACCGGCAGATACGAGATGCCGATGAAGCCGCGGACGATCTGGCCGCTCTTGATCAGCTCGTTCGCGATCTCGCGGACGGTGTTGCTCGAGATCGCGAAGCCGAGACCCGGCGCGATCGTGTCGGTGTTCGGGTCGACCTGCACGAGCGTGTTCATGCCGACGACCTGCTTCGCGGCCACCCAGATCAGCGGCCCACCCGAGTTGCCCGGGTTGATGGCGGCGTCGGTCTGGATCATGTCCTCGAGGACCACGCTGGACGTCTCCTGCACCCGCCGGCCCTTCGCCGAGACGACGCCCTGCGTCACCGTGTTCTGGAACTCACCAAGCGGGCTGCCGATCGCGACGACCGTCGCGCCCACCGGCGCTCTGTCGGAGTCGGCGAGGGCGGCCGCCACGAGACCCTGCGCGGGGACCTTCAGCACCGCGACATCGGTCTGCGGGTCGCGTCCGACGAGCGTCGCCTTCACGCTGCGGTTGTCGGAGAAGATCACATCGAAGGATGCGCCGGTCCCACCGCCGCGCGCGTTCTCGACGACGTGATTGTTGGTCGCGACGTAGCCCTGCTGGGCGTCGATGACGAACCCTGATCCGCTCGACTGCGCCTGACCGTTGGTCGCGCGGTTCACCACCGTGACGACCGCCGGGAGGAGCTCGCGCACCGCATCGACGATCGTGTCCGCGCCGGTGGGGACGCTGACCGGGGCGGTGCTCGGCAGAGCGGAGGGCGCCGGGCTGATCGCGACGAGGTCGCCGGGTGCCCGTCCATTGATGACCGTGGCCGCGGCGCCACCAGCGACACCGCCCAGCACGACGCCGACGAGCAGCAGCGCGGCACCACGTGGCCCGCTCGGCCTGGGCTGTGGCTGGGGGGATGAGTACATCGGCGAGGACATCACACTCGGAGGGGTTACCTCCGCGGTGTGCGGGCGGTTTCGGCGCCGGGCGTCGTCGCCTTGCGCCGGCGGGCAGTCGGACGCGTCACCTCGGGCTCGACCATCTGGCCGATCGCCGTGCCGCGGATCTCGAGGTCCACGTGTCCGTCGGGCTCGATCTCCACGTCCCAGGTCATGTTGACCTCGAGCTGCTCATAGATGCGCTCGAAGCCATTCTCAGAGTTGGATACGGCGTAGATCGGCTTCGTCGTCACCACTGCCGGCGGATCGATCGCGAGCGTGAGGTCGAAATGCTTCGAACCGCTGTGCACCACCACCTCGGTGGCGTTCTTGACCTCGATCGGCTTGCCCGCGGTGGTCTTCTTCGTGCCCATCGTGATCGTGTCGTTCGGATCCTGTTCAGACAGCAGCCCGACGTTCGAAGTGCTCGTGAACGTCAGCTCGATCGACTCCTCGCCCTCGTTGCGCAGGCGGTAGCGGACACCAGCGGCCACGCCCTCGTCGGCGATGCGGATGTCCTTGCGAAGGCCGAGACCCGGGACCGATGCGAGGTACCTGGCCGGCGGCTCGAGCGACAGGCTCACCGTCCGCGCTTCGCGCTGGGGCGAGAGCGTGTAGTTCACGGCGTGGAGGTTCACGGGATCGTCGCGGCCGACCCTGAAGCTGTCCTGGAAGAAGGCGCGCCGCGCCGGGTCGTACTCGAGGAGCTTCGAGAGACCGCGCTCCTTCGCGCGCACCGCATCGTGAATGGACTTTGTGTCCTTCTCCGCGGCCTTACCGATGAGGACCTTGCCGCCCTTCTCCGCGCGCCTCAGGTCGTCGTGCTCGGCCTCCGGTCGCCGCGCGAGCGTGTCGACGAGGTTCGTGGCGGACGGATACAGGTCCCACTCGATGATCGCCCCACCCTGCACGTGCACGAAGACCGCGCCCACGTTGCCACGGAAGATGTACTCGTCGTATCCGTCGACGTCGTAGTCGCGCTGCTCGCCGGCCGCGATGCGCCGCTCGGAGAGGATGCGCTCCGCCTTGAGCAGCGACGCGTACGCGTCGGCGCGAAGGTGTGGGAAGTAGATGCCGCCGAATACCCCGTGCCAATAGACGTCGTTGCCCTGCGCCCGCCAGAGGTTCTGCTGCGCCTGCCGCACCTCGTGGGACGAGTCGAGGATGCTCCGCCGTGCGAGCTCGTCGGACACCAGCAGCATCCGCTTGTGGAGCGCGTTCGACTCGGGGTATTTCGAGAAGAAGTTGCGCCACAGCGGCGCGGTCACGAGCGCCTCGAGATCCTCGCCCAGCTTGTTGCGCGCCTGCTGGTACCGTCGCGCGGCGGGCGCGTCGAACGCCCACGCCGACATCTCGGGATACGAGCCGCCCGGGATGTAGATGCGCCGCGCGGGCTTCTGGAAGATCCAGGCGTCCTCGAGCGTCGCGGTCTGGATGAAGTCCGCCTGGGCGATGGCGCTGAAGAACTGCTCGAGCCAGCCGTCCTTGTGAACCCGCTGGTATGTGCCCGGCCACGCGCCGAACTTCTCGCCGTCGTCGGCGTACACGACCAGCTTGGCGCCGGCGGCGTGCCGCTCGCGCAGCTCCTTCATCGTCGCACTGACCTCGCGGAACGGGATGAGGTAGCGGAGCTTCACGCTGCCCGGTAGCACGACGAGCGGAAGCCCCTGGTCCTCGGTGATGTAGGACTCGCCGAGTTCGTCCTTCTTCAGGCCCGCGCGCAGGAAGTGCTCGTCGTCCAGGACGGTGTAGGCGATGCCCGCCTCGGCCATGAGTGACGGGATGTGCGGCTCCCAGACGCGCTCGGTGAGCCAGGCGCCGAGCGGCCGCTGGCCGAAGACCGCGTGCACCCGATCGGACAGCGAGCGTATCTGGCCGACCGCGTCGCGACGGGGAACACCGACCAGGATCGGCTCGTAATACCCACCTGAGAGGAGCTCGATCTGGCCGCGGCGAACGAGATCGGAGAGGTCGCCGATCACGTCAGGTCGGTTCTTCTCGAGCCAGTCCAGGAGCGGTCCGGAGAAGTGCAGGGAGGCTTTGACCTCGGGGTGCCGGTACAAAGCGGCAACGAGCGGCGCATAAGCACGCTCGGTCACTTCGGAGAAGACGTGTGGGAAGTTCCCAGCCGGCTGGTGCTGGTGGAAAACCAGCGCCAATCGCAGGCGATCGGCCACTTTTTCGCATTTTACCGCAGTTGGAGCTAGGGCACACGATTCGTACGGGTACCGTACGCATCGCTCGTTCGCGTGTCAGCGAACTCGACACGACAGCAACGATGAGCGAGAGTTCTGACAGATGAGCCGACCAAATCTCGTCGCGACCGCACTCTTCCTGCTCACTCTGCTCACGAGCTGCACACCCGAGACGGTTCGCGTGTCGCCCACGCCGACGGTCGTCCCGAGCACGGCCGCGCCGACCACGGCGGCGCCGAGCCGGACGCCCAGCCCGACGCCGACCGCCAGCCCGTCACCTTCGCCCACGCCGACGGCGGCGCCGACGACGAGCCCGGGGAGCACGCCGCCGGCAGCGTGCGCCCCGCTGTCCGGCGGGTCGCCGCTGCTCGCGCCGACGCTCACCGCGATCCGAGCGGCCCACAACCCCGGCTTCGATCGGCTCGTCTTCGAGTTCGCCGGCCCAGGCGTGCCGCAGTACCAGATCCAGCTCGCGAGCAGCTTCATCGCACCGAGCGGGCAGGCTGTCCGCGTCGACGGGAACGCGTTCTTCCAGCTGCGCTTCACCGCTCAGGCGCACACGGACGCGGGCGCGCGCAGCTACCCACAGCCGGACCCCTACCGCGTGGGTCTGATCGTGGTTCGCGAGATCAAGCTGGTCGAGGACTTCGAGGGCGTCCTTCGGTTCGGGATCGGGATGGAGCGGCCGGTCTGCCCGACCGTCCTGACCCTGCTTGGACCGAGTCGCGTGGTCGTCGACTTCCCAACACCGCCCTGAACCGCCCATAATCAAGACTCCGCACCAGTTCCGAGGGGAGTTCGACGTGGCTGACACCCAGAAGATCGCCATCCGCCCGCGCGCCGTGACCGGGAAGCGGGTCAGCCGGCTGCGCCGCGAGGGTCTGCTGCCCGGCGTCGTGTTCGGGGGTCACAAGGACTCCACCCCGGTCGAGACCGACATGCGCGAGTTCGAGCGCGGCTACCGCCGCTGGGGAAACACCACTCTGGTAAGCCTCGAGGGCCTGCCCGACGGCGAGGTTTCCGCGCTCATCCACGACGTCTCGCGCAGCACGCTGACCGGTCGCCTCCTCCACGTCGACTTCCAGCGCGTCTCACTCACCGAAAAGGTCCACGCCGAGGTACCGGTGCACTTCGTGAAGGAGTCGCCCGCGGTCAAGGGCGGAGGCATCCTCGTGCATGCGAAGGAGCACGTCCGCGTGGAGGCGTTCCCGCAGGACATCCCGCACAACATCGAGGTCGACCTTTCGAGGCTCGTCGAGATCGACGACTCGATCTACGTGCGCGACCTTGTCGTTGACACCGCGAAGGTCGAGATCCTCGACGATGGCGACGACCTCATCGTGCGCGTCGTTCCGGTGCGCATCGAGGAAGAGGCGCCGGCACCGGCCGCCGCGGTCGTGGAAGGCGCCGAGGGCGCCGTTGTCGCGGAGGGCGCGGAAGGCGAGGCTGCTCAACCGGCGAAGGGCGCCGCTCCCGCTCCCGGCGCGAAGGGCGCAGCTCCGGCGCCGGGCGCCAAGCCTGGCGCCGCGCCTTCGCCCGGCGCGAAGCCCGCCGCCGCACCACCGCCCAAGAAGGGTTAGTCGGAGCGGCTCGGCCGCATCAGCGTCAGCCGGCTAGTTGCTTGGAAGCCGACGCACGGATCTCGGACACGTCGAAGTCCCCCGGCGACGCGTCCGGGAACGGATTGTCAGCGCGTTCCAGACTCCTGAGCTCGACTTCGTCCGAGGCGGTGGCGGTCCGCGCGAGCTGCACCGATCGGCGGAAGCGAAGCGCATGGCTGCGAAACCGCTCCACGGCGTAGTCCGCGGCCTGGCCGGTCGTGACGAGGAACGGCCAGTCGCTCGACTGCGCGAGAAGCAGCTCGCGAGCAGCCTGACGGGCTGCGCGCAGCGTCAAGTGATCAGTTGGGGTCGCTCGCCGCAACACCGACATCTCGTCCGCCATTCGCTCGAGCTCGGCCCACATCCACGTCGTTCGCTCGTTCATCCAGGTCGAGTGATCGTTGTTCTTCCCCCATGAGCCTTCCTGCAATTCGATTCGCTCGCGCGGCGGCGCGGCACGCAGGTACTCGTCGATGGTCACGGGACGCGGCCCGTTTGCCGCGAGATCGCGCAGGACGCGTCCGAGCCAATCGATGCCCTCGAACCACCAGTGGCCGAAGAGCTCAGCGTCGAACGTCACTGTCAACAAGGCCGCGCGTTCCGGATGCGGGCGCTGTGCGAGCGTTTCACGGACCAGACGAGCGAAGTGATCGGCGTGCGACCGTACGCGCTCGGACGCGGCGCCCGGTGAGTACGTCGCCTTGTTCGAGAGCCCCGTCCGCACGTCGGTGACGCGCCAGTAGCGCAGACCGCTCTTCTCATCCTTGCGGTGGAACTCGCGGTACGACGCGTCGCCCGGGTACCCCATCATCGCGGACCAGACCTGACCCGACACCGTGTCGTGGCGCGTGATGGCCGCGACGTTCGACTCGCGGACCAGGTACGGCTGCAGCACGTCGCCGGCGTTCGGATCGACCAGCGGCGCGGCGATACCCGAGCCCGAGCGGCGTAGCTCGAACCGATGCGCCTCGCCGACGAGCCGCTTTCCGCCGAGGAGCGCAGGATCGATGAAGAAGTGTGTCAGGCCGAACGTCTCGAGGATCTCCTCGAGACCAGGGGCATACGCGCATTCCGGCAACCAGATGCCACGGGGTTCGACCCCCGTGCGGCGGCGGGTGGTGCGCGTGCCGACCGCGAGCTGCGCGTGCACCGAGGCGGCGTCGAGCAACGGGAGATATCCATGCGTCGCGCCGGAGGTGAGGATCTCAACGTGTCCGGTCCGCGCGAGGTCCGCGAACGCACCGACGAGGTCACGGCCGAAGCGCCTGGTGTACGCGTCGCGGTGCGCCCGGAAGAGCGAGAGGTAGAACATCGCGATGGCGCCATGTTCCAGATCGCGGCTCGCCACGAACCGCCGGACGTCCTCATCCGCCCGGCGGATCTGGTCATCGACGTACTCGACGAAGCGGCGGTCGATGTCGGCGTCGGCCAGCTGCTCCAGTAGCGTCGGCGTCAGTCCGACGGTAATGCGATAGGACACCCCCTCGTCCCGCAGATCGTGGAGCAGGCCAAGCAGCGGCAGATAGGTCCCCAGGATGCCTTCGTGCACCCACTCCTCGCCGTGCGGCCAGCGGCCGGCGCCGCGGGCGTACGGCAGATGCGAGTGCAGGACCAGCGCGAACGACTCGTTCATGTCGACGGTCATTCTCTGCCGTATCGATCGTGCTCGCGCAGCCCGGCTTCCGCGACGAGCTCCTCGTCAGCGCGTCGCACTGGAGGCTGGACTGAGGTCGAAGGCGCGCTCCGCCCGATCGAGGATGCCCTCCTCGGCTCCATCGATCTCGTGATAGAAGATCAGAAGCTCGCGTCGGCGGTCGTCGCCGACGATGCGCGCGTAGCGCGCGACCGCGTGGTGATCGGGGAGTGCCTGGCCCTTGCTCTCGAGGAAGATCGCCGTGTGCGCCATCTCTGCTAGCGGTGACGCCGCGCGCTCCTCGCGCACGCTGAGCGTCCCGGCCGCACGCCCGTAGCTGTCGCCACCCAGGACGCGCTCGTCGGTGAGCTTGTAGCGGTAAAGATCCCGGGCGCCCGGGAGGAACGCCTCGAAGTGCAGGATGACCATTCGGCGCACGATCCGATCCGGCGCGTCGACGAACACATGCCGCTCCACACGCGCGACGGCGTCCAGATCGAAGCGGAAGCAGCCCAGGTAGTCGAACTCGGGCGCGACCCGCATCCGGAGCGGCGGGGTTCCGGTCGAGACGAAAACGCCGTCGACGTAGCTGCGCACGTCCTCGATTCTCGTCGGAATAGCATCGCGGCGAACGTGAGCTTCGACGTCGATGCCGACATCCGCGTCGCGCGCACGCTGCCGGCGCGCGTGTATTCGGATCCCGATCTCTTCCGGGCGCAGCGCGACCGCGTATTCGCGCGTACCTGGCACTACGCGGGGTATGACGAGCTGGTGAAGGTCCCGGGGCAGGTCCACCCGTTCACGCTGCTGCCCGGAACGCTCGATGAGCCGCTCCTCCTGACGCGCGACACGGCCGATCGCGTGCACTGCCTGTCGAACGTGTGCACGCATCGCGGCACCCTCGTCGTCGACGGTCCGGGCCACGAGCAGCAGCTGCGCTGCCGGTATCACGGCCGCCGCTTCACGCTCGACGGGAAGTTCCAATCGATGCCCGAGTTCGAGACCACCAAGGACTTTCCGTCGAAGGCCGACGACCTGCCCGAGGTGCCGCTCGCGTTCTGGGAGCGCTTCCTGATGGTGGCGCTGTCCCCGGCGATGGCGTTCTCCGACGTGACCCTGGACATGGCGCAGCGCCTGGCGGGGCTGCCGTTCGACCGCTTCGTGTACGACGCTTCCGGTGCGCGCGACTACGTGGTCAGCGCGAACTGGGCGCTGTACGTCGACAACTACCTCGAGGGCTTCCACATCCCGTACGTGCACAACAGCCTCGCGGCCACGCTGGACTACGGCGCGTACGCGGTCGAGCTGTCGCGCTACGCGGTGCTCCAGCTTGGCATCGCGAAGCCGGGCGAGCCGTCGTTCACGCTGCCGTCATCGCATCCCGACGCGAAGCGTCAGATCGCGGCGTATTACTACTGGCTCTTCCCGACCACGATGTTCAACGTCTACCCGTGGGGAACTTCTGTCAACGTGATTACACCGCTCGCGGTCGACAGGACGAGAGTGACTTTTCTTCCGTTCGCGTGGGATGAAAGCCTGCGCGATTCGGGCGCAGGCAGCGGCCTGGATCGCGTTGAGCGTGAGGACGAGGCGATCGTCGAGGCGGTGCAGCACGGTGTGCGCGGTCGGCTGTACGACCGCGGGCGCTACTCACCCACTCGCGAAACGGGCGTGCACCACTTCCACCGCCTGCTCGCCGAATTCATGAGCGCGTAGCCCGTGGGTGCCGTGGTGGAGCACAACAAGCAAGAGACGATGGCGCGCGTCGACACGGAGTACCGCGCCCTGGACCGCGTGGTGCGCCGCCTCGGGAGCAAGGGGCTCGAGGAGCCGGTGCCCGGCTTCGGCGCCCGCGCGCGCATCCGCCGCGAGCGCTGGCTGCGCAAGGACGCGCTCGCGCACATCGTCGAGTGGAAGCGGCAGGCGCTCCGCGCGCTGCGCAAGGAGCGCTCCGATCCGGACCTGGTGGGCCTGCCGATCGAGCGCAAGAACCGCGTGCTCTACGAGCGCTGGCACTCGCGACCCGCGCGCGACGTGGTCGCGTATCACCGCAAGATCCAACGGGAGATGGCGGCGGCTTTCCGCCGTCTGCCGGACGGCTACTTCTCTAAGCACCGTTCGATGTCCTGGCCGAATGACCTGGTCGGCCACTCGGCGGAGCATCGCCGGCGGCACCTGGAGACCATCGGGTCCTAGCGACCCAGCTGCACGAAAGTGAACGCCTCGCTGCCCTTGGGATGCGGTGTGTATCCCGACACGACGCGGCTCACCGCGACCGGGACGTCCGCGTGCACGATCGGCACGGCCGGAACACTCCGCTGCACGACGCGCGACGCCTGCCGGTAAAGGTCGGCGCGGCGAAGCGGATCCGTGTCGGTCGCGGCATCGTGGATCAGGCGCACCGTCAGCTGCGCGTTGCCATCGTCCCAGCGCCCCTGCTGTGTCATGTTGCAGAACAAGACGCACAGGAAGTTATCGGGATCGCCGTTGTCCCCGGTCCATCCATACAGCCACGCCTGGAGCTCATTGCGCTTGAACTTGTCGCGATAGGTCGTGAAGTCGACCGTGTTCAGGAGCACGCTGATCCCGATCCTCTTCAGGTCGGCCGCGATCGCCTCGGCGGCCTTGCGCGGTTCCGGGAAATACGGCCGGGCGATCGGCATGTACCAGAGCTCGAGCTGGAAGCCCTTGGCATTCGCGAGATCCAGCAGACGCTCCGCCGCCACGGGATCGAAGGGCTGGAACGCACGCGTGCCGTCGTCGTACCCAAGCATTCCGGGCGGCAGGAACTGCGTCGCCGGCGACGCGAAGCCCGCGAAGACACTGGTCACCATCGACTGCTGGTCAATCGCCATCGCGATCGCCTTGCGGACATCGGCGTTGTCGAGCGGCGGCTGGTGGGTGTCGAAGCGCAGGTAGCCGATGTTGTTGGGCGCACGATCGAGGAGCGTGATCCGCGGCTCGTTCTTCAGGATCGGAAGGTCGAGCGGCGTGAAGTCGCGCATCGCGTGGATCTGTCCGCTGCGGATCGCGGCCAGCCGGTTGCCCGGATCCGGTATCGAGCGGAGGAGCACCCGCTCGAGGTAGGGCAGCCGCGCGCCCTTGTCGTCGGAACGCCAGTAATTCGGATTGCGCACGAGCAGGAGCTGGTCGTCCTTGCGCCACGCGCCAGGCGTGTACATGAACGGACCGGTGCCCGCGGCACTCTGTGACGACGGCAGCATCCAGCCATCGGGATCGGCAATGATCGACGCCGGGCTGACGATGCCGAACGTCGCCATGGCGAGTGTCGCGAGGAATGGTCCGTACGGCACCCTGGTCACGAACCGCACCGTGAGCCGGTCGAATGCGTCGACTTTGGTGATGATCGAGTCGTTGTCGAAGCCACCCCACATCGACTGGTAATAGTTGTAGTCGTCGGCGATCGGCCGGCTGTTGCGGTACTTGAAATTCGTCAGACGTGCGCGGTCGAAGTTGAAGACCACGGCGTCCGAGTTGAAGTCCGTCCCATCATGGAACTTCACGCCCTCCCGCAGCTTGAAGGTCCATTGCTTCCTGTCCGCCGAGACCTGCCAGGAGACGGCGAGGCTGGGCCTGATCTCGAACGACTGGGTGTCGTAGGTCACGAGGGACTCGAAGATCTGCTGCGTGGCCTGCAGCGAGTTGTCGTCGACGACGTTCCAGGGGTCGAGAGCGGCGGCGTCGCCGCTCGTCGCGAACGTGAACGCGCGCGCCGACGTGCTTGGGGCCGGCGTCAGGACGACGGGCGTGGCCTGCCCGGTACAAGCCACGAGGACCGCGAGGACGATGAGACACCCGGCCAGACGCACGATGCCGCACCCTGGGTCCCTCCCGACCACTCCCGTAGGTTAGCGACGCGCCCCACACTTACGAAGCGGTGGACGCACGGGCGATGGACGTTCCGGGGGGGATCCTGGCACGGCAGGGCACGAGCCGAGCCGTCCGGCGGGCGCGCGCCGCAGCCTGGGCCATATGGTCTTCGGCGATCCTCTTCTCCGGGGTCGCGTTCCTCCTGATCCTCGCGACGATCTCGGTCGACATTCCTTCGCGGGGGTTCGGGTTTCGCGGCTGGGTCCCGATCGTCGCCGTGCTGTGGTCGACGATCGGCGCCCGCATCGCGGCACGGCAGGCGCGAAACAGCGTGGGTTGGCTGATCCTGGCCGTCGGCTGGCTCTGGTCGGTGAACGCGATGTTCGAGGAATACGCGACGTTCGCGTACTACCCGCAGGAGCTCGAGCTGCCATTCGTGAAGGCGATGGTCTGGTTCAACAACCAGGTCGGCTCCATCGTCGCGGGGCTGTCGGCACTCGCGCTGCTGGTCGTGCCGGACGGGCGACTGCCCTCACGGCGGTGGATCGTGATCGCGGCCGGTGCGATGCTCGTGATGATCGCGAGCGTGGCGATCTCCGGAACGTGGCCGCGACGCCTCGTGCCTTTCCCGTTCCAGAACCCACTCGGCATCGAGGGACTTCGCGCGTACGAGCAGCTCCGGCCATCGCTCTTCTACCTCGTGAGCGTCGGTCAGGGTCTCGCGCTCCTTATCCCGACCGCCGCGTTGCTGATGCGTGTTCGCGGATCGACAGGCGAGCGCCGTCAGCAGCTCAAGTGGATCGCCGCGGCGGCGACGTTCGCGTCCGTCGCCGTCTTCATCTACGTGTTCATCGACGATCCCATCGTCCAATACGCCCAGATCCTCGGGCTCGTCCTGGTTCCTGTCGCCTTCGGTATCGCGATGCGGCGTTATCGCCTGTACGACATCGACCGGATCCTGAACCGCACGATCGTGTTCGGTGGCGCGACGGCGCTGCTCGCCGGCGTATACAGCGCGGGTATCGGCCTCATGCAGCGCGTGTTCATCCTCCTCACCGGCGAGCGCTCGGACGCGGCGGTGATCATCACCACGCTCCTGGTGGCCGCGGCGTTCACACCGGTCAAGGATCGCCTCCAGGCGTTCGTGAAGCGGAACTTCGGCACGGACATCCCCGGCACGCGCGGACTCGAAGAGTTCTCGCACGAGATCGAGGACCATCTGCGGCTCTCCGACCGCGACGGGCTGCTCGGACAGCTCCTCGCGGAAAGCGTCGGATCGCTCGGCGCGATGTCCGGAGCGCTCGAGCTGAACGACGTCGAAGCATCGGGGCCCGCGCGGACCATCGGAAGATGGGCCGGCGACGTGCACCTCGGTGTGAACGTCTTCGAGCACGGCGACGTCGTCGCTCAGGTCCTCCTCGGGCCCCGTGCCAACGGCGATCTGTACGACGAAGACTGCCGGGGAAGGCTGGATCGCGCGGCGACGACCGTTGGGCACGCGCTCGACCGCATCCCGCGGCGCGTACGCGACTAGGGCGGCGCTTGCGGCACGTTCCGTGCGGCATCACCCGGCAGACCACCACGGACTGTCACGAGGAGGTAACGAATGGCTGGCTCGAACAAGACCGCAAAGGGCACATTCGAGATCGCATCATGGGACGAGAAGCCGTACGAGCAGCTCGCCGCCGGCGGGAAGCTCACCAAGGCGAGCGTGAGCGCGAAGTTCACCGGCGACGTGACCGGTGAAGGCAAGATCGAGTGGCTCATGTGCTACGTGAGCGACGATGACGCGACCTTCGTCGGGCTGCAACGGATCGAAGGCTCGCTCGCCGGGAAGAGGGGCGGCTTCGTCGTCGAGACGATCGGGGACTTCGACGGCAAGGCCGCGAAGGGCACCTGGTCCGTCGTCCCGGGGACGGGCAGCGGCGAGCTCGCCGGACTCGAGGGCGAGGGCCGTTTCGAGGCACCCAAGGGGCCGAAGGCGACCTATGAGCTCGACTACGACTTCGCTGAGGTGCCATTCCGCAGCTGAGTCAGCTGCACGTCGCGGGTCGCGACGCCGACGTCGGTGCACGCGAGCGCGCGCCGGAGACTAGCCGAGGCCTATTTGCTGGGGATCGTCCAATCCTTCGGCACGACGTGGATCCAGCTCTGGCCGGGCGACAGCTGCACGATCTCGCCGTTCGCGTTGCGGAACGTGAACGCGTCCACGATGTCCGGGCGCGTCCAGGTCACGTCCTGGCGCAGGCCGTCGCGGAACACGCTTCCCCTGCCCGTTCCGGTCAGCACCATGTCGAGCTTCGGGTTCCCCGCGGGGTCGAGCCCGAAGTCGCTGGTGAAGTGCACCTCGGTCTGGATCACGACGACATCCCGTGCGGCGATGACCTCCGCCGTCGCACCATCGACCTCACGCACCCCGTCCTGCGCCCGTCCGTAGGTGCGTGACGCGGCGTTGTAGGTGTAGGCGACCGCGAAGCCCGCCCGGTAGGGAACGGTGATGCTCGTCGCAGGCACGCTGCCCACAAAGCCACCGGCCTGCGCGTCGCCGGTCGCCGTCGGGAGGAAGTTCCAGGGAGCGATCAGCGCGGGCTGGTCGCCATCGGGCGCGGCCGCGATCGCGGCCTGCACCGCGCCGTACGTCGTGAAGTAGTTGTAGGGCGCCGGACGGAACGGGACGCGGTAGCCCCAGCCGTAGCTCGGCGCGATGTCGACGTAACGGTGACCGACGGCATCGTCGTAGTGGATCGCCATGAGCTCCTCGGGCCCGCCGCCCGAGTAGACGAACGCGGCACCGAGGGAAGGCAGGATCGGACGATCGGTCATTCGGGCGCTCCGCACCGAGCCGATCACGTCGGGGTGCTGCGAGTGGAACACGGCGGCGAGTCGGGTGGTGAGTCCCTCGACCAGCCACTCGTAGACCTGATCGGCCCTCGCGATCCCGTAATGCGGGCGCGCCGTCGGGTTGTTGTCCACCTTCACGAAGAGCGGGCGCGTCGTGGTGTTCGCGCCGTTCGTCGGCAGACCGTTGAGCGGCCACACCGGGCAGCGCAGGTCGCCGGCACCGAGAGCGACCGTGAGCGACGCGCCGGCTGTCGTGAGGACGTGCGCCCGCACGCCCACCGGCGTCGGGGCCAGGGCGAGCGCGTCAGCCTTGCCGTCGGAGTCCCAATCACCGAGGACGAGCGCCCCGGTCCGCGGGCAGAGCGCACCAGCCGGCAGCACGGCCTCGCCCGCCCAGCCGTTCACCGGCTTGAAGGACGCGGCCGCGTCGAACACGTGCACCGTGGCGCCGCCGTCGGCGTCGGTGTAGAGCGAGACGAGGTCGTCTCGGCCGTCGGCGTTCACATCGGCGGCGGCGAGCGACGCCCTCGAGAGGTCGTACTCGGCGTCGGCCACATACGCATCGGGGACGAGCGCGAATCCGCCGGCCCCGGGCTCGTAGAGCAGGAGGTGCGGCCGCGCGTCCGTCTGGTAGAACGCGGCGAGCTGATCGGGTCCGCCCGTGCGCGTGAAGTGACCAACAGCGAAGTGCGCGCGTGACAGGTCGAACTTCCCGGGCCCGGAGTCGTAGACCGTGCCCATGAGGGCGTACGCCGTGCCGTTCGACTCGAGGGCCTGAATGCGCATCCGGGCGTTGTCGTCCTGGTAGGTGATGAGGAGCGTGTCCCTGTCGGCGGCGCCAAAGCGCCCGCTCACGATGTTGCGCGCACGTGCCCAGGTGTAATCGGATGCGGTCCACCACACGTTGGCGAACACAAATGCCGAGCCGGTCGAGCGGAACACGAAGAGCTTCGACGAGTTGGTCCCGGCGTCATACAGCGCGACGAGATCGTCCTTGCCATCACCATCCGCGTCCGTTACCACGAACTTCGCGCGCTGCAGCGCGAAAAAGTTCGGATCGCTGTTGAGCCAGACGGTCTCCGGCGCGTCGGCGGTCTTCCCGCGGACCGCGATGCGCAGCGACAGATCGGCGTTCGGATCGTTGATCAGCGCGACCTGCGTTCGCTTCGTGCCCTCGAAATCCCCGGCCGCGACGACACTGTTGCCGACGGCGCTGACGGACCGAGCCTTGATCGGGATGATCGGCTTCGGCGTGCTCGTCGCGGCAACCGTCGGCTCGACGGTCGGCGTCGGGGTTGGGCTTGGGCTGGGTTGTGGCGCGGTCGTCGTGCAGGCGAGGACGGCCACGGTGACCAGCGCGAGCCCGCGAACGCCTCGGATCACGAGGGCGGCACTCGGCAGCCGCAATGCCAGCGGACGAGCGAGACAGCCCGCGCTCCATCGGCGCGTCGCGAGGAGATCACGTACCACCGCTCTAGCACTCGTCCAGAGGAACGCGCAGCGCGGCCTGCTAGTACGGCGACCAGTTTCTCAGATTGCGTTTGACGCTCGCTCACGATGCAGCGATGCTGATGCCTCACACGAAAGTCTGTTGTCGAAATGGCCGCGCGCAGCGGGATGACTCCGAGGGGGCACGAATGAACGAGCCGAAGACGGCGAAATCCTTCCGCGCCGCCGCGGACCGGATACTCCGGCAGGAGTCAGCCACGCCGGCCAACGTTACCCGTCTCCTCGCGGCTCGGGGGCTGGTCGATCGGGTCATCGCCAACGAAGACGACCAGTGGGCCGTGCGCCTGGCGGCGCTGGCCGCCCTCGGACAGTGGGACGCCGCCGCGATCGTCGCGCAGAAGCCGATAAAGCTGTCCCGCACCCACAACGTGTCCGAGCGCGTTTCGGTCGACGCCAAGGTCGCCGCCGCGCTCGAGGACACCAAGCGGAGTGGCAGCACGGTCCAGGTCGCGGTCCGGCTGGCGCTGTTGGATGGCCGTATGGCCGGCACCGCCCTCGTCGCCCCGCTGCTCGCGATCCACGGAGTGGAGGGCGCCCTGATCGCCCTGCGGATCGGACGGAGCTTCGGTGCGGCCGACGTCCTGACGGCATCGAGCGCCACCGAGATCGTAGCCCTCGAGGCCCTTGGAGCGGCGACAGCCAGGCGCGACGCCACGACCGGTCGCCAGGCGTTGGCGCTGTACGAGCTCGCGCGGCGGGGGCTGTTCGGGGAGGACCTTGGGGAGTCCCTCCAGGGGATCGTGGAGCTGTTGGCCCACGCCCTCGGGCACGACGTCGCGCAGCTCTGGATCCTGCGCGCCGGCGGCTCGCTCCAGCTGCGCGCCGCCCACCCACGCGAGGGCCTCGCGCTCGAGATCGCGCGCCCGCGCGACCACGCCGCGCTCTCGCGCGCCCTCGTCGGTGAGCTGGTGCGCGCGCACGATCCGTCGCTGCGCTCGTGGGTGCCGCGCACCACGCGCGACCTGATCGTGGCGCCGCTCACGGCGGAGGACGGCCCGCTCGGCGTGCTCGTCTTCGGCCGCTGGCGCGACGCCTACGTGACCGAGGATGAGGAGATGGCCGGTGCCTGTGCTCAGTTCATCGCGCGCGTGGTGCTCGCGGCCCGCGCGCGGGACGCCCAACGGGCGACGCACGGCCCGCCCCACGGCGCGCGCGACGACGAAGGGGCACTCACCGGCAGCTGATCCGGCGGGAATGCGTCGTGGTTGACGAAATCTCGTTCGCCCGGCCGCTGTTCAATGCGTAGACCGCAGCCGTAAGGAGGGTCGACCGCATGAGGACGCGCCCAGCCGTCTCGTCCAGCCCGTCTGGCTCCTCCACGGCCGACTGGCTGATCTTCCTGGCGCTCGGGCTCATGTGGGGGTCGAGCTACCTCTTCATCAAGATCGCCGTGAACGACTTCGGCACGTTCACGCTGGTCGCCCTTCGCCTCGCGGTGGGTGCGGCCCTCCTCTGGACGGTGATCAAGGTCTCCGGGCAGAAGATCCCTCGCGAGGCGAGCGCCTACCGGCACCTGTTGGTCATGGCCATCCTGAACATCGCGCTGCCGTTCGCGCTCATCACCTGGGCCGAGCGCGGCGTCGACTCGTCGCTGGCCGCGATCCTCACTTCGGTCGTGCCGCTCTTCGCGGTCATTCTCGCGCCGCTCTTCATCGCCGACGAGCCGCTGCGGATCAACGGGATCGTTGGCCTGTCGATCGGCTTCGTCGGCGTGGTCGTGCTCACCGGCGCGGGACTCGGCGCGGGCAACTCGAATCTGCTGGGCGAGATCGCGCTGCTCGGCGCGTCACTCAGCTACGCCGCGGGTGCGGTATATGCGCGACGCAACATCCGGGGGCTGGCGCCGATGATCCCGGCGGTCTTTCAGGTGTCGTTCGCGTTCGTCATCAGCGGTGCCCTCGCGCTCGTCCTCGAGCATCCCTGGACGGTGCGCCCGGACCTTGCCGCGGTGGGCGCGATCGTGTGGCTCGGCCTGCTCGGCTCGGGTCTGGCGTACCTCGCGTTCTTCCGGCTGCTCGGCCATTGGGGAGCGACTCGCACGACGGGCGTCGCGTATCTGCTACCGATCGTGGGCATCGTCCTCGGCTTCGTCGTCCTAAGTGAGCCGATCGACGCGCGAACGATCGTCGGGACCGCGCTGGTGATCGTTGGTCTCGCGCTCGTCAACAGCCGGTACGGACAGCAGCTCGTGTTCGGGAGAGGCCGCGCGGTCGCGAAGCCCTAGGCTCTCACGCGACGGCGATCACGCTCCGCGTACCGCCGTCTCGCGCGGATCGCCCGCCTCGGGCGGCGCGGAGGGTACGCGGGCCACGAACTGAATGTGCTTCGTGTTGAGGATGGCGACGCCGATGTCGCGGGCGGTCGTGCCCTCGACGTCAAGAGCCAGGCTCGCCCCGGTGAGCACCATGAATGCCTTGGCGTCGAACACCAGACGATGGAATTGAGCGGCGTCGAGCTGGGCCGACGCGTGCGCGCGCCCGCGCAGACGCAGGCCGGCGAGCAAGACCAGGATGTCGGTGGTCTGTTTCGCCACGAACGAGGACATGCGGCGCTCGGCCGGGCGGGACTGCTCCTCGATGGCGTAGATCAGCGCGATCTGCTCTTTGGGCACGATCGCGACCTCGAAGGGCCCGTTGGCCTCCGAGCCGCCGGAGTTGCCGAGCCGCCCGAGGACCGCATCCGAGACTCGGAGCACCGACTCCAGCGGGTTGTTCACGGCGTCGGAGAGCCGTGCGTCACCGTGCTCGATGACGCCAGTGACCGATCGCGATGAGGTCAACAGGAGCGTCGCCCGAGTCTTCATTGGAGTCCCCCAGCAGAGCGGAGCATTTGCGTGCAGTCTGCGCCTCGCGGTGCCGAAGAGAGTCCCCCGAAAGGGGCATTGAAGCTGACGAACGGCGGTCGTTCGGGCCACGTATCGATTCTTCTACCCGTCAGCGACCAGACGCCCGTTCGCGGCACGGTCGGCGCATCGTTCGGTCCCACGCCGCGAGCAGGCGGTCTCTCTCTGCTCGTCATCGGGCTGTGCCTCATCGCCGGCACGATGCTGCGAGGGGCCGAACCCGTCAATCGGATCGTCTTCTTCGCGGCGAGCGCTCTCGGCATCACCGCACTGGCGACCCTCGCTCGGTGGCAGACGGATCGCCCGCCCCGCCGAACGAGATCGTCGCGCTGGTTGTCGCGGTCGCATTCGAGGTCGTCGCTCCGACGACGCTGGTGCTCGTGGCAGGCGACCTCGGCGCGCGAGCGGCGATCGGGATCTGGCGGGCGACCTCAGCTTCTCGATGTCGCGATCGTTGACGGCCCGCTGAAGGCCGCCGCTCCTTCATGCCGTTCGCCGGCGGGAGGACCGAACGCGAGAGCCCCAGCGTCGTAGCGCGTCAATAGTCGGGCGAAGCTCGCGGCCGCGGAGGGTGAGCGCGTACTCCACCCGGGGCGGGACCTCCGCGTAGAACGTGCGTGAGACCAGACCCGCGGCCTCGAGCTCGCGCAGCCGTGTGGTGACCATCTTCGGATTCGCGCGGCCGAGCGACCGCTGTATCTCTGTGAACCGGCGCGGACCGCGCATCAGATCGTCGATGATGAGGAGCGTCCATTTGTGCCCCACAAGGGCCAATGCGCGCGCCAGCTCCTCCACCATTACTTACTTTATTGGATATTGCTTGCTTTTTGCAAGTGTCGCGAGTACGGTCGTCTGGAGAAAAGAGGGTGAATCTATGACACTCATCCAAGACAGACCGGCCGTCGCCGCCAACAGCGCGACGATCAAGCAATGGGTCGCCGCGATGGTCAAGGGCGACCTTGATCACGCTCCGTACGCCGAGGACGCCGAGACCTCCGACCCGAGCGGCAAGTACAAGGGCAAGATGCAGATCGTGCAGTCGTTCAAGGTCTGGAAGACAGCCTTCCCCCAGGGGACGGCCGAAGTGACGAACCAGATCGCTCAGGGCGAGCAGGTCGCATCCGAGGTCGTCTACAAGGCGACCCACACCGGACCGCTCGTCGGAGCAACTGGGACGATCGCGCCGACGAACAAGCCGATCGAGCTCAAGGTGATGCTCGTCAGCTCGTTCCGCAATGGTCTGATCCAGCGTGAGCGCACCTACTACGACCAGGCCGGACTCATGCAGCAGCTCGGCATTTCCATGCCGCCGAAGGCGTAGCACCGTTCCGACGCCGCCGAAGTTGTAGCAACGCTCAAATGCGTTCGCGAGGGAGCACCCGAAGGGGTGCTCCCTCGTCGTCCTGTCACCAGTTACAACCGTTCTAAACTTGACCTATGGTGGAGCCCGGGAGGGCAGGCGAGCCTTCCGCGAGACCATCCGATGCCGCGGTCCGTGCCCTGTTGGTCATCAGTGACACAGCGCTAGCGAACACGGTGGACCTCACCTTGCGACATGGTCGGTACACGCGCCGCATCACGACGACGGTGGCCGAAGGTACGGCTGCGATCGAGCAGTGGAGGCCTCACCTCCTCATCGTCGACATAGACATCGAAGCTGGGAGCGCTATCGCGCTCATCGACAAGACGAGGGTCGCGACGCCGCCGATCGGAGCCATCGCGCTCACGCGCCGCAACGACCTACGCAGCAAGCTCGACGCGTTCGAGCGTGGTGCCGACGACTACATCGGCCTGCCATTTATCCCGGGCGACCTCGTCGCTCGCGCACGGGCCGTGCTGCGCAGGATCCACGGCCAGAGCGGCGAGCTCGCGCCGCGGCTGCGCATCGGCGAGCTCGAGATCGACGTGCTCAACCGCAGGGTCCTCGTGGGGAGCCACGAGCTGCACCTCACCTCGCTCGAGCAGGCGCTGCTGTACCTGCTCGCCGCGAACGCCGGGACGGTGCTGGCGCGGCAGCAGATCGTCGACACGCTCTGGGGGACCGACGTGGCCATCGAGAGCAACGTGGTCGACCGGCACGTTCGCGCGCTGCGCGCGAAGCTGCAGAACGACTGGCACGAGCCCAGATACATCGAGACCGTGCCTGGCGAGGGGTACCGGTTCATCCCCGCGTCGGACGGCGACGATGTCTGACGTCGTGCCGGCGTGTCGGGTCAGTCGGCGAGCGGGAGGCTGAACGCGAAGACGCTGCCTGAGTCGGTGGTGTCTTCCAGCCACAGGCGTCCACGATCTTCGTCGGACGGTTGACCGTCGTCAGGGGCAAGGCCCGCCGCGGCGAGTGCACGCATGCGTAGCGTGCGGAAGTACGCGGTGAACATGCGATCGCGTTCCTCGCCGGCGACGCCGAGGCCATAGTCTTCGACCCGCACCTGCGCCTCGCCGAGGATGCTCGTCACCGCGATGTCGATGAGGGTCGCCGACGGACTGTATTTGACCGCGTTCGTCAGGAGATCGTCGAGGAGCTGTGCGATGCGGTCCGGGTCCCCGCGGACGTCGATGCCCTGTTTGGGGCGATCGAATCGCATGCGCGTCGCTTCGCGGTGGTCGCGCCGCTTGATCGCGTCGCCGACCGCCTCGCAAATGTCGAAGGTGACGACCTCGAAGCTGAGCGCGCTTGCCTCGAGGGAGAGGACGTCAGGCAGCCTGGCGATCACGCGGCTCATCCGCTCGAGCTGCTGCAGGGCGATGTCGACGGCGGCGCGCCCCCGCACGGGGTCGTCGGCCATCAGCTTGCGCGCGAGCTGCATCTGGCCGCTGATGGTGGCGAGCGGAGTCGTGAGGTCGTGGACCGCGGCGCTCCAGACATCCGTCTTGGTCTGCTCGGCGGTCGCGGTGCTCGCAGCGACAACGGTCGCCGCAGCGTCGACGTTCGGCGCCGCCGCGCCGATCGCGCTCCTCAGCGTGGCGAGGAACTCGTCGATCACGAAGGGTTTTGGCACGACGCCCGCGAACGCGGCATCGAGGCTCCGTCGTGAGGTACCGGCCCGCTCTTCGGCGACGGCGTCGGCATCGGCCGTGAACATCACGACGGGGAGATCGGGATGCGCGCGCCCGATCGCAGCCGCGTCCGTCCAGGAGCGCGCGTGCCCCGCTGGGCCGAGCTCGCCGTCAAGGAGCACGCAGCTTGGATCGAAGCGGAGGATCGCGGCCTCGATCTCGTCATGGTCGGCGATGGTGAGGGAGCGGTATCCGGCCTCGGCGAGCAGGGTCGTCATGAGCCTCCCGAGAGCGGCGTCATCTTCGACGAGCAGCACCGCCGGTCCGGGCGCCGCGTCGATCCTGTTCGTTTCCAGCACTTCCTTCATCGGCGAGGATCGTCCTGAGCCCCGCCTGCCTCGCCTGCGATAGTGGCCAAGCGAGCGGTGACGTCATTACGACTTCGTCATGACGAAAAATTACTGGCCGCTTTCGGCTCCTCCGGGGGACACCGGCACCGCGCTGCAACGGGCCTGATGCTGAATTCGGATTCAGCAGCCTCGACGCCCGGGTATGAGGCTCCCGTCGCTAGAACGGCGTCGTTCGGACCAGCGTGCTCTTGAGCCCGAGCACCGTGCGCAGGAAACGGTCGCCCTTGAGGTCCACCGAGGTCAGGCTCCCGCGGACCCGTACGGAGATCGGCCGGCCGCCAGGGCTCTCGTTGAACTCCATCGACGCGTACGCGCCGATGTCGACGCCGTACTCCTCATAGATCAGGACGCGGATCTCCCGCGCGGTGAACGATTGGCTCCAGAGGCCGTGCGGCATCCCGCCGCGCCGGTCGTACGCGAGCGCCTCGGCGGGATCGACGGTCACACCCAGGTAGGGCCAGCCATCGGCGCAGCGCCAGCTGCCGCCGGCGCGCTCGGCGTCGAGAACGCAGCCGACGTTCTCGGTCATGCCGCCGTTCGCTGAGGAGTAGAGCGCGCGGATCGGCTTGCCAAGGTACGTGAGGATCGCGGCGGGGGTCGAGAGCACCGCCGACGTGGTGCGCGGACTCTCGAAGGAGTGGCCGCCGTAGCACTGGTCGGCGGTGTCGTCGCGGACATCCCAGGTACGATCGCCCGCGGTCGATTGGCGCCACGCCACGTAGGTGCGCGCCGTGATCGCCTGCGCGCGCAGCGCCTCCATATCCCAGTCCGCCGGCATCTCGCCCGGCAGCGCTCCGCGCATGTAGTCATCCGAGCCGACGTAGTCCACGACGCGCAGGGCGCCCTCGTCACGGACCTGCACCAATAGATTGCCGCGGTACTCGAGTCCCTTCTCGCGCACGGCGATCGGATCCCACCACTGCGTTGGGACGAGCGTGAGCGAGTCGCCCTCGCCCGCGAACACGACGCGGCCGGACCATTCGTCGACCGCGACGAGCACCGTTCCCTTGTAGACGCCGAAGCGCACCGATTGACCGGGCGCGGTCTCGAGGTAGACGACGCTCGGGTCGGCGTCGTTCACGAGCCGCATCCCACCTTGCGAGCTCATGTGCGCGACATTGACGATCGTGCGCCCGACACACCCGGTGGAAGGAGCCGAGAGCAGCACGCGGAATGGCTTCGTCGGCGGCTGCGCATCCAGACGCGCCATCGGAAAGTACTTCGCGACGATCTGCTCCCCGGACAGGCGGAGTCCCGTGGCGCCTTCGGCCCAACCCTGCGCACCCCACTGCGAGAGCCCGATGCCGTGGCCCCAGCCCTTGCCGTAGAGGGTCACATCACTCGCGACCGTCACGAGGTCCTGCCGCACCGGGACGGCGTGCCCGGAGAACCAGCCAACGCCCTCCTGGACCATGTCCCAGGCGAGCACGTACGTCCCCTCGTTGCGGGGCGCGCGCACCGTCGCGGCGAGCAACGTCTCCATGCCGGGCTCCATGTCGAATGGCAGCGCGGAGCGGGGACCATCCCACACCACCGGTGTCCCACCAGCGTCGACCCAGTGATAGCTGAGCCGGATCGGATGGTCCCCGCCCGCCCGCCATGTCGCGAGGCCGGTGTTCCGCAGGGGGATCTGCACCGGCACTTCTCCGCCCGGGATGATCGTCGCAGGCGCCGTCGTCGCGCCGTACCGCGCGTCGAGGTCCGTCGTCACACGTAGCGCGACCGAGCCAGCCGGCGCTTCCGCCGATGAGAACCACGAAAGCCCGTCGCGGATGAGATCGGGCTTCACCGTGTAGGCGCCGGTGAGCCCGGGCGCCAGGACCCGCATCGCCATCGTCTCGGCGGCGCCCGGGCCCATCGCGTAGGGCAGCTCGCTCCGCAGACCATCCCACTCGACGAGCGCGCCGCGCGCGTCATAGAGGTGGTACCCCAGGCGCACCGGCGCGGCACCATCGGTATTCCAGGTGTCATCGCCGAGGTTGCGCAGCGTGACCGACACGGTCACAAGGTCGCTTGGCCGCGCCGATGCAGGGCTCGCGACATACGCCGCGGTGCGTCGCGCTGTGCCGATCGTGTCGGTGGCCGGCAGCGGTGGGAGCTGACCGCGCGCGACGGGCGCGCCGCGCAGCGCGGTCGCATCGGTCGACGTTGTAACGGCTGCCACGACGCGCGGCGCGGCATCGGACTCGGGGACGCCGAGGGCGAACGCCGCCGCGAGCGCAGCAAGACTGAGCAGGCCTGCGGCAGGGCGACGCATGACTTTGGAACGCCGGGTGTACGGGGACATGACGGAACGGGCGGATATCGACCGCACAGCGTACGCCGCTCGATCGTGCTCTGACTCTATCGCTCATATGACGAACGAACATGCGGTTGGCGTCAGAAATGTTGCGGCGCACATCGCACAGGCGGTCCTGGCGTTGACACAATGTGAGCAGGGGAAGGACGTACTGCGTCATCGCGCTGTGTACGGTCGTCGCCCTCGCTTGCGCGCCTAGCGCCCAACCAGCGCCTCCAACGCGCATTTCGGCCCCGAATGATCCGGCCATCGACGGACGGACCACCGCGATCGAGCCGAACCCGCCACATCAGACGATCCGTTCGCCGCTTGATCCGCTCCGCTGCACGGAGCGCGTCGCCATACCCCCGATCGACAACGCGTTCGACGCGCGCTGGTCCGACGACTCCGGCAGCATCGCCATCTCGCGCATCGTCACCATCGCGAACCCGCGGACCATCACCGGTACCGAAGAGGACCAGCGCTTAGCGGTGCTCGATGTCGCGACCGGGTCGGTCCGCGATCTCGGCAAGGGCACCAAGCCGAAGTTCTCCGGCTCGGGCACCTATCTCGCGTACTGGCGTGAGGGTGACGATGACCTGCGCGTCGTCCGCGGCGACAGGCTCGCGGGGCTCGTACCCGCGACGCAGCCCGACGTGCGCTGGGTCGGCGATCAGCTCTTCTTCTTCCACGATGGAGAGATCCGCGCGTGGGAGAACGGCCTGAGCTGGACCGTGGCGAACGTGCTCCTGGATCTGGCGCCGCGCTATCCCCATGACGACGTGTACTTCAGCGCGGATGCCCAGCGCTTCACGATGACGCGCTACCACCCTGACGGCTCGGTCGAGCGCTATCTCGGCGTCACCAGCAGCGGTGTGATGGAGACGGTCGGCGACGGCAACACGCTCTTCACGCAGTGGGCGCCGGTGGGTCACGCCCTTCTTCTGCGCTCCGCGAACGCGGTGACGCTGCGGTCCGATGCGGGTGTCGACCAGAGCGCGCCCACCAAGACCCTTGCCGGGCCCGTCCACGCGTGGGCCGGGGACGGCCGGCTGCTCTTCGGCAGGCTGTCGCCCACGCTGAAGGGTGAAAGCACCTTCGACACGTTCTCGGTCTTCGGTGGCCCGGCGGGCGTCGCGGCGTTGCCGAACGTGCTTGGCGTCCGATCGTTCAGCCCCGACGGCCGCTTCTTCATGGGTGTGACGCGCACCGGCCTGTATTCGACGCAGCTCGAGGTGTACCGCTGCGGCGCGCCGGCGGCCGCCGACGCTCGCGCGGACACGGTCGCTCGGGCGCACGTCGCGAGCGCAGACGCGGATCCGCGGCGGTTCCTGCGTCCGGTGTCCGGTGCGATCTCGCAGTACGTGCAGGGGAGCCACACCGGCGTCGACGTGTCAGCGCCCTTCGGTGCGATCCTCGTCGCCTCCGACGACGGCGTCGTGGATGAGGTCGGGTCGGTGCCGTACGGCGGTCGCCGCGTCTGCGTCCTGCACGCCGGCGGCCTCGAGAGCTGCGACTACCACATCGCGCTTGCCCTCGTGGCGATCGGCGACCGCGTCGCGCGAGGTCAGCCGGTCGCGCTCGTCGGCATGACCGGCCTGACGACGGGCCCGCACGTGCACTGGGAAGCGAAGCTCAATGGGGTGATCGTCGATCCGCTCAAGCAGTAGCCGCGGGGCGGGCGCCTACCGCCAGCCGCTCGCCCTGCGCGGATCGCTCAACCACTTTCGATACTCGCGCACGATGCCTGTACTACCGAATCCACAGGACGTGTAGAGGCGAACGGCATCGGGGTTCGTGTTCACGCCCCAGACCATCACCGCGGTGGCCGCAGCTGCGCGGCTGCGATTGGTGATCTCGGTCACGATCGCGTGCGCCAGGCCTCTCTTGCGGTACGCCTGTCGGGTCCCAAGCGGCTCGATCTCGACCCAGCGTGAGCGCGGGTCGAACCAGCCGATGCAGTACGCGGCCAGGGTCCTGTCCAAAGCCGTGACGATCGGCGTCAGCTCGCGCCAGAAGTCCGGCATCCGGGTGACCAGCGCGTGCATCTCGCGGCTGTAGGTCGGAGGTCCCCAGGTGGACCAGGCGTCGCGATGAAGGTCGATGAATGCGCCGTCGAGGTGCGCGTCGAGCGATCCGAGCGAGAAGCCCCGGGGCAGCACCGTTTCACGCCTGGTCGAAAGATCGTGGACCAGCTCTTGACTGAAGGTACCGGACGGCTCATAGCCGAGCCTGCTGAGTCCCGCGACGAGCTCCTCGTCCCTGTCCCGGGCGGAGACCACGATGGAGGATCGGCCGAGCTCGGCGAGCCGGCCCTCCGCCCAACCGACGAGATCCAGGTGCTGATCCGCGTGCGCGAGGTCCGTGTGGACGATGACGTAACCGTCGTCATCGATGACGAATGCGGCGAGGGTCCCATGATCGAACCACTGCCACACCCGGAAGTCGTCGTGGACCAGCCGCCGCAGCCACCATTGCAGCCCGCCGGGATGCAGGAAGGATCGCGCGTCGCCAGACGCGCGTGTTTCGCGGACCACTTCGAGCAGCTCGGCGAGATCGCTATCCCGGTCGAACTTCCGTTCGCGCAGCTCCATCGCGAAAGGCTATCTTCGGATCGGCTTGGCGCTCAGGACTTCTGGTTTCGGTCCATCGCCAGCTTCGCGACCTTGACCGCGATGCCGCCACCGGGAACGAGCAGGCTCACGGTGTCGGCTCCGATGTCGAACAGGACGTCCCGGTTGACCGCGCGCTGGACCTTCGCCAGGAGCGCCTGACCCTGACGCATCTGCCCCGTGACCGCGTCGATCTCGACGACGCCGCGCTTGTCCTTCGACTTCCAGTGGAACTCGAAGGCCCACCACGGGCGGTAGTAGAGGTCGATGTGCTCGAGCGTCATGGATTCCTCGGTGATCTTGTCGGCCTGCACCGGCTTCATCAGCGATGCGAGCAGCTGTCGCACGAGCGACGAGGCGTGCTGCGTCGGCGGCACGACGATGGTGTCCTTCTGCGCCGCTGTTGCGAGATCGGTCACTTCCAATCGCGGCCCGCCGACGATCGACGCCGCATCGGTCACGGGCGTCCCGCCGACGCCGTCGACGTAGATCTCCTCGCGGAACTCGTCGCGGCAATGCTCCGTCGTGGGGATCACGAACGCGCCGCGTCCGGCCGCGGCTTTGACCGGATAGCTCTCGCCGTGGATCGTGACCTCGCGGACCTCCGCGCCGCTGGCCGGCACCGCGTAGTCGCGCGATCGGTCGTACACGTACAGCGCCCTGCCGCCGACATGCCAGAACGGCTCCAGCTGCCGCTGGGTGTTTACGAGCTCGATGTCGTCGGCCTTGGGACGCTGCAGCAGACTTCCGAGCCCGCTGCCGAAGGCGCCGGTCCGGCGATCCATCGCGCGCTGCCGGATGTCATCCGGCGTCAGCCGGTCCTCGAGGACGAAGATGTGTTGGTCCGCGAGAGCGATATCCATGCCGTGCACGCGAATCATGGGGCAGTCGAGCACCAGCGTCGAGGACGCGGATCGTTGGACCGATCGGCCATTTGCAGGTCGGCTCGAGCGTGCATAGCGTCACCAGGGATGAGCGAAGCCACACCCCTCCGCGACGCGCCGATCCCCGCCGACGTGCTCGCGACGCCGAGCGAGGGGCTCGAGGCGCGGCCGCAGCCCGCCAAGCGGATCGTCGTCATCGGCGGCGGGCTGGCCGGCCTGGTCGCGTCGTTCGAGCTGACTCGGCAAGGCCACGACGTCCTCGTCCTCGAAGCGCAGGAGCGCGTCGGCGGCCGCATCTATACGCTTCGGACCTTCGCGCCCGGCCTCTACGCGGAGGCAGGCGGCATGCGGATCCCGCGAATCCACGAACTCACTCTCGAGTACTGCCGCCTCTTCGGTCTGACGCTCCGCCCGTTCGTCATGGGAAATCCGAATGGCCTCGTGTACGTCGGTGGCGTGCGCATGACCGCCGCGGAGGCACAGCGAGAGCCCGAGCGGCTACCGTTCGAGGTCGCCGAGCACGAGCGAGGTCGCACGGCGGATGCGCTCTGGGAGCAGGCGACCGCCGACATCCGCGCGCTTCTCGCTTCCGGCACATCCGCGTGGGACGAGGTGCGCCGCCAATACGACCAGTACTCCATTCGCGAGTTCCTGGAGCTGAAGGGATTCTCAGAAGGCGCGATCGAGATGTACGGCGTCCTCAACTTCGTCGAGTCCGACCTCAACAGCTCCGTCATGGAGGAGCTTCGGGAGCAGCTCGGTGGGGCGTACGTCGACATGCAGGAGATCGTGGGCGGGATGGACCAGCTGCCGAACGCGTTCTACACGGCGATGCCGGACAAGATCCGCTTCGGCGCCGAAGTGAACGCCATCGACCAGGATCCAGACTCGGTCACGGTCCACTACCGCACGCGCGGAGGGCGGTACTCGGTCATCGCCGACTACGCCATCTGCACGTTGCCGTTCCCCGTGCTGCGGCACATCGAGATGCTGAAGCCGTTCTCACGAGGGAAGCAGCGGGCGATACGGCAGCTGCACTACTCGGCGTCGACAAAGATCCTGTTCCAGGTCCGCCGTCGGTTCTGGGAAGAGGAGGACGGGATCTTCGGCGGCGCCACCGCGACCGATCTCGGGATCCGCCGCATCAACTATCCGACGCCGGATCCCGAGATGCAGCGCGGTGTGCTGCTCGCGAGCTACACCTGGGGTCAGGATGCCGCGCGCTGGGGGGCGATGGACGAGGCGATGCGTATCGAGCAGGCCCTCGAAGACGTAGAGCGCATCCACCCTCGGATCCGCGAGGAGTTCGAGTCGGGCGCCTCACACGCCTGGTCCGAGGACAAGTACGCGGGTGGCGCGTTCGCGCTCTTCGAACCGGAGCAGCAGACGAAGCTCCAGGAGGACATCACCCAGCCCGAGGGTCGTATCCACTTCGCCGGCGAGCACTGCTCCCTGCACCACGCCTGGATCCAGGGCGCCCTCGAATCAGGCATCCGCGCGGCGCGCCAGATCCACGAAGGGCCGCGACCCATGTCACCGCAGCCATCCCGGGTCGGGGGCGCCGACTGACGCGACTGATTCGCCGAGCTACCGCGGCATCGGCACCGGCGTCAGTGACACCGCGAGATGGATCAGTGCCTCCCTCGGCAACGGCTGCGGCGCCTGGATCCGCAGGTGCGTCGCGCCCTTGTCGAAGTCGAGGAACTGCGCGCCGTCCGCGACGCTGTACGTCGCCTTCAGATCGCCGATCGCCACCGCTTCGCCGATGAGGGGGCCGAACGAGGCGAGCGCACCCTGCTGCAGCAGCACCACCGCCGGGCCATTCGGCACGCGGAAGGGGAGCATCACAAGACCGTTGTCCGCCTTCCCCGGCAGCAGCTCCTCCAGGCCGTCGATCCCGCAAACCGGCCGGAACAGCTGGAACGGCACCTGGCTCGCGACCATCGCCCAGGCCTGATCGCGATTCGGCTGCTGTGCTCCCGGCGGCACGATCTGCGTGATCTTCACGCCCGCCGGCAACGCGAACACGAACGTGTCCGGCGCGATCTCACCGCCGAGCGTGATCGAATCGAACTGCCAGCGCATCATCAGCGCGCCTGACGAATCGCTCATCTCCGCCCCGAGCTGCACAAGCGTCTCCTGATCGAGCCATAGCCGCACTTTGGAGACCTGCTTGGCCATCGGATTGCCCTGCTTCGGCACGAGCTGCAGCACGAGCGCGCGCCGGCCCGCGACCGTCTCGTCCGCGAGCTGCGTCGCGTCGAACGCCTGCGAGAACGACTCGATCGCCTGACCGAGCGTGCTCGCGGCGAACGGCGCACTTTGCAGCACGAACTCGGGCGGCACGGGCTGCGCGGCCTTCGCGTCGGGCACGTAGATCCAGCCGTTGGTCCCGTCGGACACGAGGAGCTGGCGGCCGACCGCGCCGTTCGGCGCCCGCGCCGTGATGTCCAGACGCACCTTGTTCGGAGCCGCGAACGAGACCTGCTGCTCGAAGGTCGATGCCGCCGCGGCGCGGAGGCCCTGATCGCCCATCCAGTTCTGGCCCTTGATCACGCCGCGATACGACTGGACCGCCACCGTCCCGCGCACCGCGGTCGTCTCCGCGCGAGCGAGGATGTCCGCCGCGTTCACGCGCGCGGGGAGGAGCGCCGACGTCACCAGCACCGCGGCCACGAGGGTCGCCGCGACGACCGATGCGGTGAGCGGCAGCGTGAAGCGCGGCACGGCGCGGCGGTGAGGTGCGCGCGCGGACCCGACGGCGCGATCGATCGCCGCGATCGCGCTGGGCGGCGCATGCGTCTCCAACGCGAGACGGGTCAGAAGTTGAGCGGTGCGCTCCTCGTCGTTCATCGTTCGTTCTCCTCGAGCTCTTCACGTAGATCGCTCAAGCCCCGGTGCACGAGCATCTTCACCGCGGCCTCGCTCCGATTCATCAGTGGTGCTATCTCGTCGCAATCGAGGCCGCCGAAGTAGCGCAGACGAAGCGCCTCCGCGCGGTCGGGACCGATTCGCGCCAATGCGACCGCGACCTGCGCGAGCTCCATTCGCTGGATCGCGACGTCCTCGATACGCGTCGGATCGGCAATGCTCGCTACGGACTCGAGCGGCTGAGTGCGGCGGCGCGATCGATATGCGTCGATCGCCTTCCGGCGCGCGATGCCGATGAGCCACGCCTTCGCCGTGCCACTTCCGCGGTACGAGCCCGCGGCTTTGAACGCCGCGAGGAACGTCTCGGCCATCAGGTCCTCCGCTTCGTCTGGGCCACTCTTCGCGAGGAGGTAGCGGTACAGGTCGTCGACGTAGCGCCGGTACAGCGCGGCGAAAGCGGCGGGATCCACCGCGCTCGCGCGGACCGCCGCAGCCTCGTCAGGGAAAGGCACTACCGTGATCGCTTCCACTGACCTCCCCTTGGCGAGCAGCCTGTCACAGAGAACGTCGGAAGACGTGGCGATCCGTAACACCGGAATTCAGTGACAGCCTCGTTGACGGCAGGCCGCGTTTGTGTGGCGGAGACGCTCGGCCCGTTCCGCCGAGCGCTAGCGTTTGCGCGTCGGGCGTGGCGTCGGTGTGGGCCTGGGCGTGCGTGTGGGCGCCGGCGGCTGGATCGTCGGCGTCGGCGAGGCACTGGGCTTCGCGAACCCGCAGATCGTGTAGCTGTATCGGCCGTAGCCCTGGCCGCCAGCGGCGGCCGACGCCGCCCACTTGTTGTAGTCGGCCTGCCAGTCCGCGAACGGCGCGCGTAGCTGGATGCCGCAGCTCGTATAGAAGGCACGGTCATCGGTCGTCGGCTGGGTTCCCTCGACGTACTTCTCGAGCATGCGGAAGGACGGCGGGCAATACGGTCCGGGAAGCTCGCCCGAGCCATTCCCGCCGTAGAGGGACGGATTCACGCACACGACGCCGTCGACGACGCCACTCGGGCGTGGATACCAGTCGGGTGGCAATGCACCGACCACGGTTCGCATGTAATCGCGCCACAGCACGCCCGGCCCGAGCGCGGAGTTGATGCCGTGCATCTCCGAGTTATCTGAATTGCCCATCCAGATGGCGGTGAGTCGCGTCGGCGTGAAGCCGATTGCGAGGACGTCCTCGAGATCGTCGGTCGTGCCGGTCTTGAGCGCGGCGGGCCGGCCGATGCTCGTCCACGGCCCGAAGACGAACGACCCGTTCGGATCGGTGTTGTCCTTGAGGATGTCAGCCATGACCCAGGCAAGCCGCTCGTCGAGAACGCGACGGCCCGCAACCTTCGAGTAATCACGGACGACCTTCCCGTCACGGTCGGTGATCCGCAGGATCATCGTCGGCTCGACACGCACGCCCATGTTCGCGACCACCTGATACGCGCTGGCCATGTCGATGAGACGCATCTCACCGGCGCCGAGGCCGAACGCGAGTCCCAGCGCGTTCCGGTCCCACTCGCGGTCGATGCCGAGCTGATGGACCGTATCGATGATCGCGTCGACGCCGACGGCCCGCGTGACCTGCAGCGCGGGAAGGTTCAGCGACTCGCGAAGCGCCTGGCGCAACGTGACGGGCCCGTGCTGCTGCAACGTCGCGTCCCGCGGGTGATAGCCGTCAGGCGCCGTCCACTCGATGTCGTACAGGCGCGAGGACGCGGTCAGCCCCAGCTTCTGCATGCCGGCTAGGTAGGTGAAGAGCTTGAACGTTGAGCCGGGTTGGCGATACGCGATCCCGGCGTGGTCGTAGTCACCCTGCATCGTCGCCGTGTTCCCGTAGTAGTCGTATGAGCCGACATACGCGAGGACTTCACCGGTCGTTGGGTCCATGGTGATCAGCGCGGCGTTGTTCACGTTGAACGGTTTGAGGCCGTCGACGTGCTCGCGCACTTCCTTCTCGGCGAGCTGCTGCATGTTCCAATCGAGCGTCGTGTTGACTGTGTAGCCGCCGCGGTACGCGGCCTTCTCACCGAGCTCGTTGATGAGCTGTTCGCGCACCCGGAAGATGAAGTGGGGCGCGTACAGCGCGGTGGACGCGGATTTGACCAGGATCGGCTCCGCATCCGCGGCGTCGGCTTCCGCCGACGTGATGTAGTCGCTCGCGACCATCGCGTCCAGCACCGCCGTCCGCCGCGCGCGCGCACCCGCGGGGTTCTGGGTCGGGTCGTACGACGTCGGCAGCTGCGGGAGCCCCGCGAGCAGCGCCACCTGTGCGAGCGTGAGCTTGGAAAGGTCCGCTTCTCCGAAGTACGTCGTCGCGGCCGCGCGGATGCCGTACGCCTGGTTCCCGTAGTAGATCTGATTGAGGTACATCTCGAGGATCTGCTGCTTCGTGAAGGTCCGCGTCGCCTCGAGAGCGAGCATCGCCTCCTTGATCTTGCGCGTGAACGTCGGCTCGTCGCCGAGCAGACGGGTCTTGATGAGCTGCTGTGTGATCGTCGAACCGCCCTGGCTGATCGACCCGCTCTTCGCGTTGGCCGTGAAGGCGCGGAGGATGCCGCCGACATCGATGCCGGGGTTCGACCAGAACGAACGGTCCTCGATGGCGACGGTCGCCTGTTGGATCCGTTCGGGGACGGCGGAGAGCGGGACGAGGTCGCGCCTCTCGTCCTCGAGCGTGTACAGGAGATGTTCGCCGGAACGGTCGTAGATCCTCGTCGTCAGAGGGACCGGGAACGTCGCGAGGTCATGCGCGGCCGGGAGCTCCGCGGCGAGCGCGGCGAACGTCGCGACCACCGCGAACGCCAGGGTTGCGCCGACCGCGAGGAGGACCGTGGTGAGCCCCCCCGCGAGCGGGCCCAGCTTTGGGGCGCGCCCGGAACGGCGCGCCGCGCCGCGGACGCGCTGCGACGCAATTTGGTATCCGCGCCGATGTGTGGCCCCCTTAGGGAAGGGCATACCCCATTAACGTACGGTGCCGCTCGTTGGTCCGGCACTGAGATCAAGCCAAGAAACCGGCTGCGCCGCCGTCCAATCGTGCGACGATCACGGCGCCAGACCGTGTTTCGCGATCAGCTCGGGAACGGTGTTCCGTTCCATCATCAGTCCGTACCGACTTGCGATCGACGCGAGCGCTACGGCGTCCGGATGACCCGGCCTGTCAAACACGTCGCCGACCTCGGCGAAGTAGTTAAAGCCGGCCGGCGTGATCATCTCCAGAATTCGCGCCAGTCCATCACTGGCGTTCCAGAACGCGTGTCGGACGTTCCTCGGCTTGAAGACGGTCTCACCGGGATGCGCGATCAGTACGCGATCGTCCAAAGCGAAGCCAACATCGCCTTCCCCATGAAGCGGACACCGATGTGCTGGAGTCGGACGGCGGGTCGGTCGTCTGCCGAAAGCAAAGGGAAGAGTGCGGTCAGAGTCGGTCCGGACATAGCGATCCTCTCTGTGCGCGGCCGCGACAGGTTGGCCGCACGCGGACTGGCTACTGCGTGACGTATGGGACACCCCAGACCCGGATGAACCCCTTCCCGCCTGAGGCCCTGCTCCAGGACCACGTCCCCGACCTGGAGTCGATCAGCGTGTACGTGCCGTCGACAACCACCGCGGGCGTCAAGGGGACGTCGGCTTCCCAGCCACTGAGCGTGCCGCCCGTACCCGGGGTCCCAACCACGCGCCAGCTGCCCAGCGTCGTGCCGTTGGCGTCCCGCACCGAAAGGGTGTCGGTACTCGCCGGTGGGTCGCCCTTGCCGTCGTTCCAGTGGTAGCTCGCGAGGTGGACCAGGCAATACCGCTTGCCGCCGGTGCTGAACGTCGTCGGAGTTCCGTTCCCGCCCTGCACCACATCGGGGTAGAACTGATCGCTGATCACGACGATCGGGCCGGAGCACTGACCGGGGGGAAGGACCGCGGCGACCGACGCTGCTGCGCTGGCCGTCGCGGACGCGACCGTGGGCGCTGGCGTCGGTGGCGTTCGGCTCCCGAAGAGCCCGCCGAGCGCGCCGGCGGCGAGGAGCGCGACGACCAGCACCGCGACACCGAGCGCGACGATCAGCGGTGTGCCGCAACCGCGCTGGCGCTCCACCGGGCGGTACCCGGTCGTCTTCGGTCGTTCGCGCACGATCACCGCTCGGGGGCCAGCGACGTCGTCGAACAGCCCGGCATCGCGGGTCTGATCGGCGCTGCGGAGCACGCGACCGGCGGCAGGAGCCGCCAGGTACGCCGAAACGACCCCATCGAGAAGCCCGCTCGCGTAGGCCGTGACGAATCGTGCCAGCGACCGCCGTGGCACCGCCGCGTATGCCGTGCGGCGACGGCTGGTCAGCTTGATCACCGCGACGTCCCAGCTCAGGTAGCGCGGGCTCGCAGCGAACGCGCGCCGCGGCACCAGGCGCAGCACCGTAGCGAACGGGCTCGACCGCGCGCTGGACGCGCGGATCGACAGCGGTGATGCCGGGCGATCGACCGGGATCGCCAGCGCGCCACTGACCATCGCATCGGCACAGCTGAGGTCCGCCGGCGTCGCAAGGACGTGTGCACGCGCGACCCTCCAGGAACGCTCGAGGTGATCTTGTGCGCTGACCACGCCGCCACCCGACAGGCGCACGGCAGCACGACGACCGCCGTGCAGGTCGTCGCCGAACGCGGCCGGACCGGCATGCCAGCCGAAGCGCGCGATCGCCGGCGATGCGTCGACCGCGAGCGCAGGCGGAAGCATGCTCGCAGTCGAGCGGCCGGCCACCGCATCCGTACAAGCGCGCACCGCTCCGACCACGAACGCCGCCGCTGCACGGAGGATCGGCCCGTCGACGTGTTCGGTGCAGATCTCGAGGCGTCCAGGTCGTGGGCGCACGAGGATCCCCGGTGACGTTCCGCGATCGGTGAGCAACAGCGTCGACGCGGCGAAGTGACCCAGGTAGAGCGCCGCGATCTCGTCACCGAACGCCTCGGGGACGCCGACGTTGAAATGCGTCGAGTACCCGGAGAGGGTGACGTCCCGCGGCAGCAGCGCGCGCAGCGCGCAGCGCGCGACCGCGGTCCACTGCTCGAGCGCCACGACGAACCCTGGGCGCTGTGGCAGCGGCGGGATCGCGAGCTCGGCCTCGCGCCCGTCGGCCGTGAGCAGACCGCCCCAGGCGCAGCGATACGCGCCGGGGTCGCGCGGGTCGATCCGCCGGCCCTCGACCCGCAGCCTTGGGAGGAGGCGGGCGAAATCCACCTGCCGCGACCCGCGGTAGACAAGGAGCTCCTCTTCGAGCCCGATCTCGACGAGCGACCGCGTGAGAGACGGATCGTCGTCGGCAACGGCGGCCGCGAATCGCGCGCTCAGCGCCTCGGCGGCGAGCACCTCGTCAGGTCGGTTCGCCGCAGATCAGCTTGACTCGAAAGACGAATCTGAAGTTGGCCCAGATCGATCCGTATTCGGCGCGGACTTCGAAGACCTCCTGGTCCGTCTCCGACGGGCAGAGGTAGGTCCGCACGCCCTGAGCGCTTCCTTCGAGGACGCCGATCTGCCCGCTGGGGTGTGATCGCACCGTGATGACGAAGCTCAATGGGATCTTCGTACCGCAGCGTCCCTGGCGATCGATGGTCCAGTAGAGGCCCGGATCGCTGACGTTGTTTCGCGAGGGGATGAGCATCCTGTTGATCTCCTGGACGCCGCCATCGAGCGACACGTCGCAATCCCAGTGGCTGTCCGCGACCTCGTCGGTGCTCGTCACCAGGAGCTGACGGCATGACACCCATATGAGGCAGTCCTTCGGGTCCCGCTTCCGCGGCGTCTCCTGCGGGACGAGGTCGGTCTCGTTGCCCTTTTCGCCCACTCCACACCCCTCGCGACCGGGATACTAAGTCGGGTGTCCTTCGTTGGTGCCGTCGGCTCGGGCGCGGACCGTTTGGCCGCCTCGCTAACGCTTGGGTAGCGGCAGCAGCGGGAACGCGTAGAACAGGGCAGTGAGGGCGTAGACCAGAAGGCTCGCGATCGGCGCGACGAATGCCAGCGCGATCCCGAGGGTGTATGCGACGAGGCCGATCGGGAACAGCCGACCCTCCGCACGGATACGGCGCGCAGCCGCGCTGTCGCCGACCAGACGGTGGTCGTGCGTCGCGTACAGGAAGATCACGATGAAGGCAAGGGCGATCAGCACCGCGCCGAGCCCGTACACAACGAGCGCCGCCGTCGCACCGTGCTCCGAGAGGATGTACTGGTCGACGAGCGCCGTCGGGAACGGGACGATGCCGACGGCGACCAGCAACAAGAGGTTGAGGTAAAGGAACCGCCGATCGACTCGCGTGCAGTGCTCGAGCAGCGTGTGGTGGTTCACCCAGATGATCCCGATGGTGAGGAAGCTCACGAGGTAGGCGGCGTATGCCGGCCACAGCCGGAGCAACGCGTCAACGAGGTCCGTCGTGTCCGGTGGCACGCGTAGCTCCAGCACGAGGAGTGTCGCGGCGATCGCGAATACACCGTCGCTGAACGCTTCGAGACGGCTCGTGCGCACGGCGACAGTCTGCCCCACAAGACTGGGGACCGATCGCCGGGAGTCGTCCGGCCGACGGCGATCAGGAATCCGCCGGCACGCGTCAGTTCAAGCGTCTTCGGACCGCTGGTTGTGCCGATAGCGATACCCGACGCCACGCACACGATGACCATGGCGACTGCCTTTACCTTCGTGCTCGCGACGAGCGGATGTGGCACGACGGTGGCGAGCCGCTTGGCCGGCAATGCGGTGATCACCGCGCAGCAGGTCATCCAGGACCCCGACAATCCGACGGTGGCACCGGCGAGCGTCGACGTGATCCGGGACCCGAGAATCCCGGCTGGAGGGCTGGCTTCACGGGAAGCGGATTTCCGTTTGGTCAATACCCAGCCGTGTTACCCCAACGATTCGCTTTGCAACGAGCAGTGACGGCTGCGGCCGCGCGTTCGGGCCCTAGCCGAGCGTCATCGCGGTTTCGGGCTGGAGGAGGAATGGCGGAAGCCACGCTGGGATGTTCGAGAACGGCAGCACATCCGGATGAAGCTCGATCCCGAGGATGTTCGCCATGAACCGCCGCCGCTTTTCGATCCGCTGCCAGGCCGCGGGGTACTGCGCGGCGAACGCGCGCCGGAGCGACTCATCGGCGAGCGCAATGCCGTCCTCGATGTTCGTGGTGAAGTACTCCGTTCCGGTCGCCGGGATGATGTCGACCTGTAACGCCATACCGGAGCGGAGCTCCACCTTCGAGCCCTGCGCGACCGGCGAGTTGACCCACTCGTCCAGGTGAAGCTGATGACCGGGGTTGAGAGACACCCCGAAGAACGGATCCCCGAGCCGCCGGCGAATGATGTCGTAGAGGGCGCCCCCGGACGTCCCGACGCGAAGCGCGCGATACCACTCGCCCACCGCCTCGAAGTACGGCGTCACGAGCCGTTCCACGTAATCGCCGATCTGGTTGGGTAGGTCGCCGGCGCTGGCGGCGACGAACCCCGCGCGGCAGTTGAGCGCTCCCCAGACCCCGAACGCGGTCGTGAACGGGTCGCCGCGCGCGATCCTCCTATCGCTCGGGCTCAGGAGTCCGAAGCGAGCGCGCGGGCCCGCGGTCAGCATGAGATGGCACGACAGTGGTGTGCCGTTCCACTCGAGCAGGCGGACCGCCTCCAGCTCGGTGAGACCCGGCCGCAGACCGAACACGAGGTTGCGCACTCCCTGCGAGGTCTGGCACGCGGCCCATTCGAAGTACGCGAGCTGCTCGACCTCGCTCGTGACGCGCAGACCGTCGGCGGCGTCGTTGAGCAGGCGCGTGGCGTTCTCGACAGTGCCGGATGTTCCAGTGATCCGCCGAAGCTCGTCGATGAGGAACGCCGGCGCGTCGCTCATCAGGGCGGTGGCGTAGGTCTTCCAGCCAAGGACCCCGATGCGCGTGCCGCGGGTGATGCCCTCTTCGCGCAGGATCTCGGCGAGCGGCCGTGACCGGTCGCGCGGCTGGCTGGGCAGGCTCAAGTCCTGAAACAGGTGGCGCCGGAGCGGAAGCGGTGCCGCGCCGGCCATGGCGTAGCACTCGTTGCCAACGACCAACGCCGGGTCGCCGCTCGGTCCGACGATGAGGATCGCCTCCTCGAATCGCGGGTCGAATCCGGTGAGGTACGCGACGTTCGCGCTGTGCTCCCGGTCGGCGTAGATGAAGAGGCGGTCGTATCCGCTCTTTTCGGCACGCTCCCGCAGGGAAGCCAGACGCGCGAAGTAGAGGGCTTTTGGCAGCTCCGGCATCGCGTCGGGCATGCCGAATTCAGGCAGCACGACCCGCGTGAGCCTCGCCTTCAGTTCGCCGGCGCTTCGCGAGCCTGCCTCGACACTCATCACGCGACGCGACGATAGAACTCGCGCGGCGCGGGTGGGTGCGTCAACCGGGATTCTTACGTCAGAAAGCAGCGCGTCGCAGCACGGTTGCAGCAGCGCGCGCAGGACACTGAACTGCGGAGCCGACGTGAAGTGCCATCGAACAGTCGGCGGGAGGCGCCGTCTAAGGGATCACGGTCACCACGATGGAGAACGCGCCACGCGGCATCGGTGCGCCCGAGCCGGCCTGGACCAGGAAACCGTCGATCTCATAGTCGCGGAACGCCGCGTTGTCCGGCACGCGAATGTTGAACCCACGGATAAGCGTCCCTCCGGGCGCGACACTGGCAACGCCTTGGTCGGCGTACACGCGATCGTTCAACCACGCTGCATTCCATGCGCTCAGCGGCGAAGGACCGCCGAGCGGACAGCACGTCGCTAGCTGAACTTCGGTCGCGGTTCCTCGCGTCCAGAAGATCTTCCCGTCATTGAGGAAACAGAACGTCAACGACGCGGTCTGACCACGTCGCAACGTGATGTTCGCGGGCGGGCAGGCTTGACTCGCGGACGCGCCGCCGCCTGCGAGATTTTCGAACTGGGCAGTTGCGTGCACGTCCGAGTTGATCGCGATCGCGCACGAGCCGAAGCCGACGCACGCATCCGACCATCCGGTGAAGGCCGAGGCGCTCTCGGCCGTCGCCATCAGTGTGAGACGAGTGCCGCGCCCGAACGGCGCCTCGCATGTTGGCTGACAGGTGATCCCGCTTGGTTCGCTGCGAACAGCTCCGCGGCCCTTTCCTTCGACGCTCACCTCGACCGTTGGGAAGCGGAACGTCGCGGTGATCTCGCGCTTCTGGTCCATCCGCACTCGGCACGGCGTGTTGCAGCCTCTCCAACCCGCGAGGATGGAGTCGGATCCCGGCTGTGCCCCGAACGCGACGTCGATCCCCTCACGAAGTGAATAGGTGCACGACTTCTGACAGGTCGCCACGCTCTCCGATCGGATCGTGACCGAACCGTTCCCGACGACGTTGACGACGAGCTGCTGCGTGCGTGAGGGGGATGGGGTCACGGTCGACGTCGGCGTCACCGTGGGACTAGCGGTCGCCGCCAGCACGGGGCCGCTCAGACGCGTGAAGGGAGCTGGTGTCGACGGTGGGGGCACGTTGCCCCGTCCGGTCGAGAGACTGATCGCGGCCACAACGACGATGGCTGCAAGGCCGCCAGGCAGGATCGACGTCCCAGCTGGCATGTCCGCGATCGTCCACGCGAGAGATGCCAGAGCCGCGACGGCACCAATCACTCCCGAGAAGAACAGGACGATCAGGTCGATCGCGATCGCGAGGATGTTCGGCCCGATGAAACCGGTGCTGATGAGCGCGAATGCGACCGCGTTCACGGCGAAGACGAAGGCCATGGCGCCGGCTGCCCATCTCGCGCGTATCCGTTCGGCGTCGCTCCACTTCGCTCTGTTCCACAGGAGAGCCAGACCGACCGTCCCCGCAGCTTGGAGCAGCAGCCATCCATAGGCTCCCGAGCGCGTCGTCACGCCAACGGGAGCGCGCTCAGCATTGAGGATCAGAACGATCGCGAGGAGCAAGAGCAAGAGCACGACGGCGAACGGCAGCCCACGCGTGACCCCGAACCCGCGACCATCGCCACGGCGCCCGGAGCCGCTGCCGGCACCTTTCGTGCGCGCGGTCTCTTTCTCGTTGGTGCTCACCTCGGTGCTCAGCCCGACGCTCACGGCGAGCCGACCGTGTTTTCGATGGCCTGTCGCGCGCCGTCGTCCTCGAGGACGCTACCGTGCGTCTGCAGCACGCAGCCGCCTACCCCGATGCTGAACCAGTCGCCGAACTCACATTCCGTCGTCGCGCGCAAGGCTGGATCCAGGAAGACCTTCCCCGGCAAGCCGGCGAACCTGTGCAGGACGATGAGATCACCTCGAGCGCGCACGGTCGCGAAGCGGATCTTCTTCCACCAGTCCGTCGTCCGGACCGTGCGAGTCCATAGATCGTCGTACCGGAACTGGCAGGGGAACCGTCCGAACGTACCTACCTCGGTGTCGCGCACCGAGCGCGGCACGACCGTACAGAGGAAGTCGGCGGCGATGTCGACTCCCCAGACGATCCCGTCGACGACGATGATCGACTTCACGCGCTGCCGCTGCGCATCGGTGGTCTGGTCGCGAGCCGCCCAGTACGTCGGCACCATTCCGCCGGCGCTGTACGCGACGATGTCGAACATCACGTTGGGCGGATAGGCATCGATGAGCCGCTGTAGGTAGTCCGCGAGCTCATCGGGCTGGCGGTTCCAGGGAGACGTGGAAACGTTCCAGGCGTTCTTGCCCATTCTCACGACCCCGTCCTGAGCGAGATAGATGTCGTCGTAGCTGTAGGTGAGGAGGCAGGTCTCGCTCGCAGATTCCAGCAACCGACCGAACTCGTCGTTCACCTGGTTTTTCTCGAAGATGCTTGGATCGGGTCGTGAGGGATCGAGCGTACGAACGGTGTCGTTTGGCTGGAACGCTCCTGTGCTATCGGTACCGTGGATCTGGATGATCAAGCGGTTCTCGCTGCAAGCCAGGACGAGCGGCGCTCCCGTGTAGGGGACCGAGCGCGAGAGCGGTGGGACGTCGTACAGGATCGCGGCGAGCATCGCGGCGGCCGCGACGGCCGTCACCAGCACCTGACGGATCGTGTTCCTCATCAATCCCCTGCCCTGCCCGACCCAGCAGCGCGGGACCTGACACGTGCCTCACCGCTTCGGCGCGGGAGCGCCGCGGGGACCGAGCGCGCTGAAAGTACAACGGGCAGTCAAGCAGGCTTTGGTGCCCGCGACAGAGTAGACCCGTCCACTCCTCGTATCCACTGACCCGCACCGCGTTCCCGGTGCCGCCCGGCCCGGCGTTGGTGCCCGTGAAGTCCAGTGGTACTCGATGCGCTCGTCGTCCACGACGCGTTCGTTCATGTACACCTGCTTGTCCGGCAGCGCCACGTAGAAGCGCGCACCAAATCAGATGCCTGCTAGTTTCCGAACAATCTTCTGAGCCGACGGGCAGACTCGAACTGCCGACCGGCGGTTTACGAAACCGCTGCTCTACCAACTGAGCTACGTCGGCTAGGAGGCCGAAGGCCAAGTTTACTTGGCCAGGAGGCCGATGACTGAAGGACGGTGTAGTGGAGGTGTCCTGTGAACGCAACCGTCCTCGCCGAGACCGAGGCCCGCTTCCGAGCCGACCCGTCGAAGGCGCGATCGGCGCCTGCGGTCACGGCGACTCTGCTCAATGGGCGGGCGCGCCTGTCGGCTGGTCCCTTCAACTGGGACGCGGATCTGCCGCCCGCCCTGGGAGGTGGGAATCTCGCCCCGAGTCCGACCGCGTACCTGCTCGGCGCGCTCGCGGGGTGCGCGGTAGCGTTCCTCAACGACACCCTGGCGCCTCAGTTCGAAGTCGACATCGCCGACGTGACCGCTGTGGCGCGATGCTCGAGCGACCAGCGCGGCCTGCTGGCGATCGACGGCGTTGCCGCTGATCTGGCGGACCTGGCACTCGAGATCAGGGTGTCGTCGCCCTCGCCGGAGGATCGCGTCGAGGCGATGCTCGCCGCCTGGCGCCAGCGCTGTCCGATCTACCTCGCGCTGATCAAGCCGCAGTCCGTCACGTTGACGATCGCTAAAGGTGCTTCGCCCAGCTGAGCCAGGCGCGATCCGGTCCCGAGATCCAACAGAAGTGGCGGCGCCGACGTGAGTTACGTCGGCGCCGCAATGGTTGACGCGGAGATCCAGCGCGCACCGGCTAGGAAGTCAGCTGACTCCATGAGCTGTTGCTTCAGCTCCTCCATCTGTAGCCGAGGTTTCGAGCTCGGCGATCGAGGATGCCAAGCGACGCTTGTGGCGCCGCGGCTAGCGCGCCTCGACCACTCCGATGCGCGGGCAGATGTCGGAGAGCGGGCAACCAGAACAGAGCGGCCGGCGCGCGAGGCAAACATCACGCCCGTGCCGAATGAGCAGCACGTGCAGGTCGTAGACGTCGGCTTTGGGGACCGCGGCCTGCATGAGCTCCTGGGTCTTGACCGCATCGGCTTCATCGGGGACGAGTCCGAGCCGCCGAGCGACCCGATGCACGTGCGTGTCGACCGGGAAGTACGGACGCCCGAGGGAGAACAGCAGCACGCACGCGGCCGTCTTTGGACCAACGCCTTTCAGCCCGACGAGCAGATCCCAAAGCCGTGCCGAGCGCATTCCCGCGAACGCGCGCTCATCGAGCGGAATGTCGCGGGCGCGGAGCGTCCGGAGGATCTCGCGGAGCCGGACCGACTTCGTCGGGCCGAGACCGCCGTGCCGGATAGCGCGCGCGACCGCCGGTAACGGCACGTCCGCGACTTCGTCCCAGGTCGGGAAACGCGCACGCAGGTCGGAGTAGGCGCGATCGCGGTTCGTGTCGTTCGTGTTCTGCGAGAGAACGGTCAGCATCAGCTCGTCGAGCGGCGGTAGCCGCCGCGGAGGAGGAGGATCGCCGTAGGCGGCACGCAGCCGGCGGAGGATCGGCAGGAGGCGTCGACGCACGAAGCGAGTATCGGGAATGGCTGGGGCACCGGGGAACGTTGGGTAGAGTGGGTACGTGGCGAAGGACCCGTTCGAAACAGAAGCGCTGTCCTTCCTTGACGCGCTGTACCGCACCGCGCTGCGGATGACGCGATCGGAGGCGGACGCGGAGGACCTCGTGCAAGAGACGTATATCCGTGCGTTCCGCTTCAAGGAGCAGTTCACGCCGGGGACGAACCTCAAGGCGTGGCTGTTCCGGATCCTCACGAACACGTTCATCAATACCTACCGCCGACGTCAGACGCAGCCGGAATTCACGGAGCTCGACGACGTGGATGAGTTCTCGCTCTACCGGCGAATGAGCGACCTTCGGGCTTCCTCGTCATCGTCGGAGCCCGAGACCGAGTTCCTCAACGGCATCGTCGATACCGAAGTGAAAGACGCTCTCGGCGAGCTACCCGACAAATTCCGGCAGGTGGTCCTGCTCGACGTCGAGGGCTTCTCCTATAAGGAGATCGCCGAGATGCTGGGGATCCCGATCGGGACGGTCATGTCACGGCTCCACCGGGGCCGGAAGTTCCTCCAGAAGCGGCTCTTGGACCTCGCGCAGCAGAGGGGCATCGCAGCCGTGCGGGCTGCGCCGCAGAAGGGGTGAGCGAGATGGATTGCAACGACTGCGAGAAACGGCTCTATGCCTTCCTCGATACCGAATTGTCAGAGTCCGAGATCGCCTCGGTGCGTGCCCATCTCGACGGTTGTGACGGCTGCGACGACAGCTTCGTGTTCGAGCAGCGCTTCCTGGCGCAATTGAAGGACTGCTGCACCTCGGAAGTAGCTCCAGCGGAGCTCCGGCAGCGAGTGATCCTGAAGCTCCGAAGCGAGACTCCCCCTCCGCCGACGCGTTGACTCCGGTCGTTCGCGAACGCTCATGTGTTGACATTCGCGACGTGAGTGTGTCTATATAACGACAACGCGTGGCCAGAAGGAGGTGATCCTCATGCCGGCGAAGAAGAAGAAGTCAGCGAAGAAGTCTTCAAAGAAGAAGTAATTCACGCGACGCTATCGCGTCGCATTCACGAAACACGTCTCGGCACCTTTCGCGAACCCACCGATCCGCGTAGGCCTCGCGGATCGGTTTCTTTTTCCAGCGGCGATCACTCCACGGATGAACGACCCCCACTACTCTCTCGTTCATCACCACACGCCGTCCACCGCCGAAGCTGAAGTGGTCCGCGGTGCTCGCGGGCCTCGCGGTCGCGGTCATCCTCGCCCTCGCCGGGCGAAGCGTCCTCCCAGTGTCGATCTCCGGTGCTGCAACCATCCTCGGTGTCGGCCTCGGCGGCCTAATCGCGGCAAAATGGGCCAAATCCGCCGGTCTGTACCACGGTGCGGTCGTGGGTGCGGGCTGGATCGCGCTCGAGGCGTTCGGCGCGATACCGACGCAGACCTACTCGCCGGATGCGCTCACCGACACGGCGATCGTTACCGCGATCGACGCGGTGACACTGATCGCGAGCTCGTTGGGCGGCTGGCTCGCGCTGCGGGATCCTTCGTCTTCTTCGGATATGGGCAAAGATCGTTGATCGGACAGATCCAGCACTTGGGTGTCGGCTGACAGTTACGACGACCGTGTAGGACGAGATTCCACGTCGCCTTCACCCAATCCCTGCGCGGAAAGACCGCACGAAGGTCCATCTCGATCCGCTCCGGGTCCTTGCCTCGCGAGAGCCGCAAACGCTCCGCCACCCGAGCGACATGCCGGTCGACGGCCACTGCAGGCACCATGAAAGCGTTCCCGAGGACGATCGATGCCGTCTTGCGACCGACCCCACGGAGCCGGATCAGGCTCTCCATCTCGTTCGGGACCTCTCCGGCGAACTCGGCGAGGATCTGCTCCGCGCAGGCGCGGATCGCCTTGGCCTTCTGACGGAAGAACCCGGTCTCGTGGACGTCCGTCTCGAGCTCGCCGATAGACACCGCTAGGTAGTCCGCTGGTCCGTGGTATTTCTGGAAGAGGCGCCGGGTCACCAGGTTGACTCGCTCGTCCTGCGCCTGGGCGGCGAGGATCGTCGCGACCAACAGCTCGAACGGAGTGCTGAACTCGAGCGTCGGTCCCCAGTCCGGATAGGCCTTCGCCAGCCGAGAAAGGATCGCGCGAGCCCGCACTTTGAGGGTCACAGGGGTCTCTTTGGGCACGCGCGAGAGCGTACCGGCCTTCCGTTGACGCCTGCGGCGCCTCCGCCCTACCCTCGAAACCCGAGTGGGGGCTTGCCCGCAAAGGGGGCAGAATGTCCCCGTACGCACGAGTCATGAGAGGGAGGACACATTTGGCTAAGACTTGGCTCAAAAGCGCCTCGCTGATGCTTGTCGGAGCGTTCCTGGCCGCGGCCTGCGCAACAGGCGGCGGAACGGGCACCGACAAGGGCGAGATCATCATCGCAAGCGAATTCCCGACGTCGGGTGCGGACCGCGCGAGCGGTCGCGGCCCGGAGGCGGGAACCGCCTACGCGGTCTCACTCAATGCCACGGTCAAGGGCTTCAAGATCACGCACAAGCCCTATGACGACGCCGTGAACGGCGTGCACGACCCGCAGAAGGGCGCGCAGAACGTCACGGACATGTGCAACAACCCCAAGGTCCTCGCGATGACCGGTCCATTCAACTCGAACGTGGCGCGGGCCACCATCCCGGTCGCGAACAAGTGCAACCTCGCGATGATGAGCCCCTCGAACACGAACGAGTGCCTGACGCAGGACTTCGCATACTGCGACCCGAAGCCGTCGGCCCTGCGTGACGCGAGCCAGCCGAACAACTACTTCCGCATCGCCGCCCCGGACACCGTCCAGGGACCGGCCATGGCGGACTTTGCGTACGACACGCTGAAGATCACCAAGATCGCGGTATGGTCGGACAACGAGACGTTCGGCAAGGGCGTCGCGGACAACTTCGCGAAGCGGTTCCAGAGCAAGGGTGGCACGGTCGTCGTCCGTCAGGACTACGACACCAAGACCACCTCTGACTTCAAGCCGTTCCTCCAGCGGGCCAAGGACGCCGGTGCACAGGGCATCTACGCCGGCGCGACCTCTGCCACCAAGGGTTGCATCCCGAGGGCGCAGAGCAAGGGCATCCTTGACGTCCCGTACATGGGTCCCGACGGCATCGGCGACACCCAGTGCATCAAGGACGCCGGTGACCAGGCGACCGACAAGCTCTACTTCACCAACGCGGCGGCCGACGCCGCTCAGGACAGCTCGAACAAGGACCTGATCGACAACTTCAAGAAGGCCTTCCCGCAGAAGGACGACCTGGGCGCCTACACCTTCCCGGGTTACGACTGCGCGAAGATCCTCCTCGACGCGATCAGCCGCGCGATCGACACCGCCGGCGGCAACATGCCGACCCGGAAGCAGGTGATCGACGCGCTCCAGAAGACCGACAAGCTGAAGCTGTCCACAGGGACGTACAGCTTCGACAAGAACGGCGACCCGACCTCAGCCACCATGGCCTTCTATCAGTACAAGGGCACCGACTGGGCGTTCGTGAAGCAGTTCGGCGTGGGCCAGTAGCTCACCGCTAGGACGAGCCACACTCGAGAGGGGGCGCGAAAGCGCCCCCTCTCGCTTTTGCGCACCCCGCGGGCGCTTCTCGTATAAAGGGGCCCGTGGGGGCCGTCGGGGCGGAGATCAGGCGCCGTCGGGGCGATCTGCGGACCGGGCTGACCGGCCGCGTGCTCGACGCGGGCCTCTATGTCGTGGTCATCGCCTTCATCGTCCTACTCGCGTCGCGCGTGCTCGAACACGGCAGCGACTACTTCCTTCAGATCCTCTTCTTCGCCCTGGCGAACGGCGCGGTCTACGCGCTCATCGCGATCGGCTACACGATGGTCTACGGCATCATCGAGCTGATCAACTTCGCGCACGGCGACGTATTCGCGTTCGGAGCCTTCGCGTCGGCCAGCCTCATACCGATCTTCGGTCTGACCGAAGGCCAGGCCTGGGGCCCGTTCACCATCTTCCAGCTCCTCGGGGTGGTCTTGGTGACGATGCTGATCTGCGCCGGCTTGAACGTCTCGATCGAGCGCATCGCCTACCGTCCACTGCGGCACGCGCCGAAGCTCGCTCCGCTGATCACCGCGATCGGCGTGTCCTTCTTCCTCGAGGGCGTGATGTTCCTCTGGAAGGGCCCGTCCAGCGTGCATTACCCCGATGTACTGCCGAGCGTGAGCGTCGAAATCCTGGGCGCACGTCTCGGTGTGAAGGAGCTGACCGTCTACATCACCGCCGTCGTGCTCGTCGTCGCCCTGTCCCTGTTCATCAACCGTTCGCGACTCGGCAAGGCGATGCGCGCCACCGCACAGGACAAGGATGCGGCCCAGCTGATGGGCATCGACATCGACCGCACCATCGCCGCGACCTTCTTTATCGGAGCGCTCCTGGCCGCCGCCGGCGGAGTGATGTACGGGCTCTCCTACAACACCGCGGTGTTCGACCTTGGCTTCTCCGCCGGCCTCGTGGCATTCACGGCCGCGGTCTTTGGCGGCATCGGCAACATCTACGGCGCGGCGATCGGCGGTCTCGTGCTGGGGCTCATCCGAACGTTCTGGGATGGCTACTTCGATTCCGCATGGTCGGATGTCGTCATCTTCGCGATCCTGATCCTGGTGCTCGTCTTCCGTCCGACCGGTCTGCTCGGCATGCGGGTGCCGGAGAAATAATGCGCACCTGGTTCAGGCGGGTCTGGGAGAACGATCCGCGCAAGGACCCGAATGCGATGGTCTACATCGGCCTAGCCCTCTTTGCCCTCCTGTTCCCTTTCTACGCGACGGTCGTCAGCGGCGGCAATCCGAACTTCCTGCTGTCGGTCGCCGCCGACGCGGGCGTGTACGTGCTGCTCGCGCTCGGCCTGAACGTGGTCGTCGGCATGGCCGGGCTGCTCGACCTCGGGTACGCGGCGTTCTTCGCGATCGGCGCGTACACGTACGCATTTATCGCCTCGGACCATCTCGCGGTGACACCGCTGCACACGACCCTGCACGTGCCGTTCTGGATCGTGCTCATCATCGCGCTCTTCATCGCGGCGTCGTTCGGCCTCATCCTCGGCGCGCCCACACTCCGGCTGCGCGGCGACTACCTGGCCATCGTCACGCTCGGCTTCGGCGAGATCGTGCCCCGTGTCTTCCGCAACGCCGCGGTCTGGACGAGCGGTGTGAATGGCATTTCGGCACTCGACACGCCGATGCTGCCGTTCTGGCTTCAGGGCCCGTGGTCCGGCGATCCCCTCATGGTCGTGACGAACTTCAAGATCTTCGACCCGCTCGCGTACTACGTGATCATGATCGTCCTCCTCACGATCTGCGTGGTGCTTGTGCGGAACCTGCAGCACTCGCGTCTCGGCCGCGCGTGGATGGCGATCCGCGAGGACGAGGTCGCGGCCGCCGCGATGGGCGTGAACACGGTGAACACGAAGCTGCTCGCGTTCTCCATCGGCGCGGCGTTCAGCGGTTTCGCGGGCACGTTCTACGGCGCGAAGCTGTCGCTCGTATCGCCCGAGAACTTCGGCTTCTCGGTCTCGATCACCGTGCTGGTCATGGTCGTACTCGGGGGCATGGGCAACATCCCCGGCGTGATGGCCGGCTCGCTGCTCGTCTACTACGTCATCTTCGTGCTTCTTCCGCAGCTGCCGGAGAACGCGGTCAACCTCGCGAACGCGATCGGCCTGGGATCGCTGACGCAGCAGAATGGCGACTTTCCGGGCATCGGCGAGATGGTCTCGCGACTCAAGTTCCTGGTCTTCGGCCTCATCCTCGTCGTGGTGATGCTCGTGCGGCCGCAGGGCCTTGTGCCGAGCCGCGAGCGCAAGCAAGAGCTGACCAAGGGCACGCACGAGGACACGATCATCGAAGACGTCAACGCGGAGACCACGTGACCGAGGTCCCGGCCGAGGCGATCCTCCGGCTCGACCACGTCACCAAGCGCTTCGGTGGCCTGGTCGCCGTGAACGATGTGTCGTTCGAGGTGAGGAAAGGCGAGGTCTTCGCGCTCATCGGCCCGAACGGCGCCGGGAAGACGACACTCTTCAATGGCGTCACCGGCCTCCTGCCGCCGACGAGCGGCTCGGTCGAGTTCGAGGGCCGTGAGATCGCGGGGACCAAGCCCTTCAAAGTCGCCGAGCTCGGCATCGCACGCACGTTTCAGAACATCCGTCTGTTCGAGTACATGACCGCGCTCGAGAACATCCTGGTGGGTCAGCACTGCCGCATGAACGCGAAGCTCTGGGACGCGCTGTTCAAGCTGCCGAGCGAACGCCGCGAGGAGGCGCGCGTCGTCGAACGCGCGATGGAGCTGCTCCGCTTCGTCGGCATCGACCGCTGGGCCAACAGCTACGCCAGGAATCTCCCCTACGGCGGCCAGCGCCGCCTCGAGATCGCGAGAGCCTTGGCTACACAGCCAAGGTTGCTTCTGCTCGACGAGCCCGCCGCGGGCTTCACCCCTCAGGAGAAGGTCGAGCTCATGCGCCTGGTCGGGAAGATCCTCGAGTCGGGGGTGACCGTGTTCCTGATCGAGCACGACATGAAGGTGGTCATGGGCATAAGCAAGCGGATCGTGGTCCTCGACCACGGCGAGATGATCGCCCACGGCACGCCGGAAGAGGTGCGCAGGAACCCGCGCGTGATCGAGGCGTATCTGGGGAAGCAGCACTAGTGGCGTTACTCGAGCTTCAGGATGTGGACGCGTTCTACGGCCGCGTCCAGGCCCTCCACGGCGTCTCGCTCACGGTCGACCAGAGCGAGATCGTCGCCCTCATCGGCAGCAACGGTGCGGGCAAGACGACGACGCTGCGCACGGTCTCGGGGCTCATGCACCCCGCTCGCGGTTCCGTCACGTTCGGCGGTACGGACATCACGAAGACCTCGGCGCACAGGATCGTCGGCCTGGGCATCTGCCAATCGCCCGAAGGACGCCGCCTCTTCCCGCGGATGCAGGTGATCGACAACCTGTACATGGGCGCGTACACGCGGAACGACAAGCCCGGGATCCTGCAGGACATGGAGCGCGTCTTCACGCTCTTTCCGCGCCTCAAGGAGCGCAGCACGCAGCTTGCGGGCACTCTGTCCGGCGGAGAGCAGCAGATGCTCGCGATGGGCCGAGCGATGATGAGCCGACCGAAGCTGCTCATGCTCGACGAGCCCTCGCTCGGTCTCGCACCGATCCTGGTGGACACGATCTTCAAGACGATCCTCGAGATCAACGCCGCCGGCACCCCGATCCTGCTCGTGGAGCAGAACGCGGTCCGCGCGCTCGAGGTCGCGCACCGTGGGTACGTGCTCGAGACCGGTAACGTCGTGCAGAAGGGTTCGGGCAAGGAGCTCCTGAACTCGCCCGACGTCCAGCGCGCCTACCTCGGTATGTGAGCGCCTTCGCTCTCTAGACTCGCCTCGTGGCAACTTCGCTGCAGCTGAGCGTGCCCGCAGACGTCGAGAGGATCGTCGACCGCCTCATCGACGCAGGTCACGACGCCTACGTCGTGGGCGGAAGCGTGCGCGACGCGCTGCGGGGCGTCGATCCTCACGACTGGGACGTGACGACGGTCGCGACGCCCGAGGAGATCCAGAGGGTCTTCAAGCGCGCCCTGTACAACAACCGCTTCGGCACAGTGGTCGTGCGTTCGGGCGAGCACGACGTCGAGGTGACCACCTACCGCGTCGAGGCGGAGTACAGCGATCATCGCAGGCCCGATCGCGTCGCCTTCAGCGCGTCGTTGCACGAGGACCTCCAGCGCCGCGACTTCACCATGAACGCGATGGCCTGGCGCCCCGCGCGAGGCGGGACGCCGGGCGAGCTCATCGACCCGTTCGGCGGACGCGCGGACCTCGACGCGCGTCTGCTCCGTGCCGTCGGCGACCCCGACGCGCGCTTCAAGGAGGACGCGCTGCGCATGCTGCGGGCCGTCCGGTTCGCGACGCTCCTCGACCTTCGCATCGAGCCCGAGACCTTCGAAGCGATCCAGCGCAACGCCACCCTCACCGCGGGGCTCTCGGGCGAGCGTATCCAGCAGGAGATCGTGAAGATGGTCGGTGCGCCGAGGCCGTCGGTGGCGCTCCAGATGCTGTCAGACGCCGGCGTTCTCGCGGTGATCTGCCCCGAGCTTGAGGAATCCAAGCTCACGCCGCAGGAGAAGGCCGCGGCGGAGAACGTCTTCGAGCACCTGCTCGCGACGGTCGACGCCACGCCCGCGAGTGACCTCGTGCTGCGGCTCGCCGGACTCTTCCACGACATCGGCAAGCCCGAGACGTTCAGCGACGGGCACTTCCACCAGCACGAGTTCGTCGGCGAGGCGAAGGCCCGCGTGATCCTCAGGCGCTGGAAGTTCGACAAGGAGACGATCGCCGAGGTCACGCACCTCATCCGTCACCACATGTTCTGGTACCAGACCGAGTGGGGCGGCTCGGCAGTCCGCCGCTTCATCCGCAACGTCGGCCTCGAGACGATCCCAGCGCTTTTCGCGCTCCGCAGGGCCGACAACATCGGGAGTGGCGCGCGCTCGCCGCGGATGTACGCGCTCGACGCGCTCTGGCGACGCGTGCGGGAGGAGATCGACACGGCGAACGCATTCTCCCTGCGCGACCTGAAGATCGACGGCAACGACGTGATAGCGCTCGGCGTGCCCCAGGGACCGCAGATCGGCCGAGTCCTGAACGTGCTGTTCGAGCAGGTCACGGAGGACCCGACGCTCAACACCAGAGAGAAGCTGCTGGAGCTCGCCAGGAACGAGCTGGGCAAGAGCGGCTAGCCCCGGAAGACATGGCGTACGACCCCACGGTTCGCGGTGGATTTCCCGTCGGCGTTCGAAGTCTGTCCACGACCGACACGGCGCGAGAGGACAGGCAGCTCCCATTCGAGGTCTGGTATCCGGCGAAGGCCGGAGAGCGCGACGCGGACGTTCGCGTCGGACGCTATCCGCTGGTTCTCTACTCGCACGCGAGCGGCGGTCACCGGCGACAGTCCTCCTTCCTCTGCACCCACCTCGCCAGCAATGGCTACGTCGTGGCGGCGGCGGATCACATCCGGAACACGGCGATGGACATCGTCGAGCGCCGAGCCGCGGGAATCGTGTTCACGCCCGAGCAGCTCGACGCGTACGTCGGCCGGATCATCGCCGACCGTGTCCCAGACCTTCGTTTTCTTCTGGACACGCTGCTGGCTGGGACCGCCGGCGAGGTCTCCGATCAGATCGATCGCCAGCGCATCGGGTTGGTCGGCTGGAGCTTCGGCGGTTGGGCCGTGCTCGCGGCTCCCGAAGTCGATGATCGCGTTGGCGCGCTCGCCGCGCTCGCCCCGGCGGGCAGCTCCGATCCGCTGCCGGGGATCATCCCCGCGACCCTCACGTTCGCGTGGACGCGCCAAGTGCCGACGCTCTTTCTCGCCGCGGAACGGGACAGATTCATCCGGCTGTCCGGAGTGGAAGAGCTGTTCGCCCGCACGCCGTCCAGCAAGAGGATGTTCGTCCTTCGCGAGGCCGACCATGGGCACTTCGCGGATCAGATCGACGAAGAAGGACTCTGCGCGCGGGAGCAGGCGCATCTCTTCACGCGCGCCCTAGTTCAGGCGCACATGGACGCGGTCCTGAAGAGAGATCGCGCGGCCCAGCGGTTCATGGCCGATGACCCGGTTGCCGCGCTACGAGCGCGCGGTGTGGATGCGATCGCGTATTCCGGGCCGGCAAGAGACGTCGATCGAGCGGCTCGCTAGCTCCGCTCGTACGCGGTCGTCGGCGAGGTGGGCGACACGTAGCTTGGCGAGCCGTTGGTGCCGACCTCTTCGCGCGGCTTGCGGACCTTTTCGACCTGCTCGCTGATCTTTTGACGCGCCTGCTCGCCGTTGTACGGCGACGACAGGAAGGCCGCGAGCATGCCGATCAGCGCGCCCAGCGTGAGGCCGATGCCGAACCAGAGCAGCGCCGGCGGCTCGCGCCGTCCGATGCTCGAGAGATCGGGCATCTCCGCCTTGCTGAGAGCGTCGCCCGCCCGCTTGCCTGCTTGGTTCGTCAGGTCGCTGAACATGTCACGCAGGTCTTTTGTGCTGACCATGTGCATCCTCCCAATTGGTGCGTATTCTCGCGCCCGCGCGGATCTCACCAGCGAACGCGCCCGCGTCTTGCTAAGCAGAAGCGGTGCCAGCCTGCGGTCGAGAGAGCGCTGCCTCGATGAAAACATCGATATCGCCATCCAGCACACGATTCGGGTCCCCCACCTCGACACCGGTGCGGTGGTCCTTCACCACCGTATACGGGTGCAGGACATACGAGCGGATCTGGCTGCCCCAGTCAGCGGCACGCATCTCACCACGCTCTTTGGCCTGTTCCTCTTCCTGCTCGCGCACGCGCTGCTCGAGCAGACGAGCCTTGAGAATCCGCATCGCGGTCTCCCGGTTCTGCAGCTGAGAACGCTCGTTCTGGCATGACACGACGATCCCGCTGGGCAGGTGCGTGATCCGGATCGCGGTCTCCGTCTTGTTGACGTTCTGCCCACCGGCGCCCGTTGCGCGGTAGGTGTCGATCTTGAGGTCGTCGGGCCGTATCTCGATCTCGGCGTCGTCCTCGACCGCTGGCGTCGGATCGGCGAGCGCGAAAGAGGTCTGCCGCCGATGCTGCGCATCGAATGGAGAGATACGCACGAGACGATGCGTGCCGCGCTCGGTCTTCAGATACCCGTACGCGTAGGGTCCTTCGATGGTGAGAGTCGCGCTCCGGATGCCGGCCTCGTCGCCCGGCGTCGAATCGACGACTTCGGCCCGATACCCGTGACGCTCCGCCCATCGCAGGTACATGCGGACGAGCATCTGCGCCCAGTCCGCGGCATCGGTGCCGCCGACGCCCGCGCTGATCGCGAGGACGGCGTCGCGTTCGTCGTACGGGCCGGAGAGCTGTGCTTCGAGACTGGCTTTCTCGACATCGGCGGCGAGCCGCTCGAGATCGCGCGCGAGCTCGGCCTGCATCGCCGGATCGTCCGCGAGCGTCGCCAGCTCAGCCAGGTCGTCCCCGCGCTTCTTGAAAGCATCCCAGCGCTCGATACGCGCGCGGACGAGGCCGAGGCGCTTGAGCGTTTTTTGGGCGGACGCCCGGTCGTTCCAGAGATCTGGCGCGCCAGAGCGCTCCTCTAGCTGCGCGAGCTCTTTGCGAAGTCCGGGAAGGTCAAAGGAACACCGCCATGCGGTCGATGCGCTCGCGCAGCGCCGCGAGCGCGGTCGGGTCGATCGTCAACCTTCAGCGCTTGCGCGGGCGGTCGAACGTGATCATGACCGGTTGAGCGACGGGCGCCAGCTTGCCCGCCGCGAAGCTCACGAAGGTCACGCAGGGGCAATAGGTGTTGCGCGGGCAGCGTGGGCAGTCACCGTCGCAGTCGAGGGTGGCGCCATAGGAACACTTCAGGCAGTTGTCCTCGCAGACGATCCATTCCTTCATGCAGGGACATCCCTCTCTCTAGGCCACTCTGGGCCGTTGCGATCGGCGCGCGACCCCTCGTTAAGAACTGCTCCCCACGGAATCGTGTGCCGCTTTCCGTACGAGCCTACCGATTTGAAACCGCCTTGTGAAGGGGTTTGGGTGTGGTTTGGGAGCTTTTTGTCCGCATCGTGAGCACCACGAGCAGGCCTGCGCCAGCCAGGGCGTAGGCCAGGCCGAGGACCTGAGCTTGCTGGAGGCCGGCCAGGACCACGGGGTCCAGGCGCAGGAACGACTCGAAGAAACGGCCCGCGCCCAGCAGGAGCAGGTACCCGGCGAATACCCGACCCTCCGGCGGCCGGCCCCGGACCCGGCGCCACGACAGGTACAGGACGACGAAGATCGCGAGCATGAGCAGGCAGTCGTACAAGCCGATGAAGTGCACCGGCGTGGCCTGGCCGAGCGTGGCCGGGTTCGTGTAGCGCACGCACCACCAGAGGCCGTCGCAGGCCGTGCCGTGGTGCTCGCCATTGATGATGTCGCCGATCCGCCCGATCGCCTCGCCGAGCGCGATCCCCACGACGCTGATGTCGAACATGAAGCCCGTCGGAAGGCGCAGCAGCCGCGCGGCGCCCAGGCCGGCAATCGTCGATCCGAGCGGCGCGCCCATCGTGCCGATGCCGCCCCCGGCGAAGGAGATCATGCGGACCGGATCACCCGCGTAGGCCGGCCAGTTGTCGATCACGTGGGCAGCGCGCGCGCCGAGGATCCCGCCGATCACGACAGCGATCGCGAAGGCGTACACGCGCTGGTCGCGGACGAGGTATCGCGAGCTCCGGATCGACACGGCGGACCCGAGGAGCAGCGCGACGAAGCCGAAGAGCGAATGCCATGCGACACGGGTCGAGCCGATGACGAGGTCGGGGTCGAACGGAATGGTGATCAGGCGGGCGCGACCTCAGCGCGCCGCGGACGCAGCCAGAGACGGATGATCATGGGAAGCGCTGCCGCGAGGACGACGACCCCGATCGCTTGATCCTCGCGCAGCCCGAAGGCGTAGCTGGGGTCACCGACCCGCAGATACCCCAGGAAGAACCGGCCGGCCGCGTACCACGCCATCCAGAGCCAGAAGATGAGGCCATCCGGCAGACCGCGACCCCGCAAGACGAGCGTCCACACCACCGCGAGGGCGTTCCAGGCCAGGTCGTACGCCACCGTGAGGTGGACCGGTCCGGCCTGGCCGAGCGTCGACGGATTCGTGTACCCGACGCAGATCCCGGCCGGGGCCTGGCACTCGGTCGCGTGGTGCTCGCCGTTGATGATGTCGCCGATCCGCCCGATCGCGAAGCCGAGCGAGATCCCTGGGGCGGCCGCGTCCGCACCCGCGCCGATGGGTACCGTTCCCAGACGGAGCGCGACGATGAGCCCGCCGAGCACGCCGCCGATCGCGGCGCCCCAGACGGCGATGCCGCCGGTCCAGATCTGCGGGATGAGCTCGAGGTGCGCGGCATAGCCGCCGGGGATCCCGGCACAGCCGGTCCAGCAGTCGGCCACGTGAAAGATCCGGGCGCCGATGATCCCGCCCACGACACCCCACGTCGCGACGGACGTGGCGTCGGCCTCGCTCACGCCGATCTCCCGTACGAGCTTCGTCGAGAGCCAGACCCCGAAGAAGATGCCGACCGCGGTGAAGATGCCATGCCAGGCGAGCACGATCGGACCGAGGTGCAGATTCGGGTCGAGGTCGATGACGATCACGGAACGTCAAGCGCTCGCGTCACGCGCACCTACTTCCCATGGCACTTCTTGAACTTCTTGCCGGACCCACACCAGCACGGCTCATTGCGGCCGATCTTTTCGTTCGCCGGACGCGTCTGCGAGCTCGCATCACGGTTCGTTCGCAGGTCGGTCCGGCCCGTGGTCGTGGTGCCGTTGCCGGACGTGCTCGTCGTATTGCCGGGCGACTGCCCCTCGGTCTGCTCGGCCTGCTCGGCCGTACGGACCGCGACGCGCATGGCTGTCTGCGCGACGCCTGTGCCGATGCGCGCCCGCATCTGCTGGAAGAAGTCGTGCGACTCGCGTTTGTACGCCACCAGCGGATCCTGCTGGCCGTATCCCCGGAGGTAGATGCCTTCGCGAAGCTCCTCCATCTCGGTGAGATGCTCGATCCAGTGCGTATCGATGGTCCGCTGCAGCACCCAGCGCTCGACGGCGCGCGAGATCTCCGGGCCGAGCTCCTTCTCGCGCGCCTCGTAGGTCTCGTCCACAAGCTCGGCTACCCGGTCCCCGAGCGCGTCCTGGCTGTCGAGCTCCCCAAAGCTCTGCCTGGTGATGTCGCTGCGGCCCAGGAGCGCGCCGAGGGTGAGCGCGATCTTGTCGAGGTCCCAGTCTTCAGGGTCGGACCCGGTGGCCTCGGCGTCCACGATGGCCGCGGCCTCGTCGTGCAGGTAGCCGAGCACGGTGTCACGGACGTCGCCCTTCTCGAGGATCTTCCGGCGCTCGCCGTAGATGACCGTGCGTTGGTTGTTCAGCACGTCGTCGAACTCGAGCGCGCGCTTGCGGATATCGAAGTTGCGGGTCTCGACCTTGATCTGCGCCTGGGTGATCGCGCCGGTGACCATGCCCGACTCGATCGGCTGTTCGTCGTCGAAGCCGAGGCGCGTCATGAGGCCGGCCACTCGCTCGGAGGCGAAGATGCGGATGAGGTCGTCCTCGAGCGAGTTATAGAACCGCGTCGTGCCCGGGTCGCCCTGCCGACCCGCACGGCCGCGCAGCTGGTTGTCGATGCGCCGCGCCTCGTGCCGCTCGGTACCCATGACGTGCAGGCCGCCCAGCTCCTTCACCCCCTCGCCCAGGAGGATGTCGACACCGCGGCCGGCCATGTTCGTCGACACGGTGACGGCGCCGCGCTCGCCGGCGCCCGCGATGATGAGCGCCTCGCGCTCGTGGTTCTTCGCGTTGAGGACGTCGTGCTTGATGCCGTGGCGCTTGAGCTCGTCGGAGAGCCGCTGGCTCTTGTCCACGGAGGTCGTGCCGATGAGGATCGGCTGACCGCGGGCGTTCCGTTCCTTCACGTCACGGACCACGGCGTCCCACTTGCCCTGCTCGGTCTTGTACACGAGGTCCGGATCATCCTTTCGGACCATCGGCCGGTGGGTCGGGATGATCGTGACCTCGAGCTTGTAGACCTTGAACAGCTCCTCGGCCTCGGTCGCCGCGGTGCCCGTCATGCCGGCGAGCTTGGCGTACATGCGGAAGTAGTTCTGGATCGTGATCGTGGCGAAGGTGCGTGTCTCGCGCTGGATCTTCTGGCCTTCCTTCGCCTCAACGGCCTGATGAAGGCCATCGCTCCAGCGGCGGCCGGGCATGAGGCGACCGGTGAACTCGTCGACGATAACGACCTCGCCGTCCTTGACCACGTACTCGCGGTCCTTCAGGTACAGAGCCTTGGCCCTCACCGCGTTGTCGAGGTAATGGACCGCGGTGACGTCACCCTCGTACATGTTCCGCACGCCGAGGAGACGCTCGGCGCGCGCGATGCCGTCCTCCGTCAGGGTCACCGCACGGTGCTTCTCCTCGATGACGTAGTCGCCTCCCTCGCTGAGCTGCTTCGCGACGGTCGCGAACTTGTAGTAGGTGTCGGTCGCGTCCTCGGCCGGCGACGAGATGATCAAGGGCGTTCGCGCCTCGTCGATGAGGATCGAGTCGGCCTCGTCGACGATCGCGTAATGGAGCTCGCGCTGGACCATGTTCACGAGGTCGTCGGTCATGTTGTCGCGCAGGTAGTCGAAGCCGTACTCGGAGTTCTGGCCGTAGGTGATATCCGCGAGGTACGCCTCGCGCCGCGTGACGTCGCGCCAGTGCTTATGGCGCTCGTCGAGCACGTCGAGCACGACCGAGGTATCCCACATCGCGGACTTGTCGTGCGCGATGTAGGAGACGGTCATGCCGAGGGCCTGATAGATCGGCGCCATCCAGCCGGCGCCGGTCTTGGCGAGGTAGTCGTTCGTGGTGACCAGGTGCGCGCCCTTGCCTTCGAGGGCGTTGAGGTAGAGCGCGAGCGACGCGACGAGCGTCTTGCCCTCACCGGTCTTCATCTCGGCCACGTGGCCCCGGTGGAGGGCCATACCACCGAGGAGCTGCTCGTCGAAGTGGCGCTGATTGAGATTGCGTCGTGCCGCTTCCCGCACGGCGGCGAACGCCTCGGGCAGCAGGTCGTCGAGGCTCTCGCCCTTGAGAAGACGCTCGCGGAAGACCTCGGTCCGCCGACGCAGCTCGTCGTCAGAGAGCGCCTTGGTCGTCTCCTCGAGCGCGTTGACGCGCTGCGCCACCTTGCGGAGACGGCGCAGCTCTCCTTCGTTGGAGTCAAAGAACCGTGTGAGGCCGCTCACGAACGACCGGCTATGTGATCGGCAGCGGCATCTGCGACCCGGGTGGATTGAAGAGCGCGCCGACGGACTCACCCTCGTGGATGCGGCGGATCGCCTCCGCGAAGAGTGGCGCGACGGGCAGCACCCGCAGCCGGGGGTCGTTGCGCACTGACGGTTTGAGCGGGCAGGTGTCGGTGGTCACCAGTTCGACAATACCGCTATCGAACAGGCGTTCCGCGGCGTCGTCGCCCGACAGCACGGCGTGCGTGACGGCGACCCAGATGTCGGAGACGCCCCGCTCCTGGAGGATCCGGATGGCGTTGACCATGGTTGTGCCGCGGTCGATCTCGTCATCGATGACGATGCACTTGCGGCGATCGATGTCGCCGATCACAGCCACGATCTCGCTCTTGCCGCTGTTGTCGCGATGCGTCTTCTGCATGAAGACCAGCGGGATGTCCAGAAGCTCGGCGATACGCCGCGCGGCGTTCGCGTAGCCGAGGTCCGGGACGACCAGGGCGAACTCATCCTTGTCGTCACGCACGATGGACTTCAGGTACTCGACGATCTTGTTGCGCGCGGAGAGCTCATCACCGGGGATCCCGAAGAAGCCCTGGATCTGCATCTGGTGCATATCCATCGTGAGGAAACGGTCGGCACCGGCGACCGAGATGAGGTCCGCGAGGAGCCGAGCGGTGATCGGCACCCGCGGCTGGTCCTTCTTGTCCGACCGGCCATAGGCGTAGTACGGCATGACGGCGGTGATGCGGGCGGCCGACGCGCGCTTGCAGGCGTCGATCATGATCAGGAGCTCCATGATCGCGTCGGAAACCCCGACGCCCAGGCCCGCTGCGAGCGACTGGACGATGTAGACGTCGTGCTCCCGGACGTTCTCGTTGATCTTCACGAAGATGTTGTCGTTGGCGAACTTGAAGACGTCCGCGTCGCCCAACGGGATCTCGAGCGTGTTGCAGATATCGATCGCGAACTTCCGGTGGGCGTTCCCGGTGTAGACGGCGAGTCCCCCGTACACAGGCTCCCCTCCGTGCAGCGTCGTCCCTTGCGTCATTCCGCGAGCATTCAAAGTATATGGGCGCTAGCCTGTGGTTCCATGAGCATGGGTGCGGGTCATCGCGTGCGCTGGATCCTCATCTGGTGCCTCATTTTCGCATGGTTCGCGGCGCTCGCCTTCAATGTCGGCGGGAACCTCGTCCACCTGCTCCTGCTGGCCGCGATCGGCCTCCTCGTCTACGAGCTGCTCATCCCGGAGCAGACCGCGCCCTGATCCGCGCGCCTGCCAGGAAGCGCTCGTCGCCCAGGCCCGCGGCCCGGATCATCGCCATCGTCTTTTCGAGCGGCTTGATCGAGAAGTGGCTGTCCGTCCCGACCGAGAAGCGGGCGCCCAGCCGGCCCGCACGCTCGAGGAACTCGCGGTGCGGGACGGAGTAGCACTCGTTGACCTCGATGGCCACCTCGTTGTCCCGGCACAGGCGGATGAGGCGCTCCTGCCACTCCGCGGGATACACGGTCTCCGGATCACCGAGCGCCGCGAGCGGACCCATTGTCGCGTGGCCGAGGATATCGATCCCGTCGCGCTCGATGCCGGTCCGCACGACTTCGAGTGTGCGCTCGCGGATGCGTCGCTGGAGCGGCGCGTCGATGAACCGCTTCGAGTCCTTGAAGGAGTGCAGGCGGCCCTTCAGATACGCACCCGCCTCGTCGTAGCTGATCCACTCGCCCGGCGCGAGCTCGATCTGATGGACCGCGCCGATCACGTAGTGGAGCGCTTCGCGCGTGCTCGCGCGCAGCTCGGGCGCGACACCAAGGTCGTACTCGAGGCCGACGCGCAGGCCGAGGGACGAAGCGTCGTCCAGATAACGAAGTACGTCGTCGTCAGACGTCATCTTGTTCGCCCAAGGGAAGTGATCGGATACCCCGTGCGGTCGCAGCCGCACGCTCTCGGCTCGCTCCGCGAGCGACTTCGTACCATCCGAGCGATCTGTGTGGACGTGGTGATCGAAAAGCGTCACGCCAGGCTCACGCGTCCGGATGGCCGGACCAGGCGGCCTCGACGAGGGTCCACAGCACGCCGGAGACGAGCGTGTGGCCGCCGAGCAGCAATGGATACGGCGCGGCTGCCGCCGCCCTGGTGAACGCCGCGAGGGGCGCTTCGCCGATCGCCTCGTGCCGGAAGAGATCCGCGGCGAAGCGATCGGGCGCGGACGCGCGCCAGCCCAGATGCGCGAAGAGCACGCGCGTGTCGAAGAGCATGCCGTCCGCGAGCTCGCCCAGCCGTTCGAAGAAGCGCTCGGGACCGATCTCCGCGTAGAGGAAGCCAAGCGCGGTGCGCGCCTCGCCCGCGGCATCGCGTCCGGCCGCCTGCATGCCGCGCTCCTCCGCGAGCATTCGCACGCGGCACGCGGTCTGGGACTCGAGATACGACCACACCGGCGCACCCACGCGGCCGGCGACGAGCAGCTCGCGCTCGGGTGTCGTGATCAGGCGCATCAGGGCGTCGATCCGCCCGCCGAGCTCCGGGCCCCACGGGTCGAGCGTGCGCAATGCCTCTGGACAGGCCGGATGGCGGATGAGCACCGCGGCATCGGCCGGCGTATCGACGTCGAGCAGCGTGGCGGCGGAGCGATCCAGCTGACGTGACGACAGTCCGCCCTGCTGATGCAGACGCCGTGGGAGTGGGTTGTCGGTGGCCGGCAGGTCGATGACACCGAGAGCCGATGCGGGCGTGAAGGCGACCAGATCGGAGGAGTAGTAGTTGTTCGAGAGCACCAGCGCCTCGCTCGCCTCGAGCTCCTCGCGGATCCGCTGCAGCTCCGCTGTGGTGAAGAGCGCACCCGCACCGGCGCCGATCGTGCAGATGCGATCGAGCCCGCGCGACCGCGCGATAGCGGCGACCTCCTGTCCGAAATGGAACGGTGAGGTCTGCGGCGCGACGACGTCGGCACCCGCGGACGAAAGGAAGCGCGCGGCGTCCGCGTCCGCGGTCACACCGATGAGCGGGCCGAAGCCCGCGTCGCCGGCGCGCGAGAGCACCGAAGCGCCGATCGCGATCTTGATCGTGTCGAGCCGCCGCTCGATGTCCGAATCGCCGCCGCGGCCGAAGAAGAGCAGCAGGCCCGTGCTCACCGTGGCGACGCTAGCACCCGGCGCGTGAGCAGCCCCTCCACCCGGAGCAGGAAGACCAGCACGAGCGCGGTGATGACGAGCGCGACGATCACGCGGATGCCGCCACCTGGTAGCGCCTGCAGGACGGCGAGCCACTGCGGATCGCTCCAGCTGAAGAGCTTCGTGGGATCGTCGTTCACGTTCACCGGAACGGTGTCCCACTTCTGGTCGTATACGAGCGCGGCCGCGTTGAAGATGAGGAGCGACCATGCGGCGGAGACGATGAACAGTCCACGTGCCCAGGTCCGCGCGAGCAGCCCGCGACCGATCCCCCATGCCAGCGCCGCGAACACCACCGGCGCAAGGTCGTCGAGGAAACGCGGGCCAAACACGCGACCGCCCCACCATTCTTCGTACGAGACGTAGAGGCCTAGCAGGAAGATCCAGCCGAGGGTGAGGCTGCTCAGACGCGCCGCCACCAGCTCCGTTCGGACGCGACGGCGCGCGACGAACAGGGCGGCAAGCGCGAAGATCGCGTAAGGCTCGTACACGAAGAGGCCGCGGGATGGTGAGACGAGCAGCCCGGCAAGGCCGGTCGCCCAGGATCGGCCGAATGGCTTGTCGCCATAGCCCTGCTCCAGCGGAGAGCCAAAGGCCATCCAGTTGAACGCGGCGAGCGGCACCAGACCGATGGCGACGCCGGCGAGCGCCGCGACTGCCGCTCGTCCGCTCCAGCCGCTCTGGAACGCACCGATCACGGCGGCCGTCTGACGGACGAAGCCACCCAGACCGAGCGCCAACCCCGAGAGGAAGTCGCGGCGCCAGGGAACGTCGCGCTCGACGAGCACGAGCCACAGCGCGACCGCCACCGCGAGGTGAACGCCGGCGTGCTGCCACAGCGCCTGCGAGGAGACCGTGCGAACGCTCGTCCCGAGGTAGTAGAGCAGCGTGAGCCCGAGTGCCCAGCGATCGGAGACGAAGCGGCGGAACACCGCCCAGAGCAGCAGCGCGGCGATGGTCTCGTAGAAGGCCGCGGCGACATGACCCACCCGCACGAGCAGTCCGAGATCGAGCGCGGGCGCGCCCGTGAGTACGAAGGGTAGGAAAAACGGCAGCGCCAAGAGACCCATACCCGGCGGGAACACCGAGCACACGTGATCGTTCGGACCGGGAGCGGGCGGCCCGCCGCGGCTGCGCGGCACTGTCGGCGGCTCGGTCGCGGTCGACGCGCCGCAGGCGCGGAAAAAGTACGCCTCGGAGTCGATCCGATCGGCGCCGGCGACCTGCTGCACGCGAGCGTTGGGGCGGAACACGAATTCGTCGTAGTTCACGTTCCCTTCGCGCACGAGCGTGAACGGCAGCAGGGCGTTCGGGATGACGTCCGGCGACCAGATCTCGTTCAGGTTCGCGAAAGCCAGCAGGAACAACAGGAGCCCACGCATCACCCAGCGCGAGCGCGGGACGGCAGTCACGTGCGTGACGCTAGCCCACGCCCGGGGTCGTGCGTCGGGATCGGCTACTCGTCGAGCGCAACGATGTACGCGCGGACGTCGCGGGCGCCGGCGGCGCGCAGAGCGGCGCCGGCCGCGGCAAGCGTGGCACCGGTGGTGGCGACGTCGTCGATGAGGGCGACACGGAGGCCCTGCAGCGCCCCGGCCTCGGCGACGAACGCGCCGCGGACGTTCGACAGGCGGGCCTGACGGTCAAGCTCCACCTGCGGCCGGGTGAGGCGTATGCGCCGCAGCGGTGCGCGCAGCGGCAGAGCGCACCGCGCTGCGACCTCCGCCGCGAGCAAGGCTGCGTGGTCGTAGCCGCGCTCGCGCGTCCGACGGAGATGCGACACCGCCGGGACGACGACATCGAGGATCCCGCCGGTCGCCAGGTCTGACGCGATCCGTGCGGCGATGAGGGCGCCGAGCTCGGCCGCGAGGGCTCGCTCGCCGCCGTACTTGAAGCGGTGGATGGCTGCGCGCAGCGGCCCGCCGTAGGTCCCGGCCGCGTGCATCCGTCCGTGGCTGATGGGGTCGCAGGCGTCGCGGCAGTCGAGGCAGAACCATGCGCCCGGCACGTCGCAACCGGCGCAGCGCGGCGCGAGGAGGAGCTCGATCACGGCCGGTCCACCCGCTCGAAGACAAGTTCGTCCCCGGCTTGCGTGCCGCTGCGCGACACCGCGCCCACCGGCAGCTCGAGGACGTCCCGGGCGCCGCGGGCGGCGATGGCGAACCGCCATGGCGGGATCCGTTCGACGACGCGGACGACGCGCTTTTCGCGGTCGATGAACACCGCATCGATGGCGAAGCGCATGAACCACATCGTGATCGACGACGTCCGGGTGATGAGCAGACCGCCACCCTCGGGCAGGCTGCCTTTGGGGATCAGGCCGAAGCCGCGCGAGACGAAGTTATCGGCGACGTCGCAATGGACGGCGAGCACTGTGCCCCGCGTGGTGTTGCGGACTCGCTGCAGGGCTGGATGCGCCTACACGCCGCCTGAGCAGGAGGCCATCGCGGATAGCGCGGCTGGCGCGAGGATCACGATGAACAGCGAGGGGAAGATGCAGCCGACGGTCGGCAGCATGATCAAGATCGGGGCACGCGCGGCCTTCTCCTCGGCGCGCTGGCGGCGCTCGATGCGCAGCTGCTCGGACTGGATGCGAAGCACCTTGGACATCGACACACCGAGCTGATCGGCCTGGATGATCGCGGAGATGAAGCTCTGCAGCTCCTTCACCTCGACCCGCTCGTGGATACCGCGCAGCGCCTCCTGGCGGGACTTGCCGATGCGCTGCTCGCCCGCGGCGCGCTTGAACTCCTCCGTGAGCGGGCCCTTCATCTTCTCCGTGACCTTGACGATCGCCGCATCGAAGCCGAGGCCGGCCTCGACCGAGATCGTGAGCAGGTCCAGCGCGTCCGGCAGCTGCTCCAGGATGCCGTTGCCTCGGCCGCCCGCCTTGGTCGTGAGGTAGTAGTCCGGCGCGAGGAATCCAAGGAACAGACCACCCAGCAAGCCACCGAGCGTAAAGGCGAGGTCACTCGTCATCAGGTTGAGGAGCGACGACAGCGCGATCGCGCCGACGACGGCGGAGAAGCCCTTCACGCCGAGGAAGAATTCGGTGCTGGTGTCCTCCATACCGGCGCGCTTCAGCTTCAGCGTGATGCCGCGCACGGTGTTGGTCGGATAGAAGCGGCCAATGAGCCGCGAGATGCCCTGGATGACCGGCTTGAGCGTGCGCTCTGAGAGCGGACGCTGGAGCTCGAGCTCTTCGAGGGTGCGTGGACGGACGGCGATCTGCTGCAGGCGAGCCTGCACCGGATCCAGCTCCTGGCCGATGAGCATCGAGCCGATGATCAGCAGCACACCGAGGAAGACGACGAGGGAGAAGACGACCGGTTCCATCTAGCTCAATCTCCGGCTGCGCCGGAGACACGCCCCGGCGGATGGACTCGCCTGTGGCGGCGAAGCCGCTACTCGCTCGATATGCATCAAACCTTGATGCTCACGATCTTCTGGATGGCGAAGAAGCCGATGACCATCATCACGCCGCCGACGCCGAGCAGGATCTGCCCGAGGAGCTGAGTGAAGAGCGGCTGCATGAACGCCGGGTTGATGAAGTTCAACGTGACGGCGATGCCGATCGGCAGGAACGCGACGAGGTAACCGGACATGCGTCCCTGCGCGGTGAGCGTGTTGATCTCACCCTTGATGCGGACGCGCTCGCGGATCGTGAACGCGATCGTGTCGAGAATCTCCGCGAGGTTTCCACCGACCTGCTGCTGAACACCGATCGCCGTGACCATGAGATCGAGGTCGTCGGACTTGATCCGGCGTACGAGGTTCGCGAGCGCTTCCTCGAGCGCAAGACCAAGGTTGACCTCACGGACAACGCGACCCATCTCCTCACCCATCGGTGCCGGAGACTCGCGCGACACGAGCTCGATCGACTGCAGAAAGCTCGAGCCGGCGCGCAGCGAGTTCGAGAGCAGCGTCGTGGTGTCGGCGAGCTGCTTGTTGAATGCCCCGAGACGACCAGAGATGCGGCGGCCGACGTACATGCGCGGGAGCATGTAGCCGAGAAGGACGCCGATCACGCCCGAGAGCGGGTCGCGCAGAACGCCGAGGAGCAAGCCCAGGCCGAGCGCCGTGCCGATGCGGATGTAGTAGTACTCGGCGACGCGGAGCTTGAGGTTGGCGCGCGCGAGATCGCGCTGCACCCGCGTGGAGAAGCGTTTGTCCTGAATGTCACCCGAAAGCGTCGCGAACGGGTCGACGAGGTCCTTGCGCCCGCTGGAGCGCTTCTTCTTCTTCTCGCCTGGCTTCGCTTCCCGGTCCGGCTGCGCCTGGCCGCCGGCATATCGGGCCATCCGCTCCTCGACGCTCGAGCCAGTCGAGGACAGCAGCGAGCTGATGCCCCAGAAGAAGAACAGGATCCCGACGAACGCGCCGATCGGAAGGGCGTACTGCATCAACGGTTGAGCAGACCGCCGGACATGTCACCGAAGACGTTCTGCGGGAGCTTGATGCCCGCGGCCTCGAACTTCTCGGTGAACTTTGGCCGGATGCCGGTGGGCCGGATGCGACCGATGACCTTGCCGTCGACGTAGGCGGTCTGCTCGAAGATGAACACGTCCTGCAGGACGACCTGCTCGCCTTCCATCCCCTGGACCTCGGTGATGTTCGTGATCTTGCGCGAGCCATCCTTGAGGCGGCTGATCTGCACGATGACGTCGAGCGCGCTCGAGATCTGCTAGCGGATTGCCCGCGCCGGAAGATCGACGCCCGCCATCAGGCACATCGTCTCGAGGCGGGCGATCATGTCTCGCGGCGAGTTGGCGTGACCAGTTGAAAGGCTGCCGTCGTGGCCCGTGTTCATCGCCTGGAGCATCGACAGGGCCTCGCCGCCGCGGATCTCACCGACGACGATGCGCTCTGGCCGCATACGCAGGGAGTTCTTGACCAGATCCATGATCGTGACGGCGCCCTTGCCTTCGACGTTCGGCGGACGAGTCTCGAGACGCGCAACGTGTTCCTGGTGCAGCTGAAGCTCGGCGGCGTCCTCGATCGTCACGATGCGCTCGCGGCCCGAGATATAGGAGGAGAGGACGTTGAGGAGCGTGGTCTTCCCGGCGCCAGTGCCGCCGGCGACGATGACGTTGAGCCGGCCCACGACG